>NZ_JBYOLC010000001.1:0-757555 GCF_057798995.1 Shinella sp. 20P9.1.1
CGAGAGCTTCGGCACCGACTGGTAACCGCCTTCCGTGATGGCGCGGGCGCCATAGGAAAGACGCTTGCCGCCCTCGAAGGTGCCCCGGATCGCCGGATGCTTGACCTTGCCCCGTTGAAATAATCCATTTTGAAGTAAGCTCTGGCCCATTGAGAGGACCAGAGAATGAAGCGCACACGTTTCCCGGACGAACAGATTATCGGCCTTCTGAAGGAGCACGAGGCCGGCACGCCGGTCTCGGAACTTTGCCGCAAGCACGGCGTCAGCGATGCCAGCATCTATAAATGGAAGGCCAAGTTCGGCGGCATGGACGTATCCGAAGCCAAGCGGCTGAAGACACTTGAAGACGAGAACACGAAGCTGAAGCGGCTCTTGGCGGACGCGATGCTCGACAATGCTGCTTTGAAAGACCTTTTGGAAAAGAAGTGGTGACGCCCGCAGCAAGGCGGAAAGCTGTTGCGCATCTGATGGGTCACCACGAGATGAGCGAACGGCAGGCGTGTAAAGCCATGGGCTTTTGCCGAATGACGATCCGCTACGAAACCAGACGCAGCGATGACCATGACCTTCGCGAGCGGATGAAGGGGCTGGCGCATGAGCGCCGTCGCTTTGGATATCGACGCCTTCATGTGCTGCTCAGGCGTGAAGGTCATCTTGTGAATCACAAGCGGCTCTTTCGGCTCTATCGAGAGGAGAGGCTGACAGTGCGCAAACGTGGTGGCCGGAAGCGAGCGATCGGCACACGCGCGCCGATGCTGATCCCAATGGCAGCCAATGATCGTTGGTCGCTGGACTTCGTCTCGGATCAATTGACCGATGGCCGCAGGTTCCGGATTTTGGCGGTCGTCGACGACTGCACCAGAGAATGCGTGGCACTCGTCGCCGATACCTCACTTTCCGGTCTGCAGGTTGCTCGTGAGCTGGAGCGGATCATCGAGGGGCGTGGCAAGCCGAAGATGATTGTCAGCGACAATGGCAGCGAGTTTACTAGCAACGCGATCCTGCAATGGACGGACCGGGCCAAGGTGGACTGGCACTACATCGCGCCGGGCAAGCCGATCCAGAACGCCTTCATCGAAAGCTTCAATGGGCGGCTGCGAGACGAGCTCCTGAATGAAACTCTCTTCTCGTCACTGACCCATGCTCGATCATCGCTTTCAAACCGGCGCAGCGATTACAACGATCGTCGACCACACTCAGGGCTCGGATGGCTGACACCTGCCGAGTTCGCTCAGACAATCAACGCGCGACGTGATGCGGTGCTGCGCAGCCGGAATGGCTCCGCACCGCAACACGCCGCTACTGCCGCGAATACAACAACCCAAAACCGCCGGAGCGAACTCAAAACTGGATGAAACTTGGGGGCAAGGTCAAGGATCATCCCCTTTTCGTCGGCCAAAGCCTTGCCCAGCTTGGTATCGATCATCTTGGCAGGCTCGGCTGCGAACGCCGACCCGCCCAGAGCAGATAGCAAGCCGATCGCAATCGACATCGTTCTCATGACATTCTCCAATTCGGGAGCGCCGGCGGAATGCCAGTAGCGCCCGATCTAACGAGGAGAAGCCCTCCTGAACGGAAGATGTTCCATTGGATATTACGCAATCGGAACGATCGAAGAAGCACCGGATGGTGAAGGGCGAACCGGCCCGGACGCCGTCACCTCGCAGCCGTCTCACGCCACGCCGCGATGCCAAAAAGGAAGATTGGCGCTCGCATGCCGAAGCTCGATCCACTCGAGAGCGAGGCCGAGCCCGGCATCCTGCTGGGTTTCCTGGACTTCGTAGAGGCCGGTTTGCGAACAAAACGCGTCGGGCACCGGAACAATATCGTCCATTCAACATTGCATTGATGTGGATTGACATCCGTCCTCAGCGTGCCACCCACGGTAAAGCGGCGAACCGGTTGCGAGCATCCACAGGAGCCTGCCATGAGTATTACAACCCTTCTCGTCATCGTCCTTATCGTTCTTCTGTTGGGCGGCGGCTTTTATGGCCGTGGGCGCTGGTATTAAGCCACACGTTCTCGTTGCTTGGCCAACGGCAAGCCGATCCCGGCAACCGTGACGTCCATCTCTACGGACCATTCGCAGCGTTTGACAGGAATGGCCGCAGCGTAACGCTACGGCCAAAAACTGACACGTGACAATGTCCGCGGCGTAGGAGGAACGGCCGACGGGCTTTGACGGGGACCAAGAATACAAAGCCATCTTCTGCTCAAAATGCAGCGGGGCCGCCTTCATCTGTTGTCCTATCCGACGCGTTCCGACACCAACGGGAGATGCGACCATGTTGTCCAAGACGTCATCGGTTTCGAAACGCCCGGCCGCAGCAATATCCGAGACCCCTTACTGGTCCCAGCCGGCATCTTCGCTTCTGACGAAGCTGAATGCCACCGCACAGGGCCTGTCGGCATGCGACGCCGCTGGACGGCTGGCGCGATCGGGCGCCAACAGCATTAGCGCTCAGGCGCGAACCACCGCTTTCGGGACATTTGCCCGGCAGTTCCGCAACCCGCTCGTCGTTATCCTGATTTTCGCGGCGGGCGTCTCGGCCCTGGTGGGAGACGGCAACGAGGCCGTGATCATCGGCCTGATCGTGCTGGCCAGCTGCATTCTCAGCTTCACCCAGGAATACGGCGCCTCCAAAGCGATGGACGGTCTGCGCAAGCAGATCTCGACACGGGTGACGCTTCTGCGAAACGGCGGCGAGACAAGCGTGCCTGCCGAGGAAATCGTGCCGGGCGACATCGTCAGGCTGTCCGCTGGCAATCTGATT
The DNA here is from genome assembly GCF_057798995.1 of Shinella sp. 20P9.1.1. NCBI lineage: Bacteria > Pseudomonadati > Pseudomonadota > Alphaproteobacteria > Hyphomicrobiales > Rhizobiaceae > Shinella > Shinella sp. 20P9.1.1. The sequence goes on from NZ_JBYOLC010000001.1 coordinate 2,775, forward strand.
CCTGCCGACGGGCTGATCCTCGAAGCGCGTGATTTCAACGTCAGCGAAGCTGCCCTGACGGGCGAAACATTCCCGGTCGTCAAGTCTCCCGGTCTTTCCGCTGCCGATGCCCCCCTCGCCCAACGCAACAATATGGTGTTCACGGGCACGTCCGTGCGCAGCGGAACGGCAACTGTCCTGATCGCCGGAACCGGAAGCCGGACGGAATTTGCCAGGATCGCCGACGCACTCGCCCGCCGCATTCCCGAAACAGGCTTCGCAAAGGGCATTCGCCGGTTCGGAACGCTGATGACAGAGATCATGCTGGCCATCGTCATCGTGGTCTTTGTGGCCAATCTGCTGTTGCACAGGCCGCTGATCGATTCTCTGCTGTTTTCGCTGGCGCTGGCGGTTGGACTGACGCCCGAACTCCTGCCGGCCATCATCAGTGTCACGCTCGCTCGCGGCGCACGCGCAATGGCTGCGAATGGCGTCATAGTGCGCCGCCTCGAGGCCATCGAAAACCTCGGCAGCATGAACATCCTGTGCACGGACAAGACCGGGACGCTCACGGAAGGCGTCATCCATCTGGACGGTTGCTTCGCCGCGGACGGAAAACCGTCCGTCGATATCTCCGTGTGGGCGCGACTGAATGCGACATTGCAGACGGGCCTCAGGAACCCGCTCGACGAGGCGATCACATCAGCATCTCCAAACGACGTTAGCCTTGCCTCATGGTCTAAGATCGATGAAATCCCCTACGACTTCATCCGCAAGCGCCTGACCGTCGTCGTGCGGGAAGCCGGCTCCTCATCCGACCTCATGATCTGCAAGGGTGCGGTCAGCAACGTCATGAGCGGATGCACCACCGTCCTCGTCGAAGGCGGCCCCGAAACGCTCGAAGACACGCACCGTCAGCGCCTTGAGGACATGTTCAAGGCGTGGAGCGCACAAGGGTTCCGGGTGCTGGGCCTCGCGATCCGGCTCATCGAGCGCAAGCCGGCCTCCAGCCGTGACGACGAAGTCCAGATGTGCTTCGCCGGTTTCCTGCTCTTTCTCGACCCACCTAAAACCGGTGTCACGGACGCACTCTCCAGTCTTTCCGAGCGGGGCGTCGCCATCAAGATGATCACCGGGGACAATCGCTATGTCGCGCGGCATCTGGCCGAAGCAGTCGGCCTGAAAAGCGAGCATGTCGTGACGGGCGAAGACCTGGATCGCATGACCAAGAGCGCACTGTTCGGTCGAGCACCGAAAACGGACCTGTTCGTCGAAATCGATCCCAACCAGAAGGAGCGGATCATCGCCGCACTGCGCTCGCATGGCCATGTGGTCGGCTATATGGGCGATGGCATCAATGACGCACCGGCGCTGCACGAAGCGGATATCGGCATTTCTGTTGACGGCGCCGTCGATGTCGCGCGCGAGGCCGCCGACATGATCTTGCTGAAACAGGATCTCGGCGTGCTCCAGCGCGGCATAGACGACGGTCGGCGGACTTTCGCCAACACTCTAAAATACGTGTCAATCACCACAAGCGCTAATTTCGGCAACATGATCAGCATGGCCTGCGCCTCGCTTTTTCTGCCGTTCCTGCCGCTGCTTGCCAAACAGATCCTGCTCAACAATCTCCTGTCCTCGATACCCTCGCTCGCCATCGCCGGCGACAATGTCGATCGGGAGCAAATTGAAACGCCGCGGCAATGGGATATCGGCGCGGTGCGACGGTTCATGATCAGCTTCGGCCTTGTCAGCACCGCCTTCGACTTCCTGACCTTCGGCTTTCTTCTCCTGGTCATGCACGCAACACCGGATACCTTCAGAACCGCCTGGTTCGTCGAATCCCTGATCACCCAGCTTGCCATCGTGCTGGTGGTGCGCACGCATGTTGCATTCTGGAAGAGCCGCCCGAGCTCCCTGCTGGCCGGCATTACACTGGCCATCGCCGTGCTGGCTGTCGCAATCCCCTATCTGCCCTATGCCGGCTGGTTCGGCTTCGTGCCGCTGCCCCTGTCGGTCATGCTGGGGCTGGTGGCGATTACGGGGGTGTATCTCGTCGTCTCGGAGGCAACGAAGCGCTGGTTCTTCGACCATGAGAAATACAGTTCCACCAGCGGGGGGAAGCCGAAACATCTACCGGCCACCGCCAAGATCATGCCTGGCTTGCGGCGCTGAAGAGCGAGGCATGCTATTCAGGCCGCGCGTAGGGCCATTTCCAATCTAGGATTTCCGGCATGTCCTCCCCGTACTCGCGCACATAGGCGTGGTGTTCGGCTAATTTACCCTTGAACACCGCGACGATATCCGAAGCATTCCCAGGCATAGCCGGCAGACGTTCGATCGCCTCGATGGCAAGATGATAGCGGTCCAACTCATTCATTACGGCCATGTCGAAGGGCGTGGTCGTCGTGCCCTCCTCAATGAAGCCACGGACGTGAAAGTTCGGATGGTTGGTGCGTTTGTAAACCAGCCGGTGAATGAGATAGGGGTAGCCGTGATGGGCAAAGACCACTGGCCGGTCGCGGGTGAAGATACGGTTGAAGGCCTCATCCTCTATGCCATGCGGATGGTTCCAGGGCGATTGCAATGCCATGAGGTCGATGACGTTGACGACGCGGATGCGCAGATGTGGCAACGCTTCGCGCAGGAGACCGACGGCGGCGAGCGTCTCGAGGGTCGGCACATCGCCGGCGCAGGCCATCACAATGTCGGGGCCAAGCCCGTCCTCCGTGCCCGCCCAGTCCCAGATGCCGAGCCCGGCCTCGCAATGGCGCGCCGCCTCCTCCATCGTCAGCCATTGCGGCGCTGGCTGTTTGCCGACGACGATGACGTTGATGCGGTTCCACGTCTTCAGGCAGTGATCACCAACCCAGAGCAGCGTGTTGGCATCCGGCGGCAGGTAAACGCGCACGATGTCCGCGCCCTTGTTGGCCACAAGGTCGATGAAGCCGGGGTCCTGATGGGAAAAACCGTTGTGGTCCTGCCGCCAGACATGGGAGGTCAGCAGGTAGTTGAGCGAAGAGACCGGCTTGCGCCAGGGCAATTCACTCGCCACCTTCAGCCACTTGGCATGCTGGTTGAACATCGAATCGACGATGTGGATAAAGGCCTCGTAGCAAGAAAAGAAGCCGTGGCGGCCGGTGAGCACGTAGCCCTCCAGCCAACCCTGGCAAAGATGCTCGCTCAACACTTCCATGACGCGGCCCTGTGGCGCGAGATGGTCATCCGTCGGCAGCGTTTCGGCCATCCACACCCGGTCGGTCGCCTCGAAGACGCTGCCGAGCCGGTTCGAGGCCGTCTCGTCCGGCCCGAAGAGGCGAAAATTGCTTTCAGCGGCATTCAGTCGGATCACGTCACGCAGATAATCGCCCAGAATTTTTGTCGCCTGCGCCTCGACGGCGCCGGGCACGCCGACCGCAACCGCATAATCGCGAATGCCCGGCGTGTGCAGGTCCTTGCGCAGTAACCCTCCATTGGCGTGCGGACTGGCGCCCATGCGGCGCGAGCCGGTGGGAGCTAGCGCGCTCAGCTCTGGCTTGAGGCAACCGTCCGCGTCAAAAAGGTCTCCCGGATCGTAGCTGCGCATCCAGGCTTCGAGGATGTCGCGGTGGGCAGCGTTGGAGCGGCATTCGGAGACGGGGACTTGGTGCGAGCGCCAAGAGTTCTCGACCATCTTGCCGTCCACCTCCTTCGGCCCCGTCCAGCCCTTGGGGCTGCGCAGCACGATCATCGGCCATCGTGGCCTGCGGGCGGGATCGTCCTTCGCCATGGCCCGGATGGCCGCGATGCGGTCGAAGGCCTTGTCGAGCGCGGCCGCCATGTCCCGGTGCATGGCCTGCGGCTCATTGCCTTCAACGAAGATCGGGTCGTAGCCGTAGCCGGTGAAGAGATGGCCAAGCTCCTCATCCGGCATGCGCGCCAGAATGGTCGGGTTGGCGATCTTGTAGCCGTTGAGATGCAGGATCGGCAGCACCGTGCCGTCGCTGACCGGGCTCAGGAACTTGTTGGAATGCCAGGCGGCGGCGAGCGGGCCGGTCTCGGCCTCACCATCGCCCACCACGCAGGCGACGACGAGGTCCGAATTGTCGAAGGCCGCGCCATAGGCGTGCACAAGCGCATAGCCGAGTTCGCCGCCCTCGTGGATCGAGCCGGGCGTTTCAGGGGCCGCATGGCTCGGAATGCCGCCGGGAAAGGAGAACTGCCGGAAGAGCTTTTTCAGACCCGCCTCGTTCTGGCCGATTTCCGGGTAGATTTCCGAATAGGTACCTTCCAGATAGGTATTGGCCACCATACCAGGCCCGCCATGACCCGGGCCGCAGATATAGAGGACGTTGATATCCCGTGCCCGGATGATGCGGTTGAGATGGGCATAGATGAAATTGAGCCCCGGCGTCGTGCCCCAGTGGCCGAGAAGGCGCGGCTTGACGTGCTCCGCCTTCAGCGGTTCGCGCAGCAGCGGGTTGTCCATCAGGTAGATTTGGCCGATGGACAGATAATTGGCCGCCCGCCAGTAGCGATCGACCAACGCCAGGTCCTCGGTATTCGGATCGTTCGCCATCTGATTTCTCCTTGGCCGTCTGTTCGAGGGGTCAACGTGCGCGCAGCCGGTTTGCTCCGAAGAACGGAAATCTATTGCGGCAGCGTCCGGTCCGTGGCTACGCCGATCTCGAACGGCATGCGGAAAGCGGGGCAGCAAAAGCCGAAGCTATCGGTCAGTGGAAGGCGGCGGGAACCCGCACATCCGTCACATTGCCACCGGTATCACAAACTCTCGCTCCACCGTTCGTGTTGGAGTTCACAGTAGGCGGTTTCGCGCAGTGAAACTTGATCTGCGTCAACGGACATCGAGTCTGCCTTCGGCGGGGTGTTTGTCTTTTGCACGGGCACGCTGTGGACGATTTTTTTCCGTTGCAGTCTCTTGGGCCAGTCTCTTGGGCCAATCGCAGCCGGACAGTGAAAAAGGTTGAGAGTAGCAGCAGTGAATTATGCGCGCCCCGAAAAACAGACTCAAAAGCGGGCCGGCCATATCAAAGCGCGCTTTGGGTGCTTTGATGTTTGACGAATGTCCTACCGACAGTCGACGTCACGTGACGTATCCGGGAAACGACCGTCTCGCGCGTATCAAAGGAGGAGCTTGCATGAACATTCAGGAAATGACGCATAACGAATGCGTCACGATGGTTGCCGAGCACCACATGGCTCGACTGGCGTGCGCGAAAGACAACGTGCCATACGTCGTGCCGATACACTATGCGCATTCGGGAACCCGGCTTTATGCGTTCTCGATGCCGGGAAAGAAGCTCGATATTCTGCGAGCCAATCCCCGCGCCTGCGTGCTGATCGAGGCTTTCGAAAACAAACATCGATGGAAGAGCGTGGTGGTGGATGCCGTATTTCACGAGCTTCCCGACACCGGTGAGCAACACAACGAGCGTTTGAAGGCCTGGTCGCTCCTTTCAGATGACTTCGACTGGTGGGAGCCGGGAGCGCTCAAGCCGCGGCCGCAACCCACCGTCGCGGTTTCGTCCCATGTCTTCTTCGCTCTTGAAATTGAAACGTTGAGCGGGCGTGAAGCCAAGGCCGATAAGTCGTAGGCCCCTTCAAGAGCCGTCCAAGCGCTGGCGTCCATCCCGACGAAGAGGTACTTCAGCGAAGCGCTCTGAGCGCATTGAGGATCACGGCAACGTCGATCACTTCCTGGAGGATCGCGCCTTCGACGGGCTGCAGATATCCGAACGCAGCCCCGATCATTGCCCCGATCGAAAGCGCCAGTCCGGCCGATACGCTCTGAAGCGCAATTCGACGGCTGCGTCGCGCGATCGCGACGGCTTTGGCGAGCGGGCCGAGCTCATCGACGAGAAGTACGACCCCGGCGGCCTCCGACGATGAAGCTGTACCGCGTGCGCCCATGGCAACGCCGATATCGGCTGCGGCAAGCGCCGGAGCGTCGTTGACGCCATCACCCACCATCATCACCGTGCCATTGCGCGCCTCCGCCCTGACGGCGGCCACCTTGCCTTCCGGCGTCAGGTCTCCAAGGACGGCGTCCATGCCAAGTTCTGCCCCGACAGCCTGAGCGATTTCCGCGCGATCGCCCGATGCCAGCACGATCTTCCGGATGCCGGCGGCCCGGAAGGCATTGAGAACGGATCTTGCGTCGGCGCGGACCTGATCCTGCAGAACGATCACGCCGGCGAGCTTTCCGTCAATCGCGACGGCCACAGTCAGGGATGTTCGCATGGCGGGCGTCACCAGGGATCGAGGATCGTCGCCGCCGGATGTTCGCCGCACGAAACCGCTACCACCCACGACGACCTTTTTTCCATCCACGCATCCCTCGATCCCGGTTCCAGGCGTTTCCGCCACCTTTTCCGGCTTCGAAAGCCGCAGACCCTTGCCGGTTGCAGCACGAACCAGCGCGGCGGCGACCACATGCCCGGAAGCCTGATCCAGGCTCGCAGCAGCCTCAAGAACCTCGTCCGCCGTGAAAGTCGCCGTGGTCCTGATGTCGATGACCGCTGCCTGGCCATGGGTCAGCGTACCGGTTTTATCCAGTATAGCCGTCTGCACGCGGGCCAGCGTTTCAAGCATCCCGCCGTTTTTCACGAGGACGCCGATCTTTGCCGCGCGTGACATTCCGGAAATGATGGCAACCGGCACGGCAAGGATAAGCGGACAGGGTGTGGCGACGACAAGGACCGCGAGCGCACGGATCGGATCGGCCGACAGATACCAGGCGCTACCGGCCATTGCGATCGTCAGGAGGAGAAAGCCCATGGCAAAGCGGTCGGCCATGCGGACCATCGGCGCCTTGCTGGCTTGCGCGGCCTCGACCAGACGTACGATGCCGGCATAGGTGCTCTCGGCTGCAATCCGGTTGGCGACAAGATCGAAGGCCGCCCCGATGCAGGTTGAACCGCTCAGGGCCTCGGCACCCGGCGAAACCGGCTGCGGCAGCGACTCTCCCGTCAATGCCGCCATATCGAGTGTTGCCGCATCGCCTGACACGATCCCGTCCACAGGCAGAACCTCGCCCTGCCGGATGAGCAGCCGGTCGCCGGGCCGTATCAGCGAGATCACGATCTCTTCCAGCCCCGATGCGTCGTAACGCATCGCAGAATGCGAGACGCGCCCCATCAGAGCTGTCATTTCCCGGCGCGCGCGCCCTTCTGCAAATGCCTCCAGGAGCTGGCCGCTGGCATACATCAAGCCGACGACGTTTCCGGCAAGGGGCTCGCCGAAAGCGATCGCCGCGGACATCGACAGGGCAGCGACGATATCGAGCCCGACATCGCCCCTGCGCAAGGCGCCGAAAACCTGAACGAGCAGGCTGCCAAGAACCGCAAGCGTTGCGACCGTCCAGACAAGACCGGAATAACGAGTATCCTGCCATAGCAGGACAAGCCCGATCAGAAGTCCACCCGATGCGACCGCGACCAGAATTATGCTGGAATGTCGCTGCCAGACTCCTAGCCTCGTTTGGGGCACTTTGTCGTCTCCGTTGGCAGAACGCCGGATGAAGGCATTTGATGTCATCGAAAGCGTCCTTGCACTCTACAGGAAGCAGGCCGCAGTTCCATTACATAAGCCATAAATGATCATGCACACGTTGCGCAGGATCAATTCCGTTAACGGCCCGTTGTTTACATTGGGTTCCGTCCCGCCAATCGCCCATTGCAAGCCGATGCGCTGCCGGATCAGCCCTTACGAAAGCCGCGATGGATACGATCATAGCCAGATTTGGAATTGCCCTTTCGATCGGCCTCCTGGTTGGGCTCGAACGCGGATGGCAGGAGCGTCAGGCGCCCGCCGGCAGCAGAACGGCCGGCATCCGCACATTCGGGATTTCGGGTCTTCTCGGCGGGGTGCTGGCAGCGATCGCCGATGCCCTGCAATATCCCATGGTGTTCCCGATCGCATTCCTCGCCTTCGCCGCCACATTGGGCGTGTTCAAACTGCGCGAGGCACGATCGGACTTGAACTATAGCGTTACCACCGTGATGGCCGGCCTCGGCGTTTTCGCGCTCGGCGGCCTGGCTGTAGCGGGCGATGCGCAGGCTGCCGCTGCGGGAGGGGCGGCCCTTGCAGCCACACTCGCGAGCCGGGAAGTGCTGCACGGCTTCCTGAAGCGCCTGACCTGGGTGGAGCTGCGCTCCGCACTGGTGCTGGCCGTCATGACGGCCGTGATCCTGCCGATCTTGCCAAACGAGGCCGTGGATCCGTGGGGCGGCCTCAATCCCTGGAAGGTGTGGTTCTTCACCGTCCTGACTGCAAGCCTCTCGTTCCTCGGCTACATTGCCGTCAGGATGCTCGGGGCAAGAAAGGGCCTCATCGTGAGCGCGATCGCCGGCTCATTGGTGTCGTCGACCGCCGTCACCATGGTTCTGGCACGAACCGCCAGATTGGCCGGCGGGTCGCTTCCTCTGGCCGGCGCAGCAGCACTCGGCGCAGCCGTATCCATCTTGCGTGTGATGGTGCTGATCCTTGTGATCGACCCTGGTGCGATCGTCCCCGTCGGGCCGGCGGGTTCCATGGCCGCGATCCTGTTCGCCGGATGTGGGCTCGCCATGTTCTATTGGCCGCAGGACAAGCCCCTCACGCAAGTGCCGGCGAGCAATCCGTTCGAGATCGGCCCACTCCTAATCTTCGCCGCCATTTTCGCGGCCGCGGCCGTGGCCAGTGCTGTCATGGTCTCGCAATTCGGCAGCGTCGGCTTTTTGGCAACGGTTGCCTTGACAGGTACGGTCGATGTGGATGTCGCGGTACTCAGCGCGCTGCAAACGCCGAGAGACGTGTTGCCGCTTGATGTCATCGCAAGAGCGATCCTGATCGCGGCGGCGGCGAACGCCCTGTGCCGCGCGGGAATCGCGGCAGCGGTCGGGCCTCTGTCTTACAGCATACCTCTCGCCGTCGTCACGGTCGTCGCTGTCGCCGCGGCGTATGCCGCCTACGCCACTACTGCGCTGCTCTGGTAGCGTTGCGCCATCGCCAGCCGTGCACAGACCAAAGGTCAACCAACCGTCATGCGCCGAAGCACGTTCGTCTTCCAGTAGAACTGGTGGGCGAGCGCACCGAGGACATGGGCCGCGACCACAACCCACAGAATAGCCTTGAGGACATCGGCATGGAGGCCGCCGGCTCCCTCATATCCGAGATAGTAGGCCGCCATGCCGGTAACTGGCATCGCGACAAGAAGAAAGTAGAGGGTTCCCTCGGCAATCTTCGCTGCGAGCCTCAGGAGCGCCGGCTCCTGCGGCGGGGCTTCCGGAACGCCGTGGACGAGCCGAAGGAGAAGACGGAGCGCGACAAGAACCAGGATCGCGATACCGGCATAGGCATGGATGTTGGCGCTTGCTACCTGGTCAGTGGTCGCTGCGCCGGTTTGCTTGATACTGCGGTTCCACGCATTCATTCCATCGGGAAACAGCAGATTGAAGAAGACGAGCGCTGCCGTCAGCCAATGCAGCACCCGTTGCGGGAGGGAAAACGAAGAGGGAGCGGTCGTTGCCAAGGGATTGTGCCTTCTGTCAAACGCCATGCGCGACGGCCACTGCGTCGTGGCCGTCGTAAGATCGGCGTCGTTATTTCGTAACCGTCAGCATGGCATGCATGCCGGCCTCGTAGTGCCCCTTGATATTGCAGAGCAAAAGATAGGCGCCGGGCACAAGCTTCGCCTTCAATTGGCCATCGGCGCCGGGCTTCAGCTCGGAGACCTCGCCGAGGCTCTTCAACTGCTTTTCATCGATCCGGTGTTTGGCGGCGACCACATCGATTTTCTGGTCGGCCGACTTCAGCTTGACCAGAACCATCTCATGCTCTTCCGTCATGGCATCGTTGTGAACGAGAAACGTCGTTTCGCCTGCCTTTATCTTGGATTGATCGAGCGTCAGTGTCATCGGCCCACCACCTTCACCGCCTTCCACCACCTTGACGGTAGTCGCGGCAGATGCGGACGATGCGAGTGCGATGAGGGCAAATGCGGTGATCGTGTTCCGAAAGAGCTGCATGTCGAGTTCCCTTTTGCTGGAGTTTCACAGCGGGGGTAGGCACGGGTACTGACAGTCAGCTGAACGAAGGCGTGTGCTTCGATGAAAACATTCGCCGTTCGCGAGTTGCGCGACCAAGCCTTGGCTTGCATGTCAGGACAAACAAACACGAAGTACATTTGGTCCGTGACGTTTCTTCATGCACGAGGTCAGGCTCGATCGTAGGTGAAGGATGTCAGCAAGGTCGTCACGAAATTGCTCGCCCTTTCCTTGACAAGCACCTCGGTCCATTCGTCGCTTTCTCGAAGTCTCAGATCGGTATAGATGCTGTCGACGGCGGCCTCTTCGATGCGTTTGATATGTGCCTTGAAATTTGCCTCGCCGCCAGCGTGGTACATGTCACGAATGACCATGCGCAGGATTTCCTGGATTGCGATTTGCCACGCCGTGTTGATCGCCTGGAGCTCGGTCGCATTCGGTGCCATTGAGGGCTCCTTTCTTTGAAGTGGAGCCCCCATAAGGGCGTCATGGATTAGGTCGGTACAAGCAAAGGCTAGGCTTGCCTTGCCTTGCGGTTGGCGTAGCGCCTGTCGCGTTCGGCCTTTCGCAGCGCCTCATCGTCGACCACCCTTGCTATGCGGGCTTTTTCGGCGCGCTCCCGCGCTTCGGTTTCAGCGGCCACCGCGGCCTCAGCGGCTGCCTGCCGCTCCGCCGCCTCGGTCTCGATACGCGTCTGCTCCTCAAGCTTAACGCGCTCGCGTTCAACACGTCGTTCTTCACGAGCGTTGGAAATGGCTGTGCGTTCCGCCTGTCTTGCGATTCTGGCAGGTTCTGCCGCGGTCTTTGCCGCACGGTAAGCATTGAGCAGAGCGGCTTTGGCCTCAGCGGATGAGGAGCGGCGGTCGGCGACTTCGTTGTTTCTGGCGTTCTTCATTCTTATCCCGATAGCGAGTGGTGTGGCGATCAGCACGACTTGGCGCGTTTGGCGATGAGATTGGATGTCGCCGACATGCGGTCGGCCAACTCCTTGGCAAGACGCGCCTCTCGCAGCCTGAGGGTCTTGGCATCCCGCGCCTGAGCAACGGAATCCAGTTCTTCCACCGCATTGTTTTTGGCAAAGAACTGCGTCTGCTCGTTGCTAAAGGCGATCTCGGCCTGCTGGCGGGATTTGCTGTGTGCTTGTGTCATGGAACCTCAATGAATTCGGTTGGCAACCGAAACGAAAAAGGCCAGGCAAAACGCCTGGCCTTGATGAAATAGCTTCCGGCAGTGCCAGTACATCCGTGGTCAAAGGGAAGCGAATCTCAATTATGCCGACTGCAGATTGGTCGCCGACATCTTGCCCGACTTGTTGTCGCGCTCGAGTTCGAAGCCGATCTTCTGGCCTTCGACGAGTTCGCGCATTCCGGCGCGTTCGACGGCCGAGATGTGAACGAACGCGTCAGCGCCGCCGTTGTCGGGCTGGATGAAGCCGAAGCCTTTGGTGGAATTAAACCATTTTACTGTGCCAGTGGTCATGATGAACCCTTTCAAAGCATAGAGTGAGGGTCCGCGGAAGCAATGCTTTGCGGACGGTGATACGACTATTTTTGAGAGAGAAGGTTCGAATAGAGCGCGGTGCCAATCGCGCGGTAGACAAAGCTCGGCAAGCAAAAGATCGATGACGCATCTATAGGGCACTGAGATCGTCGCGTCAACGGTTAGTTTTTGCCGGGTGCCGTTTCACCCATGGATTGCATCCGTCTGACGGCATGTAAGATGTGAAAAGAACGCGGGTGCCGGTTAAGCGTATCAAAGCGCCCGCGTTCTCACTGACGTTTGGGATTTGCGGTCTTTGATGGAAGCGAACACTTAGTTTGTATCCCTAAAAGGATACGAACCATCGTCGAAAACGCCTGCTGTAAGCACGGCAGCGAACAAGAGACCCACAGGGCATGCTCATCACCGATCAATCGCTCGAGATTGGGATGGTGGTCACACTGCTCGAATTGCGATGTCAAGTCTTCTGTTCGCCGGCAGAATGAATACGGCGGGCATTTCCGTCGCCACGGCGCATCGCCATTTGCGGGCTGTACTGGTCGAGATCGCGCTTCGCATCGGCGATGCCGCGTCGTGACGCGGCCTTGTGAAAAAAAACTGCCAGTAAATCGTCCCTACGCGCATAATTATTCGGCTAAAACCGGCTGTACGGTAGAGGGAGCCGGGGCACAGGTAGTATTTTGACCAGGGATGATACAGACAGGCGGCGCGCGATGGAGGAAGCCATGGACTGGCTTCTGCGCCTCAAGGACGAGCCGCAATGTCAGGACGCCGCGCGCGGCCTCCATGCATGGTTGGCGCATTCGGACGGCAATCGCGCGGCCTGGCAATCCGCCCTGCGCACCTGGGAGCTGCTCGGCGAGGTCACGCCGAAATACAGGGAGCTCTGGCCTGCAAAGTCTGACATCAACGTGGTGGCTCATCCGACGCTGCGCCGCCGCCGCTGGACTGTGGGGATTGCGCTTGCTGCGGCTGCGGCGATCGCTGCCGTGCTCGCCGGCCCTGCCCTGCTTCTCCGCCTTCAGGCGGATGTGATGACGGCGACCGGAGAAAGCCGCGTGGTGACGCTGGCGGATGGATCCCAGGTCAATCTTTCAGGCGGAAGCGCGATCGGCGTGGATATCACGGCCGAAGGGCGTCGGGTGCGCCTGCTCTCGGGAGAAGCCTTCTTCGACGTGGCACATGATGCTGCTCGTCCCTTCACGGTAGAGGCCGGTGGCGCCAAAGTGGTCGTGCTGGGCACGGCCTTCGACGTGGCGCTGGACCCCTCCACGACGACGGTGCAGCTTGCACGCGGCGTTGTCGGTGTTTCCGCCGCCAGCGCTGCCGCCATCACCGAAATGGCGCCGGGCGACATGGCGACGGTCGATCACGACAGCGGGGAAATCCTGCGCGAGACCGTGCCTCAAGGCGAAATCGGCGCCTGGCGCAACGGATTGCTCTTCGTCAACGACGTTCCGGTGGAAAACGTCATTGCGCGCCTGCAACGTTACCATTCCGCCTGGATCAGCCTGCCGGACGGGACGCTTGCCCGGCAGCGGGTGACGGGCCTCTATGATTTACGCGATCCCGACCGAGCTTTGCGAGCCCTCGTGCAGCCGCTCGGCGGCAAGGTCCGGACGGTCTCGGATTATGTGCGCGTCGTGTCGCGTTTCTAGGAAAAAGTGGGGGCCTGTTCCAGGCTTACGAAAAGTTTCCCGAAAAAATCAAGAAATTCATCCCGGAGGTGAAAAAGATTCCGGAGTCGGTCGTCCTTGCACCGGGAATGCGCGCCGGGGCGGCGCGTCTCAAGGCATGACACCGGGGGTAAAATGCGTTTGCATATCGATCGAATGAACGGAACGCGTGCAGGGGTGCGGGTTCGCAATGTCTTCTTCGCCAGACTGATGGTTTCCACGGCTGCGGCGCTTCTCTTCAGCCTGCCGCAGGCCGCATTTCAGCCGGCTGCCGCGCAGGAAAAGACCGACCGCGTCGGCGCCATGGCCTTCGACATTCCGGCCCAATCCCTGGCAAGCGCACTGAATGCATTCGGCCGCCAGTCGGGCTTGCAGGTTTCACTTGCCGCTGCCACCTCGCGCGGGGTCACCTCGACGGCGATCAAGGGGAGTTACACGCCGGAACAGGCGCTCGCCGCCCTGCTTCGGGGCACGGATGTGCGCCACTCGATCACGCCCGAGGGCACGGCGATCGTGACGCCGAAACATGTGTCGCCGCTCGTCACCGGCTCGGTCGAGGATGGCTCGACGACGCTGCAGCAGGTGACGGTGGAAGGCGACGGCGTTGGCCAGGGCGATGTCGGCGAGGTCAATATCACCGCCAAGGATCTCGAGCGCAAGAACCCGGCGAACCTTCAGGACGTCTTCCGCGAGGAGCCGAGCGTCAAGGTTGGTTCGTCCCTCCCGATGTCGCAGAAGGTCTACGTGAACGGCATCGAGGAAACCAACCTCGCCGTGACCATCGACGGCAGCCGGCAGAACAACAAGGTGTTTCACCACAATGCCACGACGCTCATCGATCCCGCCCTTCTGAAGGCCGTCAGCGTCGACGAGGGCGTCGCCCCAGCCGATGCCGGTCCGGGCGCGCTTGCCGGCGCCATCGCCTATGAGACCAAGGATGCGCGCGACCTGCTCGACGGCGATGGTTTCGGCGGCTTCGTCAACTCGACCTACAATTCGAATGGCGGCGTCTTCGGGACCGGCGTTTCCGCCTATGGCCTTCACCAGGGTTTCGAATATCTCGGCTACTTCAATTTCAGCAAGGGCAGCGAATTCTCCGACGGCAATGGCGACAAGATGCCGGGCACCCGTTCGAACCTCCTGAGCGGCCTGGGCAAGGTCGCCTATGAGTTCGAAAGCGGCGACCGTATCGAATTCAGCCATGAAAGCATCAAGGATGCCGCGCCGCGTCCTTTCCGCGCCAACATGCTCAACACCGACGGTGCCAAGCCCTGGGAGCCGGTGATCCGCGATTACCGCCTCGACCGGAACAACACCGTCTTCACCTATACGGACGAGACACCCGAGGGGTGGTGGGATCCGAAGCTCGTCCTGGCCTACGGCACGACCGACGTCATCACGACGGTTTACCCGAAGCCCGGCACCGGCCCGGTCTCCTACGAGATCGAAGGTGCGACCTCGACATTCAACGGCAAGTTCGAGAACCGTTTCCACACCGGCATCGGGACGGTGACCGCCGGCGTCGATTTCTACAGCGACCGCGCCGAACTCGACGATCTCTACGAGCCTTGCACGGAAAAGGCGCAGAATGTCGGTGCCTATGTGCAGGCCCGCCCCGAGCCGTTCGACCGTACGCGCCTGTCCTTTGGTGGCCGCGCGGACCAGCAGTGGTTCACCGGCACCGGCGGACAGGAATTCGACAATGCCGGCCTCAGCGGCAATGTCTCGGGCGAATATGACATCATCGAGAATTTCCTGATGGCCAAGGCAGGCTATTCGCATGTCTGGTCGGGCATTCCGCTTGCGGAAAACTTCATCATGAACCCGGCCTGGACCTATGATCCGAAGCCGGAGCCGACGACTTCCAACAATTACAATGTGGGTCTCGCAGCCACCTATAACGGCTTCACGCTGGAAGGTTCGCTCTTCCGCACGGACATGGAGAACGCGCACTACGCCCGTTACGCCAATGCCTACACGGCGCGCGAAGTGGAATCGGAAGGCTACTCGATCGCCGCCGGCTACGAGTGGACCGATGGCTTCGTCCGCGTGAAATATGTCGACATCGATACGCTGATCGACGGCCAGCCGGCCGATTCAGATACGGGTACCTATCTCACCACCCCGGTTGGCAAGATCATCACGCTCACCGCTGCCCACACCTTTGCCGACTATGGCCTGACCGTCGGCGGCGACATCGAGTTCGCGCCGAAATACGACAAGCTGCCGAAGGCGCCTGCCGGAGAGCCGGACTACAAGCCCTATGAGGCCTACAAGGTGGTCAACGCCTATGTCGAGTACAAGCCGGAAAGCCACAAGAACCTGACGCTGCGTGCCGACGTGAAGAACATCTTCAACGAGGTCTATTCGGATCGCGCGACCTACGGTCAGGAATTCGGCGTGGTCGATCCGCTTCACCAGCCCGGCCGCTCGTTCATCGTCAGCTTGCGTGCCACTTTCTAAAGCCATCGTTTCCGGCGGCGCGGTGCCGCCGGGAACGGACCATCGGAAAGAGGAGGACCCCCATGGAAGCCACCACCCGATTTGAAACCGAAAACAGCGCAAAGTATCTGCAACAGCTCTGCAAGCATTTCGCGCACAAGGTCGATGTCGCCCTTGGTGATACCAGCTGTGAATGCCGCTTCTCCTGCGGCACCGCGGTGCTGATCGTGAGCGACAACGGCCTCGACATCCATGTCGCGGCCGCAGATGCAGAAGGCCTTCGTGAGACCAAGGCTGTCATCGAAGATCACCTCCTGCGCTTCGCTTTCCGCGAAGCCCCGCCGCCCTTCACGTGGCGCGCCGTCACCTGAACGTATACTGACAAGCCAACGTCGCATGCTTCGCGGAGAGATTTCCTTCCGTTCTTTGCGGAGCGCTTCATTTCGGCAGGATACGGAGACGTCCGGCTGTCGCCCCGCAAGTGAATATCGTCGAGCGGATCAGCCGCTGCTCGGAACCGTGAGCTGAACACCTTGAACAATATGATGCCGCACGCCTTGCTGCCGAGAAAGATTTCCATGCGCAAACTCTTCGCCATTCTTGCCCTGCTTCTGTTTAGCGCGACTGCTGCTTCCGCCGCCGAGCTGGAGATTGCGACGGCCACCGGCCCGCAAAAGGTGACCATGCCGGTCCGCACGGTGGCCGTCTTCGACATCGCCGCCGTCGATACGCTCGACCGGCTGGGCGTCAGCATGGCAGGCCTGCCCGCCAATCTCTATCTGCCGGAGCTTGCCGGTTTGAACGGAAAATCCACTGTTGTCGGGGATATTTTCGAGCCGGATCTGGAGGCGCTGAGCGCGCTTACGCCGGATCTCGTCACTCTCGGCGGCCGTTCCTCCACGAAGGTCGACACCGCTGCACGGGTCGCCCCGACCATCGACATGACGATGGACGGCGACGATCTGCTCGAACAGGCCCGTGCACGCATCGAGACCTATGGAAAACTCTTCGCCAGGGAAGCCGCAGCGGCAGAGGCCCGCGCCGAGCTGGATAAGGCGGCGGGTGCGGCCCGCGCTGCGGTGGCCGGGAAGGGCAAGGCGCTGATCGTCATGACCAACGGCCCGAAGATTTCGGCCTATGGTCCGGGATCGCGCTTCGGCTGGCTGCACCGCTCGCTTGCTTTGCCCGCGGCCATCGCGGATGTCGAGGCTGCGACGCATGGCGAGGCCGTCTCCTTCGAATTCGTCCGAAAGGCCAATCCGGACTGGCTGATCGTGCTCGATCGTGCCGCGGCCATCGGCTAGGGCGAGCAGAACGCCAAGGTGACATTGGACAACGAACTCGTGGCTGCAACGACGGCCTGGCAGAAGGGACAGGTCGTTTATCTGCCCTCCGGTGATTTTTACATCGCTGTCGGCGGTGCGCAGGCTATGGTGCGGGTGTTCGAGGCGATCGCGAAGGCTTTTGGCGAGGCGGATTGACGCCGCGTTCTGTCATTTCCGCAGGCGACGGCTCTGAATTTTCTAGAGCGGGATTTCCAGCAATTTCTCAATGGAGCGAACCCCGAGCGCGATCAGCCGCTCCACGCCATCGGGGGACTGGCTGAGGCCGGCCTCGATCCAGAGACCGTCGAGCATCGCGTGAACGGTCACCGTGGTGTTCTCCACCTCCTCTGCGGAGAGCGGTCGCCCCTCGGCGGCGAGGACGGCGGCGATCAGCGGTTCGGTGGCGCGGCGCAGCGCCAGATAGCTCTCCTCACGCACGGCGGCGATTTGTGGATCGACCCGGCTCTGGCTGACGAAGGTCGCCCAGAGCGACAGCAGACGTGCATTCGAAGCGGGCGTGTCGAGTGTTGCGACGATGAAACGGCGCAGCCGCGTGTGTGGTGTTCCCTCGGTCGAGCCGAGTTCGTGCATCGAATTGGTGGTGATCAACGCGATGGTGCGGCGGTAGGCGGCGAGGATGAGGTTCGCCTTGGCATCGAAGTGGTGTCGGATGAGGCCGTTCGATACGCCCGCCTTTGCCGCGACGGCACGCACGGTCGTGCCCTGGATGCCCAGCTCGGCAATGCATTCCAGCGTCGCTTCGATCAGATCGCGCTGCTTTCCGCTATCGGGCATGTCGTCATTGCCTGTCATGTCCAAGCTCCCTGCATGGATGCTTCTATCCCGAACCCGCCAAGCTCGTGCAATTTTCTCGCTATACACTTGCATAGTGCCATGCAAGTGTATAGCCGAAATGCAGATGCAAGGGGAGGAAGACCATGCGCGATCCACGTTACGATATCCTGTTCGAGCCGGTCCGCATCGGCCCGCTTACCACGCGCAACCGCTTCTACCAGGTGCCGCACTGTAGCGGCATGGGTCACCGCTATCCCGAGGCGGACCTTGCGCTTCGCCGCATGAAGGCGGAGGGTGGCTGGGGCGTGGTCTCGACGCAGGAGACCGAAATCCACCCCTCTTCCGACATTTCGCCCTCCAACCAGCAGCGCATCTGGGACTATCACGATATCGGCCGGCTGACGCAGCTGACGGAGGCCGTACACGCGCATGGCAGCCTTGCGGCGATCCAGCTCGTGCACAACGGCATCCACACCGCCAACCGCCTGACCCGCATCGCGCCCTATGGCCCTTCGGACATGGTCGTGGATGTGGAGGACCCGGTGCAGGCACGCGCCATGGACAAGGCCGACATCGCCGCCTTCCGTAAGTGGCACCGCGATGCGGCGCTCCGGGCAAAGCGTGCCGGTTTCGATATCGTCTATGTCTATGCCGGCCACGACATGACGCTGCTCCAGCATTTCCTGCTGCAACGGCACAATTCCCGCACCGATGAATATGGCGGCAGTTTCGAAAACCGCCTGCGGCTGTTCCGCGAGGTTCTGGCGGACACGCGCGATGCCGTCGGCGACCGCTGCGCCATCGCCGTGCGTTTCGCCGTCGAGGAACTGCTGGGGGCCGATGGCCTCCAGCATGACGGCGAGGGTCGCGATGTCGTCGCGGCTTTGGCCGAAGAGCCCGACCTCTGGGACGTCAATCTCTCCAACTGGTCGAACGACAGCCAGACCGCCCGCTTCTCGCAGGAGGGGTTCCAGGAGGCCTATACCGCCTTCGTGAAGACGGTGACGACGAAGCCTGTCGTCGGCGTCGGCCGCTACACCTCGCCGGATGCCATGGTGCGGGCGATCCGCACCGGTGTGCTCGATCTCATCGGTGCCGCCCGCCCCTCGATTGCCGATCCCTTCCTGCCGAAGAAGATCGAAGAGGGCCGTATCGACGACATCAGGGAATGCATCGGCTGCAATATCTGTACGGCCGGCGACAACACGGTCGTGCCGATGCGCTGTACGCAGAACCCGACAGTGGGCGAAGAGGCCCGCAAGGGTTGGCATCCGGAGATCATCCCGTCGCTTGCAAAGCCGCAAGCCGTGCTCGTCATCGGCGGTGGCCCCGCGGGGCTCGAGGCCGCGCGCGCCCTTGCTCAGCGCGGCGCGGATGTCACCGTCGCGGAGGCCGGGCGCGAATGGGGCGGCCGGGTCACCAGAGAAGCGAGATTGCCGGGACTTGCGACCTGGGCGCGGGTGCGCGACTGGCGCATGACCCAGCTCCGCCAGGCCCCGAATGTCGAGCTCTATCTCGATAGCCCCCTCACCGCCGAGGATGTGCTGTCCTACGGCATCCAACATGTGGCGATCGCGACCGGCGCCCGCTGGCGCGCGGACGGCGTCGGCAGGACGCATCGAAAACCTCTGCCCTTCCTGGCGGATAAAGCCGTCGTCGGTGTCGATGCGCTTCTCGAGCGCGGGGTGGCGGCCCTCCCCAATGATGGTCCTGTCGTGGTCTTCGATGACGACCGCTACTACATGGCAAGCGTGCTCGCCGAAATGATCGCGCAGTCGGGCCGCAAGGTGACCTTTGTCACGCCGGCCGCCATCGTCGCGCCCTTTACGGATCACACGCTGGAGCAGCGCCGGGTGCACACCCTGCTGATCGAGCTTGGCATCGATATCGTTCTGCTGCACCAGCTCGGTGATTTCAGGCCGGATGTCCTGAGCGTCGAATGCGCCTATTCCGGCAAGCGGCGCGAGATTGCCTGTTCCACCCTGGTGCCGGTGACGGCGCGCCTGCCGGTCGCAACGCTCTGGCATGACCTGTCGGCTTCGGGCGCCTGGGCCGATCATGGCATCGAAAGCGTGGAACGGATCGGCGACTGTCTTGCGCCGGGCATTATCGCCGCCGCAAACTATGCCGGCCATTTCTACGCCCGCAAGCTCGCCGGCACGGAGGCTGACGATTACAGCGCCTATCGCTGATGGACCCGCCGCCCCATAAAAAAATCTGCGCCGCAGTCCATTTCGCGATTGCTAATCCTCGCTCCACTTAATATGTTGTTAAGTGAGGAGTGAGGCTATGGACGACATCGCGGTGTTGACGAAGAATCAGGCCGTCATCGGCGAGAAGGTCAAGGCTTTCCGCATGGCCCGGCGCATGTCGCTACGGGCGCTGGGCGATGCGACGGGCACGACCGCAAGCTTCCTCAGCCAGCTCGAGCGCGGTCTCAGCGGCGTCAATATCAGCACGCTGATGCGCATTGCCGGCGCGCTCGGCATCAGCCTTACCGACCTGTTCGACGACGGTTCGCCGCCGGTCGGCCGCGTGCTGCGCAAGGACGAGCGCCCGGCGCTGCCGCCGGCGGAGGGCTATCGCAAGATGCTTCTGTCGCGGCGCCCGATCCGCGACATGGAAGTCTATATCGGCGAGTTCGATCCGGGCGGCTCGACGGGTGAAAAGCCCTATAGTCACGGGGATTCGCAGGAACTCTTCTTCGTGATCCGCGGCGAGGTGGAACTCACCCTCGGCGAGGAGCGTCATGTGCTGTCATCCGGTGACAGCATCGAATATCCAAGCTCGGTTCCGCACAAGACCGTCAATATCGGCACGGAAACCGCTGAAGTCATCTGGATGATCGCGCCGCCCACCAGCGTCGCGGATGATCTCGACAAATACCTGCCTCGGCCCGGCTCGTAACCCCGGCAGGAACAACTGAACGCGAGCGCTACTGGGAGTATCAACATGAAGAAATTTGCGAGGGCTTTGGCCCTGACGATGACGTGCGCCCTGGCGTTGCCGGCATTCGCACAGGACAAGCCGGTCGCCGGCGAGGTGAAGGAGGGCTCGCTCAAGGGCAAGACGCTGACCTTCGTCTCCTATGGCGGCATCTATCAGGACGGCCAGGTCGCCGCCCTTAAGGAATTCGTCGACAAGTCCGGCGTGACGCTCCTGAACGACGGCCCGACCGAAATCGCCAAACTGAAGGCGCAGGTCGATGCCGGCAACGTCACCTGGGATGTCGTCGATACGGCCGACCTGCCGCCTTACGTGCATTGCGGCACGCTCTTCCAGAAGCTCGACCTTTCCAAGCTCGATGTTTCGAAAATCCCGCCCGGTCAGGTCGGCGAGTGCTCCGTGCCGGCGATGAACTACGGCGTCGTGCTGATGTACAAGAACGAGACCTACAAGGATAATCCGCCGAAGAACTGGGTCGATTTCTTCGATACGGAAAAGTTCCCCGGCTCGCGCGCCATCGATGGTTCGGGTGACCCGACCGGTGGCCTGATCGAGCAGGCCTTTAAGGCGACGGGCGGCGATCCGAAGGCGATGACGCCTGATGATATTGAGAAGGGCATCCAGAAGCTGCGCGATCTCGGCCCCGACACGATCTACTGGAAGACCGGCGCGGAAAGCCAGCAGCTCGCCGAATCCGGCGAAGCCGACATGATCATGATGTGGACCGGCCGCGCGATGACCGCCGTGAAGAACGGCGCCGCCTATACGCCGGTCTGGCAGGATTGGCTGGTCGTGATGGACCAGATGACGATTCCGGTCGGCGTCAAGGACACGGATGCGGCTTACGCGCTGCTCAATGCCTATCTCGGCGCGAACGCCCAGGCGGTGCTGACCGAAAAGACTTCCTACACGCCGATCAATTCGGACGCCAAGCCGAAGGTCGACGATGCGACGGCGGCCTTCCTCACCTCGACGCCTGAGCGGAATGCGCAGGGCTATCAGCAGAACATTCCGTTCTGGGTGAAGAACTTCGATCTAGCCGCCGAGAAGTGGAACGCGCTTCTCTCGGGCAACTGAGCCGTTGAGTGACCGCAGGCCCGGTCTCGGCCGGGTCTGCTTCAACCCAGGGAGATGTCCATGACCGCCACATCAGATGAAGGCACGCGGAGCGGCCCCGCTGCCGGCGCCGACCAGCCCGCCTTCCTGTCCAGTTTCCGGCCGCGCGGCGCGGTCTGGCTTGCCGCACCCGCCGTGCTGGTGCTGCTCGTCGTGCTCGCCTATCCGCTCGGCATCGTCGTGTGGCGTTCCTTCACCGATCCCGCCGTGGGCGTCGATAATTACGTCTGGTTCTTCCAGTCCGCCGTGAACCGCACGGTGCTGCAACGCACCTTCGTCGTCGCCGCCTGGGTCACGCTCGTCTCTCTCATCTGCGCCTACCCCTACGCCTATGCCATGACCATCGTCGGCAAGAATGTGCGCCTTGCGCTTATCCTCTGCGTGCTCGTGCCCTTCTGGCTGAGCGGAGTCGTGCGAACCCTTGCCTGGGTGATCCTGTTGCAGGATTCCGGTGTCATCAATTCCATCCTGCGTGGCCTTGGACTGTCGCCGGTCAAGCTCATCCGCACGCTGCCGGGCGTCGTCATCGGCATGACGCAGGTACTGCTGCCCTTCATGATCCTGCCGATCTATTCCGTGATGAAGGGCATCGACACGCGTCTGCTGCAAGCCGCCCGCAGCCTCGGCGCAAAGCCCTGGAAAGCCTTCCTGCAGATCTACGTGCCGCTGTCGCTGCCCGGCGTCTATGCCGGCGCGATCATCGTCTTCATCCTGTCGCTCGGCTTCTACATCACGCCGGCCCTGCTCGGCGGTCCGCGCAGCATCCTCTTGTCCTCGCTGGTGCAGAACCAGGTGCTGAGCCTGCTCAACTGGGGTCGTGGCGGCGCCATGGGCGTGGTGCTGCTCGTCGCAACCTTCGTGCTTCTCGCCATCGCCGCCCCGCTGATGCGCCAGAAGCACGCGGTCTCGCGCAGGGAGGCGTAACCGATGCCATCGTTCTCCCGCATTCTCCTCGGTCTCTTCTGTCTGCTCGTTGCGATCCTGCTTCTGGCGCCGACGCTGGTCGTGATCCCGATGTCGTTCAATGGCAACAAGTCGCTCGCCTTCCCGCCGGTCGGCTTCAGCTGGCAATGGTACGAGAACTTCTTCAGCAACCCGGATTGGACGACGAGCTTTTCCAACTCGCTGATCGTCGCGGTGATCGTCGCCGTGGTAGCGACTGTGGTCGGCACGCTTGCCGCCTTCGGCGTCAGCCGTGCGGCGGCGCGCACCGGCGGCCTGCTGCGCGCGCTGCTGATCACACCGATGGTCGTGCCGGGCGTGGTGCTGGCGATCGGCATCTATGCGGTCTATCTCGATACGCATCTCGTCGGCACGGTCACCGGCTTCGTGCTGGCCCACACGATGCTTGCCATCCCCTTCGTGCTGATCGCTGTGCAGGCGAGCCTCGAAGTCTTCGACCGCCGGCTGGAAACGGCGGCATCAAGCCTTGGCGCGGGCCGCCTGACGGTGTTCCGCACGGTGACGCTGCCGCTGATCCTGCCCGGCGTTCTCTCCGGCGCGCTCTTCGCCTTCATCACCTCGTTCGACGAGATCATTGTCGCGCTGTTCATCACCAGCCCCTATCTCAAGACGCTGCCGGTGCAGATCTACACGTCGATCACGCGCGATGCCGATCCGACCGTCGCGGCCGTCGGCACGCTGCTTTTCATCGCCACGTCGCTCATCATCATCGTCGGCCTGCTCCTGGGCATGCGCCGCGGAAGGACCTGACCATGCACGCTCCCCAACGTTCCGCCGGTGCTGCGATCGAAATCCGCAAGGCCTCCAAACGCTACGGCGCCTTCACGGCCCTCAACGACATCGACCTGCATATTCGCCCCGGCGAATTCATGACGCTGCTCGGCCCCTCGGGCTCGGGCAAGACGACGACGCTCAATCTGATCGCCGGTTTCACCGACATCAGCTCCGGCACTCTGGAAATCGGCGGCAAGAGCGTCACCGGCATGCCTTCGCACAAGCGCAATATCGGCGTCGTCTTCCAGCACTATGCCCTCTTCCCCCACATGACGGTCGGCAAGAACGTCGCCTATCCGCTGACGCTGCGCGGCATCACGGGCGATGATCGCGAGAAGCGGGTCAAGCGCGCGCTCGACATGGTGAAGATGGCGGACTTCGCCCATCGTTACCCGAACGAACTCTCCGGCGGCCAGCAGCAGCGCGTGGCGCTCGCCCGTGCGCTGGTCTTCGATCCGCCGCTGCTGCTGATGGACGAGCCGCTCGGCGCGCTCGACAAGAAGCTGCGCGAATGGCTGCAACTCGAGATCAAGCGCATCCATCGCGAGCTGGGAACCACCTTCGTCTATGTGACGCACGACCAGGAAGAGGCGCTCGTGCTCTCCGACCGCATCGCCGTCTTCAATGGCGGCCGTATCGAGCAGATTGGCACGGGGCGTGAACTCTACGATAGCCCGGCGACGCTCTTCGTCGGCCGTTTCATCGGTGAATCCACGGTGTTGCGCGGATCGGCTGAGATTTCGGGCGATGAAACGGTGATGACTATCGGCGGACAGAAGATCACCGCTCATGGCCGTCTTGCCGGCGATGCCCGTCCGGTCATTCTGCTACGCCCCGAGCGTGTGGCCTTGAAACGCCCCGGTACGGATGCGGCTCCAGGCGAAAACCGCCTCACCGGCACGATTGCGGAAGCAATCTATCTCGGTTCGGGTTCGAAATACGAGGTGCGGCTGACGGATGGCACGATCGCCGTCGTGCGAAGCCCGCTCGGTGCGGTCGATTTCGCGATCGGCGATGCCGTCGACATCGCCTTCCTGCCCTCCGATCTCATCCTC
The DNA here is from genome assembly GCF_057798995.1 of Shinella sp. 20P9.1.1. Taxonomy (NCBI): domain Bacteria; kingdom Pseudomonadati; phylum Pseudomonadota; class Alphaproteobacteria; order Hyphomicrobiales; family Rhizobiaceae; genus Shinella; species Shinella sp. 20P9.1.1. The sequence goes on from NZ_JBYOLC010000001.1 coordinate 27,371, forward strand.
CTCCCTGATGATGCCAGCGCCGACGTGACGCTGACCTGAACCCGAAAGCCCCCTTGCCATGGACGTCAAGACCAACGGTAACATCTCCTTCTGGTATGCCGATATCGGCGGCGTGCCGCAGAAGCGCCCTGCGCTGCCCGGTGATCGCGAAGCTGATGTCTGCATCATTGGTGCCGGCTATACGGGCCTGTGGACGGCTTACTACCTGAAGAAGGCCGATCCCTCGCTCAACATCGTGATCGTCGAGCGTGAATTCGCCGGCTTCGGCGGTTCCGGCCGCAATGGCGGCTGGCTGTCGGGCGGTTTCAGCTGGTCGCGCGAAAAATATCTCAAGACCTCCAGCCGCGGCGCCGTCGTCGACATGCAGCGCGCCATGGCCGGCACCGTCGACGAGGTGATCCGCGTCACGGAGGCCGAAGGTATCGACGCGGATATCCTGCGCGTCGACAACATCACTTTCGCAACCAACAAGGCCCAGCTCGAGCGCGCCCGCGAGGAGTACCAGTTCTATCTCGACTGGGAGATGCCGTCGGAGCGCATCGAAATGTTGTCCGCCGAGGCGGCGGCGAAGCGTATCCGTGTCGCCAATGTTCTCGGTGCCTTCGTCATCCGCGACATGGCGCGCGTCCAGCCGGCCAAGCTGGTGCGCGGCCTTGCGAAAGTGGTGGAGGGGCTCGGCGTCTCGATCTTCGAGGGCACGGCCGTCACCCGCTTCGAAAAAGGCCGCGTCGAGACTGATCGCGGCACGGTGCGTGCACCTGTGATCATCCGCGCCACCGAAGGGTTCACCGCCGGCCTGCCCGGCCATGAGCGCACCTGGCTACCGCTCAACAGCGCACAGATCGTCACCGAGCCGGTGCCGGAGGCGTTGTGGAAGGAGATCGGCTGGGAAGGCCATGAACTGCTCGGCGATGCCGCGCATGCCTATTGCTACGCCCAGCGCACCCGCGAAGGCCGCATCACCATGGGTGGGCGTGGCGTGCCCTATCGCTTCGGCTCGGCGACCGACGTCAACGGCCGCACGCAGCAGGCGACCATCGATGCGCTCCACACCATCCTGACGCGGCTGTTGCCGCAGACGAAATCGCTGAAGATCGACCACGCCTGGTGCGGCGTGCTCGGCGTGCCGCGCGACTGGTGCACGACGGCGGGTTTCGACCGCGACAGCGGCATCGGCTGGGCCGGCGGCTATGTCGGGCTCGGCGTGTCCAGCACGAACCTCGCCGGCCGCACACTGGCCGATCTCGTGCTGCGCCGCGATACCGAGTTGACAGGTCTGCCCTGGGTCAACCGCACGGTGCGCAAATGGGAGCCGGAGCCGTTCCGCTGGCTCGGCGTGCATTCCATGTACCAGCTTTACCGCATGGCCGACGAACGCGAATTCGCCGGTCTCGACCATACCTCCAAACTCGCTGGCCTCGCGGACAGCATTACCGGCCACTGACCCCTTTCAAAGGATATTTCCATGATCAGTTTTGAGAATTTCGGCGACCTCCTGAAGCTCGATATCGGCGCCTTCTCGGCAAAGCCCACCTCCATCAAGGGCGACCAGAAGGAGGCGACGCGCGTGCTTTGGACGAGCGCGAACGAGAAGATGGAAACCGGCATCTGGGAATGCACGCCCGGCCGCTTCACCGCCGACCGTACGCAGAACGCCGAGGTCTGCCATCTGCTCACCGGTCGCGTGACGCTGCACAACAGCGACGGCACCTCGCAGGATATCGGTGCGGGCGAGATGTTCGCGCTGCCGCTTGGCTGGCGCGGCGAATGGACGATCCACGAACAGACGCGAAAAATCTACACGATGGTCGCCACCGGCGTCTGACGCTGCCTGATGGGTTTGGGAGGAGGATCCCGATGACACAAGCCGAACGTTCCGACGGCGCTGTGGCGGCGGCGCCATCGGCGTTTCCGCACCTGTTCCAGCCGCTGAAAATTCGCGGCGTGGTGCTGAAAAACCGCATCATGTCGACCGGCCATGACACGACGCTGCCGACGGACGGTCTCGTCAACGAGGCGCTGCTTGCCTATCACGCCGCCCGCGCCAAGGGCGGCGTCGGCCTCATCGTCAGCCAGGTGGCGGGCGTGCATGAGACGGCGCGCTACACCTCGCATATGCTGATGGCGACGGAAGACGACTGCATCGACGGTTATCGCCGTCTTGCCCAGCTCTGTCATGCCGAGGGTTGCGTGCTGTTCTCGCAGCTCTTTCATCCCGGACGCGAGATCATGGAGGGCGGTGACGGGCTTTTGACCGTCGCCTATGCACCGTCGGTTTCGCCCAACGAGCGTTTCCGCGTCATGCCGCGCGCTCTCGACAAGCGTATGATCGACGAGATCGTCGCCGGTTATGCGTCGGCGGCCGGGCGCATGCATGCGGCGGGCGTCGATGGCGCGGAATTCGTCGCAAGCCACGGCTATCTGCCGGCGCAGTTCTTCAATCCGCGCGTCAATCGCCGGGAGGACGACTACGGCGGCTCGCTGGAAAACCGGCTGCGCTTTGCCGAGGAAGCGCTTGCGGCGATGCGGGCCGCGACCTCGGAGGATTTCGTCATCGGCATGCGCATCAGTGCCGGCGAGCGCGACGAAGAGGGATTGGCCAATGACGAAGCGCTGGAAATCTGTCGCCGGCTGGAGCCGATGCTGGATTATGTGAGCATCACGACGGGTACCTCCGCCTCGCTCGGCGGCGCCGTGCATATCGTGCCGCCGATGGCCTACCGCGCGGCCTATCTGGCCGGCGACGCGGCGCGGTTTCGCAAGGCGCTCGGCATTCCCGTCTTCGTGACGGGCCGCATCAACCAGCCGCAGGAGGCCGAGGCGGTGGTCGCCAATGGTTCGGCGGATGTCTGCGGCATGACGCGGGCGATGATCTGCGACCCAGAAATGCCCGGCAAGGCGATGAAGGGACGCATGGACGATATCCGTGCCTGCATCGCCTGCAACCAGGCGTGCATCGGCCACTTCCATCGCGGCGTGCCGATCTCCTGTATTCAGCATCCCGAAACCGGCCGCGAGTTGAAATTCGGAACTCTAGAACCAGCCGCCAAGCCGAAATCCGTGATGGTCGTCGGCGGTGGGCCGGCCGGCCTGAAGGCGGCCTCCGTCGCCGCGGCGCGCGGCCACAAGGTGACGCTCTATGAGGCCGCAAGCCAGTTGGGCGGGCAGGCGCAGCTTGCGCAGCTTCTGCCCCGTCGCTCGGAGTTCGGCGGCATCGTCACCAATCTTTCGAGAGAGGTAGAACTTGCCAATGTGCGCGTGCAGCGCGGCGTGCGGGTCGACAGGGCGCTTGTCGAAGCGGAACGGCCGGATGCCGTCATTCTCGCCACCGGTGCAAAGCCCTATCGGCCGGACCTGCCGCTCGACGACAGCATTCAGGTCGTCGATGCCTGGCAGGTGCTGCGCAAGGAGGTGAAGACCGGCAGCCGCGTCGTCGTGGTCGACTGGCGGTGCGACTGGATTGGCCCCGGCATCGCCGAGCGCCTCGTCGCCGACGGCTGCAGCGTCGATCTCGCCGTCAACGGCACGCATCCCGGCGAACTGCTGCCGCTCTATGTACGCGACAATATTGCCGCCGAACTGCATCGCATCGGCGTGCGTGTGACGCCCTATGCGCGTCTCTACGGCTGCGATGGCGGCACGGTCTATATGCAGCACACGACGAGCGACCAGCCGATTCTCTTCGAGGGCGTGGACACGCTGGTTCTCTGTCTCGGCCACGCGCCGGTCGATGATCTCTCAGGCGTCCTGCACGATCTCGTGCCGGAAGTGCATGTCATCGGCGACAGTCTCGCGCCGCGCACGGCGGAAGAGGCCGTTTACGAGGGCCTGAAAGTGGCCGCGACGCTATGAAGGCGCTTACAGGCTTGCCGGTGCGACGAACTGATAATAGGCCCAGACAAGGGCGATCACGACGACAACGGCGAGCCAGACCAGTCCCTTTTTCGGTCCCGGCGCGACAGGCTTGTTTTCCTGCTTCGGTTTGCGGGGTTCGAATTTCAGAACATTGTTGTCGTTCAAGGCGTCCTCCGTCGCGCTGCTGTTCGGCAAGAGACTTAGCGGTGATGCGGGGCCGACTGCAAGCATTCGGCCACCGAAAAGATCGTTCAGCCCGGATTGCCGAGCGCCCCGATCCGTTCGAAATGACCGCGGCCCAGATGGCCGGTGCCGTCCCGGATATCGGCGGCGATCGCAGCCTTGAGCGCTTCGGCATCGCGCTTGACGATGGCGACAAGCGCCTCGGCGTGGCGGTCGACCTGATAGGTCTGCGACAGGGTCTCTCCCGCGCGCCGCATGAAAGGGGCAAGCCGCAGCCAGAGGCTTTCGATGAGCGGCAGCATGATAGTGCCGGGCCGCGCTTCGTAGAGACAGCGGTGGAAGTCGAAATTTGCTTCCACCAGCCGCTTGAAATTGCCGACCGCAAGCGCCTGATCGGCCTGCTGGTCGAAGGCCTTGAGGCGGGCCAGCCTGACCTCGTCGATGAAGGGCATGGCGCGTTCGGCCGCGCGGGTCTCCAACGCGATACGAGCCTCCAGCACCTCCTCGAAGCGCTGTGGATCGAGATCCGGCACGCGGACGCGGCGGTTGTCGAGAAGCTCCAGCGCGCCATCGGCGACGAGCCGGTGCAGCGCCTCGCGCACCGGCATGGCGCTGACGCCGAGCGCGTCGGCGAGGCCGTTGATCGTCACCGGCTCCCCCGGCTCGAACTGCCCCGTCATGATGTTCCGCCGCAGCACGCGGTAGACCCATTGTTTGGCGGATTCGGACGCTTCCCTCCCGGCTGCGACCAGCATGCTGATATCCTCCCGTCTGTCGGACCCGGCAGCGCCGGTTATCGTCTCTGGGCTGAATTCTCTGGGCTTTGCACGCAAAACTGATAATCTCGCAAAGCTCAAAATGACCCTTTACAGATTTGATCAAATTATGGTTTGTTGTGATCATAAGCAAGACAAGCCTATCACATAAGAGCCGTTATTAGCGGCCGGACAGAGGACAGCCGGCGGTTTGGGCAGAGGACGCTCGGGGACGCCGGTTCACAAACGGGGAACCGATGACTGACACCCGAACGACCGCAGCCCATGGCGGCGCCATAGGCCTGCATGGCATCAAGAAATGGTTCGGCACCTTCCAGGCCGTCGACAATGTGTCGCTGGATATTCGCTCGAACGAATTCTTCACTCTTCTCGGCCCCTCGGGCTGCGGGAAGACCACGCTCCTTCGCATGATCGCCGGCTTCGAGCTGCCGACCGAAGGTCAGGTCCTGCTCGACGGCGTGGACATTTCCCGCCTGCTGCCGAACCAGCGGCCGGTCAACACCGTCTTCCAGAACTACGCGCTGTTCCCGCATCTGACGGTGGCCGAAAACATCGGTTTCGGCCTCAAGATGCTCGGCAAGCCGAAATCGGAAGTCGACAGCGTCGTCAAGGACATGCTGAAGCTCGTCCATCTCGAGGGGCGTGGCAACAATCCCGTCACGCAGCTTTCCGGCGGCCAGCAGCAGCGCGTGGCGCTGGCCCGCGCTCTGGCGCCGCGGCCGAAGGTGCTTCTGCTCGACGAGCCGCTTTCGGCACTCGATCTCAAGCTGCGCAAGTCCATGCAGATGGAACTGAAGCGCCTTCAGCTGGAAACCGGCATCACCTTCGTCTTCGTTACGCACGACCAGGAAGAAGCGCTGACCATGTCCGACCGCATCGCCGTCATGTCGACGGGCACGGTCCGCCAGGTCGGCTCACCCTGGGATATCTACGATCGCCCTGCCGAACGCTTCGTCGCCGACTTCATCGGCGAGACCAATTTCCTCGAAGCGGAGGTCATCTCGGTCTCCGGCGAGAAGGCCCGCGTGCGCCTTTCCTCCGGCGCGGAAATCAATGCGACCTACCCGGAAGGCATCACGCCGAAGGGTAAGGTCACCATCGTCGTGCGCCCGGAACATGCGCGCCTCGGTCCGTCCGGTTCGGGCATGCTGGAAGGCGTGCTGGACGATATCGTCTATCTCGGCACGGACAACCATTTCCACGTCAAGGTCGATGGCGGCAGCACGTTCATCGTGCGCCAGCAGAATGCCAAGAGCGGTCATTGCGGCTTCTCCGAGCAGGAACGCGTCAGCATCGCCATCAATGACGACGTCGCCCAGATCTTGAGGGATTAGCCATGACGGTCAGCCCCCAAGAGGTCAGCGAACAGCGACAAAACAAAGAAATCCGGGATCGCTGGTTCCTCAGCGCCCCTGCCCTCATTCTCATCTTGGCGGCCAGTGTCGGCCCCCTTGTCATCGTGTTGCTCTATTCCTTCCTTGCGCCCGGCAGCTATGGTGACGTGAAGTGGGAATTCTCGACGGAGGGCTGGTTCAACGTCCTCTTCACCCGCGATATCTTCGACGACACGGTGTCGCTCGCGGATGCGCATTTCTCGATCTTCTGGCGCAGCGTCAAGCTTGCCTTCGCCACGACAGTCTTCTGCCTGATCTTCGGTTTCCCGACAGCCTATTTCATCGCCACGCGTGCGCCGCATAATCGGTCTCTCTGGCTCTTCCTGATCACCATCCCCTTCTGGACGAATATGCTCATCCGCACCTTCGCCATCCAGGAAGTGATCCGCTCGGAAGGCATCATCAACACGCTGCTGATGAAGATCGGCATCATCTCGGCACCGATCCAGATGATGTTCACCGACTTCGCCATCATGCTCGGCATGACCTATGTCTTCTTGCCGCTGATGGTTCTGCCGCTTTATGCGAGCCTTGAAAAGCTGGATTTCCGGCTGATCGAGGCGGGCTACGACCTCTATGCCTCGCGCTTTGGCGTGCTCTGGCGGATCGTCATTCCGCTGGTGAAGCCGGGCATCATCGCCGGCTCCATCCTCGTCTTCGTGCCGGCGCTGTCATCCTATGTGGTGCCGCGCGTTCTCGGCGGCGGCAAGAACCTGATGGTCGGCAACCTGATCGAACTGCAATTCGGGCAGGGACGAAACTGGCCGCTCGGGGCGTCACTGTCCGTCACGCTCGTGATTATCGTACTCTTTGCGATGCTCTACTACGTCCGCAATGCATCGAAGTCCGGAGGCAGCGCCCATGGCTAAATCCTTCTCGATCAAGCGCCAGCCAGGCTTCGCGACCATTGCGATGTTCTGCTTCTTCCTGCTCTACCTGCCGATCGCGACGCTCGTCGTCTATTCCTTCAATTCCGGCATGTCGATCGCCACCTGGGAGGGGTTTTCGTTCCGGTGGTTCGAAAGCGCCTGGAACAACCAGCAGGTCGTCGAAGCCTCGTGGCGTTCGTTGCAGATCGCAGCCGTCGCTGCGGTCATCGCCACGGCTTGCGCGACGCTGGCGGCCATCGCCACGACGCGCACCGCGCCCTATCGCGGCCTGACGTTCAAGTATTCCGTCATCAACATGCCGCTGCTGGTGCCGGAAATCGTGACGGCGGTCGCGCTGCTCATCCTCTTCTCGCGCATCAAGGTTTGGACGGGCTATTCCGGTCTCGGCTATCTCATCATCGCGCATTCGGCCTTCTGCGTGCCCTTCGCCTATATGCCGATCCGGGCGCGTCTCGAGAGCATGGACCTGTCGCTGGAGAAGGCGGCCGCCGATCTCTACGCCTCGTCCTTCCAGACCTTCCGCTATGTCACGCTGCCGTTGCTCTGGCCGGGCATTCTCGCCGGCATGATGCTCGCCTTCGTCATCTCGCTTGACGATGTCGTGATCACGGAATTTGTGAAATCCGGCGGACAGGACACGCTGCCGACCTATATGCTGGGCCAGTTGCGGCGTGTCGTGACACCGGAGATGAACGCCATATCGACAGTCTTCCTTGTGCTGTCATTGGCGATCGTCACCCTCTTCTTCTTCCTGAGCCGTGAGCCTCAGAAGAACAACGAATAGAAAAAGGAGAACAGCTGATGAAAATGAAACTGGGTTTGATGGCGCTTGCCGCCGGCATGATGGCCTCCACCGCCATTGCGCATGCCGAAGGCGAACTGAACATCTTCAACTGGGGCAACTATACCAGCCCCGAAATGATCAAGAAGTTCGAGGAGAAGTTCAAGGTCAAGGTGACGATCACCGACTATGACTCGAACGACACCGCGCTTGCCAAGGTCCGCCAGGGCGGCCATGGCTTCGACATCGTCGTTCCCTCGGCCAGCGTTATGCCGATCTGGATCTCGGAAGGCCTGCTTCTGCAGTCCGAGCCGAACCAGATGGAGAACTTCAAGAACGTCGACGAGCAGTGGGTGAAGGTTCCCTTCGATGAAGGCCGCCACTATTCTGTTCCGTGGCTGTGGGGCACGACGGGCGTAACCGTCAACAAGGGCGTCTATGCCGGCGACATCAACACATCGGCGATCTTCCTTGACCCGCCGGCCGAACTCGTTGGCAAGGTCAACGTCATCCCGGAAATGTCTGACGTCATGCACATGGTCGTGACCTATGCGGGTGGCGAGCCCTGCACGGGCGACCTGACGATCCTGAAGAAAGCCCGCGACATCCTCACGGCCGCAAAGCCGAAGTGGATCTCCATGGACTACGGCAATATCGAGAAATACTCGAAGGAAGACTTGGCTGCCGGTGTGAACTGGAATGGCGCCTCCTTCCGTGCGCGCCTGCAGAACGACAAGGTCACCTACGGCTATCCGAAGGAAGGCTACCCGGTCTGGATGGACAACGCGGCTATCCTGAAGGACGCAAAGAACGTCGAGAACGCTAAGCTGTTCCTGAACTTCATCATGGATCCGGAAAACGCTGCCATGCTCTCGGCCTTCGGCCGCTATGCGAACGGCATCAAGGGCTCCGAGCCGTTCATGCCGGCCGACATGAAGGATGCGCCGGAAATCAAGATCCCGGATGAACTGAAGGCTGCCGGCAAGTTCAACCTCGCCTGCCCGCCGGACGTGCAGGAACTCTACACCAAGATCTGGACCGAACTGCAGAAGTAAGCGGTTTTACCGCACAACGAGGACAGTCCAAGCGGGAAGGCCGAGCGCCTTCCCGCGCCTTGGCTGGGTTTTTCATGATCAAGACATTTCAAGACAGGCACGGCTTTGCCCGTGCCGATGTTACGCTCGCCAATTGGCGCTCATCCCCCTACAGCCGCTGGACCTTTCAGAACGTACGCGATTTCGTGCCGACGGCCGCGATCGCGGCCGAAACGGTGGTCTCAGAACGACCGCTCGCCAGCGACACGTTTCTGGACGCGCCGATGGAAACCGGACTCGCCGGCACAGAGACCGCCCGTGCCTTTCTGGAATTCGCTCACACGGACGCCTTCGTGATGATGCGCAAGGGCGAAATCGTTGCGGAATACTATGCCGCGCACGCCAATCCCGATGCACCGCATCTCGTCTTTTCCATTTCCAAGTCGCTGACGGCTGTTATCTCCGGCATTCTGGAGGCGGACGGCATTCTCGATCCCGATCGTCCGGTGACGGATTATCTGCCGGAGGCCAAAGGCAGCGTCTACGGCGACTGCACTTATCGCGACGTGCTCGACATGCGCGTCAGTCTGGATTTCGAGGAGGCCTATCTCGATCCTTATGGCGCCTTTGCGCGCTATCGTCGTTCGATGCTTTGGAACCCGCCGATGGCGGGCGCCGAGCCTGAAAACCTCGCCGCTTTCCTCATGACCTTGCAGAAGGCCGAACGCCCGCATGGCGGCCCGTTCTACTACGCCTCGCCGAATGCCGATCTGCTCGGCGTGATCATCGAGCGCGTGACCGGAGCGCGTTTCGCCGACCTCACCTCCGATCTGCTCTGGAAGCCTATGGGCGCCAAGGGGCTTGCCGATATCACGGTCGATGCGATCGGCACGCCGCGCACCGCCGGCGGCGTTTCCATGACGGCGCGCGATCTCGCCCGTCTCGGCGAGCTCCTGCGCAATGACGGCGCGCGCGACGGCAGGCAGATCATCCCCGTCGCCTGGATCCGCGACATGCAGGAAAACGGCGACCGTGAAGCCTGGCAGCAGGGCCGCAATGTCGACCTGCCGAATGGCCGCTACCGCAGCCAGTGGTACCAGTCCGGCGAGGCCGACCAAGCCTTTTGTGCTATCGGCATCCATGGCCAATGGCTCTATGTCGATCCAAGCACGGAAACGGTCATCGTCAAATTCTCCTCCCATCCGGAGCCGCTGGGCGACGAGGAGAACCAGGACATCTTTACCTTCTTCCGGGCGCTTTGCCGCCGGGCAATTTAGAGCATTTCCAACCGAAGCGAGATTGCTTCGGCGTTGGACAATGCGGCAATCCAAAAACCTCGGAGCATTTCCGGCGAGCCGGAAATGCTCCGGAAAATATCGAGGGAACACACCATGCAGACCGAAGCGAGCTTTATCATCCGCAATGCGCGGGTGCTGACCATGGACGAGGCCAATCCGCGTGCGAGCGCCGTCGCCGTTGCCGGCAACCGCATTCTGGCCGTCGGCTCCGAAGCGCAGATCGATGCCTTTTCCGGCCCCGATACGCACGTGATCGACGCCAAGGGCGCGACGGTCCTGCCGGGCTTCAACGAGGCGCATATGCACATTTTCGGCGGTTCGGCCGAACTGCGCGAGCTCTCGCTCTACGGCATGAAGGGCTTTGACGCGCTCGACAAGGCGCTGAAGGCCTATGCCGCAGACTATCCGGAGCGCCAGCTGCTGATTGCCCAGCACGCCGACTACACGATCCTGTCCGACGACGAGCGCGTGACGCGCCATCACCTCGACCGCATCCTGCCGGATCGCGCCGTGCTGATCTTCGCGCCCGACCATCACACCGCCTGGGCCAACACGCTGGCTCTCAAGATGGGCGGCATTCTGGAAGGTCGCGATGTCGGCGTCGGCAACGAGATCGTCATGGGCGACGACGGCCTCGCCAATGGCGAACTGCGTGAAAGCAACGCCATCCGCCCGGTCTCCGCGCTGAGCGAAACGGGCGGCCGCGAAATGCTCGGCGTGGGTACGGGCGGCGATCCGGAGCATGTGACGGCCGAACAGCGCGCCGGCGATATCGCGATCCTCAAGGAAGGTCTCGCCTATGTCGCCTCGCTCGGCATCACCTCGGTGCAGAACATGGACGGCAGCCTCTACCAGCTGGAAATGCTCGACGAGATCGAGAAGACCGTCGGCCTGCCGGTTCGCATGCGTATGCCCTTCCACATGAAAAACTTCATGCCGCTCTCCGATATCGAGACCAAGGCTGCCGCGTGGCGCGACCGCTTCAACTCGGATCGTCTGCGCTCGGACTTCGTCAAGCTGTTCATGGATGGCGTCACCGAATCCGGCACCGCAGTTTTCGTTGATGATTATTGTCATCAGCCCGGCCTGAAGGGCGACCCGCTGTTCTCGCAGGAGCATTTCAACGATGTCGCCATCACGGCGGACAAACTCGGACTGCCGGTCGCCGTGCATGCCATCGGCGACGGCGCGGTGCGCATGGTGCTGAACGGCTACGAGGCGGCCATCAAGGCCAACGGCAAGCGCGACAGCCGCAACCGCATCGAGCATATCGAAGTGGTGCATCCCGACGATATCAAGCGCTTCAAGGAACTCGGCACCGTCGCCTCCATGCAGCCGACGCATCCGCCGGGCAGTGCCGGCCTGCCGCTGGAGCCGTACCTCTCCTATATCGGCGAAGATCGCTGGCCCTATGCCTTCGCCTGGCGCACGCTGGTTGACGCCGGTGCGGAGATCGTGTTCGCAACCGACTGGCCGGTCTCGCCGCTCGATCCGATGAACTGCATTCAGTGCGCCATGTCGCGCGAGGTTTGGAAAGAGGGCATGAAGGACGAGCGTCTTTCGCTGCACGAGACGCTCGCCGCCTATACGAAGAACGGCGCATGGGTCGAATATATGGAAGACCGCAAGGGTGTGCTGAAGCCGGGTTATCTCGCCGATATCGTCGTGCTCAACGCCGATGTCGAGGCGACGGACTTCACCAAGCTTGCCACGGTTCGCCCGGTCACCACCATCTGCGATGGCAAGGTCACCTATCAGGCGTAATCCTGAAACCGGCCCTATCGTCCAGGGCCGATCTGTGCGATAGGCCGGGCAGTCAACTGCCCGGCCTTTCCATGTATATCGCTGAAATCCTCGCTCTATCCGCCGCCGTCTGCATTGCGATGAGCGGCATGCTCGTCAGCGAATTGCAGGGCCGCCTGCCGCTCCTCGATCTCGCCCGCTTGCAGATGATCGCGGCCTTTCTGATGACCGCGGCCGTGTCTGTCATTCTCGGCGGCTGGCGCACGATGGAACTCTGGCAGTTCGGCTATCTCGCCGTCTCCAGCCTGTTCGGCATCGTCATCGCGAGCACCACCTATTTCGCGACGATCTATACGGCCGGCCCCCGCACCACGGCTCTGCTCTTTTCGCTCGCCTCGCCCTTCGCGGTCGTACTCGGCTATGTCTTTCTCGGGGAAACCCTGTCGGGTCAGCAGGGCATCGGCATCGCCTGCGTGCTGGCGGGTATTCTTCTGGCCATCAGCGCCCGTTCGTCCTCGAAGGCCGGGGGTGATCAGGCAAAGACACCATGGCTGGGCATCGTTCTCGGCGTGGTCACCGCCTTCGGTCAAGCGCTCGGCAGCCTTGCCGCCCGGCCGGCGATGGCGGGTGGCGTTGAGCCATTTACCGCAATGGCGGTGCGTTCGGGGCTCGCGGCGCTGTTCTTCATGCTTCTGATGGCTGTGCCGCATCCGGCGTTGAAACCGGCGCCCACCATAACGAAGCGATCGGTAGGGTTTGCCGTCGGCTCCGCCTTCTTCGGCGTCGGCCTCGGCATGTCGCTGCTGATGGCGGCTTTGGCGCATGGCAATGTCGGGGTCGTCTCGACGCTGTCGTCGATGACGCCCATCGTCATTCTTCCGATGGTCTGGGCAAGAACCGGCACGGTGCCGCCGGCACCCGCCTGGTTCGGCGCCGCACTCGCGGTCATCGGAACGGCACTAATCAGCCTTTAGATGGGTCGGCCGAGATCGACGAGATAGGTGTTTTCCCCGCGCGATTTGGCGTAGTCCTCGGGGCGCACTTCCGCAAACAGCAGCATCTCGCCTTCCGCCGGTGCCTCGGCAAGCAGTTTGCCATCGGGTGCTGCGATGCGCGACAGGCCCGCATAGGTGAAATTGTCGTCAGCGCCGCAATGGTTGATATAGGCGACGAAGACCTGGTTTTCGAAGGCGCGGACCTGGATCATGTGGCTGGCGATGAAGGTGCCGGAGGAGCCCTTGGGCAGCGCGGTCGGCACGACGACGAGGTCCGCCCCTGCCAGCGCCAGCCGGCGGACGTTTTCCGGGAATTCGACGTCGTAGCAGATCAGCATGCCGAGCCTGATGCCGCCGAGTTCCACCATGATGGAGTTCGGCACGCCGGGCTTGAAGACGTCACGCTCGTAGTCGCCGTAGAGGTGGGACTTGCGATAGACGGCATTGGTGCCGATACCATCGGTGAAGAGCGCGCTGTTATAGATCAGCATGCCCTCCTGTTCGGCAAAGCCGGCGACGACGGCGATCCGGTTTTCCCGCGCAATCGTGTTGAGGCGTTCTGCCACCGCGCCCGTGGCGGGCGAGGCGAGTTTTTCGAAAGCGGCCTGCCCTGCCCCGTAGCCAGTGACGGCAAGCTCCGGCACGATCAGCAGCCTGGCGCCGCCTGCTGCCGCATCGGCGGCGGCTGCCGCGATGCGCTCCATATTCGCCTCGCTGTCGCCGGCGATCGCATGCATCTGAAGGGCGGCGATCCGCATGGTCTCAGTCCTTTGACGACATGGCGCCGAGCAGTTTCGGCAGATCGCCGAAGCGCGCGACGAGGCCAAAGATGGTGGCCGCGATCGCCACGAACAGGATCGTCACCGAGGCCATGGTCGGCGTATAGCCGTATCGCAGGGCGTTGAAGATCTTGATCGGCAGCGTCTCCATGGTGAAGCCGATCGTCATGTAGGCAACGATATATTCGTTGAGCGACAGCACGAAGGCGAAGGCATAGCCGGAGATGAGGTAAGGCAGGATCAGCGGCAGGACAACCGTGCGGAAGATCGTGCGGTCATCCGCGCCCATCGTCGCGGCGGCCTCCACCAGCGAGCGGTCGATGGAGGAGAAGCCGAGCGACAACGTCACCAGCGGCAGCGTCACGAAGAAGATGGCGTGGCTGATGACGGCGGTGGCCGGCTGGCCGTAGAAGCCGGTCGCCGCCCAGAAGGTGAGCAGGCCAAGGGCCGTGATGACAGGCGGCAGCGTGAACGGCGCGATGCCGAGCAGCTGAAAGATGTTCGCCCAGGGCGCATGGCGCCGCCAGAGGAACCAGGCGAGCGGCAGCGCGATCAGCAGCGCCACGGCGGCGGAAAGGGCCGCCAGCGTGACCGAGGCGAAAAGCGCGTTGCGCCATTCGACATTGGCGAAGATTTCGCCGTACCAGCCAAGCGAGAACCCCTTGGGCGGGAAGGCGAGGTCCTGCTTTTCGTTCACCGAAACGCCGGCGACGACGATGATCGGCAGCGACAGGAAGAGGCCGATGAGGCCGAAATAGACCTTTTGCAGAAACCCGGTCATGCGGCTTCTCCCTTGCGGCCGGCAATGACCGTGAGTGCGACGAGGCCGAGCGTGACGAGCACGAGGAACACGGCCATGGCGGCGGCGAACGGCATGTTGGACTGGTAGATCGCCTGGTCGGTGATGAGCACCGAGAGCGTCCAGTGCTGCGGCCGGCCGAGGATCTGCGGCAAGAGGTAGGAGCCGAGCGCGAAGATGAAGACCATGATCAGCGTGGCGACGATGGTGTTCCTGAGCGCCGGCACGACGACCGTGAAGAAGGACTTGATCGGCGACGCTCCAAGCGTGCGCGCGGCCTCCGTCAGCGTCGGATCGAGCCGCACGAGCGCGGGATAGAGCACGAGCACGGTATAGGGCAGCGCCTGATAGGTCATGGCCGTCAACACTGCGCCGAAACTCGGGTTCAGCGCCACCGGTTCGCTCATGATGCCGAGCATCACGAGAAGATTGGTGATGCCGGCGGTGCGCGAAAACAGCGTCGACCAGGCAAAGCCGATGATGACTTCCGACAGCGACAGGATCGACAAGAGCGCGACCAGCCAGAGCACCTGCGTCCTGCGTCTGGCGCGCGACAGCAGATAGGTGAAGGGCACGGCGAGCACGACGCAGCAGATGGCGACGGTAACGGCGAGGAACAGCGAGAAGCCGAGCACCTTGCCGAAGAACAGACTGAGGAACCGGGCGTAATTCTCGAAGACGAAATCCGGCGTGTAGAAGCCGGAGGGATTGCGCTTGAAGAACGAGACCGCGATCATCGTCGCGAAAGGCACGACGAAGAAAGTGATCAGCATGCCCGCGGGAAAGAAGAGCGGGCCGTAGTCCGAGAGTTTTTGCGGGGCTTCGCGTCTCATGACTTGAGCACCACGCAGTCGCCGGGGTTGAGCTGAACGCCGACCGACTGGCCGACGGACACATCAGGCCGGGCGTTCGGCATGGAGACAGCGACGATCTGCTTGCCGCCGGCCTCTACGAAGGTTTCGATCGTGCCGCCGAGGTCGCGCACAAAGGTGACGGTTCCGGTGACCGGGGCGTTGCCGGCTGCCACGAGATGCACGTCTTCCGGGCGCACCGAGATGATGCCGGATTTCAGGCCGGCGGGAACGGCAAGGCCGGGAATCGACGCGCCGAGCACGCTGGCGCCGGTGCCATCGGCGGTGAAATCGATGAGGTTCGTCATGCCGATGAAGTCGGCGACGAAGGTGTCGGCCGGGCGGCGGTAGATTTCCACCGGCGGTGCTGCCTGGCGGATTTCGCCGCCGCTCATCACGACGACGGTGTCGGCCATGGTCATGGCTTCGCGCTGATCGTGCGTGACGACGATGGTGGTGATGCCGAGGCGCTGCTGGAGCTGGCGCAGTTCCACCTGCATGGCCTCGCGCAGCTTGGCGTCGAGCGCCGAAAGCGGCTCGTCGAGCAAGAAGAGTTTCGGCGAGATGGCGAGTGC
Organism: Shinella sp. 20P9.1.1; assembly: GCF_057798995.1. Classification (NCBI taxonomy): domain Bacteria; kingdom Pseudomonadati; phylum Pseudomonadota; class Alphaproteobacteria; order Hyphomicrobiales; family Rhizobiaceae; genus Shinella; species Shinella sp. 20P9.1.1. The sequence goes on from NZ_JBYOLC010000001.1 coordinate 43,324, forward strand.
GCGGGCAATCGCCACGCGCTGGCGCTGGCCGCCGGAGAGTTTGGCGACCGGGCGGTCGGCATAGCCGGTAAGATGGATCATCGCGAGAAGCTCGTCGACGCGCTTCTTCTGCTCCTCCTTGCCGACGCCGCGGATGCGCAGGGAATAGGCGATGTTCTCACCGACCGTCAGGTGCGGGAAGAGCGCCAGCGACTGGAAGACCATGCCGAGGTCGCGCTTGTGGGTCGGGACATTCGTGATGTCCTTGCCGTCGAGCTTGATGGCGCCGCTGGTCGGCAGGTCGAGGCCGGCGACCATGCGCATCAGCGTGGTCTTGCCGCAGCCGGACGGACCGAGAAGGCAGACGAAGGTGCCATGCGGCACCGTCAGTTCGACATTTTTCACGGCCGTGAACGTGCCGAACTGCTTGACGATATTCTGGAGGGTCAATCCGGACATTGGGGCTCCGCTCGGCGCTGACGGTTCTGGGGCCGGCCGGCTAGGATAGCCGGCCGGTCGTTTTCAGGAGAAGGCAGGGATCAGCCTGCGATCATTTCGGTCCACTTCTGGTTCAGCCAGTCGGCCTTGGTGGTGTAGAGGTCGTAGCGCGGGATGATCGGATCGATATCCGAGGACACGGCTGCGAACTCTTCGGCCGTGAGGTCGAGCAGGTCGCGCTTGACGGTCGGCGCGGTGCCGACCTTGCGCGACAGCAGCGACTGGATTTTCGGCTGGCTCATGTAGTTGATGAAGGTGTGGGCTTCCTCGACCTTGCTCGAGGCGCGCGACAGCGCCCAGCAACCGCTGTCCATGATGCCGCCTTCCTTCGGGAAGGTGGAGCGGACCGGCTGGCCATCCTTGGCGGCAAGGCCCGTCACGTCGTGGTAGTACTGGCCCATCGGGATTTCGCCCGACTTCAGCGACTGCTCGAACTGGGCTTCGTCGCGATACCACAGGCGCACGTTCGGCTTCACTTCGGCGAGCTTTTCGAAGGCCTTCAGCAGGCCTTCCTCGGTGTCGAGCGCATTCGTGCCGCCGAAATGGGTCTTGGCGGTCACTTCGAGCAGGAACGAGTTGGAAACGAGCGCGAGCAGGCCGAGCTTGTCGGCATTTGCCGGATCCCAGAGCGCCGACCAGGACGTCGGGGCTTCCTTGAAGACATCCGTGTTGGTGACGAGCGTGATGTACCAGGCGACGGCGCCGATGCCGGCGACGCGGCCATCGGGATATTTGTTGACGAAATGGTCGATGAGGTTCGACGCGTTCGGGATTTTCGCGGTGTCGAGCGTTGCCCAGAGGTCCGTCGACTGACCCTTCAGCATCGCGACCTGCGACATCATGGAGACATCGGCCGGTGCCTGACCTGCCTTGGCGGCCTGTTCGAGCTGGACGAGCCAGGCTTCACCGGTCGGCTCGGCGACCGATTCGACGGCAATGCCCGTCTCCTTGGTGAAGTCCGCAAAGATGTTCTTGTCGAAGGAATCCTTGAAATAGCCGCCGTAGACGCCGACCTTCAACGACTTGTCCTGCGCGCGCAGCACGGCCGGCATGGCAAGCATCGAGGCACCGGCGACGCCGGCGCCCAGCACGGCACGGCGACTGACATTGGTCTTGAGGATGTCACGCATAGTGGTCTTTCTCCTGTTAGGCCGACCGGTTGATCCGGCCGGAGCGTTCCCGTTGTTGCTATTCTATGTCAGGCCGTCCGCGACACGGAAGGGCTGAAAACCATCAGGCTGAGAATTTCGAACAGAACCTGTGCGCCCGCATGCGCGCTGTTGGTCGTGGCGTCATATTGCGGGGCGACTTCCACCACGTCGCCGCCAACGAGATTGATGCCCTTGAGGCCGCGGATGAGTTCGAGCACTTCGCGCGTGGTGAGGCCGCCGATCTCCGGCGTGCCGGTGCCGGGTGCGAAACTCGGATCGAGGCTGTCGATATCGAAGGAGAGATAGGTCGGCCCGTCGCCGACAATGGCCTTCGCTTTTTCGATGATGGCGGGAATGCCGAGCCCACTCACCTCTTCCGCGTGGATGACGGTCATGCCGGACTCGTAGGAGAACTCCCAGAGATATTCCGAAGAACCGCGGATGCCGATCTGGATGGTGCGGGTTGGGTCCAGCACGCCGTCGAGCACCGCGTTGCGGAACGGGCCGCCATGGTGGAACTTTGTCTGGTCGAACATGCCGCCGGTGTCGCAATGGGCATCGATATGGATCATGCCGACCGGCTGCTTTTTGCCGACAGCCTTCATGATCGGATGAGTGATCGAATGGTCGCCGCCGACGGCGAGCGGGATCACGCCGGCATCGACGATCTGGTTGAAGCGCTTCTCGATATCGTCATGGCTGAGTTCGAGGCGATAGCGGCTCTGGAAGGGCACGTCGCCAATATCGGCCACGCGCAGTTCCTGTACCGGTGCGCAGTCAAGCACGTGGTTGTAGGGGCCGATACGCTCGATGGTGCGCATGGCGCGGGGTCCAAAGCGCGAGCCGGGGCGGTTGGTGACGCCGAGATCCATCGGCACGCCGGTGATGGCGACCTGCAGGTTGCCGAAATCGGGCTCGACGGCATCGACCTGCATATAGGGCGCGGAAAGGAAGGTCGGGACGCCCGCATAGGGCGCGAGGCGGGTGCCGTTCTTGGTAAAGATCTTGTCGGCGACCTTGCGGAAGGCGGGGTCGAACATCTCGCCGCCATGGCTTGCGCCGTATTTCGCCTTGAGTTCATCCAGCTTGCTGCCGCTCATCGTGCCTACCTCATCGCAAATGAAAAATGAGGGCAGACCGGGGGCCGGATCAAAGCGTTTCGATATGTTCCCCCGGGGTCTTTGCCCTCGTTCTTCATAGTATCGTAATAAAACGGCTGGAAAAGCAATTGACATTGTTATAGCGATTGGCGTGAGAAAAATTCACATATCCGGTTTTCCGCTCCATGACTGCGCGCCTCCCGCCGCTCAATCCGCTCCGCGCCTTCGAGGCGACCGCCCGTCGTGGCGCCGTGTCGGCCGCCGCGCGGGAATTGAACGTGACGCACGGTGCCGTCAGCCACCAGATCAAGGCGCTTGAGGAGTCGCTCGGGACCGCACTTTTCGAACGTGGCGGCAAGCGGCTGAAGCTGACGCCGCAAGGCGCGCTGCTGCTGCCGGCCGTCACCAATGCCTTCGGCGAGATCGCGGCGGCGACCGCCCTGATGAAGCAGCCGGAAACGAGCGGCGATCTCACCATCACCTGCGTGCCGGCCCTGCTTTCGCTCTGGCTCATTCCGCGCCTTAACACCTTCACCGACCAGTTTCCCGGCGTGCGTGTCACGCTGATCGCCTCCAATGATCCGGAAAACCTGCGCTCGCTCGATACAGATGTCAGCGTGCTCTATGGCGACGGCAACTGGCCGGACCACTGGACGCGTCTCTGGTCACGGCTGGAACTTTTCCCGGTCGCCAGCCCTACCCTGTTGAACAGCCGGCCGTTGCGGTCGCTGCGCGACCTTTCCCACCATACGATATTCCACGGTGACGACGGGCGCGAATGGAGCACCTGGCTTTCGGCAGCGGATGCGACCGACATCGTGCGCGGCCGGCAGCATTTCATGAGCGATGCCCGTCTTTCCACCGAGGCCGCCCTGCATGGCCAAGGCATCGCGCTCGGCGACACGATCACCGCCGGCCATCTGATCGCGCGCGGCGAACTGGTCGTGCCGTTCGATCTCACCGTGCCGGCCGCCGACGCGTTCTATGTCGCCTGCCGGCAATCCATGCGGCAGGCGCCGATCGTCAAGGTCTTCATCGACTGGCTGTTTGCTTCGCTCGAAGAAAGCTTACCCGAGCCGCAGACCTCCGCCCGCATGCTGCTGCGCGGCCGCGGCACGCGGGCGGCCGAACCTTTTCGTCCGATCCCGGCTCCGGTCAAGCGCCGGACCGCGTCCACCCCCCAGCGCAAGACCCGCGCGTGATACTCACGGAACTGACCATGCCCCGCTTCAACCCGCTCGTCGAAACCCTTGCCGCCCCGCCGATCCCGCATGTCTTCGCCTGGGGCGATGCTTATGATGGCCGCAGCGGCCCGATGATCGATTTTTCGCAGGCTGTGCCCGGCTATCCGCCGCATCCCGACATGCTGCGCCTGCTCGGTGAATATGCCGCCTCGCGCGCCTATACCGGCTATGGCCCGATCGAGGGCGAGGACAGCCTGCGCAAGGCCTATGCCGAGCATCTTTCCGAAACCTACGGCCTGCCGCTCGCCGCCGGTAATGTCCACGTGACGGCCGGCTGCAACCAGGCCTTCATCTGCGCCGCCATGGCGATCGCCGGTGCGGGCGATGCCGTTTTGATGACGGATCCCTATTATTTCAACCAGGAAACCACGCTGGCGATGCTCGGCATCAAGACGCGGTTCGCCGCCTGCGATGCCGCCAACGGTTTCCTGCCCGATGTCGCAGCACTTGCCGCCGCGATCACGCCGGATGTGCGGGCGCTGGCGCTCGTCTCGCCGAACAACCCGACCGGCGCCGTCTATCCGCCGGCTTTGCTCGCCGAAATCTACGATCTCTGCGTTTCGCGCGGCATCTGGCTCATCCTCGACGAGACCTATCGCGATTTTCTGCCGGCCGGTGCCGGTCGTCCACATGATCTCTTCAGGCGTGCCGGCTGGGAGAACACGCTCATAAGCCTCTACAGCTTCTCCAAGTCCTTCTGCATTCCCGGCCATCGCCTCGGCGCCATCACCTCCGGTGCCGACGTGGTCGAGCAGGTGGCGAAGATCATGGACAATCTGCAAATCTGCCCGCCGCGGTCCGCGCAGGCCGCGGTCGCCACCGCGCTGCCGCTGCTGGCGGACTGGCGCGAGGGGAACCGGCTGGAGATCGCGCACCGCGTCGAGGCGCTGTTGTCGACCATGGCCGGCGCACCGGCCTGGAAGGTCGGTGCGGTCGGTGCCTATTTCGCCTTCATCGGCCATCCCTTCGAGGGCGTGCCGTCCGCTCGCGTCGCGGAAAAACTTGCCAAGGAAGCCGGAATTCTCTGCCTGCCCGGAAGCTATTTCGGTGCCGGCCAAGAGGGGTATCTGCGCTTTGCCTTCGCCAATGCCGACAGCCAGACGATCGCCTTGCTGAGGGGCCGCCTAAATCGATTCGCAATCGATTGAATGCGGAAATTTACCGCTGGTTGAGTTATGGCGCCCTGAAATAAACTCAGGGCGTCGCGTTGGGTTTGAAAAAACGCAAAATCATTCCTCGCCTCTTGATTGCGTGTAGAAAATTGCTGCAATCACGCATGCCGCGCCTTGCGCCATCCGTGCGGGCACCTATGGTCGTGTGCAGGCCGCACGCCGGAATTCCTCCGGCACCGGGGAAAGGTGGCCAAAGCATGGAAAAGATAAGCAAAACTTACGATGTTCCTCCAACGGAGGCTCTGGATTCCTCCGCAATCTCTCAAAGTGTGGCGCATCAGCTCCGCCGGGCACATGGCCAGTTCATACAGCGGTTCCTGCACTATTTCTCCGTGGTGAACCTGCGTCCGACGGAATACAGCGTGCTGGCTATGATCGCCGAAAATCCGGGCCGGAAACAATCTGAAATTGCGGCTGTTCTTGGTATTCAGCGGGCGAATTTCGTGTCGCTGATGAATGATCTGGAAGAGCGCTGTCTGACGGAGCGGCGGAACGTGCCCAACGACCGTCGCTCCTATGCGCTCCATCTGACGCCATCGGAAGAAAACCTGCTGAGCGACGCGCGGCGGGCCGAGGCCGATTTCGAGGCGGACTGCCTGGAGCGATTGGGTGGAATGCGGGCGCGAGACCAGTTCCTGTCGCTGCTTGCCCGTCTTTTCGGCTGAACGGATGTCTTCGGCAGGGCTTGACCTTGCCACGGGGGAAGGCTTCAGCGTGCATGGACAAATCAGGAGCCTGCCCATGAGCGACACCCTTTCCTTCATCATATCCGACATGACCTGCGGCCACTGCGCCAAGACCATCACAAGCGCTCTGCTTGCCGCCTATCCGTCCGCGAAAGTCGATATCGATCTTTCGACCAAGCGCGTCGCGATTGAAAATGCCGGCGACCGCAGCGCCGTTGCCTCCATCATCGAGGCCGAGGGCTATTCGCCCGTCGCCGTGGACTGAACGGCAAAAAGCCGCTTGACCTTGACATGATGGGAAGGCGCACGATCTATCCAAAATGAAGCGATCTTCTCTGGTCCATACCGGATCAAGGAGAGCTTCTGGATGAAGGTGCACCATGCTCACCCTTGTGCCGCCGGCAGAGCGGCAGACGATCAAGCTTTCCATCTCCGATATGACCTGTGCGTCCTGCGTACGCCGGGTCGAAAAGGCCATCGAGAAGGTGCCGGGTGTCTCCGGCGCCGTCGTCAACCTGGCGACCGAGAAGGCGGACGTGACCTTTGACGGCGTGGCCGATGCCGCTGCCGTTGCCGAAGCGGTGCGAAAGGCCGGTTACGGCGTCGCCGAGGACGTGCTCGAGTTTCCCGTCGAGGGCATGACCTGCGCATCCTGCATCGGCCGCGTCGAAAAGGCGCTGAAGGCTATTCCGGGCGTTCTCGATGCGACCGCGAACCTCGCACAGGAGCGTGCCCGCGTCCGTTTCCTCAAGGGCGCCGTTTCCTTCGAGAACATCGCGGCCGCCGTTGCGCGCACCGGCTACAAGGCCATTCGCGAAACGGCAACGGCTCCCGCCGAAGAGGACCGTAGGGCGATCGAAGCCGGGACCTTGCGGCGCGATCTCGTGATTGCCGCCCTTCTGACGGCGCCACTCTTCGTGATGGAAATGGGCGCGCACGCCTTCCCGTCCTTCGGCCATTTCATTCATGAAACCCTCGGCATGCAGACGAGCCGCGTCATCAAATTCGTTCTGGCGACGCTCGTGCTTGCCGGGCCGGGCCTGCGCTTTTTCCGCAAGGGCATTCCGAGCTTGCTGCGTCTTGCGCCGGATATGAATTCCCTGGTGGTGATCGGAACGCTCGCCGCCTGGAGTTTTTCGACGGTCGCCACCTTCGCGCCGGCTTTGCTGCCGGGAGGCACAGCGAATGTCTATTTCGAAGCCGCCGCCGTCATCGTCACGCTGATCCTCGCCGGCCGCTACCTCGAGGCGCGCGCCAAGGGCCGCACAGGCGAGGCGATCCGCCATCTCGCCGGCCTGCGTGCCAAATCCGCCCGCGTGCTGCGGGATGGCAAGGCGGAGGACGTGCCGCTGGAAAACGTGGTGCCCGGAGATATCGTGCTGGTGCGGCCCGGCGAAAAGGTGCCCGTCGATGGCGAAGTAACGGAGGGCAGTTCCTATATCGACGAATCCATGATCTCGGGCGAGCCGATGCCTGTCGCGCGCAAGGCCGGCGATGTGGTCACCGGCGGCACCGTCAACACGACGGGTTCCCTCACCTTCCGCGCCACCCGCGTCGGCGCCGATACGGTGCTCTCTCAGATCATCCGCATGGTCGAGGATGCACAGGCGGCGAAACTGCCGATCCAGGCGCTGGTCGATCGCGTCACGCAATGGTTCGTGCCCGCCGTCATGGCCGTCGCGCTCATAACCTTCGGCATCTGGTTCGTCTTCGGGCCGAGCCCGGCCCTGGCCCATGCCCTGGTCAACGCGGTCGCCGTGCTCATCATCGCCTGCCCCTGCGCCATGGGGCTCGCGACGCCGACCTCCATTATAACAGGCACGGGCCGCGCCGCCGAACTCGGCGTGCTCTTCCGCCAGGGCACGGCGCTGCAAACGCTCGAGGCGACCGACATCGTCGCCGTCGACAAGACCGGCACGCTGACGCTCGGCCATCCCACCCTTACGGAAATCGTCCCGGCGGATGGTTTTTTGCGAGACGAGGTACTGTCTCTCGTGGCTGCTGCGGAGGTGCATTCCGAACATCCGATTGCCGCCGCCATCCACGAGGCCGCCGTGAACGAGGGGATCGAGCTTCCCGCCGCCAGCGATTTCGCGGCGATCTCCGGTCAGGGCATCTCGGCCATCGTCGCCGGGCGAAAGGTGCAGGCGGGCTCCGCAGGCTTTCTGGGCTCCCTCGGTCTAGATCCCTCCATCTTCGCAGGTGATGCCGAGCGGCTGGCGGCCGAGGGTGCCTCGCCGCTTTATGCCGCCATCGACGATAGGCTTGCGGCCCTCTTCGCCGTCACCGATCCGGTCAAGCCGACGACGCAGGAGGCCGTGGCCGCCCTTAGGGCGCTTGGCATCGAGGTCGCAATGATCACGGGCGACAACCGCCGCACAGCCGAGGCCGTGGCCGCAAAGCTCGGCATCACCAGGGTGATGGCCGAGGTCCTGCCCGATGGCAAGGTTGCGGCCGTGAAGGCGCTCTCCGCCGATGGCACAAAAAAAGTCGCCTTCGTCGGCGACGGCATCAATGACGCACCGGCGCTGGCGGCGGCCGATACGGGGATTGCCATCGGTACGGGCACGGATGTCGCCATCGAAAGCGCCGATATCGTGCTGATGGCCGGCGATATGCGCGGCGTCGCCATCGGTATTGCGCTATCGCGCGCGACCATGCGCAATATCCGCCAGAACCTGTTCTGGGCCTTCGGCTACAATGTCGCCCTGATCCCGGTCGCCGCAGGCTTCCTCTATCCGACGCTCGGCATCCAGCTGTCGCCGGCGCTGGCGGCGGGCGCCATGGCGCTGTCGAGCGTCTTCGTCGTTTCGAATGCGCTGCGTCTCAAGCGCTTCAAGCTGCCGTTCCACAAGGGAGATCAGGCATGAATATCGGCGAAGCGGCTGAGACGACGGGTGTGACGCCCAAGATGATCCGGCACTACGAGCAGATCGGCCTCATTCGCGCGGCAGGCCGCACCGGCTCCGGCTACCGGACCTATGGCCCGAAGGACCTCTCGACCTTGTCCTTCATCCGCCGGTCACGCGATCTCGGCTTCTCCATCGCGCAGATCCGCGATCTGCTGGCGCTCTGGCAGGATCGCGCCCGCGCCTCCGGCGACGTCAAACGCATCGCCAGCGCCCATATCGATGAAATGAAGGAGAAGATGCGCCTGCTGCAGGAGATGGTGCACACGCTGGAGCACCTCTCCGCCCATTGTCACGGCGACGATCGGCCGGACTGTCCGATCCTGGAGCAGCTTTCGACCGGTCGGGCCGAGGACGGCTGCTGCTAGATCAGGCAGCGGCTGAAAGGTGCTCGTGGACCGCAAGCCAGCGGCCGGCGGCATTGCGCGCAAAGACGATCGTCTCCCGCTCGTTGTTCGTCACGGTTTCACCACCGACGGAGACGTCGGTCTCGACCGCGTGGGTGAAGATCGCGACCTCGCCGACGAGCTGGACCTTGCGGTTCGTCGAGCGGCAGGCCAGCACGCAAAAACCGTCCCGCGCCTCCCAGAGCGCCCATTCCGCTTCATAGGCGGCGCGGCCGTCGAGCGTGCGGTCGAGATTGTAGAAGACAAAAGTCGCTTCCGGCGCGAAGGCGGCGAAATAGGCGTCTCGGTCATGCCGGGAGAAGGCACCGACGAGCGCATCGGCGGCGGCGAGGACGCTGGATTCCTGTTCGGTCATAGAGGTCTCAGACGATCTTGATGGTGCTGATGAGGGCGGCGAGCGGTTCGTGCTGGGCGTTGACGCGGGCCTTCAGGTCCTCGATCGGCATGGCCTCGACCTTGCAGAACTCCATGAACATCAGGTTGAGGTTGTTGAAGAGCACCTCGCCGATCGCCTGGACGTCGATGCTGGCATTGACGACGCCGCGAACCTGCAGCGTGCGCACCAGCTGCACGACCTGGGCGCAAAGCTGGCCGTCGAGTTCGGTGTAGCGCCGGGAGAGCGGCGTTTCCGGCTGCTGGATGGAGATCGCCATCGCCGTGCGCCACATCTCCTTGGAGAGATAGAACAGCGAATGGTCGTAATATTGCTCGATCAGCGTGCGCAGCGCCTCGGCGACGTTGAGCGGCGGATTGGCAACGATGCGCGCACCCGCTTCCAGCACTTCCGTCACTTCCATGGCGACGGTTGCAACGAGGATGTCACCCTTGTTCTGGTAATAGTTGTAGAGCGTGCCGACGGAGACTTCCGCCATCTCGGCGATATCCTCGATGCGGGCGCTGTCATAGCCCTGCTCGCGGAACAGCGTCGTCGCGGATTCGAGAATGCGGCGGGTCTTGTCCGCCTTCTGTTTCGCACGCAATCCAGCCATCAGAACCTCCGTTGGAATCTCCTCAAAAATGAGATTGACTTAAAAAATGAACTCGTTCAATCTTTTTCTCAAGGCGTCGTGATGAACGCCATTCGCCAAGGCCGAAAGCCTATACTCAGAGGGAACGAAAATGACGAAAACCGTTTTGGGCGGGTTCTCCCGCCGCATGCTCCTTACCACCGCAGCCGCCCTTTCGCTCGCGCCCGTCGCGGCAAACGCGCAGGACGAGCTGAATGCGCTCGTCTGGTGCGACCACACCGATCCGGCGCTGGTCGAGCCCTTCGAGAAGGCCAACAACGTCAAGGTCAACCTCAAGGAATATGAGGGCACGGGTGCCGCGATCTCGATCATCGAGCAGTCGCGGCCCGGCGATTGGGACGTGCTGGTCATCGACGCCGTCGACGTACCGCGCGCCATCGACATGGACATTCTCGGCGAAATGCCGGCCGACAAGCTGCCGCTCGCCGACCTCTTCCCGGAAGTCCGCATGGACGCGACGACCACCAAGGACGGCAAGGTCTACGCGGTTACGGAAAAGTTCGGCTACAACACGATTTCCTACGACAAGACCAAGGTCGATCCGGCCGATATGGAAGACCTCACGGTCGTCTGGTCGGACAAGTACAAGGGCCGCATCGCGCTCTATGACTATTACCTTCCGATGGTCGGCCTGACAGCTGTCGGCATCGGCAAGAAGACCGCCGACCTCAAGCGGGACGACCTGCCGGCCATCAAGGAAAAGCTCTTCGAGATGAAGAAGGTCGCCCGCCAGGTGAGCGACGTCGTCGCCTCGCAAACGGCGCTGGCGACCGGCGAAGTCGATATCGTGGTGGGCGGCGGCGAGTGGCTGACGGCCGGCCTCTCGGCGGAAAAGCCCAACCTCGACTGGACGATCCCCAAGCAGGGCGCGCTGCGCTGGGCGCAGTCGATCGGCGTTTTCAAGGATAGCGAAAAGCAGGATCTGGCGCTGAAATTCGTGCAGTACATCGTCAGCCCCGAGGGCCAGGCGCGGCTTGCCACTTCCTCCTGCTACTGGGCGATGCCGGCCAATGCCAAAGCGGGCGAACACCTGAGCGATCAGCAGAAGGCGGCGCTGCGCTGGGACAAGCAGCCGGAATATCTGAAGAATTCGCAGCTCTACCCGGTGGCTGATGCCGACATGGATGCGGCGATGCAGGACATCTGGACGGAAACGCTTCAGCAGTAAGGTTGGTGCGGATGGGTGGATCCCCGGGTCAAGCCCGAGGATGACGGTGGGGAGGTGTTGGCGCCTCCTCCTCGAACCGTTTGTCATGCACTGCTACTGCTTTATCATCGCACATCTCCTCTCTCGTCATCCTCGGGCTGACCCGAGGATCCACGCTCCCGGCACTCACGTTTAAGGATTGCCTCATGGCCGCCACTGCCTTCGAACGCGCGGAGCGCCGCAAGGCCTGGGCCTTTGCCCTGCCGGCGCTCCTCTGGACGGGGTTCTTCTTCCTCGTGCCCTTCGCCTATATGGCGGCGATCAGCTTCTGGACGCGGCAGGGGCGCGAGATCGTCGCGACCTGGACGCTCGACAACTACATCGCCTTCTTCGGCAAGGCGCATTTCTTCAAGGGTTTGGTCGTTTCTCTGGAGATCACGGCGACGGTGACGGTCATCTCCATCCTGCTGGCATACCCGCTTGCCTGGATCATCGCCGAGCGCGTGCCGAAGAAATGGCAGCGTTTCGCGCTCATCATGGCGATCCTGCCGTTCTGGACCTCCTATGTGGTGCGTTCCTATTCCTGGCTGCTGGTGCTCTCCAAGGGCGGCGTGGTCAACCAGGCGCTGCTCTGGCTGGGCGTGATCGCCGAACCGCTGGAACTCTCGGCAAACCGCACCGGCACGGTCATCGGCTTCGTGCATTTCTTCGTCATGCTGTTGACGCTGACGATCTATGCCAACCTCATTCAGCTCTCGCCGAATTATCGCCGCGCCGCGGCGGACCTCGGGGCGAACGCCTTCCAGACCTTCTGGTTCGTCGTTTTGCCGCTGACGCTGCCCGGCATCATGGTCGGCGCGTTCTTGACCTTCGTGTTGTGCATCGGCGACTACATCACGCCGCAGATCCTCGGCGGCAACAACGAGCTGGTGCTGCCGCAGGTCATCATGCTGCAACTTGGCCGGCGGGCGGATTTCCCGATGGCGGCCGCGCTTTCGCTGGTGCTGATGGTCGTCGTCACGCTTGCCTATATTGCCTGCGCACGCTGGCTGAAGATGGAGAGGACCTGATCATGCGCCATCTTTCCACCGCCCTTGTCGCGCTCTATGCCGGCCTCATCTATCTCTTCATCTTCCTGCCGGTCGTCGTGCTGGTGCTGTTCTCCTTCCAGGACGGCTCCCTGCCGGTGCCACCGTTGAACGGCCTGACGTTGCGCTGGTACGAGGCGATTTTCGCCGACGGAAAGCTGATGGCGGCACTCGGAAATTCGCTGCTGGTTGCAATGGTCTCGTCGGCCGTCGCCTGTTTACTCGGTTTTCTCGCCGCCTATGCCTTCGCCCGCTACACTCTGCCGGCCTCGGGCCTGCTGCGCGGCCTGATCGTCGCGCCGATGACGGTCAGCACGCTGATCATCGGGCTCGGCCTGCTGTCGATGTTGAATGTAACTGGTCTCCGCCTGTCACTGGTCACCGTCGGCATCGGCCATGTGGTGATCAACCTGCCGCTCTGCTTCGCCATCATCTATGCCTCGATGGGTGGGCATCAGGTGAATATCGAGCGGGCGGCGCGCGATCTCGGCGCGAAAGACTGGCAGGTGATGCTGCTCGTCACGGCCCCCATGCTGTTGCCGTCGATCCTCGCTGCCTTTTTCCTTTCCGTCACCTTTAGCTGGGACGAGTTCATCGTCGCCTTCCTGCTGTCGCGCTTCGACGTGACGCTGCCGGTTGAGATCTGGAGTATGCTGCGCTCCGGCCTCGATCCCAAGACGAATGCTATCGGCAGCGTCGTTTTCCTCATCTCCATCGCGTTCCTCGTCGTGATGGAATTCACCGTCTTCCGCAAAACCGGGAAATCCTCATGACCGCCGACGTTTCCATTCGCAACGCCACCAAGGTCTTCGGTTCGTTCCTGGCGCTCGACGATGTCTCGCTCGATATCGCCGCCGGCGAGTTCATCGTTCTGCTCGGCCCCTCCGGCTGCGGCAAGACCACCCTGCTCTCCATTCTCGGCGGCTTCATCGAGCCGACTTCGGGCACGATTTCCATCGGCGGTGAGGACATGACCCATGTCTCGCCGGCCAGGCGCCCGACGACGACGATGTTCCAAGATTATGCGCTCTTCCCGCATATGTGCCTGCGCGACAATGTCGGCTTCGGTCTCCGCATGCGCGGCATGGGCAAGGCCGAGCGCTTCGAGAAGGCCTTTTCTTACCTGGATCTCGTCGGCCTCAGGGCGTCCTCGGCCAAGAAGCCGCATGAGCTTTCCGGCGGCCAGCGGCAGCGCGTGGCGCTCGCCCGCGCGCTCGCTGTCGATCCGCATGTGCTGTTGCTCGACGAGCCGCTCGGTGCGCTCGATCTCAAGCTGCGCAGGCAGATGCAGGATGAGCTGAAGGCGATCCAGAAGCGCGTCGGCACGACCTTCGTGCATGTCACGCACGACCAGGAAGAGGCGATGGCGATCGCCGACCGCATCGTCGTGATGAACAAGGGGCGCATCGAGGATGTCGGCACGCCGGCCTCGATCTACATGCGTCCGCGTTCGCTTTTCTCCGCCGGTTTCATGGGCGAGGCCAATTTCCTGCCGGCCAAGGTGCGCGGCGTCGCGGGCAGCGAAGCCGAAGTGGAGACGGCACTTGGGCGCGTCGCCCTCCTGGCCTCCGCCTTCGTTTCCGGCCTGCCTGCCGTCGGCAAGGACGTCACGCTCTGCATCCGCCCGGAGCATTTCCGCAACGCCAATGCCGATGTCCCCACGGTCTCGCTCGGTCGTGGCCGCATCACCGGCAGCGCCTTCTTCGGCACGCATCACCGCTGCCACGTCGCGGCGGGTGATGCAGTGCTGACAGCCCATCTTCCCCAGACCGACACTCCGCAAACCGGCGCCGAGCTCGACCTTCGCTTGAAGGCCGATAGCATCGTCGTGCTTCAGGAAGGAGTATAGGTTGATGCAGCGTATCCGCCCGGAAGACTGGTACAGCGTGCGTCGTCTCGGCGACGACGTCACCTCCATCAGCGAGCCCTATATCCAGGAATTCTACCGCTGCAACATCTGGCATGTGCGCGGGCGCGACCGCGATATGCTGGTCGACAGCGGCATGGGTGTCGTGTCGCTGCGGGAATGGGTGCCGCTGGTGACGGAGCGCGAGCTGATCGCGGTGGCAAGCCACACCCATTTCGACCATATCGGCTGCCACCACGAATTCGAATGCCGCGCCGTTCATTCGGCCGAAGCCGATCTTCTCGCCAATCCGACGCGGGAAAACACGCTGGCCGATCCCTATGTCGCCGACGAGATCTTCGACGCGCTGCCGCCGGAGCCCTATTGCTCGAAATGTTACGCCGTGAAAAAGGCGCCGGCGACGCGTATCCTCGAAGACGGTGACGTCATCGACCTCGGCGACCGGCATTTCGAGGTTATCCACACGCCGGGCCACTCCCCAGGGGGTATTGCGCTCTATGAGAAGGCATCGGAAATTCTGTTGTCGGGCGACATCGTCTATGACGGTCCGCTGATCGAGGACACCTATCATTCCGATGGGAAAGACTACATCGCCTCGATGGAACGGCTCATGACCCTGCCGGTGCGGCTGGTGCATGGCGGCCATTTTCCAAGTTTCAGCGGCGAACGCTACCGCCAGCTTATCAAGGGCTGGCTCGACGAAAAACAGAAGTGACGGGAGAAAAGCATGCTCGACAAGCGCAAATTCTACATCGACGGCCAGTGGGTCGATCCGCTGAAGGCCAATGACCTCGCGGTGATCAACCCGGCGACGGAGAAGCCGATCGCGGTCATCACCATGGGGACATCAGCCGATATCGACCGCGCCGTCGCCGCCGCCAAGAAGGCCTTTGCCACCTACAGCCAGACCAGCGTTGAAGAGCGTCTTGCCCTGCTCGAAAAGCTGCTCGAAATATACAAGCGCCGCTATGACGAGATGGCCCGCACCATCACGCTGGAACTCGGCGCGCCCATCACCATGAGCACCGAGCAGCAGGCCGATGTCGGCGTCGGTCATCTCCAGGGCTTCATCGACGCGCTGAAGCGCCTGAAGAGCCGCGACGTTCTGCCGAACGGCGACGTCGTGCGCCGCGAGCCGATCGGTGTGTGCGGTCTCATCACGCCGTGGAACTGGCCGATCAACCAGATCGCGCTGAAGGTCGTGCCGGCACTCGCCACGGGCTCGACCTGCATCCTGAAGCCCTCCGAATTCACGCCCCTCAACGCCATGCTCTATGCCGAGATGGTGCATGAGGCCGGCTTCCCGGCGGGTACGTTCAACCTCGTCAACGGCGACGGCATCGAATGCGGTGCGACGCTCTCCAAGCACAAGGATGTCGACATGATGTCCTTCACCGGTTCCACCCGCGCCGGCATCGCCGTCAGCAAGGATGCGGCCGAGACGGTCAAGCGCGTGACGCTGGAACTCGGCGGCAAGTCGCCGAACCTCGTCTTCGCTGATGCGGACCTCGAAGACCGCGTTTCCGGCACGATCCGCGAATGCTTCAACAATTCCGGCCAGTCCTGCGATGCGCCAACCCGCATGCTCGTCGAGCGCTCCGCCTATGACAAGGTCGTCGAGATCGCCCAGCGCGTCGGCAAGGACGCCACGGTTGGCAATCCGGAAGAGGAAGGCACGCATATCGGCCCGCTCGTCTCGCATATCCAGTTCGGCCGCGTACAGGCGCTGATCGAAGCCGGTGTCGCAGAAGGTGCGCGCCTTCTCGTCGGCGGTCCCGGCAAGCCTGATGGTTTCGAGACCGGCTATTTCGTCAAGCCGACGATCTTCGCCGACGTCAACAACGAGATGCGCATCGCCCGTGAAGAGGTGTTCGGCCCGGTTCTCGCCATCATCCCCTTCGATACCGAAGAGGAAGCGATCGCGATTGCCAACGATACGGCTTACGGCCTCGCCGCCTATCTGCAGACGGGCAACCCGGAGCGTGCCGAGCGCGTTGCTGCGCGCCTGCGCGCCGGCATGGTGCATATCAACGGCGGCCCGCACCGCTATGGCAGCCCCTTCGGCGGCTACAAGCAGTCGGGCAATGGTCGTGAAGGCGGCATGTTCGGTCTGGAGGATTTCCTCGAAGTGAAGACGGTTCACCGCCCCGACGCGGCATAAGAGTCAAAGCAGGACTTGGAAGGCGGTGCCGGAGACGGCGCCGCCTTTTGCATGCGTCCAAAAGTTTCCGGTTAAATTAGCAGGTGCCCTCTGGTTCAAAGTGGTGCGGTCTGATAGCCCGCTGCTTTCGCGATGATCGGACTGCCGCCGTGTCCCAGACTGCCTCCTCCTCCCAGACCCGTCTTGCCGTTGCCGCACTTCTTCTCGGCGGCATGGCCATCGGTGGTTCGCCGATCTTCGTGCGGCTCTCGGAGGTCGGTCCGCTGGCGACGGCGTTCTGGCGCGTCTCGCTTGCCATCCTGCCGTTCCTGCTGATGTCCCGTCTGGGAAAGCAGGTGGATGAGCAGCCTTCAGGCCTGCGCGATACGATCTTCCTGCTGCTGCCCGGCGTGTTCCTCGCCATCGATCTCGTCGCCTGGCATCTTGCCTTGCATATGACCTCGGTTGCCAACGCCACGCTGCTCGCCAATCTGGCGCCGGTCTTCGTGACCCTCGGTTCCTGGCTGTTCTTCCGCGCCCGTATTACGCCGATCTTTCTGGCGGGGCTGGCGCTTGCCCTCATCGGGATCGTCGTGCTGAAGGGCGGTCCGCAGGCGATCGGTGGCGGGCAACTGGCGGGTGACGCGACGGCCATCACGGCCGCCTTCTTCTATGCTTGCTACATGCTGGCGCTCGGCCATGTGCGTGCGCGGTTCTCCGCGCCGCGCATTCTGGTCTGGACGACCGTTTCCGCCACCGTCTGCATGCTGCCCATCGCCTTTGCCTTCGAAGGCGGTCTGGTGCCCCTGACACTGTTCGGCTGGGCAATGGTCATCGGCCTTGCCCTGATCAGCCATGTCGGCGGCCAGGGGCTTTTCACCTATGCGCTTGCCCATCTTCCGACCGCCTTCTCCGCATTGACGCTGTTGATGGCACCTGTCGTCGCCGCCCTTCTCGCCTGGATCGTTTTGTCGGAACCGATCGGCATGATGCAGGCCGTAGGGGGCCTAATCGTGCTGGCCGGTATCCTCGTCGCGCGTCGTGGCTGATGCGCAGCGTCATGATTGCACCGCGTTTGATGCAGCGATCAAAATTGCTGACTGGATCGCTTGTGCCGAATGTGTCACAGCCGCAGCATCCCCGAGACCCGAGTGCCTGATATGACCGACATCGCCGCCCCCTCGTCCGCCACCGGCACCGCGCGTCTCGGCGTTTTGCTGATGCTGCTCGGCATGGTCATGTTCTCGCTGAACGACGTGCTCGGCAAATGGCTGGTCGCGACCTATTCCGTCGGCCAGCTCATGCTGATCCGCAGCATCGCGGCCCTCGTCGTGCTCGCGCCTTTCTTCTGGCGCGTCGGCTTTCGCCGTCTCGTGGAGGTCGAGCGGCCGAAGCTGCATCTACTGCGCTCGTTTCTCTTCGCCTTCGAGGCGTCCGGCTTCTATTTCGCCGTTGCCTATATGCCGCTTGCCGATGCCATGACCTATTGGCTTGCCGCGCCCATCTATGTGGCGGCGATGTCGCCGCTGATGCTGGGCGAAAAGGTTGGCTGGCGGCGCTGGACGGCGATCATCGTGGGTTTCATCGGCGTGGTGATCGCGCTTGAGCCGTCGAAGGACACGTTCACCCTGCCGGCCCTGATCGCCATCGCCGGCAGCCTTGCCTTCAGCCTCGCCATGGTGCTCGGCCGCTCCTTGCGCGCCACCCCCGATACGACGCTTGTCTTCTGGCAGGTGGCGGGTGCGGCGATCTTTTCCGGCATCTGGTGCCTTGCCGATCCCTCGGGCTGGGCGCCCGTGCGCAGCGTCGATTTCGGGCTGCTGAGCCTGCTCGGCATCGTGGCGATGAGCGCGCATATGCTGGTCAACCGCTCGCTGAAGCTGGCGGATGCCGCGACCGTCGTGCCCTTGCAATATACGCTGCTGCTCTGGGCGGTGCTGTTTGGCTGGATGTTCTTCGGCGACGCGCCGCGCCCGGCCATGCTGGTCGGCGCCTGCTTCATCGTTGCCTCCGGCCTCTTCATCTTCTTCCGCGAACAGCAACTCAAGCGTCGGACTTAAGCTTGGCGCAATTCCGGACGCAAAACCGCTGCACACTTTTCCTGGAATTGCTTCAGAACGTCGGCGGCGTGTTGATCCAGATGAGCACGGTTTCACCGTCATGGCGATTGCGCCAGGCGTGGCGGCGGGCGCTTTCGAAATAGAGGCTGTCGCCGGGGCCGAGGTCGTGGAATTCATGGCCGTCGAGTACCAGCTCGATGCGCCCCGACAGGACATGAACGAATTCTTCGCCCTCATGCTTGTAGGCGCCGTCCGAGGACGCGCCGGGCGCCAGCACGAAGCGGTGGCAATCCATCATGTTGCGCCCATCGGCCAGCACCTGCACGGTGACGCCGGGCGAGGTCTCGGGCCAGAGTTTCCACTCGCCTGACCGCACGACGGAGCGGTTGTCGTTCTCTTCTTCGCCCGACAATTTCGAGACCGTCGTGCCGTAATATTCGGCGAGATCGTGCAGCACGCGGAAGGTCACGCCCTGCGAGGTGCGCTCGAAGGTCGAGAGAACGGAGGTCGCGATGCCGATATCGCCGGCGACCTGCTCCAATGTCTTGCCCGCATCATGCCGAAGGCTGCGCAGCTTGCGGCCGACGCCCTGCGGCGCATCGCCTTCGGGGGCATATGTGTCGACGGAGGGATCTTCCGCATCGAGAGCTTCGCGGATGGCGGCCGGGTTCAGGCCGCGTTCGGTGCGATACCAGGCGATGCGCTTCAGCCGGGCGACGTCGTCGCCGCTATATTGCCGGTGGCCGGTCTCCGAACGTCCGGGCACGACGAGCCCCTGCGCCTCCCAGAGCCGGAGCGTCGAGGCCGAAACACCGGCAAGCCGCGCGGCTTCCGCCACTTTGTAGTGCACCGGTTCCGCAGAACCCATCGCGCCAATCCCTGATTCTGTATTATGCTTTGCTTATAGCACCCGGCGGGCCGCTCCCGGCCCTAAAAACCGTCGCATTGCCTGCGTAAAATCCATATTGCATTCTTACAGAAAAAATGTAGGAATTCCACTCGAGACTTGCAGAAAAAATGTAAGTTATCGCAATTCCAGCAAAAGCGCACAGCGGTTCTGCGGTCGGGATTGCGAGAGCCCAAACCAACGAAGCCTCCAGATTCAGGATAGCGCCATGACCGCCACGCCCCTTACCGATCGCAAGAACGCCGCCATTTCGCGCGGCGTCGGCATGACCACGCAGATCTACGCCGACCGTGCAGAGAACGCGGAAATCTGGGACAAGGAAGGCAATCGCTACATCGACTTCGCCGCCGGTATCGCCGTCGTCAACACCGGCCACCGCCATCCGCGCGTCATCGAAGCCGTCAAGAAGCAGCTCGACCGTTTCACCCACACCTGCCACCAGGTCGTGCCCTATGAAAACTATGTCGAACTCGCCGAGCGCCTGAACGCCATCACCCCCGGTAACTTCGCCAAGAAGACGATCTTCGTCACGACCGGTGCCGAAGCCGTTGAAAACGCCGTGAAGATCGCCCGCGCCGCCACCGGCCGCCAGGCCGTCATCGCCTTCTCGGGCGGCTTCCATGGCCGTACCTTCATGGGCATGGCGCTGACCGGCAAGGTCGTCCCCTACAAGGTCGGCTTCGGCGCCATGCCGGGCGACGTCTTCCATGTGCCCTTCCCGGTGGAGACCCAGGGCACGACCGTCGAGCAGTCGATCAACGTGCTGAAGAAGCTCTTCGCCGCCGATGTCGACCCGAACCGCGTCGCCGCCATCATCATCGAGCCCGTACAGGGCGAAGGCGGCTTCCTGCCGGTCCCGGTCAGCCTGATGAAGGCCCTGCGCGAGATCTGCGACCAGCACGGCATTCTGCTGATCGCCGACGAGGTGCAGACCGGCTTTGCCCGTACCGGCAAGCTGTTCGCCATGGAGCACTACGGCATCGCGGCTGACCTGATGACCATGGCCAAGGGCCTGGGCGGCGGCTTCCCGATCGCAGCCGTCACCGGCCGCGCCGAAATCATGGACGCCCCCGGCCCCGGCGGCCTCGGCGGCACCTATGCCGGCAGCCCGATCGGCGTTGCGGCGGCCCATGCCGTTCTCGACGTCATCAAGGATGAAGACCTCTGCAACCGTGCGGAAAACCTCGGCGCCCGACTCAAGCAGCGCCTGGCCTCGCTGCAGGACAAGGTTCCGGAGATCATCGACATCCGTGGTCCGGGCTTCATGAACGCCGTCGAGTTCAACGACGTTGCCACGAAGCAGCCGAGCGCCGAATTCGCCAACAAGGTGCGCCTGAAGGCTCTCGAAAAGGGCCTGATCCTGCTCACCTGCGGCGTGCACGGCAACGTCATCCGCTTCCTCGCCCCGATCACCATCCAGGACGAGGTTTTCGCCGAGGCGCTCGATATCCTCGAAGCCGCCATGATCGAAGCCCGCGCCGCCTGATCGGCGACGCAAACGACTGAACCAAATCTCCCAAGACGACACCCGGAGCATCTGCTCCGGGTGAACGACCGTCTATGTCCGAAAGGAATGAAATCATGGCCTTCTACGATGCTCTTACCAAGCACCTGAAGTCGACCGACCTCCTGCGCGATGCCGGCTATGTCAACGGCAACTGGATCGGCGGCAACGGCACCGAGACCTTCGACGTGCTGAACCCCGCGACCGGCGAAAAGCTGGCGACACTGCCGGAAATGGGCGCAACCGAGACCGCAGCCGCAATCGATGCCGCCTACAAGGCGCAAGCTGTCTGGGCTGCCCGCCCGGCCAAGGACCGCAGCGTTCTCCTGCGCAAATGGTTCGACCTGATCATCGCCAATGCCGATGAACTCGCTGCCATCCTCACCGCCGAAATGGGCAAGCCTCTGGCGGAAGCCAAGGGTGAAATCCTCTATGCCGCCTCCTATGTCGAGTGGTATGCGGAAGAAGCCAAGCGCATCAACGGCGAGACGATCCCTGCCCCGTCCGTCGACAAGCGCATGCTGGTCATCAAGCAGCCGGTCGGCGTCGTCGGCACGATCACGCCGTGGAACTTCCCGGCCGCGATGATCGCCCGCAAGATCGCGCCGGCGCTCGCCGTCGGCTGCACGGTCGTTTCCAAGCCCGCCGAGCAGACGCCGCTTTCGGCGATCGCGCTTGCCGTGCTTGCGGAAAAGGCCGGCATCCCCTCGGGTGTCTTCAACGTCATCCTCGGCACGGATGGCCCGGCGATCGGCAAGGAGCTTTGCTTCAACCCGAAGGTCCGGAAAATCTCGTTCACCGGCTCGACGGAAGTCGGCCGCATCCTGATGCGTCAGTGCTCGGACCAGATCAAGAAGGTCAGCCTGGAGCTTGGCGGCAACGCACCCTTCATCGTCTTCGACGACGCCAATCTCGACGCGGCCGTCGAAGGCGCCATGGCCTCGAAGTACCGCAATGCAGGCCAGACCTGCGTCTGCGCCAACCGCATCTATGTCCAGTCGAACGTTTATGACGCCTTTGCCGAAAAGCTGGCTAAGAAGGTCGCCGAACTGAATGTCGGCAACGGCTTCGACAAGGGCGTGACGATCGGTCCGCTGATCGAAGAAGCCGCCATCGACAAGGTCGAGGCCCATATCGCCGACGCCGTTTCCAAGGGCGCAACCGTCGTTGCCGGCGGCAAGCGCATTGCCGGCAACGGCACGTTCTTCGAGCCGACGGTGCTCAAGGGCGTCGTGCGCGGCATGACGGTCGCGCGTGAAGAGACCTTCGGTCCGGTCGCGCCGCTCTTCCGCTTCGATACGGTCGAGGACGTCATCGAGCAGGCGAACGACACCGAATTCGGTCTCGCCGCTTATTTCTTCGCCGGTGATCTCAAGAAGGTCTGGAAGGTCGCGGAAGCCCTGGAATACGGCATGGTCGGCGTCAATACCGGCCTCATCTCCTCCGAAGCGGCCCCCTTCGGCGGCATAAAGCAGTCCGGCCTCGGCCGCGAAGGCTCCGCCCACGGCGCGGACGACTATCTGGAGCTGAAGTACGTCTGCATGGGCGACGTCGCTTAATAGATGAACGAACGGATCGCCCCGCCTCGTGCGGGGCGATCTGTGCATCTTGGTCGCGTCGACGATTTTATCGCTCGGTATTAGAGTGTGGGCGATATAGGGATGGTTTTGAATATGTCTCCCGACGATTGTCTGACTGCGAGAGCTTTCCGGACCAATGCAGCCATGCGTGCCGGCTCGCTATTGATCGGCCAGCTCTTTAATCGCTTGGACGACCTCGTTCGAAATACCCACGGCATACGAAGAGCAGGATTTCATTTTATACTTTTTGCAGTTCTTGAGAGTTGTCGATGACATGATACCGACGGCTTCCAGACCTTGCTCAGTCTGCTTTAATAGCGCACCACCCGATGCGCCGGGCGCTGCGGAGCAGTCGGTGAAGATGCCGCTGCCAGCTATCTTGTCAATTGCAACGACGTTTCTGATCTTGCAATCTCCGAGGATGCGGGCATTCCAGCCATCTTCGCGAAATCCATCCTGACGGATTGTGCTTGTTGTAACGGAGTCCCCTTTTAGGGCCGGATTTGTTGGAAGCCTGTAGGGGGTCACGCCAGAAATCGGCGCCGTCAAACGCATCACAACCCAATCGAATCGGTCGGCTACCGACCTTTGATTTTCTTCCGGATAAACAAAGGAATTTACATCTACCTTGTACCATGTGGATGTTTTCCCATCCGTTAATTCAAAGCCGCAGCGAAGAATATCGGATTTCCCTGTGTAACTCTTCATTTCTTTTTCTGGGAATAAGTTGTGGCGTGCAGTAGCAACGATATTTGGCTTGTAAATAATAAAAGCACTGGCTTCCCTGAACGGACACATAATCCGTTCCGTCGCTCCGTATCGTCCGCGCATTTCTTGGATATCAACTTTGCTCGCCAGTGCATATTTCTCGATTGATTGACGATTTTCCTTGCCGATGACACCTGCCATAACGGTTTCGAAGGGCATTGCGACAGCAGAAAATATCGCCAGAACAAAAATTATGATGCGCGCCACTGTCAGGCTTATGCTTGCGAAAAATCCTATGTTTGTCGTCATTTGCGAGCTGCCACATATCAAACGCAGCATGGTCAGATCCCCTTGACCGCTTCGGGACGCGCGGCCTTGAACGCCGGAAAGGCGTTACAGGTTTCCGCAATGCGCCGCACCTGCTTGAGCCCGGAGATATCGACACCCCATCGCTCGGCATTGTAGACCTGTGGGACGAGGCAGAAATCGGCCATGGTCGGAGTGTCGCCGTGGCAGAAGATGCCGGTGGCGGGATCGTCCAGCAGGATTTCGACGGCGGCGAGGCCTTCGCCGATGAATTTCTTCATCCAGGCGCTGCGAACCTCATCCCCTCCCCCTGTTATCTCAAGGACATGGCCGATGACGCCGGTGTTGCAGACGGCGTGGATCTCCATGGCGATGGCATAGGAGAGCGTACGCACGCGCTGCCGTTCGAGTGGATCGGGGGGGAGGAAACGCGCCTCAGGGCGCGTTTCCGTGAGATATTCGATGATCGAGAGCGATTGCGTCAACATGTGCCCATCGATCAGCAGCGCTGGCACGAGACCCTGCGGATTGCGGGCGCGATGTTCCTCGGAGCGCTGGGCGCCGGCAAGCAGGTCGACGGATTGCCTGTCATAGGTCAGCCCCAGGCTCGCGAGCGCGATGCGCACGCGGTAGCTGGCGGATGAGCGCCAGTAATCGAAAAGCACGATGTTGTCGCTCACGCGATCACTCCTTTTCGTATTTCTTGACCGTCTGCTCGATCGCCCCGAAGATTGAGTGGCCTGTCTTGTCCTTCATTTCGATGCGCACGGTGTCGCCGAATTTCATGAAGGGCGTCTTGGGTGCGCCGGTCGTAATCGTCTCGATGGTGCGGATCTCGGCGATGCAGGAATAGCCGGCGCCACCTTCGGAGACGGGCTTGCCGGGGCCGCCGTCGAGCTTGTTGGAAACCGTGCCGGAGCCGATGATCGTGCCGGCGACGAGCGGCCGGGTCTTTGCCGCATGGGCAACGAGCTGGCCGAAGTCGAAGGTCATGTCGACGCCGGCATTGGCTTTGCCGAAGGCCTTGCCGTTGAGCGAGACGAGGAGCGGCAGGTGCAGCTTGCCGTCCTTCCAGGCATCACCCAGTTCATCCGGCGATACGGCGACCGGCGAGAAAGCCGACGACGGTTTCGACTGGAAGAAGCCAAAACCCTTGGCGAGTTCGGCGGGGATGAGGCCGCGTAGCGACACGTCATTGACCAGCATGACAAGCTTGATGGCGTCGCGGGCCTCCTCGACGCTCGCCCCTATCGGCACATCGCCGACGATCACGGCAATCTCGGCCTCCATATCGATGCCCCAGGCCTCATCCGCCGCGAGGATCGGGTCGCGCGGTCCCAAAAAACTGTCGGAGCCGCCCTGATACATCAGGGGATCGGTCCAGAAGCTTTCGGGCATGTCGGCATTGCGGGCCTTGCGCACCAGTTCGACATGGTTGACATAGGCCGAGCTGTCCGCCCAGGCATAGGCGCGCGGGAGGGGCGAGGCGGCGTCATGCTCATGGAAGCGTGCGGTGGGCTGCGCGCCGGTTTCAAGCCCTTCCGCCACGCGCTCAAGGCGTGGTGCGACATGGTCCCAGTCATCAAGGGCATTCTGCAGGGTGCGGGCGATATGCCCGACCTCCGAGCAGCGCGTCAGGTCACGCGAAACGACGACCAGCCGGCCGTCACGGGTGGAATTCTTCAGCGTCGCAAGTTTCATGCACGTCTCTCCCGATCTTGTTTGCAGCCGCCAGATGGTGTCATCTTCCGGTTGCCTGTCTCCACCCTCGTGCGCCGCTCCCACGGCGCATCGCATTCTTCAAGGAATTCCGCGTGAACCGCTCGGTCCAAACCTCCCTGCTGATCGTCGCCGCCTTCGTCGCGACGACGGCCACCATCCTTTATACGATGGGTCAGCCGCTCATCTGCAAGTGCGGATATGTCAAACTCTGGCATGGCGTCGTTATTTCTTCGGAAAACTCGCAGCATCTCAGCGATTGGTACACGCCGAGCCACATCATTCATGGCATCCTGTTCTTCGGCCTCTTCACGCTGGTCCTGCGCAGGGCTGATATCAATGTCCGCCTTACGCTCTCCCTGATCGTCGAATGCGCCTGGGAAATCCTCGAAAACACCGACATGATCATCAATCGCTACCGGGAATCGACGATTTCGCTCGATTATTTCGGCGACAGCGTGATCAATTCCAGCGCCGACATCCTCGCCATGGTCGTCGGCTTCTTCCTGGCGTCGCGCCTGCCGGTCTGGGCAAGTGTGGCGATCATCATCGTCTTCGAGGCCACGACCACCTATCTAATCCGCGACGGCCTGACGCTCAATATCCTGATGCTTGTCTGGCCGCTGGAAGCGGTGAAGACCTGGCAGGGCGGCTGAGATCATTTGATGCCCGGCGTGCCGTCGAACTTGCGCTCAAGCCCATTCCAGCATTCGAGATAGTTGTCCTGCAGCGTCTCCAGCTCGGCGGCGAACCTGGTGAGCTGCTGCGGATAGCGGGTCTCGAACATGAAGGCCATGGTGTGGTCGAGCTTCACCGGCTTCAGCTCGGTGTTCGAGGCCTTTTCGAAGCCCGTCGCGTCAGGTCCGTGCGGCAGCATCATGTTGTGCAGGCTCATGCCGCCGGGCACGAAACCCTCCTCCTTGGCGTCGTACTGGCCATGGATCAAGCCCATGAATTCGCTCATGATATTGCGGTGATACCACGGCGGGCGGAAGGTATGTTCGGCCACCATCCAGCGCGGCGGGAAGATGACGAAATCGATATTGGCCGTGCCTGCCTCTTCGGTCGGTGCCGTCAGGACCGTGAAGATCGACGGATCCGGATGGTCGAAGAGGATCGCACCGACGGGGGAATAGGTGCGAAGGTCGTATTTGAACGGCGTGTAGTTGCCATGCCAGGCGACGACATCGAGCGGCGAATGGCCGATCTCGGTGACAAAGAATTTGCCGCACCATTTGACATGCACCCGGCAGGGCGTTTCCTTATCCTCGTAGGCGGCGACGGGCGTCTTGAAATCACGCGGATTGGCAAGGCAATTGGCGCCAATCGGGCCACGATCCGGCAGGGTGAATTTCGCGCCGTAATTCTCGCAGATATAGCCGCGCCAGGTATCGCCTTCACCGAGACGGGAGACCTTGAACATCATGCCGCGCGGAATGAGCGCGATTTCCAGCGGCTCGACATCCATGATGCCCATTTCTGTGAAGATCCTGACGGCACCGAGCTGCGGCACAACCAGCAGCTCGCCATCGGCATTGAAGAAATAGTCGTCCACCATATCGGCGTTGAACGTATAGGCATGGGCGGCCATGCCGACCTGGGTCAACACGTCGCCCGCCGTCGTCATGGTGCGGATGCCTTCAAGGAAATTCTGGGTCTCCGACGGTGTCGGCAGCGGGTTCCAGCGCAGCTGGCCCAGTGGCAGGGAATGATCGTCGAGACAGGGCGCGCTCTTCCAGTGCGGATAGCTGGTGTTGGAGAAGCGGCGGGTGTGTCGCACGCTGGGGCGGATACGGTAGAGCCAGGAGCGCTCGTTGGTGCCGCGCGGCGCAGTGAAGGGCGAGCCGGAGAGCTGTTCGGCATAGAGGCCGTAATTGCATTTCTGTGGGCTGTTCTGCCCCTGCGGCAGGGCGCCCGGCAGGGATTCCGTCTCGAAGTCGTTGCCGAAGCCCGGCATGTATTTCAGGCTGTTGGTGCTCTCGGACATGGCTTGCCCTCCTCTTCAAGCAGGCTTAGATGGTTACAGATGTAACTGTCCATTTTGTAACCATCAAGGCGCCGTCGATGGACTTCAATCTCGAAACCTTTTTGCCCTATCGCCTCAACCAGGCGGCCGAGCGGGTGAGCCAGCGTTTCGCCGCACAATACCGCGCGCGCTACCGCATGACGCGGCCGGAATGGCGGGCGCTGGCGGCCCTCGGCACCTATGGCCGCATGACGGCCACCGAGATCGGTGGCAATTCCAGCATGCACAAGACGAAGGTGTCGCGCGCCGTGCGGGCGCTGGAGGAAAAGCGTTGGCTGAAGCGCAGCGAGGATGCCGACGACCGGCGCATGGAGCATCTGGAATTGACGGCGGCGGGAAGGCGCATCTATGGCGAGATGATCGCCCTTGCGCATGACTACGAACGCGAACTTTCGCAGCTTTTGAGCGCGAGCGGCCTGAAGCAGCTGGAGGCGGGCCTCGCCGCAATCGAGGCCAAGCTGCCGCCTGTTTCCGGGCGCAAGGGACCGCAGGATTAAGCATGCATCACAGATTTGAATCGATCATGCCGGATTGATTCAAAACTCTCGTTGGACGCCGATTCCGCGCTTCGCCAGAATCGTCGCCATGTCCAACACACCCTCTTGCCTCCCCACAATCCGGCATTTCCGCCGTATCGATGCCTCCAGCAACATGGCGCGCTTCTATATGCTCTCGCTCGAGCCGACGCTTTTCGGCGACGTGGCGGTTTTTCGACATTGGGGTCGGATCGGCACGCTGGGCCGGCAGGCGGCGACATTTCATGCCAGCATGGCGGAGGCGGAGATCATGCTGGAACGGCAGATCGCGCGCCGCCGCCGGCGGGGCTATCGCGAATCATGAGATGAAATCGGTGGGTATGTGATTTCTTCCCGTATTTTGCCAAGCGAATCGCTGGACGCTGATAGGCGGGCGATGGTCAATACGTTGAGCGGCAAATTATTGAAGCGCCAAAGCTTTCCCGCGTCGCACATTCGGCCCATTGGCCTTGCCCTCTCTTCCGAATCGGTTCTAGATGCGGTTTAAATCGCCAAATAGGCTTTGAAACGCATTTTGAGATTAGCGACATGAATATGGCTGCAACGTTCGGGCAGGCAATTTCCGAGGTCGATCAACTGATCATCGGTCAGGCGCACGAGCTGTCGGACAAGCTGAAGCAGCATCGGCTGGAGATGTTTCCGCCCGTTGCGCAGAAGACCCTGCGCCAGTTTCAGCTGAGCGAGGCCGCGCATTTCCTTGGCGTCACCAGCGGCTATCTGCGCAATCTTTCGCTGGAATCCAAAGGCCCCCTTCCCCAGGTGACCCCGTCCGGTCGCCGGTCTTATTCCGCCGACCAGCTTCAGGAGATGCGCCAATATCTGGAGCAGAACAGCCGCGGCCAGCGTTATGTCCCGCGCCGGCGCGGCAGCGAGCACCTGCAGGTCATCGCAGTGGTGAACTTCAAGGGCGGCTCCGGCAAGACGACGACGACGGCGCATCTGGCGCAGCATCTGGCGCTGACCGGCCATCGGGTTCTCGCCGTTGATCTCGATCCGCAGGCGAGCCTTTCGGCGATCCATGGTTTTCAGCCGGAATTCGACGTCAACGAGAACGAGACGCTGTACGCCGCCATCCGATACGACGATCAGCGCCGGCCGTTGAAGGAAATCATCCGCAAGACGAATTTCCCGGGCCTGGACATCGTGCCCGGCAATCTCGAACTCATGGAGTTCGAACACGATACGCCGCGCGTTCTGGCGCAGGGCAATCGTGGCGATTATGGCCGCATCTTCTTTGCCCGCCTCGACGAGGCGCTGTCGTCCGTTGCCGACGACTATGACGTTGTCGTCATCGACTGCCCGCCGCAGCTCGGCTTCCTGACGATGAGCGCGATCTGCGGCGCGACGGCGGTCCTGATCACGGTGCATCCGCAGATGCTCGACGTCATGTCCATGTGCCAGTTCCTGCAGATGCTCGGCGAAGTGCTGAACACGCTGAAGAGCGCCGGCGGCAACATGAACCTCGACTGGCTGCGCTACCTTGTCACCCGCTATGACCCGGCGGACGGGCCGCAAACCCAGATGGTCGCTTTCATGCGCTCGATGTTCAAGCAGCATGTCCTGACCAGCCCTATGGTGCGCAGCGTGGCTATTGCCGATGCGGCGCTGACCAACCAGACGCTTTACGAGGTCGACCGCAGCCAGTTCACGCGCGCGACCTATGATCGCGCGTTCGAATCCATGGAAGCGGTCAACACGGAACTCGTCGAACTTATCCATAAGGCATGGGGGCGTTGATATGGCGCGCAAGAACGTTCTTTCCAATCTGATGGCCCCTGCCAATGACAAGTTGACGCCCGTAAATCCGGCGGCAGAGGAGCAGCGCCAGCATGTTACCTACAAGGGCATCGGTGCGCTTGGCGCGGTGACGCGCAGCATCGATGCGCTGGCGGCGAAAGCGGATGCGGCCAAGGAGATCGAGGCGAAGCTGAACGCTGGTGAGGTCGTCATCGAGCTTGAACCGGATCAGATCGAGGATTCCTTCGTTTCGGATCGTCTGGCCCATTCCGACCAGCAGTTTCAGGAATTGGTGGATGCCATGCGCGTGCGCGGCCAGGATTCGCCGATCCTCGTGCGTCCGCATCCGACCAAGGACGGGATCTACCAGATCGCCTTCGGCCACCGCCGTGCCAAAGCGGCGCGCCTGCTCGGCCGGCCTGTCCGGGCGGTCGTCAAGGCGCTGACCGACCGCGATCACGTTATCGCCCAGGGTCAAGAGAACAGTGCGCGCGCAGACCTGTCGTTTCTGGAGCGCGCGACCTTCGCAGGCGAATTGGAAAGCCGTGGTTTTGACCGTGAGACCATTATGTCGGCGTTGAGTATCGACAAGACGACAGTTTCAAAAATGTTGTCGGTTGTGAACAGGATTCCAAAGGCCGTGCGGACGGGCATCGGCCCGGCGCTCGCCATCGGCCGCGACCGCTGGCATGAGCTTGCGACCCGCTTTGACGAGCCGTCCAATGAGGACAGGGCCGTCGAGTTTCTCGGCCGCGAGCGGATCAAGATTCGCTCTCCGGAGGAACGCTTCAACCTGGTTAGCGGACATCTTGCGAAATCGGATGCTCCGGCGCATGCCGCCAAGCCTGCTCCGGCCGCGTGGGAGCGCAAGGATGGTTCCGTGCGCGCCAGCATCAAGGCGCAGGGGCGGCAATACACGATTTCCCTGAAAGCCGCAGAAGCTGCAGCCTTCGGGGCCTATATCACGCAGAACCTGGATCGTCTCTACGAGGCGTATAGAGCTGAAAAGAAACAGAAATCGGGAGATTGATCCGCAAAAGAAAAAGGCCCCCTCAACGTTACCGTCGCGGAAGCCCTTCTCATCGTTTAGCAGCCTGAGAGTCGCACTTCCCCGAATCACAGTCAAGCGTTTTTGGCATCGGTTTCCGATGAAGGGGTCTCTTTTGCCTTTTTGAGGGTGAAGAGACATGGAAACGGACGGCATAGCGACGCCCTTCGGGCAGCGGGCGATGACGCTTGGCATGTTGGCAAGCCAGGCGATCGTCAAAACGATCCCGCCGGAAGCAAGTATTGACAAGTGGAAACTCTACCGCTGGCTCTGCGAAGCACGGCCGAAGCTGCGTATTAGCGATCGTGCGCTGTCGGTGCTGAATGCGCTGATGAGCTTCTATCCGAAGACGGAGCTTGCGGCCGGCGACAGCATGGTCGTCTTCCCCTCCAACATGCAGCTCTCGCTGCGCACGCACGGCATGGCGGAAACCACGCTGCGCCGGCATCTCGCCGCGCTCGTCGATGCGGGGCTTCTGATGCGGCGGGATAGTCCTAACGGGAAACGGTACGTTCGCCGGGATAGGGAAGGGGAGATCGGCGAGGCGTTCGGCTTTTCCCTTGCCCCCCTCCTCGCGAGGGCAGGGGAGATCGAGCAGCTTGCCGCGGCCGTAACGGCCGAACGGCTGCTTTTGCAGCGGCTTCGCGAGCGCATCACGCTGGTTCGCCGCGATATCGTCAAGCTGATCGAAACGGCCCTAGAGGACGATCTGGCTGGTGACTGGATGCAGTTCGAAGCGGAATATCGCGTGCAAATCCTGGGTTTGCCGCGCATTGCAACGCCTGAAATCCTCGCCCCCATCCTTTCCGCGCTCGAAGTTTTGCGCTCGGAGATACTCAAGTGCATGGAAGATCAAGTTATTTTATATAATTCGGCTGGCTATCCCGACCAAACTGAGCGGCACAAACAGAATTCAAAACCCAATTCTAACTCTGATCTTGAACCTCGCTTCGAAACGAAGCAGGACAGCCAGGCCGAATTCCAGCCGGACACGCTGGCAGCGGCTGATAGAACTGTGGCAGCTAAACCCAGAAATCCTGCCACAGCGGACAATCCGCTCAACCATGACAGAGTGAATTCGCCGCAGCGTCCATTGGGAGCCGGCCCGGAACCTCAAAAACCCTATCCCCTCCCCCTCGTCCTGCAAGCTTGCCCGGAAATTGTTCCGTTTGGGCCGGGCGGCACGATTACGGGGTGGCGTGATCTGATGACGGCGGCGGTGGTGGTGCGCTCGATGCTGGCGATCAGCCCATCGGCCTATGAAAACGCCTGCGCGGTGCTCGGACCGGAAAACGCGGCGACGGTCATTGCCTGCATTCTGGAGCGGTCCGGACATATCAACTCGGCCGGCGGTTACCTGCGCGACCTTACCCGGCGCGCGGAACGCGGCGAATTCACACTCGGCCCGATGCTAATGGCGCTGGCCCGTGCGAATGGCGAGCCGGCCAAACGGGCGGGATGACGACAAATCGGGACAGTGAATTCGGCTTTGGAAACCGCACGTTAACCATGCGATCCGTAATCATGGGGGGCAAGACAAGGAAGCCCGAATCAATGCCCCCTTATGCCTCCGCGCAGATGCGCCGCCGTTCTGTTGCCACTGAAACAGGACCGGTTGTGCCCTTCCCCGCCGAACGCCGCACGGCGCAAATCCGTCGCTGCGCCGGCGAACTCGATGGTTTGCAAGGCGAGGATGCGCGGCTCTATTGGCGGAAGGTCTGCCGCGAACTGGCGGAGGAAATGCAGAAGCTTGGATCGAGCGAGGATAATGCCCGCGCCGCGGTTTTTGCCTTTCAGGATGAGGTACAGCAGGAGCTTTTCCGCATGCACCATGCGGAAGAGGCCTGATATCGGGGATCAAATGAGACCGGTTGCGCTGCTCACGAGGCCGAGCGAAAAGACGACGAGGAATATCGCGGCAATCCGGTAGACCAGACGCGGCGACAAAACCGGGGCCTGGCCGACAAAGCTGCCGAGCAACAGGAAGCAGGTTCCGGCGCCGGCAACAAGCAGGCTGAAAAGTCCGAGAGCCGGCGCGATGTCCATGAGCGGTCCATGCGGCATGATGACGAGCCCGATGATCGGGGCCTTCGGATTGAGCATGGTGGTCAGAAACACCTGAGCAACTGTCACCGCTTTCGCATCCCCCTCCCCTGCCGGTTTCGACGAGACGAGCCAAAGCCTGATGGCGAGGAAGAGAACCCAGCAAGCTGCAACGACACGCAGGGCTACCGATAATGTCGGGCGGCCATCAAGAAGTGCTGCCGCAACCGTCGCCAAAGGTATGACGACGGTGAGATAACCGCACAGCTCGCCCAACAGCAATGGAAGGCTCTTGCGAAAACCGCGCGCCGCTGCGCCGACCGTCAGCAGGGTGTTGGTCGGACCCGGCGTCAGGAGCAAAGCGAGGATGGCGAAGAGAAAGAAGCTGTCCGGCATATCGGTCCCATGGAAGGTTCGCTCACTCCGTCCCTTCTCTACGTCTCCTCCTTGAGCGCAACCTTGATCTCCGTCAAGAGACCGTAAGCAATAGGCCGCCGCTCTTCCCCTCGACCTTTTGTCCCGCTAGGAACAGAGACTTATTTCCGCAGGGAGGAAACAATGACGGACATGATTGCAGACGACATCCGCCGGCTTGAAGAGCAGGAGCGGCTTCTGCGTTTTGCCAAGTTCAGCCCGGACGATGCCTGGGCACTTGGAAACCGGGTTCGCGAAACGGCGCTTGCGCTTGGTGCCGGCGTCGCGATCGACATTTCGCTTCGCGACCGGGTTCTCTTCCACTGCGCCCTGCCCGGCACATCGACGGACAATGTCGAATGGATCCGGCGTAAGCGCAACACGGTGCTGCGGCTTTGGCACTCGTCCTATCTCGTCGGCCGTCGATTGGCGCTTTCCGGCCGCGAGCAGGTGGAGGCGCATAATCTTCCCCATTCGGACTTCGCGGTGCATGGCGGCAGTTTCCCGCTCTTTGTCGCCGAGCTCGGATGCGTGGGCGCGGTCACGGTTTCTGGCGTGCCGCAACGGACCGATCACGCCATCGTGGTCGATGGCATTGCCGCCTTTCTTGGCGTGGAACTTGGAGATAGCCGCCTGCCGGATTGATCCCTCCCCTCCCCCTAGGAAAGAAGCAATGGGCTGCGTAGGATAGGCGGCCCGGTTCTTCGGGTGATGGAGGAGAGGAGCCCTCATTTCGTGAAGGTGCGTTACGCCCTGGCGTTTGCGATCTTGCCGATCGTTATCGTTCTTGCGGTCCTGCAAGGCGGAACGCTGATGACGCGCAGCTATATGGATGAGGCATCGTCGCAAGCCAGTTCGGCTTTGCGTCTTGCGGTGGCGGCACTTGCCGGCCATCTCAGCCGATACGAACCCCTCCCCGCACTGATCGCCGATCACGACGATATCGAGGCGCTCCTGCAGAAACCGGATGATCCCTCTCTTCGCCGTGCGGCCAGCAGCTATCTCAAGGAAATCAACGGGCTTCTGGAATCCTCCGACATTTATGTCATGACCCCTGATGGCAATACGATTGCCGCCAGCAACTACGAAATGCCAGCGACCTTCGTCGGGCAGAATTTTCACTATCGCCCCTACTTCCAGGATGCGATCAAGGGACAGCGAGCGCGGTTCTATGCGCTTGGAACGACCTCGCTGAAACGCGGCTACTACTTTTCCTCGCCCGTGGAGGTCGCCGGCAAAATCCTGGGGGTCATCGTCTTCAAGGTGGATATCGATTCCATCGAGACATCGTGGCGCGGCGGGGAATACAAGATCTTCGTTGCGGATCCCGAGGGCATCATTTTCATGTCGGGGAGCCCGGAATGGCTCTATACCGGAATTCTACCATTGGATGCGGCGCGACTTGCGCGCACGCAGGCCTCGAGGCGTTATGCCGATGCCGAGTTGCGCCCCCTCCCCCAGACCGAGACGGTTTACCACGGTCAACATCTGATGAGCATCATGTCGAGTGGGGCAAGCCGTGAATATCTTCGCCTTTCCCAATACATGCCGGAGGCGGATTGGACGGTCAATGTTCTGCTCGATACGGCATCGGTGCGCGCGCAGGCCCGCACGACGCTGATCGCGATCTTGCTCTTCATCTGTCTTACCGGTTTGGGCGGCGCCGTTCTCTGGCAGCGCCGAAGTCGGGTGGTGGAGCGCTTGCGTTTGCAGGAGGAAACCCAAAACGAACTGGAGCGGCGCGTCGAAGAACGCACCGCCGATCTTGCCCGCGTGAATGAGCAGATCGAGCTGGAGGTTTCTGAGCGCCGATTAACCGAACAGGAATTGCGCAAGACCCAGGCGGATCTCATTCAGGCGGGAAAACTGGCCGGCCTCGGTCAGATGTCGGCAGCGCTGTCGCATGAATTCAACCAGCCGCTCGCCGCCGCAAAAACCTATGCCGATAGCGCTGCCTTGCTGATGGAGCGCGGCCGTATGCCGGAAGCGCAGGACAATGTCCGCCGCATTTCAAGCCTTATCGATCGCATGGCTTCTATAAGTCGTCACTTACGCAACTTCGCGCGCAAGCCGAATGAAAAACTCGGCCCGGTTCTCCTTTCGGGTGTGATTGCCGATACGCTTGAAATCGTCACGCCGCGGCTCAAGGCGGCGGACGCGGAGCTGGTGCCTCAGCTTGAAGAAGACGGTCTGGCTGTTCAGGCCGGGCCGGTGCGCTTGCAGCAGGTCTTGGTCAATATTATCGGCAATGCGGCGGATGCGGTCGAAAGCCTGGACAACAGGAAAATTCTGCTTTCGGCTAGCCGAGCGGGCGGGCGCATTGTCATCACGATACGCGATCATGGGCCGGGTGTACCCGCAGCGATCGCCGAGCGCATCTTCGATCCTTTCTTCACCACCAAGGGCGTCGGCAAGGGACTTGGCCTGGGCCTCTCCATTTCTTACAACATTATCAAAGACTTCGGTGGAGATCTATCGGTGACGAACCATGTCGATGGTGGGGCGGTGTTCCAGCTGGTGCTCGACCCGGCGAACGCTGCGCGTGAGGCGGCGGAATGACGGGACCGCGTGTTCTCCTGATCGATGACGAGGAGGAGATGCGCCGCTCCTCCGCGCAAGCCTTGGAACTCGTCGATCTCACGGTCGAGACATTTTCGAGCGCCGAACCGGTGCTGGAGCTTGTCGGCTATGCATTCGACGGTGTCGTGGTCAGCGACATCCGCATGCCGGGCATGGATGGCATGACGCTGCTCCAGCGGATTCGCGAAGTCGATCCCGAAGTGCCGGTGATCCTGGTGACGGGGCATGCGGATGTGCAGCTCGCGGTCAGCGCCATGCGCGCCGGTGTCTACGATTTCATCGAAAAGCCGTTTGCGGCGCAGCATCTGGCGGCCGTCATTCGCCGCGCGATGGACCGGCGCAGCCTTGTGCTGGAGAACCGCCGCCTGCGTGCCGTCGCCGGAAAGCGTGACGATATCGAAGCGCGGCTACCCGGACGGACCCAGGTTATGGTGGACCTGCGCTACAGACTGCGAGCCATCGGCGCAACGGATGCGGATACACTCATCATCGGCGAGACGGGCGTCGGCAAGGAGGTCGTGGCCCGAGCCTTGCATGATGTCAGCAGCCGGGCAAACCGACCGTTCATCGCGATCAATTGCGCCGCCCTCCCCGAGAATCTTATCGAAAGCGAGTTGTTCGGCCACGAGCCTGGCGCCTTTCCCGGTGCGCTTCGGCCGCGCTACGGCAAGTTCGAACACGGCCGTGGAGGCACGATCCTGCTTGATGAGATCGGCTCTATGCCCTTTGATTTACAAGCGAAATTCCTTCGTGTCCTGCAGGAACGCGTCATCACGCGGCTCGGTTCTAACGAGCAGATCCCGCTCGATGTGCGCTTCATTGCGACAAGCAAAGTCGATCTCGAAGCCGAGGTTGCGGCCAACCGTTTCCGCGCGGATCTCCTCTATAGGCTGAATGTCGCGACGCTCCGTGTGCCTTCGCTTGCGCAACGTCAAGCCGATATCCCGCTTCTCTTCCTCCAATTGGTACGCGAGGCCGCGGCGCGATATAGCCGCAATGACATCGACGTGCCGCCGGAATTGATAACGGATATTGCCACGCGTAGCTGGCTCGGCAATGTCCGCGAGCTTCGCAACGCCGCCGACCGACTGGTGCTTGGCCTGTCCCCCAACCCGGAAGACGGCACGCCTGAAATCGGGCCGCAACGTCTTGCGGATCGGGTGGCGTCCTACGAGCGCGGACTGATCGCCAGCGCACTCGCTGCCCATGGCGGTAGTCTGAAGCCGGTTTACGAGCAACTCGGGGTTTCCCGTAAAACGCTTTACGAGAAGATGCAGAAATACGGGCTCGACAAATATGCCCGTTTCGATACCTCTCAAGACGACGCCTGATCCTGAATGGGTGGAAATCCACCCATCGACTGGGCTCTTTGTCCCCTAAGGTACCCACTCCAATCGGGTTTACTGCCGTAAACAGCGCGTCGTCAGGTCAATCGGCTTGTCCCGTCGACGCCATCATTCACTCTGGAAGCAACCAGAAACGGTGCGGGAGGAGCTGCGCCGGCTGGTCGTTTCATCTCGGGAGGATTTGATGAAGACCTTGAAATCCCTGTTTGGCGTTTCCGCCGCTGTTGTCGCCACCCTGCTCGCAACGTCGGCTCTCGGGCAGACCTATCCGGAACGCACGATCACCATGGTTGTGCCCTTCTCTGCCGGCGGTCCCACCGATACGGTCACGCGTCTTGTCGCAGAGGCCATGTCGAAGGATCTTGGCCAGCAGATCGTGGTGGAGAATGTCGGTGGCGCGGGCGGTACGCTCGGTGCAGGCCGCGTCGCGAGCGCTGATCCCGATGGCTACACCCTGCTGCTGCACCATATCGGCATGGCGACCAGCGCCACACTGTATCGCAAGCTCGCCTATGACACCCTCAACGCTTTCGAATATGTTGGGCTCGTCACCGAGGTGCCGATGACGATCGTCGCCCGCAAAGATCTGGAGCCTGGCGATCTCAAGGGCCTGATCGACTATATGAAGGCGAACAAGGACACCGTAACAGTGGCCAATGCCGGCATCGGTGCGGCGTCGCATCTCTGCGGCATGATGCTGATGAGCGCGCTCCAGACGCAGTTTACCACCGTCCCCTACAAGGGCACCGGCCCTGCCATGACCGACCTTTTGGGCGGCCAGGTCGATGTTATGTGCGACCAGACGACCAACACGACCAAGCAGATCCAGGGCGGGACGATCAAGGCCTATGCCGTGACGTCCCCCGCCCGGCTGGGCAACCTGCCCGATATACCCACGGCCGAAGAAGGTGGGCTCCCCGGTTTCCAGGTCGGCATCTGGCATGGCATCTATGCACCGAAGGGCACCTCGACCGAGGTGACGGAGCGGCTCTCGAAGTCGCTGCAGTTGGCGCTGAAGGACCCCAACGTTATCGCCCGCTTCGCCGAATTGGGCACTGCCCCCTCCTCTGACGCCGACGCGACGCCGGCTGGGTTGAAGGCAAAGCTCGAGAGCGAAATCGCCCGGTGGAAGCCGGTGATCGAGGCCGCTGGCCAGTACGCCGACTGATCAAACCCACTGAATGATGGAAAGTGACGGCAGTCAACGCTGTCACTTTCCATCCGTTGTGCGCGCTTCCGGGAACGCCGGGAGAAGGGGATTCCATGAAAAACCTGCAGTTCGACAGCACCAATGCGATATGCGGCCTGACCTTCATCGCTCTCGGGTGCTTCTTTATTTATCAATGCCTTAACCTGGAACTCGGCACGGCATTCCGCATGGGGCCGGGCTATTTCCCGCTTTTCCTGGCAGCTATCCTCACGCTTTTGGGTGCAATCGTTCTCGTGCAGGCAACCCGTGTTCAAGGCGAGCCGATCGGGCCGATTGCATTGCGCGGCATGCTGTTCATTCTGCCGGCACCCGTCTTTTTCGGGCTGACGGTGCGCGGTCTCGGCTTTGTACCGTCGCTGTTCTTCGCGGCGCTCATCGCGGCCTTCGCCTCCAGCCGGATGAAGCCCGGTATGGCGGTGGTTTTGGCGGCGGCCATCACGCTCTTTTCCGTCGCGGTGTTCAGCTATGCCCTCGGTCTGCCGTTCGAGCGGTTTGGCCCTTGGACCCGGCTCTAGGAGGGCACACCATGGATCTTATCAGCAATCTCGCACTTGGCTTTTCCACGGCCGCGTCGCCCGCAAACCTCGCCTTCTGCCTCATCGGCGTGCTTCTCGGCACGTTGATCGGCGTGCTGCCCGGCATCGGCGCCACGGCGACGATCGCCATGCTCCTGCCGATCACGTTCCAGCTGGAACCGGTCTCCTCGCTCATCATGCTCGCCGGCATTTACTACGGTGCGCAATATGGCGGCTCCACCACCGCAATCCTGATCAACATGCCCGGCGAATCTTCGTCTGCGGTGACGGCGATCGATGGATACCAGATGGCGCGCAAAGGCAGGGCAGGTGCGGCCCTCTCCATCGCGGCGCTCGGCTCGTTCTTTGCAGGCACGGTCTCCACCTTTCTCGTGGCGATCTTCGCGATCCCCTTGACGGCCATCGCGCTGAAATTCGGCGCGGCGGAGTATTTCTCGCTGATGGTTGTCGGCCTGGTTTCCTCCATTGCGCTGGCCCATGGCTCCATCGTCAAGGCGCTGGCCATGGTGGCGCTCGGCCTGCTTCTCGGCCTCGTCGGCACGGATATCTATACCGGTACGCCGCGGTTTACCTTGGGCATCCGCGAATATGCCGACGGTCTCAACTTTGTTGCCGTCGCGGTGGGCGTTTTCGGCATTGCAGAAATCCTGCGCAATCTGGAAGGCGAGAAGACCCGAACCCTGGTGATGGCGAAGGTATCCGGCCTGTGGCCCACGAAGGACGACTTTAAACGTATGGCAGCGCCCGTGCTGCGCGGCACGGTCATCGGCTCAGCCTTGGGCATCCTGCCGGGGGGAGGGGCCATCCTCGCGGCGTTCGCCTCCTACACGGTGGAAAAACGTGTGTCCGATCATCCTGAGGAGTTCGGTCACGGTGCCATTGCCGGTGTTGCAGGGCCGGAATCGGCCAACAATGCGGGTGCGCAGACCTCGTTCATCCCCCTGTTGACGTTGGGCATTCCGGCCAATCCCGTCATGGCGCTGATGGTCGGGGCGATGATCATCCAGGGGATCGTGCCCGGGCCGAATGTCGCCACCGAGCAGCCGACGCTCTTCTGGGGCATCATCGCCTCCATGTGGATCGGCAATCTGATGCTTGTGGTGCTGAACCTGCCGCTGATCGGCCTCTGGGTGAAGCTCTTGACGGTGCCCTACTACGTGCTCTTCCCGATCATCATGGCGTTCTGCTCGATCGGCGTCTATAGCGTGAACTCGAATGTTTATGACCTCTATGCCGTCGCCCTGTTCGGCCTTGGTGGTTACCTGTTGGTCAAGCTGCGTTGCGAGCCCGCACCGCTGCTGCTCGGCTTCGTGCTCGGGCCACTGCTGGAGGAAAATCTGCGGCGCGCCATGATCCTCTCGCGCGGTGACCCGACCACCTTTGTGACGCGCCCGATCAGTGCGATCCTCCTGGCGATTGCGCTTGCGGTTCTTGTCATCGTCTTCCTGCCGTCGGTCAAAAAGAAGCGCGAAGAGGTGTTCCAGGAGGAGGACTGAGAGCCGGTATCCGGATAGAATAGGGAAGGGCGGCCATGGGCCGCCCTATCTCATTTCCAGCGATATTGCACCGCAGCGAATTTCCGGATAAAACTTGATAATAATATGAAGGAATAAGCATTCGGCATGACATTCCAGCCGCGCATGCAAAACAGGATCGAGGGCTTTTCGGTGGTCGGCGGCCTCAATCGACGGCACTGGAACGGCATCGTCGCCGACGTCTGGGATGTCGAATGCGCGCCGCGCGCCGGGGGCTATTATGTCGGCCAGGATCCACGCCTGTTCGTCCTGCTCGACAAGCGCGGTCCCGGCCCTTCCCGCACCCGCCTGGCGCCGAGAGGCATTGAGACCGTTGGCGATTGGGCAAGTCGCCCGATTTCCTATATCCCCGCCAATTTCGAGCTCTGGGCGGATCTCGCCGACCACCGTTTCATGCGCCATCTTGACCTGCATTTCGACGTGGAGACCATCAGCCGGAGGTTGGCCGAGGACCTCGATCCCGAGCGCCTGCTGACGCCGCAACTGTTCTTTGCCGATGCCAAACTCTTGTCTCTGGCGCAGTTGATCGCCGCCGAAATCACCAATCCGCAGCCTCTGCATGATCTCTATGGCGACGGGTTGTCACTGGCGCTGATTATCGACGTTATGAATTTTGCCAAGGCGCCCGGCCGCAAGCGCAGCAAGCTTGCCGGCTGGCAACTGCGCCGCGCGACGGACTTCATTGAAGAAAACTGCTTGCGCAATATCCGGTTGGAGGAGATCGCCAACCTGATCGGTCTCTCGCAATCCCATTTCAGCCACGCCTTCAAGGCGTCGACTGGCGTCGCGCCGCATCAATGGCAGGTGAATGCGCGCCTCCGGCACGCCAAACAGTTGATTCTAAAGGGTGAACAGTCCCTGACGGAAATCGCTGCCGACGCCGGATTTGCCGATCAGGCGCATTTCACGCGAGTCTTCCGCAAGAATTTCGGAACGACGCCCGCTCATTGGCAGAAAGCGAATGTCGGCTGAAGCGGCCTGTGGGCGAATCTTCGCTGCCGGGAAAATTGCCCAAAAACGTTCAATTTTCGCGGAATGGGACAATCCCAATCGTTAAAACTGAGTTAATCACTCATCTTATCGTGGCCGGCCCGGAGAGGGGACGGCGTGAGTGGGGTGTCTGTAATGATCAAGAAAATCAACAATCCGCATGCTTTGAAAATGGCTCTGGCCTGCGGAACGGCTGCTATCGCCTTGCTGGCGTCGTCGCCCTCTTACGCGCAGGATGCGGCCGGCGTGACCCGTCTTGAAGAGGTTCGCGTCGAGCAGGGGGAGGCGGTGGGCGACACCAAGGGTACCGATCCGGTCAAGGGCATCGTCGCGAAATCGACCCGGAGCGGCACGAAATCGACGACAGCGCTCAACGAAGTTCCCCAATCTGTGACCGTTGTCGGCCGCGAACAGATCGACGACCAGAGCCCACAGAAGATCGATGAGGCTCTGCGCTACGTGGCCGGTGTCACCACATCAACCTATGGCACGGATGCGGACACGGACTGGTTCTTCATTCGTGGCTTCCAGGCCGAGCAGACGGGGGTGTTCCTCGATGGTCTCTCGCTTTTCCAGACCGGCTTCGGCACCTTCCTCGTCGATCCGTTCTTCCTCGAGCGCATCGAGGTGATCAAAGGTCCGAGCTCCGTGCTTTATGGCAGCGGGAACCCGGGCGGCTTTGTCAACATGATCAGCAAGCGCCCGACCGATGAGCCGCTTCGTTATGTTGAAACCGGCATCAACAGTTTTGGTAACGGTTATCTCGGCCTCGACTTCAGCGACAAGCTCGGCAGCAGCGACGTCTTGAGCTATCGGGTTACCGGAAAACTTTCCGGCGGTGGCTGGGAAACCGACCACGCGAAGGATTTCCGCGGCACGATCGCCCCGAGCCTGACCTGGAGCCCCGACGATGCCACCAGCCTGACGATCCTGAGCTCCTACCAGAACATCGACCTGACGCACACCAGCACAGGCTTCCTGCCCTATGTCGGGACTGTCGTCGACTCGCCGAACTTCGGACGGATCCCGCGGGATTTCTTCTATGGCGATGAGGACTTCGACACCTATGAACGCCAGCAGGCGATGATCGGCTACGAGTTCGAGCACACGTTCGACAACAACTGGACGGTTCGCCAGAACGTTCGCTACGCGAATGTCTCGCTGAAGGAGGATGCGCTTTACGCCAATGGCGCATCGTTCGCCGATCCGACTAAGATCGCCCGCTACCGTTTTGCACACGATACCGATGTCGGGCTGCTGACGGTCGACAACCAGCTTGAGGGCGAATTTGCAACCGGTGGACTTGAGCACACGCTGCTCGTCGGTCTGGACTACCGGCATTACGATATCGACCAGGTTCAGGCGACAGGGGGCTTTGTTCCCGGCGATCTGGACATTGATCCGCAAGATCCGGTTTACGGCAATGTCGATCTGCCGGACCTTTTCGATCCTTATGCGGATAACGAATTCAAGCGTGATCAGCTCGGCATTTATGCACAGGACCAGATCAAGTTCGGCGGCGGTTGGGTTGCAACGCTGAACGGGCGCTACGATTTCGTCTCCACGAAAATCGACGATCGGACAGCGGCGGCTCTCGGCTCTACCGACACCGACAACAGCAAGTTCACATGGCGGGCGGCGCTCGCCTATGAATTT
The DNA here is from genome assembly GCF_057798995.1 of Shinella sp. 20P9.1.1. NCBI lineage: Bacteria > Pseudomonadati > Pseudomonadota > Alphaproteobacteria > Hyphomicrobiales > Rhizobiaceae > Shinella > Shinella sp. 20P9.1.1. Next base: position 86,181 of record NZ_JBYOLC010000001.1, read on the forward strand.
GACAACGGTCTCACGCCTTACGTCAGCTATTCGACGTCCTTCAATCCGGCGACGTCGGTCGATCCGGTGAATGGCCTGCCGGATCCGGATGTGGGCAAACAATGGGAAGCGGGCGTAAAGTACCAGCCCGACTTCATGGATGCCCTTATTACTGCAGCCTATTTCGACATAACGCGGGAGAATGTCGTCAAGTCCGAATTCGTCGGCGGTATGAGCCGCTACTATGCGATCGGCGAAGTGGAAGCGCGTGGCTTTGAAGCCTCCGCGCAGGCGAATGTAACCGAGGGTCTCAAGGCCATTGCCGCCTTTACCTATATCGACATGGACGTCGTCAAGGACCTTCGGCCGGAACTGGTGGGCAACACGCCCGTTCAGGTTCCGGACCTGACCGCATCCTTCTGGCTCGACTATGCCTTCCAAAGCGATGCGCTCAGCGGCCTGAGCGTTGCGGCCGGTGTGCGCCATGTCGGCAAGTCCTGGGCAAACGATGCCAATACGTTGAAGGTGCCTGCCGCCACGCTCATGGATGCGGCGATCCGCTATGAAAAGGACAATTGGTCGGTTGCGCTCAACGCCTCCAACCTGTTCGACAAGCGGTATGTCGCATCGTGCCAGAGTGAATCGAGTTGCGGCTACGGCGCAGGCCGCACGTTCATGCTCAAGGCAAGCACGTCGTTCTGATCGTGCGCACAGCCTGAACAACACGAAACCCGGCGAATCAATCGCCGGGTTTTTAGTTTACTGCAGGCAACTTAGCGGGCGAGGTTGACGGTGACGCCCGCCGTCTTCAGTGCTGCCGCGACATCGCGGGGCGGGGCCTTGTCGGTGTAGAGGTCGGTGAGGGCGGAGAAGTCGCAGACGCGCACCAGACCCTGCCGGCCGAACTTCGTGTGGTCGGTCACGACGACGGCGCGGCGACCCTGTGCTACCACGGCGCGGGCGAATTCGGCCTCTTCCAGATCGTAGTCCATGATGCCGATCGTGGCATCGATCGCGCCCGTCGAGATGACGGCATGGCCGACGGTGAAATGGCTGATGAACTCGATAGCCGAAATGCCGAAGGCCGCACCGTTGTCGCTGCGCAGCTCGCCGCCGGCCATATAGACACGATTGTCGTTGACGGTCGAAAGCGTGCGGGCAATGTCGGAGGAATTGGTCACCACCGTCAGCCGCCGATGGCCGAGCAGTTCACGGGCGAGATAGCTCGTCGTCGTTCCCGTATCCAGCATGATCGAATCGCCGTCGCGGATCGTTGCGGCGACCGCGATGGCGATCGCCTTCTTCGCATCGCTGTTTTCGCGCATACGCTTTTCGAACGGTGCCTCGCCGAGCAGGGAGGGCAAGGCGACCGCACCGTGCATTTTCACGACAGCGCCGTTGGTCGTCAGCGGCTTGATATCCCGCCGCACGGTTTCCAGGGACACGTCGAGCTTTTTGGCGAGGTCGGCGATCGTCACCGTGCCGTCCTGCTGGAGAAGGCGGAGGATATCGTTGTGGCGCTTGGAGTGATTCATGTCTTCTGGCCCGCGGAGACGTTTATCCTTTCATAATCGCACCGGAGCGATCTGGCAAGAAAGCGGCAAAAGCAGTCACAAAAACAGAAAAAGCCACATTTCAGGATTGACACCCGGTTTCATCCTGCATGAGATTGCCAACAGAAGCGACCAATAAGGCCAAAGGGAACGGCGCTTCGGGACGGTTTGCGGCAGAAGTCCGTGACACCACTTGGGGAGGGGTTGATGGACGGTCACATCGAGCTCAGCCGCGCCGTGGAAGATCGCATTCGTGCGATGCCATGCTGGCAGGGCCGGATCACGATTGCGCCGCTGAAGGGCGGCATCAGCAACGAGAGCTATGTCGTCAGCGACGGCGCGGGGCGCCATGTCGTGCGTTTCGGCAAGGATTATCCCTTCCATCATGTCTTCCGCGATCGCGAGCTGATGACGGCACGGGCGGCCCATGCAGCAGGCTTCGGGCCGGAGGTGCGCTATGCGGAGCCCGGCATCATGGTCTCGGCCTATCTCGGGGCGAAAACCTTCGGGGCAGGGGATGTGGCGGGCGAGCGCCGGCGCGTCGCCGATCTCCTCCGCCGCTTTCACACACAGATGCCGGCCGAAATCAGCGGCTCGGCCTTCCTCTTCTGGCCCTTCCACGTGGTGCGCGACTACGCCCGCACGCTGAAGGCCGGAAACAGCCGCATGGTGCCGCATCTGCCTGCCTATATCGCGCTGGCCGATGAGCTGGAGGCCGCGCAGTCGGCACTGCCCATCGTCTTCGGCCACAATGATCTCCTGCCGGCGAATATCCTCGATGATGGCCAAAAACTCTGGCTGATCGACTTCGAATATGCCGGCTTCTCCACCGCCATGTTCGATCTCGCCGGCACTACCTCCAATGCCGGGCTTTCGCCCGACGAGGCGGAGGATTTCCTCGACGCCTATTTCGGCGGCGCGCCGGACCCGGCGATCCGCCGCTCGCACGCCGCCATGCAATGCGCCTCGCTGCTGCGCGAGGCGATGTGGAGCATGGTCTCCGAGCTGCACCTCACCGCCCCCGGCGCCGACTATGTCGGCTACACCGCTGATAATCTCGACCGCCTCGACAAGGCGCTCGACCATTACAGAACCTTATACGGGAAACCCAAGACATGACCCTGCCATCCCATGCCGAGATCGTTGTCATCGGCGGCGGCATCATCGGCTGCTCGACGGCCTATCACCTGGCGCGTGACCATAAGGCGGATGTTGTCCTGCTCGAGCAGGGCACGCTGACCTCGGGCTCCACCTGGCATGCCGCCGGCCTCGTCGGTCAGCTGCGCTCCTCGGCCTCGATCACCCGTGTGCTGAAATATTCGGTTGATCTCTACAAGGGCCTTGAGGCCGAGACCGGGCTTGCTACCGGATGGAAGATGAGCGGTTGCCTGCGCCTTGCCACCAACCAGGACCGCTGGACCGAATTCCGCCGCCTGGCGACGACCGCCAAGAGCTTCGGCATGGACATGCACCTGCTGACGCCGCAGGAGGTCAAGGTGATGTGGCCGCTGATGGAGGTCGGCGATCTCGTCGGTGCGAGCTGGCTGCCGACGGACGGGCAGGCAAGCCCCTCCGATATCACCCAGTCGCTCGCCAAGGGTGCGCGCATGCATGGCGCGAAGATCGTCGAGAATGCGCGCGTCATAGGCTTCGACATGGAGGACGGGCGCATCAGGCGCGTGCGCACGACGCTTGGTGATATCGCCTGCGAAAAGGTCGTCAATTGCGCGGGCCAATGGGCGCGGCAGGTGGGCGCGATGGCCGGCATCAATGTGCCGCTGCAGCCCGTAAAACACCAGTATATCATCACCGAAAAGGTGCCCGGCCTCTCGACCGACGCGCCGACCATCCGCGATCCTGACCGGCGCACCTATTTCAAGGAGGAGGTCGGCGGCCTCGTCATGGGCGGCTACGAGCCGAACCCGCAGTCCTGGACGACCGGCGACGTGCCGGACGAATGGGCCTTCCGCCTGTTCGACGACGATTTCGACCATTTCGAGCAGCACATGGTCGAGGCGATCGCCCGCGTGCCGGCACTGGAGAAGGTCGGCGTGAAGCAGATGATCAACGGTCCCGAGAGTTTTACGCCCGACGGCAATTTCATTCTCGGCGTTGCGCCGGAATGCAAGAACATGTTCGTGGGCGCGGGCTTCAATGCCTTCGGCATCGCCTCCGGCGGCGGTGCAGGGTGGGTGCTGGCGCAATGGGTCGTCGATGGCGAGGCGCCGCTCGATCTCTGGGTGGTCGATATCAGGCGTTTCGCCGGCATGCATCGCGACCGCCAATGGGTGCTGGACCGCACGCTGGAGGCCTATGGCAAACACTATACGATCGGCTTCCCGCACGAGGAATATGAAAGCGGCCGCCCGCGCGTCGTCTCGCCGCTCTACGAGCGCCTGAAGGCGCGTGGCGCGGTGTTCGGCTCGAAGCTCGGCTGGGAGCGGCCGAACTGGTTCGCGCCTGAGGGTGTGGAGCCCAAGGATATCTATTCGATGGGCCGGCAGAACTGGTTTGCCGCCGTCGGCGACGAGCATCGCCATGTGCGCGAGGCCGTCGGCATCTTCGACCAGTCCTCCTTCGCCAAATACGAGATGACCGGGCCGGACGCGCTGAAGGCGCTCGACTGGATCTGCGCCAACGATGTCGGCAAGCCGGCGGGGCGGCTGACCTATACCCAGCTTCTCAACAGCCGCGGCGGCATCGAGGCGGACCTGACGGTGGCGCGCCTTGCGGAGGAAAAATTCTACATCGTCACGGGCACCGGTTTTCGCACCCACGATCTCGGCTGGATCGAGGACCACATCCCCGAAGGTCTCGACGTGACCCTGCGCGATGTCACGGAGGATTTCGGCACGCTCTCGCTGATGGGGCCTAAGGCACGCGACGTGCTCGCCGCCGTCACCGATGCGGATGTCTCCAACGCCGCCTTCCCCTTCGGCCATGTGCGGGAAATAACGATTGCCGGCCACACCGTCCGGGCGCTGCGCGTCACCTATGTCGGCGAACTCGGCTGGGAGCTGCATGTGCCGATCACGGCCATCGGAACGGTCTTCGATGCCCTGATGGCAGTGGGCGCACCGCACGATATCCGCCCTGTGGGCTACCGCGCACTGGAATCGCTTCGCCTCGAAAAAGGCTATCGCGCCTGGGGTTCGGATATCACGCCGAACGACACGCCCTTCGATGCGGGCCTCGGCTGGGCGGTGAAGCTGCGCAAGAACACCGACTTCCTCGGCCGCCGCGCCCTGGAAGCCGCTCAGGGCGAACCGCGCAAGAAGGCTTTCGCCGGTTTCACGGTGGATGATCCCGATATCGTGCTGGTCGGTCGCGAGACGATCCTGCGCAACGGCGAGCCCGTCGGCTACCTCACCAGCGGTGGCTACGGCTACACGCTGGGCCGGAATGTCGGCTACGGCTATGTGCGCCGCGCGGATGGCGTCGACGACGCATTTCTGGGCGATGGCGACTACGAGCTCGTCGTCGCCATGGAACGCACGCCCGCGAAGATCCATCTCGAACCGCTCTACGACCCCGCAGCCACGCGGGTGAAGGCCTGACATGCGAGGGAGGGCGGAAGTGCCCTCCTTTGCTTCCAACAAGGCAGCAGGGCTTCTCTCGGGCGCACAGGGGCTTGCTGGACGTGATTCCAGGCTTCGACCGAAAGAGGGGGCTCGCTGAAGCGAGATTTGCGTCTGGCGGCCTGTGGGCGGCATTTTCCAACGCGTCATATCTTCGGAGCGTTCTTGCCTTCTATCGTCGCCCGTGAAGGATATTTCAGCTGGCGACCTTGATTTCATCTCTGTAATCTGAAATATATTTCATTGTGTGAATTATATTGACACGCCGTGCATCCTGCGTTTAGGTGCTCATACCGGACTTCGAGGAGGAAGCCCGGTCTTCACTGAGATCAGCGGCGTCGAAACCGACGCCCACGGGCTTTTTGGGAGGGGCTTTGCGCCCCGAGGAGGACACTTGCGCACTTTTTTCACGACGACCGCCATGGCGGTCCTTGCGACCACGCTTTTTGCCTGCGCTGCCGCGGCCGAGACGGAAAATCCGTTCCGCTGCAAGCCGGGCGAAAAATACGTCATGAACGTTATGGTTTCGGGCGTCGAATACTGGTTCCCGGTCTATGAAATGTTCAAGCAGGCCGGTCAGCAGCTGGGCTGCGAGACCGAATATACCGGCACGCCGGAATATGACGTCAACAAGCAGATCGCCACCTTCGACCAGGCCTTAGCGCAGAACCCGGCCGGCATTCTCGTGCATCCGATGAACTCCGATCCGTTCATCGAGCCGATCAACCGCGCCATCGACCAGGGCACGGCCGTCGTGACCTTCGCCGCCGACTCGCCGCTCTCCAAGCGCGTCTCGTTCATCACCTCCGACAACACCCGCGAAGGCACCTATGCCGCCGATGCGATCGCCGAGAAGATGGGCGGCAAGGGCGAATATGCGGTCCTCGAAAACCCCGGCCAGGACAACCACGACAAGCGCATCGCCGCCTTCATCGCCCGCATGGAAGAGAAGTGGCCGGACATGAAGCTGGTCGGCCGCGCGGCCTCCAATCAGGATCCGACCAAGGCCTATCAGGGTCTGTCGAGCCTCATCCAGGCCAATCCGAACCTCGGCGCAGTCTTCATGCCGGAAGCCAATTCGGCGATCGGCGCCGCACAGGCCAACAAGGAAGCCGGCGGCAAGGTCCTCGTCATGTGCGCCGACGTCAATGCCAATATCCTCGACATGATCAAGGCCGGCGAAGTCTTCGGCTCGATCAACCCGAATCAGGGCATGCAGGGCTATATGGGCTTCATGCTGCTGTGGCTCGCCAAGCACCCGGAACTCATCGACCCGATGAACGACGCCAAGCGCTCGGGCTTCAACCCGATGAGCATCCCGGTCGTCGACAACGGCCTGTCGATCGTCACGGCCGAAAATGCCGACGATTTCTACTGGGACAAGTACCTGAAGCGCCGCGGCACCAAGGGTATCGAGGAGTAATCTCCCGAGCGAATACCATCCGCGTCTAACGGCGCGGATGGTCTCGGAAGGAGCAGGAGGAAGACGATGGCGGAGCCGGTGCTCACCATTCATGGCGTGACCAAGCATTTCGGAGCGGTGAAGGCGTTGACGGATGTCGACTTCACGCTCGAACGCGGCGAGGTCCATGCGCTCTGCGGCGAGAACGGTGCCGGCAAGTCGACGCTGATGAACATCATCGCCGGCGTGTTGCAGCCGACCGAAGGCGAGATCCGCGTCGATGGCCAGCCGGTGCGCATCACATCCCCCGCCGTCGCCCAGTCGCTCGGCATCGGCCTGGTGCACCAGGAAATCGCGCTCTGCCCGGATGCGACGGTTGCCGAAAACATGTTCATGGCGGCCACCAACCGCCGTCGCTCGCCCTTCATGAATTACCGCGCGCTGGAACGCGATGCGCAGGCCGTGATGAACCGTCTCGCCGCCATCGATGTTCGCCGCAAGGTCGCGGACCTGCCGATTTCCAGCCAGCAGCTCGTCGAGATCGCCAAGGCGCTGACGCTCGACTGCCGCGTGCTGATCCTCGACGAACCGACCGCAGCGTTGACCGAAACCGAGGCGCAGCAGCTCTTTTCCATTGTCCGCGACCTCAAGGCGAACGGCATCTCGATCATCTATATCAGCCACCGCATGGCCGAGATCTTTTCGCTTTGCGACCGCGTGACCGTGTTCCGCGACGGCCGTTACGTCTGCACGGACCGTATTGCCGACGTCACGCCCGACGACGTGGTGCGCCGCATGGTGGGCCGCGAGATCACGCAGCTCTACCCGGACAAGCTCGGTGCCGATGAAGCCTCCGGCGAGACCATCCTTGAAGTTGACGGCATCGGCGACGGCGTGCGCTTCCGGGATGTCAGCTTCGACTTGCACAGGGGCGAAATCCTCGGCATCGGTGGCCTGATCGGTTCCGGCCGCACGGAGATCGCCGAGGGCATTTGCGGCCTTCGCCCGCGCACCACGGGTGCGGTGCGGCTGCATGGCGCGGTGCAAAAGATCAATTCCTATTCCGATGCGGTGAAGGCCGGCGTCGTCTACCTCTCGGAGGACCGTAAGGGCTCCGGCGTGTTTCTCGACATGTCCATCGCGCAGAACATTTCCGTGCTGGATCTGAAGGCGCTGACAAACGCCGCCGGCCTCCTGAACGGCCGTGCCGAGGCGACGCTTGCGGAAGATTTCGCCAAACGGCTCGCCGTTCGCATGAGCGGTGTCGAAGCACCGGTCAAATCGCTGTCGGGTGGCAACCAGCAGAAGGTGGCGATTGCCAAGCAGCTGGCCGTCAATCCGAAGGTCATCCTGATGGATGAACCGACGCGCGGCATCGATGTCGGCGCCAAGACCGAAATTCACCGTCTGCTGCGCGAGCTTGCGCGCTCGGGCATCGGCATCGTCGTCATATCCTCGGAAATGCCGGAACTGCTCGGCCTTTGCGATCGTGTGCTGGTCGTCCGGGAGGGACGCATTGCAGGCGAATTGGGGGCCGATGCAATGTCGGAAGAAGCCGTGATCCGTCTGGCCTCCGGGCTCGGCGCGGCAAGGGCGGCCGATCATGCCGCGTGAGAAGAAACTGGGAGAGCGGGAAATGGCAATCGACACGATGGCGGGTACGGCGCCGAAAACATCGTCCTTCAAGCGCATCGGCTCGATGCGCGAGGCCGGGCTGATCGCGATCATTCTGGCGCTCGGCATCATCATGACCTTCGCCTCGCCGCACTTCCTGACGCTCGGCAATTTCCGCGCCATGCTGATGAGCTTTTCGGTGGAAGGCATCGTCGTCGTCGGCATGACGATCCTGCTCATCGTCGGCGGCATCGACCTTGCCGTCGGCTCCGTCGTCTGCTTTGCGATGGTGCTGTCGGGCTCGCTCTTCCTCGCCGGGCTCGATCCCTGGACGGCCTCGCTGATCGGGATTCTCGCTTCGAGCGCCATCGGCGGCGCCATGGGCTTCTTCGTGACGGTCGTCGGGCTCAACCACTTCATCACGTCGCTGGCGGCCATGGTGATCGTGCGCGGTCTCTGCCTCATCATCACCAAGGGCACACCGCTCTCGCTCTTCACGCTGCCGGCGGCGTTCAAGGAAGTCGGGCAGGGCACCTTCTACGGCATTCCCTATGTCATCCTGATCTTCGTCGCCGTCGTCATCCTGTTCGATTTCCTGCTGCGCCGGGCGACCGCCTTCCGCAAGGTCTTCTACACCGGCAGCAACGAGAAGGCCGCGCTCTATTCCGGCATCAAGACCAATCAAGTGAAGTTCTGGGTGACGGTGCTGTGCTCGACGCTCGCAGGCGTGGCCGGCGTGATCTACATGTCCCGCTTCGGTGCCGCCACGCCCACCTTCGGCGCCGGCATGGAGCTGAACATCATCGCCGCTGCCGTCATCGGCGGAGCCTCGCTCAGCGGCGGCTCGGGCACGGTGCTCGGTGCCATCCTCGGCATGGCCCTGCTCTCGCTCGTCACCTCGTCGCTCATCCTGCTCAATGTGTCGGTCTATTGGCAGGACATGATCAAGGGTTGCATTCTGCTCGCCGCCGTCTCCATCGATCATTTCATGCACAAGCGGAAGGCCAGCTGACATGCCCATTGCCAAACTGAAGCCCGCCCCGCGTGAAGAGATCGTCATCGCCCGCCAGATGCACCAGGCGCTTGTGCTGCACTTCCTGGAAGGCCTGACGCAGGCGCAGATCGCCGACCAGCTCGGTCTGTCGCACGCCACTGTCAACCGCCTCATTAAGCGCGGCCGCCAGCTCGGCCTCGTCGAGATCAAGATCAAGTCGCCGATGGAGCCGCTGGTCGATCTGGAGGAGCGGCTGCTCGCGCTCGGCGGCATCAGCCGCGCCGTGGTGGTGCCGACCGTCTCGGACAATCCGCAGACCGCGCTTCTGGCGGTGGGGGAGGCGGCCGCACGCTTGCTTCTCGAAGAGATCGCCGATGGCGACACGATCTGCATCACTGGCGGCAAGGGTGTCAGCGCCGTCGTCGCCGGTTTGCAGGCCGCACGCCGCTACGATGTCGAGGTCATCCCGGCGACGGGCTGTGTGCAGGGTAAACATTATACCGACGTCAACCACGTCTCGACGCTGATGGCCGACCGCCTGGGCGGCCGCTCCTGGCAGATCCACGCGCCGCTCTTCGCCGACGACGCCGCGCAGCGCGCCATGCTGATCAACATGCGTTCCGTCGCCGATGTCTTCCAGCGGGCGCGGGAGGCGAAGGTCGCGGTGGTGGGCATCGGCTCGATCCTCAGCCAGGATTCGACCTATTACGACCTGCATCCCTCCTCCAGCGAGGACCGAAACGCCATCGAACAGTCCGGCGCGAGCGCGGAACTGCTGGCCCATCTGCTCGATGGCGAAGGCCGGGTCTGCGACTACTCCCTCAACCGCGCGCTCGTCTCGCTGACGCTGACGGAATTCGAATCCATCCCGATGAAGATCGGCGTGGCCAGCGGTCTCAACAAGGCCGGCTCCATCCTCAGCGTGCTGCGCGGCAACCATCTCGACACGCTCGTCACCGACGAGGCGACGGGCGCGCGCATTCTCGAACTGGCATCCGAAGAAGGATTTTCCGCATGAGCGGCGAACAATTGACCCGTCCGATCGGACGTTCCGGCGTCACAGCCTCCGCCGTCGGCCTCGGCACCTGGGCCATCGGCGGCTGGATGTGGGGCGGCACGGACGAGGCCGAATCCATCGCCGCCATCCAGGCCTCGCTCGATGCCGGCGTGACGCTGATCGATACCGCCCCCGCCTACGGCCTCGGCCGCTCGGAAGAAATCGTCGGCAAGGCCATCGCCGGCCGCCGCGACAAGGCCGTCATCGCCACGAAATGCGGCCTCGTCTGGCATACCCAGAAGGGCAAGCATTTCTTCGATCAGGACGGCAAGCCGGTTCACCGTTATCTCGGCCGGGACGGGATCATCCACGAGGTCGAGGAAAGCCTGCGCCGGCTCGGCACTGATTATATCGACCTCTACATCACCCATTGGCAGGACCCGACGACCCCCATCGAGGAGACCGTCGCGGCGCTGGAGGACCTGAAGAAGGCCGGAAAGATCCGGGCGATCGGTGCCAGCAATGTCAACCGGTCGGAACTGGAGCAATATATCCGGACCGGGTCGCTGGATGCGATCCAGGAGCGGTTCAGCATGATCGATCGCGAGATCGAGGCGGACCTGCTGCCGCTCACTATTCAAAACGACGTGGCGACGCTCAGCTATTCCTCGCTGGCGCTCGGCCTGCTCTCCGGCACCATCGGACCGGATCGGGTCTTCGCCGGCGACGACCAGCGCAAGGACAACCCGCGTTTCTCCGTTGCGAACCGGCAGAAGGCGAAGGATTTCTCCGACGCGGTCCGCCCGGTTGCGGAACGGTATAGTGCCAGCATCGCGCAGGTAGTGATCGCTTGGACGTTGGCGCAGCCGGGCGTGACTTTCGCGCTCTGCGGCGCCCGAAACCCGGCGCAGGCGCTCGACAATGCACGCGCCGGAACGCTTCGGCTCGACAAGGACGATCTTGCGGCCATCGACGCCGGTATCGCGGCAAAACTGGTCCATATGGACGGATAACGGACTGTCATCATGAACCGGACAGAGACATTGCACGGGCTCCGCCAGAGCCCGAAGGTGGACGTGTGCGTCCTCGGCGGCGGCATCAACGGGCTCAGCGTTTTCCGCGAGCTGGCGCTGCAGGGCGTCAACGTGCTGCTGGTCGAACAGGCGGACTATTGCTCCGGCGCGAGTGCGGCGCTCTCGCGCATGGTTCATGGCGGCCTGCGCTATCTGGAGAACGGCGAGTTCAGCCTGGTCAAGGAATCGCTCGTCGAGCGCGACCGGCTGCTGCGCAACGCACCACACTATGTTGCGCCCCTGCCGACGACGGTGCCGATCTTCGACACCTTCTCCGGCCTTGCCAATGGCGTGGTGCGTTTCCTCGGCCTCACCCGCCGCCCGAGCCGCCGCGGCGCCATCGCCATCAAGGCGGGCCTCGGCATCTATGATTTCCTGACGCGCAAGCGCGCGCTGATGCCGAAACACGAGTTCCGCAGCCGCAGGGCGACGCTCTCGAAATGGCCGGCGCTTAATCCGTCGATCCGCAATTCCGCGACCTATTACGACGCCTGGGTCAGCCATCCCGAGCGTATCGGCATCGAGTTGTTGCGCGATGGCCTCTCCGTTGGACCGAGTGCGAAGGCGCTGAACTATGCGACGATCGAGGAGGATGGTGCCGGGGCGTTCCTGCTGCGTGACGGCGTTTCCGGCGAGGCGCTGCCCATACAGCCAAGGCTGGTCATCAATGCGACGGGTGGCTGGATCGATATTGCGAACGCCACGCTGTTTTCAAATGAGGCAAGGCCGGCGCCGCTGATGGGCGGCACCAAGGGCTCGCACCTCATCATCGACAATCCCGCGCTGCGAGACATGCTCGACGGCCATATGATCTACTACGAGAATGAGGACGGGCGCATCTGCATCCTGTTCCCCTATCTCGGCAAGGTGCTGGTCGGCTCGACGGATATCCGCGTCGACGATCCCGGCACGGTGCGCTGCGAGGCGGATGAGCGCGACTACATCCTGCAATCGCTCGCCTTCGTGCTGCCGGGCGCAAAGATCCGGCCGGAGGAGGTCGTCTTCCAGTTCGCCGGCGTGCGCCCGTTGCCGGCGAGCAAGGACAGCTTTACCGGCCGCATCCCGCGCGACCATTTCTGCACGATGCTGGACGGCCAGAATGGCGGGCCGCCGGTGCTGTGCATGATCGGCGGCAAGTGGACGACCTTCCGCTCCTTCGGCGAACTCGCCGCCGACATGGCGCTGGACCAGCTGGACATGAAGCGCCGTGTCGATACGGCGGAACGGGCGATCGGCGGCGGGCGCGTCTTCCCGAAAGACCCGGTGAGCTGGATTCGTGACCTTGCCGCATCGACGGGCCTTTCCGTCGCCCGCCTCGCGGTTCTTTTCGAACGCTATGGCACGGAGGCCGAGGACATCGCCCGCTTTATCGCGGCGAAGCCGGATCATCCGCTGCCGCACGCCCTCTACAGCACGCGGGAGCTTCAATATCTCATCCGCGCCGAGGCGGTCGAGCACCTGGACGACCTGCTTTTGCGCCGTACGACGCTGGCGATCTCGGGCGATCTCTCGCTTGCCATGGCCGAGGCGGTGCTGGATCTGCTGACCGCCGAGAAGGGCTGGTCCGCGCAGCGGGCAGCCGAAGAGCGCGGCCGTTTCCTAACCCTCATGGGTGAGCGCCACGGCGTCACCGAACAAACCCTTTCCGCACGGAATGAACACAGGAGTGAAGTATGCGAGACAACCGCAAAGTCCGGATGAACCGGCTGTTCGGCAACGGACGCTGCCTTGACGTGGCGATCGATCATGGCGTCTGCAACGAGCCGTCCTTCCTCGACGGGCTGGAGAATGTGCAAGCCGTGGTGAAGGCGCTGGTCGATGCAGGGCCGGATGCGATCCAGATGAACTACGGCCAGGCCGATCTGTTGCAGGACCTTCCCGGCAAGGACAAGCCGGCGTTGGTCATGCGCATCGACATGGGCAACCCCTACAACCGCATCCGCCACCGCGACATGTGGGCCGTGTTGCAGAACGAGGCCGAGCCGCTGATCGGCGCCTTGCAGATGGATGCGGCCTGCGTGGTCGTGAACCTCTTCATGCTGCCCGACGAACCGGACCTGTTCCGCCAGTGCGTGCAGAATATCGCGCGCGTGCGGGCCGATTGCGAGAAATACGGCATGCCGCTGATGATCGAGCCGCTGGTCATGCAGCCCGTCACCGAGCGCGGCGGCTACATGGTCGATGGCGACGCGGACAAGATCGTCACCCTGACGCGGCTTGCCCGCGAAATGGGCGCCGATATCGTCAAGGCCGACCCGACGACCAACGCGGAGGATTTCCACCGTGTCGTCGAGGCGGCGCGCTGCCCGGTTCTGGTGCGCGGCGGCGGTAAAGAGGACCTTTCCGCGGTCTTTGCGAAATCTGCCGCCTTGATGCAGCAGGGCGCAATGGGCATGGTCTATGGGCGCAACATCTATCAGCACGCCAATCCGAGCGCCGTGGTGCGCGGGCTGATGGCGATCATCCACAGGGACGCGAGCGGCAAGGAGGCCTACGCGCTCTATCAGCAGGGATGAGATGCCTGACGATTGCGGGACATACACGAGGCGATGTCCCGCAATCGCGCGAGTGAAGTGAACCTGGGAGGGGTTCTGCATGCAAAAATATCTTCTGGGGCTCGATGCGGGCAATACGGTCATCAAGGCTGTCATCTTCGATCTCGAGGGCCGTGAGCTCGCCCATGCCGGGGAGGAGGGCCATAGCCGCATGCCGCAGCCCGGCCATGTCGAGCGCGATCTCGGCGAACTCTGGGCGAACGCCCGGCGCGTCATTCGCACCTGCCTCGACAAGGCGGGCATCGCAGCCAGCGATATCGCCGCGATCGGCTGCGCCGGCCACGGCAACGGGCTCTATGCGCTCGACCGGGATGGCGCCCCGCTGATCGGCATCCAGTCGATCGATACGCGTGCCACCGCCCTGGTCGAGGAATGGCTGGCCGAAGGCGTGGGCGACCGCACCCAGGCAATCGCCCGCCAGCGCCCCTGGCCTGCCCAGACGCCGACGCTGCTCGCCTGGCTGAAGCGCTTCAGGCCGGATGTATTCAAGCGCATCGGCACGGTGTTCTATTCCAAGGATTTCGTCGTGAACCGCCTGACGGGCCAGCGTGTCAGCGAGGTCTCCGACATGTCCGGTGCCGGGCTGCTCGATCTGGCGGCCCGTCGTTATGACAGAACGCTGATGGAGGCCTATGGCCTCGGCGATTGCATGGATCTCCTGCCGCCGCTCATCGAAAGCGCTGATATTGCCGGGCACGTGACGGAGGCCGTGGCGGCCGAAACCGGGCTTGCCGCCGGCACGCCCGTCGTAGGCGGCCTGTTCGATGTCGTCGCCTCGGCGCTCGGCTCGGGCGTTTCACGCACGGGCAGCGCCTCGATCATTGCCGGCACGTGGAGCATCAACCAGGTGATCATCGACGGCCCGGATATTAAGGGGCCGGTCTTCATGTCCTCCACCTTCGACCGCAGCCGCTATATGGCGATGGAAAACAGCGCCACGTCGGCAGCCAATCTCGAATGGCTGGTGCGGGAATTCTTCGAGGGCGACCACCATGCCGACATCTCGCCCTTCGACGCCTGCTGCGCGCTTGCGGCGGCCGTCGAACCCGCGGCGGACGATCCGCTCTACCATCCCTATCTCTACGGCGCCCAGCAGGATGGCCATGCACGGGCGGGCTTTTACGGCATGGCCGGCTGGCACACCAAGGGCCACCTGATCCGCGCCCTGCTGGAGGGCGTCGTGTTCGGCCATCGCCAGCATGTCGAGACGATCCGCAAGGCGGGCGCCACTTTTGAAGAGGCTGTGCTGTCCGGTGGCGGTTCGCGTAGCACGCTCTGGCCGCAGATCTTTGCGGATGTGCTCGGCGTGCCGGTCTCGGTTGCGGCTTCGCGGGAGACGGGTGCCCTTGGCGCGGCGATTGCGGCCGGCACGGGCGTTGGCCTCTTCGCCGATTTCACCGCGGGCGCCGAGGCCATGGTGCGGACGGAGCGGCATTACAGGCCGAATGCCGGTCTTGCTGCCCACTATGCGCGGCGCTACGCGCTTTACACGGACATTGCCGAAGCGATGACGCCGCTGTGGCGGCGACTGGCGGCTTCGGAAAAGATGGCAACGGGAGTTGCGGCGTGAACCATCCTGTCAATGAAACGCCTGTCGATGAGGGCACTTACGATTTCATCGTCGTGGGCGCCGGCTCGGCGGGCTGCGTGCTGGCCAATCGCCTCTCGACCGATCCGAAGAACCGGGTCCTGCTGCTCGAGGCGGGCGGTTCGGACCGCTATCACTGGGTCCATGTGCCGATCGGCTATCTCTTCTGCATGGGCAATCCGCGCACCGACTGGATGATGAAGACGGCATCTGAGGCCGGCCTCAACGGGCGTGCGCTCAACTATCCGCGCGGCAAGGTTTTGGGCGGCTGCTCGTCGATCAACGGCATGATCTATATGCGCGGCCAGGCGGCCGATTATGACGGCTGGCGGCAGGCGGGTAATGCCGGCTGGGGCTGGGACGACGTGCTGCCCTATTTCGTGAAGTCGGAAGACAATTATCGCGGCCGGTCGGAGATGCACGGTGCCGGCGGCGAATGGCGCGTCGAGCGCCAGCGCCTCTCCTGGCCGATCCTCGATGCCTTTCGCGATGCGGCGGAAGAACTCGGCATCCGTAAAACCGACGATTTCAACGACGGCGACAACGAGGGTTCCGGCTATTTCGAGGTTAACCAGCGCGGCGGCGTGCGGTGGAACACAACGAAGGCGTTTCTCCGCCCGGCGATGAAGCGCAGGAACCTGCGCGTCCTGACCGGTGCCGAGACGGAACGGCTGGAATTCGACGGCAAGACGGCGACGGGCGTGCGTTTCCGCATCGGCGGCCGGCTTTGTGTTGCCAGCGCCACGCGTGAGGTTGCGCTGTCGGCCGGGGCGATCAACTCGCCGAAAATTCTGGAACTCTCGGGTGTCGGGCGGGCGGACCTGCTGTCCGATCTCGGCATTTTCGTGCAGCACGAATTGAAGGGCGTCGGCGAAAACCTGCAGGACCATCTGCAGATCCGCACGGTGTTCAAGATCGAGGGTGCGCGCACGCTGAACCAGCTCTATCACAACCTCTTCAGCCGCGCCGGCATGGGGCTGCAATATGCCTTCCGCCGCTCCGGCCCGCTCTCCATGGCGCCGAGCCAGCTCGGGATCTTCGCCAAGAGCGATCCGGCCGTCGCCACGGCCGATCTCGAATACCATGTCCAGCCGCTCAGCACCGACCGGCTCGGCGAGCCGCTGCACCGCTATCCGGCCGTCACGGTGTCGGTGTGCAATCTGAGGCCCGAAAGCCGCGGTACGGTGCATGTGACGGCGCGCGATATGGCGCTGCCGCCGGAAATCCGGCCGAACTATCTCTCGACGCCGGGTGACCGGCTGCTGGCGGCCAAATCCATCCGCCATGCGCGCAGCCTCATGCAGGCGAGCGCGATCGCAAAATTCCGCCCGCAGGAAATGCTGCCCGGCCGGGAATACCAGAGCGAGGAGGAACTGATCCGCCGTGCCGGCGATATCGCCACGACGATCTTCCACCCGGTCGGCACCTGCAAGATGGGCAGCGACCCGATGGCGGTGGTGGATGCGAAGCTGCGTGTGCACGGGCTCGACCGGCTGCGCGTCGTCGATGCCTCGATCATGCCGACCATCGTTTCCGGCAACACCAATTCGCCTGTCATCATGATCGCGGAAAAGGCGGCCGAAGCGATGCTGGCGAGGGCTTAGTCCCCGATCCGGTCGAGGAAGCGCAAGACGGCGTCGTTGAACAATGCCGGCCGTTGCAGCGGTGCGAACTGGCTGACGCCGGGCAGGGTGGTCAGCGTAGCCTGCGGGATGGTTGCCGCGAGATAGGCGGCGTGTTCCGGCCGAATGAACTCGTCATGTTCGCCGAGCACGATGGCGACAGGAACCGTGATCCCGGCAAGGTCCGCTGCGGTGTAGTTCGGCTCGGTCTGCATCATCCGGGAAACGTCCGCGACAAAGCCCTCGAAGGCGTCGGGCGTCGCGGACAGGGCCTGATAATCCAGCCGGTGCCGGTGGAAACAGCGGTCGAGCACGGGTGTCGGCTGGAAATCGAGCGTGCCGCTCGGGTCCATGTTGCAGGCAAAGAAAAAGACGCCGCTGACGCGCTCCGGATGCTGGTCGGCGAGGATCAGCGCCGTGCAGGCGCCGTCGCTCCAGCCGACGAGGCTGGCCTTGTCTATTTTAAGATGATCCATTACCGCCAGCACGTCGCCGGCCATGCGGACATAGCCGAACGGCCCGGCATCGCGGGTGCTGCGCCCGTGGCCGCGGCTGTCAATGACGACCACCGTACTGCCTGCCGCGACGAGGGCCGGCACCTGCTTGCCCCAGTTGCCGGCATGGCCGAGCCCGCCATGCAGCAGGATGACGGCCGGCCCGGCGCCGAAGGCGGCATGCCAGATGCGCGCGCCGTCGTTTTCGACATAGCCTTCCATCCGCGGCGCCGGCAGCGGCGGCGCGCCGTCCCGTTCGAAAGAGATGAGGTCGTCGTCGGTCTTCGGCATCGGTTTCTCCTCCCGCTTTCGCCAAGGACGCACGGTCCGGCCGTCTTGCGACATCGTCCGATGAAAAATCTGCGGTGAGCCAGTCGCGAAATCCTGCCCGGAGCAGCGCGGCATTTGCATAGCTGCATTGCACAATAAATGTTTTCCAAGCGGTCAAAAAGTGGGCATAGTGCACGCAGTTGATGCACATGGCGGTTTTCCTCCCAGTGCCGCCGCGTCAGCTGTTCCCCTCTGGAGGTTTTTAACCTTCACACTTCAATGGGCCGCGATTTCGCTGGCCCATTTTTTTTGCCTGCATTTGGGATTGTCCGAAAATGACGCGTCCTGAATGGAGCGATAAACTGCAATCTAATGGTTGCATTAGCATTTTCATTACGCTCTTATGCTCCAATCCCTGCTGCCGACGTGATGGTGCGATGTCCGGATTTCCGGGCGATGTCACGGGCAAGGATACGCATATGAGACGGGTGGGCAAGACGAGGGCGAACGGGACAAGGCAAAGGCAGACGACCTGCGCCACGGCAGCCGGCGATACGCAGAACCGGAGTTGTGTATGACGCAAGCCCCCAGAACCACGCTGCGCCTCATCGCCGTCGCCTGGCCTTTCGTCATCATCGTCCTTCTCCAGACGGCGCTTGCCACATTCAGCCTACAGGTCACGTCGTCGCTACGGGCCTTCGTCAGCGGCGAAAGCCTCTGGTCGAAAGGCCAGCATGACGCGCTCTACTATCTCAACCGTTTTGCCGAATCCGGCAATCGGTCCTTCGTCGCGCGCTATCACCAGGCGATGGCGATACCGATGGGCGACCGCGCGGCGCGGCTGGCGCTCGAGGCGGATCCGCCCGATGTCGGTGCAGCCTTCGAGGGCTTCCTGGCCGGCGGCAACCATCCCGACGACATTCCGAACATCATCTGGCTGTTCCGCTATTTCCGCTGGCTGCCGGTCATGGAAGCCTGCATTCGCGACTGGCGCACCGCCGAAGGCGTGTTGATGCAGCTGCTGCCGATCGGCGAGGGGATCGATACGTCCCGCCACATCAACGAGGCCGACCGGCGCGATATCATCCGCCAGCTCGACGAGATCAATGCGCTGGTGACGCCCCTGACGAAGCGCTTCTCCGACCGGCTGGGGGAGGGCACGCGGCAGGTACAGACCGTGCTGTTCGTCAGCAACGCCGTCATGGCGCTCGTCTTCATCCTCTTGACCGTCTGGCGGCTCAACAGCTTCCTCACGCATCGCCGCAATATCGAAGAACAGCTTTCCCACAATGCCAACCATGACGACCTCACGGGTCTGCCGAACCGCCGGCTCTTCGAGGAGCGGCTTGCCCGTGCGCTGGAGGAACCCGGCAGCCGGCATGCGCTGATGTTCATCGATCTCGACCAGTTCAAGGCCGTCAACGACAACGGGGGACATGCGGCCGGCGACGCGCTGCTGCGCCGCATCTCACACGATCTCGACAAGGCGATCCGCGGCACGGACCTGCTGGCCCGTCTGGGTGGCGACGAGTTCGGCATCGTTCTGCCGAACTGCGCGCCGGAAGATGCGCTGCGCATTGGTCTCAGGCTGCGCGAGATTGCCGAGGCGATCGATTTCGTCTGGAACGGTCATCGCTATTCGATCAGCGCCAGCATCGGCGTCGTCCATCTCGGCGGGCGCAGCTATACGCTGCAGGAGGCGCTGCGGGCGGCCGATATCGCCTGCTACATGGCCAAGGAAAAGGGCCGCAACCGCGTGCACGTCTTTGAGACGACGGACGCCGCGCAGACCCAGTTCACCGCCAATCTCAACTGGGTGCAGCGCTTGCACCGCGCGCTGGAGGAAGACAGTTTCCGGCTGTTCTCCCAGGAAATCGCGACGATCGACGGCAGCGGCGCGCCGGCCGAACATCGCGAAATCCTGCTGCGGCTGGAAGAGGAGGGCAAGCTTCTTGCCCCCGGCGCCTTCATTCCGGCGGCCGAGCGTTTCGGCCTGATGCCGGCCCTCGACCGCTGGGTGGTGCGCCACGCGCTCGATATCATCGGTCGGCGGATGGGAGCCGCGTCCGGCACCTATTCGATCAATCTCAGCGGCCTGACGCTGAAGGACGACACGTTCCTGCCCTTCCTGCGCGAGATGTTGCGCCGCAGCCGCGTGCCGGCCAATGTGCTCTGCTTCGAGATCACCGAGACCAGCGCCATCGAGAATCTGGACGAGGCCATCGCCTTCATGAACGCCATGCGCGCCATGGGCTGCCGCTTCGCGCTCGACGATTTCGGCGTCGGCATGTCGTCGCTCACCTACCTGAAGCGCCTACCGGTCGACTATGTGAAGATCGACGGCAGCTTCGTGCGCGACATGCTGACGGACAAGGCGGACTGGATGACGGTCGAGATGATCAACCAGATCTCGCATCTCGCAGGCCGCAAGACGATCGCCGAGTTTGTGGAGAATGCCGAGATTCTCGGCGCCCTGAAGACGATTGGCGTCGATTATGCCCAAGGCTATTTCCTCGGCCGGCCGGAGCCGTTCCTGCCGGATGCTGCGGGAACGATCATCCCCTTGCGTCGTGCCGACGTCGCCTAAGCCTGCTCGACCCGCTCCAGCGCCTTCAGCATCGTGCGTTCGGCAAGGTTGAGATAGGTCTCCATCTGCGCGGCGGCCTCTGCCGGCTTTCCCTGCTCCAGAAGGGTGACGATCGCGTCGTTCATGTCGACGAAGGGCGAATGCAGGTGCTCGGGATCGTTGAGGAGCCCGAAGCAGAGGCGTAGCTCCGCCGAGATGCGCTCGTAGAATTCGGTGAGCCGCGCGCTGTCCGAAAGGTCGATGATGGCGGCGTGGAAGATCATGTTGGCACTGCCGACGCCGACCCAGTCGCCCGCATCGCGCTTTTTCTGCCCGTTGGCGACGGCTTCGCGCATCACGCGGATTGCCGGATGCTGCTGCCAGGCCTGGCGCAGCGCGCCGCATTCCAGCATGCGCCGCACCCGGTAGATGTCGATGACCGAGGCCATGGAGGGCACGGTGACGAAGACGCCGCGGTTGGCCTCGTGGCGCAAGAGCCCGTCCTTGGTGAGCAGGCGGAAGGCTTCGCGCAGCGAATTGCGCGAGACGTCGAAGCGTTCGCTGAAGGCGGCTTCCGACAGACGCTGGCCGGGCGAAAGCTCGCCTGAAATCAGGAGCGTGCGAATGTGCCGCGCCAACCGGTCCGCCAGCGGCAGGCCTTCTCCGTCTTCCGTCATGCTCTTCTCCCCGCCCGGGCAGATGATGCCCGGTGACCCTCTTTCCCCTCTGCCCCTTAGCATGAATGCGGGGGCGGTGGCGCCGAAAATTGTGGCGAATCGCGTGCTATGTGATTGGTAAAGCGGCGATAATAAGGAACGATATAGAAATATTGTTGAACAATATTGACATTTTTGTGTAGCAGTCCATCATTCGGACATGAAACATCCGCGAGGGGCGGGTGCGTGAGAGCGGAGAAATCTCATGGAACGGAATGCAGCAGCACCTGCGGGCCAGAGCGTGGTCGCGCAGGGCCTCGAAACCGTCAAATCCCGTCGCTCGGCGCTTGTCGCCGCGATCTTCCTGATGGCGACCAGCGCCATCGGTCCCGGTTTCATCACCCAGACGGCGACGTTTACGACGAAGCTCGGCGCCGCCTTCGCTTTCGGTATCCTCGCGTCCATCCTCATCGATTTCGTGGTGCAGCTCAACATCTGGCGCATCGTGACGCTGACGCGCATGCGCGCCTCCGATGTCGCCAATGCGGCGATCCCCGGTTCAGGATACCTGCTCGCCATTCTCGTCATCGTCGGTGGCCTCTTCTTCAACATCGGCAATATCGGCGGTACCGGCCTCGGCCTCAATGCCGTCTTCGGGCTGGATCCGAAGATCGGCGGGGCGATCAGCGCCGTCTTTTCGATCGGCATCTTTCTGTCCAAGCGCGCGGGCCTCGCCGTCGACCGCTTCATCATCTTCGCCGGTATCCTGATGATCGTTCTGACGCTCTATGTCGCCTTCGTCTCCGGCCCGCCGGTCGGCGATGCGCTGTTCCAAACCTTCCTGCCCGATACGATCGATTTCGCCACGATCACCACCATCGTCGGCGGCACGGTCGGCGGCTACATCACCTATTCCGGCGCGCACCGCCTGCTTGACCGCGGCATGGTCGGCCAGGAGCACCTGCCGGCCGTTACCCGCGCCGCGCTGACCGGCATCGCCGTCACCGGCCTGATGCGCTATGTGCTCTTCCTCGCCATTCTGGGCGTCGTTGCCAGCGGCGTGGTCATCGATACGGCAAGCCAGGCAGCAAACCCCGCCGCACAGGCCTTCCGGGCAGCCTCCGGCGATTTCGGCCTGCGCCTCTTCGGCATCATCTTCTGGGCCGCCGCCATCACCAGCGTCATCGGTGCGGCCTATACGTCCGTCTCCTTCATCACGGTCTTCAAGCAGGATATCAGCGAGCGCGCCCGCAATCTCGCGACCGTGGTCTTCATTGCCATCTCGCTCGTCTCCTACCTGCTGATGACCACGCCGCCCGCTGCCATGCTGGTCTTCGTCGGCGGCCTCAACGGTCTCATCCTGCCGATCGGCCTCAGCATCTTCCTCTTCGCCGCATGGAAGCGCGAGGACCTGATGGGCGGCTATCGTTATCCGCGCTGGCTGCTGGTGCTCGGCGCCCTGGTCTGCGCGCTCACATGGTATATGGGCTACAAGTCGGCTGGCACGATCTTCGGACTGCTGGGTCTCTAAAAAAAGAGGGAGGAAACAATGACAGCGATCGACCTCAACAGCGATCTCGGCGAAAGCTATGGCGCCTGGCGCATGGGCGACGACGCGGCGATGCTCGCCGTCGTCTCCTCCGCCAACATCGCCTGCGGTTTCCATGCCGGTGATCCGGCCGGCATTTTCCGCACGGTGAAGGCGGCGGCTGCAAACGGCGTCGTCATCGGCGCCCATGTTTCCTATCCCGACCGCGTCGGCTTCGGCCGCCGCGATCTCGACGCCACGCCCGAGGAGCTGATCGCCGACGTCATCTACCAGATCGGCGCGATCAAGGGCGTTGCCGCCGCCGCCGGTACGACGGTGCGTTATGTCAAGCCGCACGGCGCGCTCTACAACCGCATCGCCTATGATGCGAAACAGGGCCAGGCGGTCATCGATGGAATCAAGGCGGTGGATTCCTCGCTGATCCTGATGGGCCTTGCCAATGCGCCGATCCTCGATCTCGCCCGCAAGTCCGGCCTTGCCGTGGTGGCGGAAGCCTTTGCCGACCGGGCCTACACGCCGAAGGGCGAGCTCGTCTCGCGCCGCGAGGCCGGCTCCGTGCTGCATGACGAGAAGAAAATCGCCGACCGCATGGTGCAGCTCGCCCGCGAGGGCACGCTGGAAGCCATCGACGGCAGCACGATCCGTATCGAGGCGCAGTCGATCTGCGTGCATGGCGACAGCCCCGGTGCCGTTGCCATCGCCCAGGAAATCCGCCGCCGCTTCGAGGCGGAAGGTATCGCCATCCGTTCCTTCGCCGACAAGGCGTGAGGCGCGGCCATGACGCTTCCGACCGACTATCTCGACCACGTTGATGCTTCAGCCGCGCGCCGGGCGAGGACTACTTATAGAAGTGGGTTCGTCGCGCCCACCTCGGGCATCGCGCCGGGCTTCACCCAGGCCAACATGATCGTGCTGCCGCGCGACTGGGCCTTCGATTTCCTGCTCTATGCGCAACGCAATCCAAAACCCTGCCCGGTGCTCGACGTCTCCGATCCAGGCTCGCCGACGACGCTGCTCGCGCCCGGTGCGGACCTGCGCACCGACCTGCCGCTCTACCGCATCTGGCGCGACGGCAAGCTTGCCGAGGAGACGCCTGACGCCACCGCCGCCTGGGCGGAGCGTGACGACCTCGTCGCCTTCCTGATCGGCTGCTCCTTCACCTTCGAGACACCGATGGTCGAGGCGGGTATCGAAATCCGTCACATGACGGACAAGAGCAACGTGCCGATGTACCTGACCAGCACGGCCTGCCGCCCGGCGGGTCGGCTGAAGGGCAATATGGTCGTCTCCATGCGGCCGATCCCCGCTTCGCGTGTTGCCGATGCCGCCATGATCTCCGGTCGCTTCCCGGCGGTGCACGGTGCGCCCGTGCATGTCGGCTCGCCCGCGGATATCGGCATCGCCGATCTCGCCAAGCCGGATTTCGGCGACGCGGTGCGCATCGAGCCGGGTGAAGTGCCGGTGTTCTGGGCCTGCGGCGTCACCCCGCAGGCGGCCGTGATGGCTTCGGGCGTGCCCTTCGCCATAACCCATGCGCCGGGCTACATGTTCATCACCGATATTCCCGATTCCGCCTATCACGCGTGAGGGTTCGATGCGCTTTCTACCCGTCAGCCTGACCACCATCCTCGTCGAGCTTGCCGATCTCGACGAGACGCTTGCCCTTTTCGCCTCGCTGCAGGCTGATCCGATCGACGGCATCGAAGAAATGGTGCCGGCCGCCCGCACGCTGATGATCCGTTTCCGCCCGGAAAAGGTCTCATCTTCGGATATCGCGGCAGGCATCGCCACCCGCGATCTTTCGGCGAAGATCGCGCCCTCTGAGCATCTGGTGGAAATCCCCGTGCGCTATGACGGCGAGGACCTCGGCGACGTCGCGGAATTGACCGGCCTCAGCGTCGAGGAGGTCATCCGCCGCCATACCGAAAGCGAATTCACCGTCGCCTTCTGCGGCTTCGCGCCGGGTTTCGGCTATCTCGTCGGCGGCGATCCGGCGCTGCATGTTCCGCGCCGCAAAAGCCCGCGCACCCGCATCCCGGCGGGCTCCGTGGCGCTGGCCGGCGCCTTCAGCGGCGTCTATCCGCAAAATAGCCCCGGCGGCTGGCAGATCATCGGCACAACGCCCGTCAAGATGTGGGATATCGACCGCGATCCCGGCGCGCTGTTCCAGCCCGGCTACCGCGTGCGCTTTTTCGACATGGCGAAGGCGGGCAGGACCGTCCACATCCCCGAACCGGCCGCCCGCACGGAGCGTGCCGTCGCAGCCGACGACCCGCAGTTCAAGGTGCTCGCCGCGCCGATGCCGGCCGTTTTCCAGGATATCGGCCGTTTCGGTCAGACGGGTCAGGGCGTCTCCGCCTCCGGCGCGCTCGACCGCAGCGCCTTCAATGCCGCAAACCGCATCGTCGGCAATCAGGCCGACACGCCCGCCCTCGAAATGACCCTCGGCGGTTTCTCCTTCGAGAGCAACGGGCGTGCCGTGATCGGCCTTGCCGGTGCGCCCTGTCCGGTGACGGTGCGCGATGCCGCCGGCCGCAATCGGGATTTTCAGACCTGGCAGCCGATTGCGCTGGAACCCGGCGACGTCGTCACCATCGGCCATCCGAAGACCGGCATGCGCACCTATCTCGCCGTGCGCGGCGGTTTCGACATTGCCCCTGTGCTTGGCAGCGCGGCGACCGATACGCTTGCCGTCGTCGGCCCGGAGCCGGTCACATCGGGAACGGTGCTGGCGCTGAAGGGTCGCAACGAGGGGCTTGCCAGCGTCTCCACCGATGAAATCCCGGCCTTCGACGCGCCGTCCGCAAGCGACGTGGTGACGCTCGACGTGGTGCTTGGCCCGCGCACGGATTGGTTCACGCAGAAGGGGCTGGAAACGCTGACGAGCCAGCTCTGGCAGGTCACGCCGCAATCGAGCCGCGTCGGCATCCGCCTTGCCGGCGAGGTGCCGCTGGAGCGCAAAGACAGTGCGGAATTGCCGAGCGAGGGTACGGCGACGGGTGCGATCCAGGTGCCGCACAGCGGTCAGCCGGTGCTCTTCCTCGCCGACCACCCGCTGACCGGCGGTTATCCCGTCATCGGCGCGGTCGCCGAATATCATCTCGATCTGGCCGGCCAGATTCCCATCAACGCAAAGATCCGTTTCCGCCCGATCGGCCCCTTCGCCGATATCGCCGCGAGCCGCTAGGAGAGCGCCATGAAGAAAGTGCTTATTGCCAATCGTGGCGAAATCGCCGTGCGCATCCTGCGCGCCTGCCGGGATTACGGGATGCAGTCCGTTGCCGTCTATGCGGATCCGGATGCGGACGCGCTCTTCGTGCGCCTGGCTGACGAAGCCTACGGACTTGACGGCGTGCGCCCAGCGGAAACCTATCTCGATATCGACAAGCTGATCGCTGTCGCAAAGCGCTCGGGTGCGGATGCCGTGCATCCCGGCTACGGCTTTCTGTCGGAAAACGCCCGGTTCGCCAAGGCGGTGCAGGAGGCCGGCCTGACCTGGATCGGCCCCGATCCCGACGTCATCGTGGCGCTTGGCGACAAGGTCGAGGCGCGGCGCATCGCGCAGAGCGTCGGGGCACCGTTGGTGGCCGGCAGCGACGGCCCGGTTTCCTCGGCGGCCGAAGTGATCGCCTTTGCGGAACAGCATGGCCTGCCGGTTGCCATCAAGGCCGCGCATGGCGGCGGCGGGCGCGGCATCAAGGTCGCCTGGAAAATGGAAGAGGTCGCCGATCTCTACGAATCCGCCGTGCGCGAGGCGACCGTCGCCTTCGGCCGTGGTGAATGTTTCCTCGAACGGTTCCTTGACCGCCCCCGCCATATCGAGGCGCAGGTCATCGCCGACAAGCACGGTAATGTGCTGGTTCTCGGCACCCGAGACTGCTCGGCGCAACGCCGCAACCAGAAGCTTATCGAAGAAGCGCCGGCACCCTTCCTCGCACCGGAACAGCGCGAACGCATCCACGCCGCCGCCAAGGCGATCTGTGCGGCCGCCGGCTATTCCGGCGCCGGCACGGTGGAATTCCTGCTCGGCGTCGACGGCACGATCTCCTTCCTCGAGGTGAACACCCGCCTGCAGGTGGAACATCCCGTCACCGAGGAAACGACGGGCATCGACCTCGTCATCGAGCAGTTCCGTGTGGCGGAGGGCCAGCGCCTGACGCTCCTCGAAACACCCGCGCCGCGCGGCCACTCCATCGAGTTCCGCATCAATGCCGAAGACCCCGGCCGCGGCTTCCTGCCGACGCCTGGTGCGATCACCGCCTTCGACCCGCCCTCCGGTCCCGGCGTGCGCCTCGATAGCGGCGTCGTCACCGGCTCGACCATTCCCGGCGTTTTCGACTCGCTGATGGCCAAGCTCATCGTGACCGGCGCCACCCGCGAGGAGGCGCTGCGCCGTGCCCGCCGGGCGCTGAATGAGTTCCGCATCGAGGGTGTTGCGACCGTCCTGCCGTTCCACCGCGCCGCCATCGACACGGACGATTTCATCGGGACCGATGGCTTCAAGGTACACACCCGCTGGATCGAGACCGATTTCGCCGCCATGCCGGAGGCCACGGCCCGGCCGGAGCCCGCCGCTGACCCGACGCTGATCCGCACCCATCTTGAAATCGACGGCAAGCGCGTGTCGCTCGCTTTGCCGAGCCTGCTTCTTGCTGGGCTTGGCGCGGCCGGGCAGAGCACGGCAGCCACAGGCGGCGGCAAGCCTGCCGAGGACGGCATCGCCGCTCCGGTCTCGGGCACGCTGCAAGCCTTCAAGATCGCCGATGGCGCCATGGTTGCCGAGGGTGAGCTGGTCGCCGTCATGGAAGTCATGAAGATGGAAACGCAGGTGCTCGCCCCCAAGGCCGGCCGTCTGCGCCTGCGCGTCAAGGAAGGCGATTATCTTCAGGCCGGCGATACGCTGATGGTCTTCGAGGGCTGACCGCCCATCCCAAATGGGACATTGACCCGAACGGGCCGTGCTTGCCTTAATCCCCCCGGATTTTTCATCTGGGGGATACATGGTACGCACGCTTCAAAGCACGCCGAAGGCCGATGGTTTTCGCGCACCGGGGGAATTCGAGCCGAAGGCCGGCTGCTGGCTGATCTGGCCGGAGCGGTCCGACACCTGGCGTCTTGGCGCCAAGCCCGCGCAAAAACTTTTCGCGCGGGTCGCGGCGGCGATTGCCGAGAGCGAACCGGTCACCATCGCCGTCTCGTCGCGCCAGTGGCTGAACGCCCGCGCCATGCTGCCGGACAGCGTGCGCCTCGTCGAAATGTCGACGGACGATTCCTGGCTGCGCGACAGCGGCCCGAATTTCGTCATCAACGATCACGGCGTGGTGCGCGGTGTCGACTGGACCTTCAACGCCTATGGCGGCAATGACGGCGGCCTCTATGCGCCGTGGAACCTCGACGACCTCGCCGCCCGCAAGGTGCTGGAAACCGAGAATATGGACCGCTACCGCTCGAAGCTGATCGCCGAGGGCGGCGGCCTGCAATGCGACGGGCAGGGCACGCTGATCACCACGGAACAGTGCCTGTTGAACCGCAACCGCAACGGCCATCTCGGCAAGGCCGAGGTGGAGAAGCAGCTTTCGGACTATCTCGGGCTGGAGCATGTCATCTGGCTACCGCGCGGCTTCTGCTTCGACGAAACGGATGGTCATGTCGACGATGTCTGTTGCTTCGTGCGACCGGGTGTCGTGGCGATGAGCTGGACGGAAGACCGCGACGATCCGCAATACGAGATCGTGCGCGAGGTGGAGGACGTGCTGCGCTCGGCCCGCGATGCGCGCGGCCGGTCGCTGGAGGTGCACCGCATCCTGCATCCCCGCCCGATCGAGATGACGGCGGAGGAGGCCGAAAGCGTCGATCAGGTCGACAGCACCTGGGCGCGCCCGGAAGGCAACCGCATCGCGGCCACCTATATCAACTACTATCCCGGCAATTCCGCCGTCGTCGTGCCGCAGTTCGACGACGAAAAGCTGGACTTGGCCGCGAAAGCCAAGCTCGCCGAACTCTTCCCCGAACACCGCATCACGGGCATTGAGAATTCCCGCGAAATCCTGCTCGGCGGCGGTAATGTCGCCTGCATCACCCTGCCGGTCTATGCCGGCCAGACGAAAGCCTGAGGAGAAGACCATGCGCAAGACTGCTCTCGTCTCGGCCCTCGCTCTGCTCGCCGCCATGGGCGGCGCGCGGGCGCAGGAGGAAAAGGTCGTCAACGTCTATAACTGGTCGGATTACATCGCGCCGGATACGGCGGAAAAGTTCGAGAAGGAAACCGGCATCCGCGTCGTTTACGACGTCTATGACGGCAACGAGGTGCTGGAAACCAAGATGCTGACCGGCGGCTCGGGCTACGATGTCGTCTACCCCTCGGCCTATCCCTTCCTGAAGAACCAGGTGAAGGCCGGCGCCTTCCAGCCGCTCGACAAGCCGAAGCTCGGCAATATCGGCAAGCTCGATCCGCAGGCGCTGTCGCTGATTTCGGGCGCCGATCCCGACAATACCTACGCCGTGCCTTACATGTCCGTCACCGACGGCATCGGCTACAACATCGCCGCCGTGAAGCAGCGCATGGGCGACGCGCCGGTCGACAGCTTCGCCATGGTGTTCGATCCCGCTATCGTCGAGAAATTCGCCGAATGCGGCGTCGCCATGCTCGATGCGCCCGCCGAAATCATCCCGATGGCGATGAATTATCTCGGCATCGATCCGCATTCGACGAACCCGGACGATATCGCCAAGGCGGAAGAGCTGCTCCTGAAGGTGCGCCCGCACATCCGCTACTTCCATTCCTCGCGCTATATCAACGACCTCGCCAATGGCGATATCTGCGTCGTGCTCGGCTGGTCGGGTGATATCCTGCAGGCGAAGGCGCGGGCGGCCGAAAGCGAGAAGAAGCTGGAAATCGCCTATGCCATCCCGAAGGAGGGGACGTTGATCAACTTCGACACCATGGCCATGCCGAAGGACGCACCGCATCCGGAAAACGCGCTCGCCTGGATCGACTTCAACATGCGGCCGGAGATTGCGGCGGCCAATTCCAGCTACGTCTCCTACGCCAATCCGATCCCTGACTCACTGCCGCTGATGGATCAAGCCGTGGCGAAGGATCCCGGCGTCTTCCCGCCGGACGACGTCAAGGCGAAGCTCTTCGTGGTGGAAACGAGCGACGCGAAGCTCCTGCGCCTGCAGAACCGCCTATGGACACGGGTCGTTTCAGGGCAGTGAGAGCAGAGCGCGGCCGCCGTCGCGTGCGGCGGCCATCAGCTCCACCTGCGAGTGGATGCCGAGCTTGCGATAGACCGTCTTGATATGGTTGCGCACCGTGCCGGGCGAGATGGAGAGGTCGCGCGAAATGGTTTTCGCGCAGCCGCCGTCGATGAGGAGGAGGGCGATCTGGCGTTCCCTAGCGCTTAATTCGCCAAGCGACAGCGAGCTTTCGCCCGCCGGCCGCCATTGCCGCCATAGGCGCTCCAGCACCATGCGGGTCGCCTCGGCGGTGGCTTCAGCCATCGCCACGTCCTCGTCGCCGAAGGGGCGGGCACCACGGCGGCGCAGATAGGTGACGAAGCCCGCGGCATTGCGATCGAAATTGAAGACGCCGGTGATCTCGTCGAAACTGCCCGAGGGCTCGTAGAAATCCCGGTAATAGGCGCTGGTGTGGAAGTCGCCCTTGTCGAGCGCCGAAAGCGGTAGCAGAAAATCCTGCCGCGAGCCGGCGAACCGGCGGAAGAACGGGTCCTGCTGGTATTTGCGCGTGTCGTAATTGTGGTTCCAGTGGTCCGGATCACGCTCGTAGATGGTGATCGAGGCGTTGTCGCGCAGATAGAGGCCGATATAGACCTGATCGGAGGCGATGATACCGCGCGCGCCGGCCGTGAAATGCGCCGAAATATCTTCGGGCAAGGTGGCGCTGACAGCAGAGGCGATGCCGCTGCTCCAGCGCTGGAGCTGTTCGAAGGTGAGGTTCGGGCGCATGGCGACAGGATAGACGGGGCGGCCGGGAATTCAAGCGGGCCTATCCGAAGGGTTGGGGTGGCCGTCAGTTCACCCCGTCCATGACGAGCGGTGCGCAATGCAGGTAGCGGGCGACCTTGCGTTTCGCGGCGATATCGGTCCAGACCAGCTCGACCTGGCTTGAGCTGAGGCCCGTCGCCGCAGCAATCGCTTCGGCCGGCAATCCATGGTTCAGCCCGTAGAGGCAGATATCCATCTTGTCGTAGGGCAGGGCGAAGTAGAATTCCTCCTGCGTCTGCGGCAGAGAATAGGTGTCCGTCGTCGGCGGTCGCGAGAGGATTTCCGAGGGAACGCCGAGATAGGCGGCGAGCTGATAGACCTGCGACTTGTAGAGATGGGCGATCGGCTTGATATCGGCTGCGCCGTCGCCGTTCTTCACGAAGAAGCCCTGATCGTATTCCAGCTTGTTCGGCGTGCCGAGCACGGCGAAATTCAGCCGGTCGGCATGGTAATATTCGAGCTGCTTGCGGCTGCGCTGCTTCATGTTCGTCGCCGCGACGATGCCGAGATAGGCGCTGGCCGGCAGGCGCACCTTGCGCATCTCGCCCTCCGGCGTGCGCACGACGAGCGAGGAAATGTTGTAGCCGCCCGTCGTCATCGTGCTGTCGAAGACGATCTTGGAGGCCCAGCCGTCGCCGTATTCAGGCACGGCCTCGCGGATGGCGGCGTCGCGGCGCTCATAGCAGCCCATGGCGGCTAGCGCGGGGCCGATATCCTCGAGCGTGCTGTCGATGCCGAAGGTTTCGGCAACGGTGCGCCCGAGCCGCAGGCTTTCCGGATCGGAATCGTTTTCCGGCATATAAAGGGCAAAGACGTTCTTCGCGCCGAGCGCCTTGGCGGCAAGGGCCGCGCACAGGCTGGAATCGATGCCGCCCGAAAGGCCGAGCACCAGCCCGCGTTTGCGCAGGTCGAGCCGCAGCTTCTCGCGCAGCCATTGCGAGATGCGCTCTACCTCGGCGGCGGGATCGAGCACGAGCGGGGCGAAGGCGGGCGTATGGGGCATCATTTCGATCCTGTCGGGTTGGCGGGCAGGGCGGCGAGGCGGCGGCTGGCCTTGCCGCTATCGGTTTTGGGCATGGCGTCGCGGAATTCCACCGACTTCGGCACCATGTGGTCTTCGAGATGGCGGGCGCAGAAACGCAGCACCTCGCGCTCGGTGAGGGATGGATCGGAGGCGACGATGACGGCCTTGACGGCTTCGCCGAGCACGTCATGCGGCACGCCGACGACGAGCGCCTCGGCAATGCCGGGCATGCGGCACAGCACCTCCTCCACCGCCTGCGGCGCGACCTTCTCGCCGCGCGACTTGATGATGTCGTCCATGCGGGACACGAAGGTGAGATAACAGTCGGCATCGGCGGTGAAGAGATCGCCGGTATGGAGGCGGAGCGTTCCGGTATTGGGAGCAGGACGCAGGGCACGGCTCGTGGCGGCCTCGTTGCGCCAGTAGCCGCGCATGACATGCGGCCCCTCGATGACGAGTTCGCCGATCGTGCCGGGCGCAGCTGCCTCGCCCGCCTCGTCCACCACCACGGCACGCGTGCCGGGTATGGCGATGCCGACCGAACCGCGTTTTGTGTCGATCTTGTCAGGCGGAAGCCAGGTGGCGCGGGTGCATTCGGTCTGGCCGTACATGCAGAAGAGTTTCGTATGCGGCAGGAAGGCGCGCAGCCAGTCGAGATGGGCGAGCGGAAGGGGGGCGGCGGCGCTGGTGAGGTAGCGCAGGCTTGCAAAAAGCGAGGGGTCGAGGTCGCGCGCCTGCATCATCATCGCCGCCATGGTCGGCACGAGCGGGAAACCGGTGACACGTTCGGCGCGGATCGTCTCGAAAACGGCCTGCGGGAAGGCGAAGGACTTTTCGATGACCAGCGTCGCGCCTGAGAGCATCGCGGTCACCAACTGGTTGAGCCCGTAACCGAAGGACATCGGCAGCACGACGAGGATGATGTCGACGGCGCTGTTTTCGAGATAGCGGCTGATTGCGCGAGCGGCGGCGTCGAGCGTGTCGTGGCCGTGCATCACGCCCTTCGGCTCGCCCGTCGAGCCCGAGGTATAGATCAGCGCGGCAAGGTCGGTGTCGGGAAAAGGTTCGGCCGGGACGAAGGGCGCGGCCTCCAGCGCGGAATCGAAGCTACCCGCCTCACCGACGACGAGGCGCGGTAGGGCGGCAAGTGCTTGGCAGTCCTCGACGAGCCGTTCCAGGCGGCTTTCGACGATGACGAGCGCCGGCGCGCAATTGCCGGCGATGGCGGCGAGCCGCTCGGCTTTCGTGGAAGGATTGACCGGGCAAATCGCAGCTCCTGCCATCCAGGTCGCGAAAACGGCGACGGCCGTGCGCCAGCCGTTGTCGAGCAGGATGAGCACACGCTCGCCGCGCCCGGCGCCGTGGTTGTGAAGCGTCGTCGCGAGGCGCCGGGAGAGATCGAGCAGGCGGTCGTAGCTGAGCCGCGCCTCACCGGAGACGATCGCCGTTTTGGCACCGTCCTGCGCAGCACTCGCCTCAAGGGTACGCTCGATCCGCATCGCGCCTCAGGCGGCTTGCTTGCGGGCGATGAAGCCGGCGATGCGGTCGATCGTGTCGAGATTGGCGGGCACGATATCGGCATCCGCGACGGAAATGGCGAAGCGCTCCTCCAGAAAGCCGACCAGTTCGAGGATGCCGGTGGAATCGATCAGGTCGTTGTCTATCAGCGAGAGGTCGGTGGCGAGCGGCTGGCTGTCGTCGCCGAACAGGAAGTTTTCCACGATGAAGGCGCGGATGGCGGTTCTGGTTGCGTCGGACATGTCCGGGATTTCCCTCCCTATGCTGGATGTGTTGGCGCGGCTGCGCCGAGAAGCTGCGTCGAAAGAATGCCGATGAAGGCGGCGTTGTCGCGAAAACCGCTCGCCTGTCCCTTGAGAACCTTGTCCCTCAGCTTGCCGACCGCTGGGCCATTGAAGAGGCCGCCTTCGGCAATCCGCGCCGGCGAAAGAACGTCGCCGAGATAGGCCGGCGTGCCGGGTGCGGCGAAACTCTCGCTGTCCGGCGCGCGGTAGGGCTGTTTGGGGCGGTCGATGATCGCCACGGGTACGAGGCCGCGGGCGGCCTCCTTGAGGATGTGTTTTTCACGCAGCCCCCGCAGCTTCGCCTCCGGCGGCAGGCCGGCGGCGAAGGCGACGACGCGGGGATCGAGGAAGGGAAAGCGCCCTTCCACCGCATTGGCCATCATCACGCGGTCACCCTGGCTGGACAGGATATAGCCCGGCAGCAGAAACGCCGTTTCGAGATATTGCGCCTGATGCAGCGCATGCCAGCGGCCGAAATCCGCCGGCAGTCGGGCAGCGAGGTCGGCAGCGGCATCGTAGTCGCCGAGCGTGGTCTTCAAATCGGGCGAGAAGAAAAGCTTGGCGGCCGCCGTCGAGCGGAAGCGCGGGCGGTGGGAATAGAGCGGGTCGTCATGCGCTTCGGCGCCGAAGGCGAAGAAGCGGGCGAGATAATCCGGCGACTGCTGCTGCAAGCCCGGCAGGTAGGGATAGAGCCGCTGGAAGAGACGCGGACGGCGGGCTGACCCCGGCTGGCGGCCGCAGAAGCGGCGCACGCGCGCCTCGCGGAAAAGATCATAGCCGGCGAAGATCTCGTCCGCGCCTTCGCCCGTCAGCACGACCTTCATGCCGCACTCGCGCACGCGGGCGGCAAGGAGATGAAGTGGCACGGGCGCGGTGCGCAGGATCGGGCATTCGATATGACGCATCACCGCTGGAAGACTGTCAGCGATCGCCGCCGTAGTGCATTCCACGCTGTCGGCCTCGGCGTCGAGCGTCGCGGCCATCCGGCGCTGCCAGCTGCTTTCGTCATGTTCCTCGCTGCGGAAGGTCAGCGAGAAGGTGCGCAGGCCGTGCGTGACGGTGCGTGCGGCGAGCGCCGAGATCAGCGAGGAATCGAGGCCGCCGGAGAGATAGGCGCCGACAGGCACGTCGGCGCGCAGCCGGATGCGGGTGGCATCGGAGAGCAGAGCCCGCAGCTCCTCCACTTGTTCGTCCATCGGGCGGGCGGGCGGCACGTCGGCGCGGTCCGGATAGGACAGCTGCCACCAGGGGCGGATGGTGCGCACGCCGTCCTTCACCAGCATCAGGTGGCCGGGCGGCAGTTCGTGGATGCCGCGATAGGCCGTGCGTGGCGGTATGGGGCACCAGAGCGTGAAAATCTGGTCGAGCGCGACAGGATCGATCTCCGCCACCATGCCGGGCAGGGAGAGAAGCGCCTTGATCTCCGAGGCGAAGAACAGCGCGCCCGCGTGCTCGGTGTAGAAGAGCGGGCGAACACCCATGCGGTCGCGCGCCAGAAGCAGCGTGCGGCTCCGCGCATCGTGCAGCGCGAAGGCGAAATCGCCGTTGAAATCCGCAAGGCAATCGGCGCCCTTCGCCTCGTAGGCCTTCAGGAGCACTTCGGTATCGGAGGTCGTCCGGAAGCGGTGGCCGCGCGTCTTGAGGTCTTCGCGCAGCTCGACATAGTTGAAGATCTCACCGTTGAAGGAGACGGTGATGTCCGCATCGTCCGAGACCATCGGCTGGGCGCCGTCGGAAAGGCCGACGATGGAAAGGCGGGTATGGGCAAGGCCGGTATCGCCCCGCACAAGCGCGCCCTCGCCGTCCGGCCCGCGGTGGCGAAGCGCCGCGACCATGCGGGAAAGGTAGTCCGCGCCCTGTTCGGCCGAGAAATGTCCTCCGTGATATCCCGCGATCCCGCACATGCCGGGCTACTCGAAACGGTCGCCGATGAGGCGCGTCCAGCCCTCGCCGGCAAGGCCGTTGAGGAAGGGCTGGCCTTGCGTCAGAGCCGCGAGAATCGCTGGATCACGGGCATGCACGACGGTCGAGGAGGCGTGCAGGAAAGCGCATTTCTTGCCGATCATCGCCTGAAGCAGTTGCGGCTGCGTGCGGCCCCGGATCGCGACGAGACCGCGCTCATAGGCATTGCGGATGAGGCAGTCGATGACGATGGGCTCCTGTGCCGGTGCCGCCATGACCTGCACGGCGCGCCCGATGCCGCCGGGATTTCCATAGTAGAGATAGAGACCGACAGGCTTGCCGGTCCGCGCGCGAACGATGTGCTGGATGCGTTCGCCATGCAGCGTTTTGCGTTCGGCATGGTCCAGCATTCTCTCCAGTGTCGTCTGATCCCAGACGGGGCGCAGCGGAAACTGCGTGACCAGATCGCGGCAGAGTGCTGCGAATTCGGCGTTGTCGGCCGCGGTCGCCTCGAAGGCATCGGCCTTGCCGGCGAGCGGGGCGTAATGCGACCAAGCCTGCCGGTCGCCATGCCGGCAGAGGATGGCATCGCCGAGTTTCGCGAAAGGCGACAGCAGGCGAGCCGCCGAAATTTTCGCGGCCGCCGCTTCCAGTGCGAAAGACGCGGGCTTGAGGATGCGCAGCCATTCCAGGCTGTAGGGGGCCAGCACACCTGCCCGCATCGACCGCCACATGTCGGTGGACACGTCGTTGGACGTCTCGCTGAAGGAAAGATCCTGCGGGCCGGAGAGCGCGTCGCGCAGCAGGCGGGCGCCGGCAAAGGGATCGCTGTCGCGATCGTCGCTGGCGAAGGTGCCGCAATTGGCGGCGAGCAGGCGGCGGCCCTCGAGTTCCATTTCGACGGGCAGCACGCCGAGGAAGCCCGAGACGGTGCCGTCGGCGCGCACATGCACGCGCGAGAAAAGACCGGTATCGTGGCTGGCCTCGCCGAGAAAGAGCGCTTCCAGATAGGCCTTCAGGTCGTCGCTTGCCGGCGCGTCGGTCTTGCGCAGCAGCCGCTGAAAGAGGCTCGCCACCGCTTCGACATCCCCTGCCTCAAATGAACGCACGCTCGACATCGCGACCCACTCAGACCCTGTGCCATTCCGGTTCGCGGCAAAGAATTGCCGTCCGCTTTCCTTACGTGAGGAGCGTGAAGAAAGGGTCAAGACGGGAAAACGGCGCCGCTTCGGGGCGGCGCCGGGCCGTTTTACATGGCGTGGCCGCCGATATAGCCAAGCGAGGCAGCCGCCATCCAGACCGCCATCGCGATCATCATCAGGTTTTCCGTGAGCGAGATGAAGCCGAGCGGAACGTTGCTTGCGCCGCCGACACAGGCGCATTTCAGTTCGCGCTTGTCGATATAGACGGCCTTGAACACCGAGACCGCGCCGATCGTGCCGATGAGGAGGGCGATGGGGACGGACAGCCAGTTGAGCGCACCCGCCGCCATCAGCACGCCGGCAAGGCCTTCCGCATAGGGATAGATATAGCTGTAGGGCACCCAGCGCTTGGCGAGCAGGTCGTAGTTGAGGAACATGGTGGCGAAGCTTTCCACGTTCTGCAGCTTGAGCAGCGCCAGCACCACCATCGAGAAGGCGATGAACCATTCGGCGGCGCGCAGCGTGAAGGGTGAGCCGCTGACGGCATAGCTTGCCGCCATGGCGGTCAACGCCGTCAGCGCGAAGAGCACGACGACCGGGCGATAGGTGGTGGCCTTGGGGTCGGCAACGGGCTTGTCGAGATAGCGGCGCAGATCGTCGTAGCCGCCGACCCTGGCGCCGCCGATGAAGACCTGCGGCGTGGTGGCGACGCCATGTTCGGCCTTGAAGGCGTCGGTCGCTTCACGGGTCGTCAGGTGGCGGTCTTCCACCGCGTAGCCCGAGCGCTTGAGCAGGTCCTTCGCCTTGAGGCCATAGGGGCATGTGTGGCTGTCCATCACCATGCGGTAGAGAACGGCCTTCTTGGTATCCTGGGTTTTGTCCAACATCTCACGTCTCCTGTCTTGTGAAATCGTTGGCAGAACTATAGGTTCCGTACCATGGTACGGAGTCAACAGCCAAAAGATCTGACGATCAGAAAATTTGCGGCGGCGGCTGATGTCGGCGTCGAGACGGTGCGTTTTTACCAGCGCCGGGGCCTGCTTTCGACGCCCAAGCGCATCGACGGCATTCGCCATTACGGCGAAAGCGACGTCAACCGCCTGCGCTTCATCCGCCAGGCGCAGGCGGCCGGCTTCACGCTGGAGGAGATCCGCCAGCTTCTGGCGCTCGATTCCGGCGAAGATCGTGCTGCGGCACGCGAGATGGCGTCCAAACGCCTTGCCGAACTCGATGCGCGCATGGAGGCGCTGCAACACGCCCGCGCTTCGCTGCAAAAGCTCGTTTCCGAATGCGCCATCGGCAAGACCGGGCCATGCCCGATCCTGAAATCCTTCGGCGCCTGATCTTTAGGCGTTCAGGCGGCGGATAGTGCATCGACCAGGCGGGCAAGCATCGCGTCGCAGCGCGCAAGCTGCTCCGCGCTGACGAATTCGTCCGGCTTGTGCCCCTGGTCCATGAAACCGGGGCCGCAGATGGCGGTGGACAGGCCCAAGTCCTGATCGAAGAGCCCGCCTTCCGTGCCGAAGGCGACCTTGAGCGTGCCGTCGTCACCGAGAATCCTTTTCAGGAGGGTCACGACCGGTGCGTCCGCAGCGGTGTTGAGGCCAGGATAGCCGGAAACGGGCTCGATCTCGATACAGGCCATGGGAAAACGGTTGCGGTAAGGTTTGGCGATGGTTTCGGCATCCGCCGCGATGCCGGTGAGGATGGCATTCGGATCATCCTCGGCGATGTTGCGGATCTCGAAATCGATCTCGCAGCGGTTGGGCACGATGTTGAGCGCGGTGCCGCCCTGCATCATGCCGGCATGGATGGTGGAATAGGGAATGTCGTAGTCGTCGTCGCGCGTGCCGTGGTCGGCCAGCGCCTCCTGCCGTGCCTGAAGCGCCTGGATGAACGAGGCGCCGAGATGCAGCGCGTTCAGCGCGTTGGGGGCGAGCGCCGAATGGCCCTCCTGCCCGTGGCAGCAGGCACGGAAGGCGAGCTTGCCCTTGTGGCCGGTGGCGATCTTCATGCCCGTCGGCTCGCCGACGATGCAGAGCGCCGGCCGTTCGGGCCGCGTCGCCAGCGCCTCGATCATGCCGCGCACGCCGATGCAGCCGATCTCCTCGTCATAGGACAGCGCAAGATGCAGCGGCCGTTTCAGCGGGCGCTCGGCGGCAAGCAGCATCGCGCGCAGCGCCGCCGCGACGAACCCTTTCATATCCGCGGTGCCGCGGCCGTAGAACCGGCCGTCCCGCTCGATCAGCGTGAAGGGATCGCCCGTCCAGGCCTGCCCCTCGACGGGCACGACATCCGTATGGCCTGACAGCACGACGCCGTCAGGCCCCTCCGGGCCGATGGTCGCGAAGAGATTGGCCCGGCTGCCATCGGGATGAACAAAACGCTCGATGCGGGCGCCGGCGGCGCGCAGCAGGTCTTCGACATAGTCGAGCAGCGCGAGATTGGACGTTCGCGAGACCGTCGGCTCGGCGACGAGGCGGGCGAGGATTTCTGCGGTTGAGGGGATCATGGCGCTCTTTCGGTGGAAGTCGGGTGTTTGAGATATGTCGGAAGACCCTCTCTGCCTGCCGGCATCTCCCCCACAAGGGGGGAGAAAGGCTGGCAGCATGCTCTTCGCAATAGATTGTCCGCCGGAGAGCGCCGCGCTCAAGTCCCTTCCCCTTGTGGGGAGGGATTTAGGGAGGGGTCTTCTCTCCGTTCACAAATCCCCCGGCACACCGTAGCTCGGTGCCCCCGAGGGGTTGAGCGCGCGGGTGACATAGGCGTCCATTTCGCCGCGCCAGCGCTCCCACAGCGCCGCGCATTCCTCGATGGGGTCGCCCTCGGTCCAGTCGACGCGCAGGTCCGCGACGTTCCACGAGACCTTGTCGACCATGACGAGGCCCATGGAATGCACCGGGCCTTCCTCGCCGCCTGCCGCGATCGCCGCGCGCATGGCTGATATCAGTCGGTCGCCGAGATGTTGGTCCTTTGCCGCCTCGAAGGCTTCCACCATTTTCTGCGGGATGTCCGTCGTCGTCAGCATGTTGCCGGCGGCCACGACATTGTCGCCGCGCGCCGTCGCATGGGTGCCCAGCGTTTTCGCGCCGGAATAGCTTGCCGTGCCGCCCGTCGCATCGACGAGCGCCAGCTGGCGGTATTCGATATCAGGGGCCTCCGCGACGAGGCGTGCCAGCGCCGCCTCGGCGGAAAGGCCTGCTGCCATCAGGTCCAGTCCCTTCGGGCCGAGACGGGGATCGGTGACGTTCTGGGTCGAGACGGCGCCGACGCCGGCGCGCACATGGGCGCAGCGTGCCGCGACACTCGGCGAGGACGAGGACACGGCGATGCCGAACATGCCGGTTCTCTCGCAGCGGCCGGAGATGGAGAAGGTCATGCCGCCCTCCTCACGCTTCGTCGGGAATAACGGCGGTCGCTTCGATTTCGACCAGCCATTCCGGCCGGGCGAGAGCGGAGACGACGAGACCGGTCGAGACCGGGAAGACGCCCTGAAGATATTTGCCCATCTCGGTATAGACGGCCTCGCGGTAGCGGATGTCGATGAGATAGACCACGACGCGGCAGATATGGCTGAGGTCGGAACCGGCCTCCTCCAAGAGCATCTTGATGTTTTCCATGGCCTTGCGGGCCTGCGCACCGGCATCGCCGATGTGCAGGCTTTCGCGCGTGTCGAGGTCCTGTGCGATCTGCCCGCGTACGAAAACCGTCGCTCCCCGTGCCACCACCGCCTGGCAGAGATCGTTGTTCAGCTTTTGCTCGGGATAGGTTTCCTTCGTGTTGAAGGGGCGGATACGGGTGTGCACGGGCATTTTGGTCTCCTTGGATGGCGATGGATGGCGCCGCGGTCACCCGCGGCGCAAGAGCGGGGTTACTGGAGAAGCTGCGTCCAGACGCGGGTCACGAGATCCTGCGCGGCGGCCGAGCAGGTGCGCGAGAAGGTGATCGGTACGTCGGGATAGAGTTCCGGCGCCGTCTCCTTGGTGTTTTCCACCTTGGCCTCGATGACCTTCATCGGCGAGGAGTGCGAATAGAAGTTCATCTGCTCCGTGGCGTTTTCCGTGGTCGACATGAACTCGATGAATTTCACCGCATTGTCGTGGTTCGGTGCGCCCTTCGGGATGACGTAGCTGTCCATCCAGCCGACGAGGCCTTCCTTGGTCATGGCGAGCTTGACCGGCGAGCCGGTCTTGCGGGCGCGCAGCGAGTCACCGTCCCACCAGAAATGCGCCGAGACTTCGCCGGAGGCGAGGCGGCTTGCGATATTGTCCGAGGAATAGACGGCAACCGAGGGCTTCTGCGCCATCAGGAGATCGAGCACCTTCTTCATCTCCGCCTGATCTTCCGAGCAGAAGGGCACGCCGAGATAGAGCTGGGCGGCGCCGATCACCTCGTCGGGATAGGAGAGGAGCGCGATCTTGCCCTTCAGCTCACCCTCGGGCTCGAAGAAATATTTGAAGCTGTCGGTCGGGCCCTTGTACTGGTCGGTATTCACCACGAAGCCGGCGGTGCCGTAGGCGAGCGGGATGGAATAATCCTGCGTCTCGTCCCACCACTGGTTACGCCACTTCTCCTCGATATTCTCATAGGCCTTCAGCTTGCTGGCCCCGAAATTCTCGATGATGCCCTGATCGATCATCACGCGCAGGAAGTGCTGCGAGGGGGTGGCGATATCGTAGCCGGAGGAGCCGGCCTGCAACTTGGTCAGCAGATCCTCATTGGAGGTGAAGCTGTCGACATTCACCTTCACGTCGTTCTCCTTGGAGAACTTTTCGATGAGCGCGGGCGAGATGGATTCCGCCCAGGCATAGATGTTCAGTTCGCCGGCTGCCTGCGCACTCGTGGCGAAGCAGAGGGCGAGGGCTGTGGCTGCAAAGTATTTCTTCATTTTATGTTCCTCTCTTTGATTATGGTTCGGCCCGGTTATTGGTCAGGGTTGTCGCGTGTGCCCCGCGCCGCAACGAGAAGCGCTGCGGTGGCAAGGACGAGTGAGGCAAGGATCAGCAGCGTCGCGATGGCGTTCAGTTCCGGCGAGGTGCCGGCGCGGATCAGCGAGAAGATGTAGACGGGCAGCGTCGTCGAACCGCCTGTCGCAAGCAGGTTTGAGGTGATGAAGTCGTCCATCGAAATGAGGAAGGCGAGCATCGCGCCGGAGAAGACGCCGGGGAAGATCAGCGGCAGCGTCACGCGGCGGAAGGTCGTCAAGCGGTCGGCGTAGAGGTCGGCGCTCGCTTCTTCGAGATCGAGCGACATGCCCTGAAGGCGCGCGCGGATCGGCAGGAAGGCGAAGGGCGTGCAGAAGGCGGAATGGGCGACGATGAGCCGGACAAGGCCGTTCTGGATGTCGAGCAGCGAGAACAGGATGAGGGTCGCGACGGCCAGCACGATCTCCGGCAGGAGCAGCGGCAGGTTGACCACCGTTTCGGAGAGCTTGCGGAAGCGGACGTTCTTGCCGCGGATGATGGCAAGCGCCGCCGAGAGCGCGATCAGGGTGGAGACGATGGTCGCCACGGCAGCGATCGTCAGCGAGGTTTCCAGCGCGCTCATCAGCGCGGCATTGTTCAGCGCCGAGCCGTACCATTTCAGCGAAAAGCCCGTCCACACGCCCGCAACGCGGTTGGCGTTGAAGGAATAGACGACGATGACGGCGAGCGGCACATAGAGATAGAGGAAGAAGAAGATGGTGAGGGGGCGAAGTCCCGGATAGCGCTTGACGTCGTGGCGGATGCTCATGGCCGGGCCTCCCGGCGGGCGGCGCGCAGTGCCGTGAAAATCAGGAAGAGCATGAC
Organism: Shinella sp. 20P9.1.1; assembly: GCF_057798995.1. NCBI lineage: Bacteria > Pseudomonadati > Pseudomonadota > Alphaproteobacteria > Hyphomicrobiales > Rhizobiaceae > Shinella > Shinella sp. 20P9.1.1. The sequence goes on from NZ_JBYOLC010000001.1 coordinate 128,337, forward strand.
GACGGCCATCAAGGTCATGGCGATGGCCGCGCCGAAGGGCCAGTTGCGGCCGCCGCCGAATTGCAACTGGATCAGCGAACCCATCATCATCTGCTTGCCGCCGCCCATCAGCGTCGGTTCGAGCACGGCGCCGAGCGCCGGTACGAAGACGAGGATGGCGCCGGCGACGAGACCGGGGGCGGTCAAGGGCAGGATGACACGGCGCAGCGTCACCCAGCGGTCGCCGTAAAGGTCGTGCGAGGCCTCGATCAGCGTGCCGTCGAGCTTTTCGATGGAGGCGAAGACGGGCAGCACCATCAGCGGCATGGCGGTATAGACCATGGCCGTCAGCGTCGCGCCGTCGTTGAACATGAAGCTCATGCCGGCGGGAAAACCTAGCTGTTCCAGGAAGCTCGGCAGGGTGCCGTCCTTGCCGAGAATGATCATCCAGGCATAGACGCGCAGGATCATCGAGACCCAGAAGGGAAGTGTCACGAGATAGACGAGGATCGCCTTGCGGTTCGCCGGCTGGCGCGAGATGAAATAGGCGACGGGCACGGCGAAGAGGAGGCAGATCAGCGTGGTGGCGCCGGCCAAAAGGAAGGTGCGGCCGATGATCAGCAGGTATTGAGGGGTGAATTCCAGTTCCCCGGTCCAGCCTTCGTTGAAGAGGATCTGGCTGTAGCCGGCGAGGTTGAAATCCCAGGTGAAGCCGCCATAGGCGCCGCGCGTCGCCACCGACACGGCGGCGATGATGAAGATCGGCAGGATCAGCGCGAAGCCCATCAACAGCCGCGACGGCAGCAGGCCCCAGAAGGAGAGGTTGTGCCAGAACCGGGCGCGCGGCGCGCGCTCCAGTCCGGCGTGGGTGTGAAGGGCGCTGTCCGTCATGCCGCTAGCACCCGTGCGGAGCCCGCGACGAAGCCGACGGGAACCGTCGCGCCGAGCGGGATCGTATCGCCTTCGCGCGAGGCGTTGCGGCGCGAGGCGCGCAGCTCCGTGCCCGCGACGTCGAGCGTATAATGGGTGTAGCCGCCCATATAGTTCTTGTTGGTGACGCGGCCTTCGAAGGTGATGCCTTGTGCCTGGTTGCCGAGATTGATCTTTTCCGGGCGTACGGAGAGCGTCGCGCGGCCCTTGGCAGTACTGCCGGTCGCCGGCACGGTAATATCAGGGCCGAAAGGCATGCGAATGGTCGCCTGCCCTCCGAGGGTCTCCAGCACCTCGACATCCAGGAAATTCGTCTCGCCGACGAAATCGGCGACGAAGCGATTGACCGGCTCCTCGTAGATTTCCGTGGGCGTGCCGATCTGCTGCACCTCGCCGCCGCCGAGCACGGCGATGCGGTCGGACATGTCGAGCGCCTCTTCCTGGTCGTGGGTGACGAAGACGAAGGTGATGCCGGTGTCGCGCTGCAAGGTGCGCAGCTCGTCGCGCATCGCCTGGCGCAGTTTCAGGTCGAGGGCGGACAGCGGCTCGTCGAGCAGCAGCACTTCCGGCTCGGGGGCGAGCGCGCGGGCAAGCGCGATGCGCTGGCGCTGGCCGCCGGAGAGCTGCGTGGGCTTGCGCGTCGCCATCGCCGACATGTGGACGCGTTCCAGCATTTCGCCGACGCGGGATTTGATGCGGCCCTTCTCCCAGCCGAGGTTTTCGAGGCCGTAGGCGACGTTCTGTTCCAGCGTCATGTGCGGAAAAAGAGCGTAGCTCTGGAAGACCGTGTTGACGCGCCGCTTGTGCGGCGGGATCGAGACGACCTCCTCGCCATTGAGCAGGATCGAGCCCGTATCCGGGCTTTCGAAGCCGGCGAGCATGCGCAAAAGCGTGGTCTTGCCGCAGCCGGACGGGCCGAGCATCGTGAAGAACTCGTTGCTGCCGATGCCGAAGCTGACGGATTTCAGTGCCTGATAGGCCCCGAAGTTCTTGGAGACGGACTGGACTTCGATGGCCTTGGCTTGGGTCATGCCGTGATCCTCACGCCGACTCGAGCTGGGTGATTTCGCGGCGGAAGGGCAGGGCATCGCCGATATCGGGCGTGTCCAGTTCTCGCGCGTAGCGATGGCCGGCATAGGTCGCCCAGGCGATGGGCGCGGGGGCCGCGGCGTCGCCGATGATCTTGACGCTCTTGATGCCGGCGTCGGCCCAGTCGTCCTTGCGGGCGATCAGGTCGTTGTAGAGCGCATCTTCCGAAAGCCGCGAGGCGACCATGACGACGGCGTCGCAGCCGATGGCGGTCTTGCGGCCGGTATAGGTGCAGTTGGTCTCGACCTCGCCGGCGCGGATGGCGGTGACGCCGCGGTTGAGGCGGATATCGACGCCGAGATCGTCGAGGCGGACATGGATCGCGCCCTGTTCCAGCGTGTTGCGCGTCCAGTCGGAGACATAGGCCGAGGGCGTGACGAGAATGACCTTGGCGCCGGCCTTGGCCATCACCTCGGCCATCACGCCGCCCATGTAATAGTGGTCGTCGTCATAGACCACCACGGTCTTGCCGGCGAGGCTTTCCGGGTGGATCTTGCCCATCACGTCGTCGGGCGTCCAGACGGTCATGCCGCCATCGATCGGCATGGGCACGACATGCTGGCGGGCCACACCGTCGCGGCGCCAGTGCGAGCCGGTGGCGATGGCGACATGCTCGAAGCCGAAGCCGAGCACGTCGTCGGCCGTGAGCCGGCTGTCGAAATAGGTCTCGACATTGGTGCGCTGGGAAATCTGGTACTGGCGGTAATCGACGACGCGGCCCCAGGCGGAAAGGCCGGGCAGCAGCCGTTCGCGGGCGACGCGGCCGCCGAGCGTTGTCGTGGCTTCTGCCAGCGTCACGTCATAGCCGCGCATCGAAAGCGCGCGGGTGGCTTCGAGACCGGCCGGGCCTGCGCCGACGACGAGCACGGTCTGGCTGTCGCCCTTCTCGTTCATGCGCTCCGGGTGCCAGCCCTTGCGCCATTCCTCCATGAAGGTCGGGTTCTGCGTGCAGCGGCTGATCGACATGGTCATGTCGCCGGTGATGCACATGTTGCAGCCGATGCACTCGCGGATATCCTCGATGCGGCCTTCCTCGATCTTCCTCGGCAGGAAGGGATCGGCGATCGACGGACGGGCGCAGCCGATGAAATCGAGCACACCCTGGCGGATCATGCGCGCCATCACATCCGGCGAGGTGAAGCGGCCGACGCCGACGACGGGCTTCGTCGAGAGTTCGCGGATGCCCTTGACCAGCAGCTCCTGCGCGCCCTCCTCCTTGAAGCGCGAGGGGCCGGAACAGTCTTCCCAGGCGCCGTGCGCCAGGTCCCAGAGATCGGGCAGGTCGGCGTTCATCTCGACGAATTCTCGCACTTCGGCATTGGAGAAACCAAGTTCGCCGATCGTCTCGTCGAGACTGACGCGCAGCGTGATCGCCGTCGTATCACCAACGGCGTCACGGATATCGGCGATGACCTCGCGGGCGAAGCGCGAGCGGTTTTCGAGGCTGCCGCCGTATTCGTCGGTGCGCTGGTTGGTGGCGCGCGACAGGAAGTGCTGGAAGATGCCGAAGCCGTGCGCGCCGTAAAGACAGATCAGGTCGAAGCCGGCGACCTTGGAGCGCTTGGCGGCGTTGACGAACCAGCGGCGCAGATCCTTGATCTCGGTCTTGTCGAGCGCGCGGGCCTGTACCGGGTCGTTGGTGAAGGTGCGGATCGGCAGCGCCGACGGCGCGAGCGGCACTTCCTTTGTGTAGAAATTCGGGCCGTTGATGCCGGAATAGGCAAGCTGGATGCCGGCGAGCGCGCCGTGCACCTTCATGGCGTCGGACATGCGGCGAAGGCCGGGAATGTCCTTGTCCTCCCACAGGCGCAGCTCGATGAAGGGCGTGATCTCCGAGGTGTGGTGCATCTCGGTCTGCTCGGTGAAAATGACGCCCCAGCCGCCTTCCGATTTGATGCCACGCATGGCGGCAGCCGCGGACGGGTCGCGGTAGCCGCCGCCGTTGCAATGCGGCACCTGGTAGAACCGGTTCTTCGCGATGTGCGGACCGATCGCGAGAGGTTCGAACAGGATATCGTATTTGGCGTCGCGCATGGCAGTCCTCAGGGTTTCCTGGCTCTATAGGATTGGGCAACGGGCTTCCGGTAAATGACGCGTTCCGGAAACATGGATTAGGTTCAGGCTAATCAGAGTTCGCCGTGTGGCAGTGGCTTGATTTCAATCTGCGCGCGAAGGTGCGATTACTCTTCAGAGGTTGAAGAATTCTCTTTTATTTTCAGCGCGTTGTGAAGCGGGAACTGGCGGTCTGCGATCCCGCAGACATACGGGACCAAAAGATGCCGCCATCGATGTTCGAAAACCGGGCGGCGTGCTGCCGCCCGGGCAGGCAGGTGCCTAGTATTTCACCCACACGGTTTTGAGCGCGCAGTACTTGTCGAAGCTGTGGATCGAGAGGTCGCGGCCGAAACCGGACTGTTTCATGCCGCCGAAGGGCGTCATGGCCGAGAGCGCATCGACGGTGTTGACCGAGACCGTGCCGGCATTCAGGCGATCGGAGACACTGAGTGCGCGCGACAGGTCCTTCGTCCAGACGGAGGCGGCGAGGCCGTATTCGCTGTCGTTTGCCATGCGCAATGCCTCGTCGTCGCTGTCGAAGGGCGTGATGGCGAGCACCGGGCCGAAAATCTCTTCCCGCGCGATGCGGGCATCGGGTGCGACGTCGTTGAAGATCGTCGGCTGGATATAGCAGTCCGAACCGTCGCGCGTCTCGCGCTCGCCGCCATGGGCGAGGCGGGCCTCCTTGCGGCCGATGTCGATATAGCTTGCCACGCGGTCGGCATGGGCCTTTTCCACCAGCGGCCCCATGCGGGTCGCGGGATCGAGCGGGTCGCCGAGCGGCCAGGCGGCTGTGGCGGCGATCAGCTTCTGCGTAAACTCCTCCTGCACGGAACGATGCACCAGCAGGCGGGAATTGGCCGAGCAGACCTCGCCGGAATTGAACAGAATACCAAAGGCGGCCATCTCGGCGGCCTTGTCGAGATCGGCATCGGCGAAGACGAGGTTCGGCGATTTGCCGCCGGTCTCCAGCCAGACCTGCTTCATGTTGCTTTGCCCGGCGTAGGTCATGAACAGCTTGCCGACCTTGGTCGAGCCGGTGAAGACCAGCGCATCGACATCCGGATGCAGGCCAAGTGCCCGGCCGGCATCCTCGCCGAAGCCCGGCACGACGTTCAGCACGCCATCCGGCAGGCCGGCCTCGGAGGCGAGTTCGGCGAGCATCAAGGCGGAGAGCGGCGATTGTTCGGCCGGCTTCAGCACCACGGAATTACCGGTGGCAAGTGCCGGCGCGAGTTTCCACGTCGCCATGTCGAGCGGGAAATTCCACGGCACGACGGCGCCGATGACGCCGAGCGGCACGCGGCGGATGAGGGCGAGGTCACCGCGTCCGGTCGGCGCGATCTCGTCATAGAGCTTGTCGATAGCCTCGGCATGCCACTGGAAGAAATGCGCCGAGCCGGGCGCATCGATGGTCGAACTGTCGCCGATCGGCTTGCCGACATCCAGCGTTTCCAGGAGCGCCAGTTCCGGGATGTTCTCGCGGATGAGGGCGGCAAGCCGCAGCAGCACCTCCTTGCGCTCGGCCGGCGATTTGCCCGACCAGCGGCCGTCCTCGAAGGCGCGGCGGGCGGAGGCGACGGCGGCATCGATATCCTCGGCGGTGCCGCGCGCGACGGCCGTCAGGACCTGCGCATTGGCCGGATTGATGGTCTCGAACCGGCCGCCCTTTGCCGCATCGCGGAACTTGCCGTCGATATAGACGCCATTGCGGAATTTCAGGCTCTGGGCGCGGGCGCGCCAGTCGATCGTCGTGCTCATGAACTGCCTTTCTGGTCTTTGGGGCGAGCGGCGGAAACCGGCAGGTCCATGACCATGTCGCCGATCTTCTCGCCGCAGAAATCGATGAAGCGCCGCACCGTCAGCGCCGGGCTCGCGCCGCCCATGGAGAGGATGCCCATGCGCATGGGGCGCAGGTTGCCGGTGAGCGGCACGAAGGAGAGCTTGCCGCCATCGAGCGCATAGGTGGAGACGGGGCGGATATTGGCGATGGAATAGCCGAAACGATTGGCGACCATGGCGCGCATTACCGACATGTCGCGCGTGCGCTCGACGATCTGCGGCGTCAGGCTCGCATCGCGGAAGAGCGAGAGGAAATAGGCGGAGCTATGCGGCAGGTCGAGCAGGATCATCGGATAGGGTGCCAGATCCGCGATCGTCACCGCGCTGCGGCCGGCCAGCGGATGATCCTCGTGCAGCACCGCATAGGGCGGCAGCACCGCCAGTTCATGGAAGGCGATGTCGGCGGGGATGTCGAGATCGTAGGACAGCGCGATGTCGAAGCGCGCCATGCGCAGCCCCTCCAGGATACGCGCCTGGTCGCGCTCGTACTGGAAGAAATCGACATCCGGATATTCGTCGGAAAAGGCGCGGCGCAGCGCCGGGATGACGGCCTGGGCGAAGGTGACGAGGCAGGCGACATGCAGCGGCCCGCGGATCTGCCCGGTCAGTTCGTTGGAGAGCGCGTTGAGCTTGGCGGCTTCGCCGAGAATCTGGCGCGCCTGATCGACGAAGGTGTGGCCGGCCTGCGTCAGCGAAAGCCCATGTGCGTGGCGGCGCACGAACAGCGTGATGCCGAATTCCTTCTCGAGCTGCGAGATCGCCGCCGAGACCGAAGGGGCGGAAACGTTCACCCGCTCGGCCGCCTCGGTGACGGAGCCATATTCCCCGACCGCGACGAGATATTCCAGTTGCCGGAGCGTGAAGCGCAACACCATGTCTGTTCCCCTGTTGAGACCCCAATTAAGGAACAGATTTTTCTGCGCGGGAAGAGCGTGGCTCTCCGGGCTGTGGATGAGGCGGCCCGCGCCGGGGTTCTGGTCGCGCATCATCGTATGCTCAGCCTCCTCCAGCCGCCGCGTTCAACACCCTCAGGAGGCCGCGGCTGCGGCCTCGGTTTTCTCGTCGCTGCGGTGCTCGGCAATATAGCCGGCCAGATAATCCGCATCGTGCCAGCAGCCCCAGATGAAGGAGGAAGCGCGGCGCGACAGCCAGGGCAGGCCGACGAAGAACAGGCCCGGCACTTTCGACACGCCGCGCTCATGCACCGGCCGGCCCTTTTCATCGAGCGCGTCGAGCTTCAGCCAGCTGTAATCGACCGCGTAGCCGGTCGCCCAGATGATGGAGGTGATGCCGGCTTCCTTGAGGTTCAGCGCAAGGATCGGATCGGTCACGCAGGCCGGGTCCGGCTCCTTGTGGCGGGCTTCCGGTTCTTCGGGCAGGTCGAGATTGTTTTCTGCGGCATAGGCGTCGGCGCGGTCGAGCAGCGACAGCTGGTTGGCGTCGCCGCGGGCAATGTTGTCGGCAAGGTCGGGGGCGATCTGCAGCACGCCGTCCTTGAAGCTCTCCGCCCGGCCAAGCAGGGTCATGCCGCGGTTGCCGAGGCGGCGGAAATCGACGGTGTTGCCGCCATAGGCGCCGCTGACGGCGATGGTGACATGTTCGGTGTTCGGCGCGGGCACCTTGAGGTCCCAGATGCCGAGCACGCCGAGCCACCAGCAGAAATCCTTGCCGCGATAGCGGCGCGGCGGCCGGTCATGCGGGCCGATGGAAAGATAGACGCGCTTGCCCGCGCGCAGCAATTCGTCGGCGATCTGCGTGCCGGAGGAACCGGCGCCGACCACCAGGACCGCACCTTCCGGCATCTGGCCGGGATTGCGATAGGTGTTGGAATGGATCTGCGTGAGGCCTTCTTCCGCCGGCACCAGCGCCGGCATGATCGGCCGCTGGAAGGCGCCGGTGGCGGAGACGACGTTCTTCGCCTCGATGACGCCTTCGGAGGTTTCCACGCGGAAGCCGCCGCCCTCGCGGGAGACGCTTTTGACTTCGATGCCGGTGCGGATCGGCGCCTTGATCATCTCGGAATAGGCGACGAAGTAGTCGGCGACCTGCTCCTTCGGCGCGAAGGCCTCGTCTTCCAGACCGGGAAAGGTCATGCCGGGGAAACGGTCGTGCCAGGCGGGACCGTTGGCGACGAGGCTGTCCCAGCGGGCAGTGCGCCAGCTTTCGGCAATGCGGTTCTTTTCCAGCACCAGATGGGGCACGCCGCGCTTGCCGAGATGTTCGCTCATGGCGACGCCGGCCTGGCCGGCGCCGATGACGAGCGTGTCCACTTTTTCCACTGACATGCCGGCTTCCCCTTGCTTTCCGCTGGCTCGGCCCTTGCGGCCGCGACATGCGAAAGGTGTAGAGGAAGCCTGTTTTGCCCGACATAAGAGTTTGGTTCAGCGCTGATTAGGTGGCCGCTAAGCCGGTTCTAGTCGAGAACCGCCATATCGAGTTCCGCCTTGCGGCCGAGCTTCGTCATCCACTCCACATATTGCGGCTGCTTGCGGATCTGTCGTCCGTAGTGGCGGCGAAGGGCTGCGGTGAGGTCGCCCTTGCGGCCCAGCTGTTCGTCGGCAAAGCCGATCATCTGCGAATTCGGCCAGGCCTGCGGGCGGATGACCGCGAGGCGGGTGAAGAGGTTTTCGGCCTCCTCGTCGGGATTACCCTGCGCCATCAGGGTCAGCATGGCGGCCGTCGAGCGGGATATGCCCATATGGCAATGGACGAGCAGATGGCTCGGCGCCGCCCGCTCCTGCCGGTTCAGGAAATCCTGTCCGAAGGCGAGGATCGATTCGATATGATCGGGCCGCGGCCGCACCCGTTCGGGCAGGTCGTCGATGATGTCGTGGAAACGCAGCGTCGTGCGCAGGTGCTTGCCGTAGCTCTGGAAGGCCTCGAGTTCGGGCAGTTCCGGATCGAGCAGCGAGAGCACGTGGGTTACGTTCCGGGCGCTCTGGTTAGGCAGCTCCTCGATGCCGCAGATGGTGAGCTCCGGAGAAAAAACGACGTCCATTTCCAAATCCCTCATGTCAATTGATTTGCGCAGGATACAGGCGGCCTGTGGGGAAACGAAGGCGTTTTTCGGCCGACCTTGCCCCACGCGCTTCGATCGTTATCCTGCGGCTCTGCCGTTTGAGAGGGGAGCAACGGGATGTCGTTTTTTGTCGCGGAAGAACCCGAATTCTCCACCTTCGTGCTGGGCAACGCGCCGCTGAAGAAACTGGCCGGCGGCTTCGATTGGGTCGAGGGACCGGTCTGGTTCGGCGATCACGATTGCCTGCTGTTTTCCGATATTCCTAACAACCGTATGCTGCGCTGGAGCCCGACATCAGGTATCAGCACCTTTCGCGAGCCGTCGAACTTTTCGAACGGCAACACCCGCGATCGGGAAGGGCGGCTGGTGACGTGCGAGCACTGCACGCGCCGTGTCACCCGCACGGAACATGACGGCACGATCACCGTCATTGCCGACCGTTTCGAAGGCAAGCGGCTGAATTCGCCGAATGATGTGATCGTCGCCTCCGATGGCGCGATCTGGTTCACCGATCCGCATTACGGCATCGCCTCCGACTACGAGGGCACGCGCGCCGAGCAGGAATTGCCATGCAACGTCTATCGCGTCGATGCGCTCTCGGGTGAAATCCGCGCCGTGCTCACCGATTTCAGTTGCCCGAACGGCCTTGCCTTCAGCCCGGATGAGAAGCGCCTCTATGTCGCCGATACCGGCCGGATGTTTCAGGATGATCCGCGCCATATCCGCGCCTTCGACGTCGGGGCGGACTGGGCGCTGACCGGCGGCAAGGTTTTCCACGCTATCTCGCCCGGCTGTGCGGACGGCATGCGCGTCGATGCGGCGGGCAATCTCTGGTCTTCGGCGGGCGACGGCGTGCATTGCATCGCGCCTGACGGGCGGCGTCTCGGTCGCATTCTGGTGCCGGAAACCGTGTCCAACATCTGCTTCGGCGGCCGGCAGGGCCATCGCCTGTTCATCACCGCAACGACGTCGCTCTATGCCGTCTCGCTGGCCATTCGCGGTGCAGCCCGGCCCGTACGCTGACAAGCAAAGCGCAACATTACAAAAATATAACGAGGCACTGGCCTTTCCGTCCGCTATGGGTGGCTCCACATGAGATGGAAAGGGACGGACGAGGCGTGGCCTCGCCATGGGATTGCCGATGACCAGGAACGTGAAACCGCAGAAGGATGAGAAGCCCGCCGGTGAGGCCGGGCACACGAATGTCACCTTCATGCCCGGCGCCGTGCCGCCGGCCCGCCGCAAGCGCCGCTCGCGTGCCTGGATCTGGCTGCCGGTCATCGTCGTACTTGCGGGTGCCGGCTATTACGGCTGGCGCGCCTATGCGCCGGCAGAGGCGACGACGGCCATCATTACCCAGGCGGTGGTGCGCGGCGATATCGAAAATGCCGTGACGGCGGTCGGCACGCTGGAGGCGGTGAAATCCGTCGATGCCGGCGCACAGGTGTCGGGCCAGTTGAAGACGCTGCATGTGGCGATCGGCGATGCCGTGACGAAGGACCAGCTGCTCGCCGAGATGGACCAGGCGACCATCGAAAACCGCATCGAGATCAACCGCGCGGAACTGGCGAACCTCCAGGCGCAACTGGAATCCAAGAAGGCGCAGCTTGCGCTGAAACAGGCCAATATTGCCCGTCAGCGCAACCTGGTGGCCGGCAATGCCGCCGCAAAGCAGGCGCTCGATCAGGCCGTCGCCGACCTTGCTGCCGCCGAAGCCGACGTCAACGCCACCGAGGCGCAGATCCGCAAGCAGCAGGCCACGCTTGCCGGCGACGAGGTGGATCTCGGCTATACCAAGATTTATGCGCCGATGGCGGGCACCGTCGTTTCCAACCCGGTGAAGGAAGGCCAGACGCTGAACGCCGTGCAGAGCGCACCGACCATCGTCACCATCGCCGACCTCTCGACCATGACGGTGCGGGCGGAAGTCTCCGAGGCCGATGTCAGCCGGCTGAAGGTCGGCATGGAGGCCTATTTCACCCTGCTCGGCCAGCCGGGCAAACGCTTTACCGGAAAACTGCGGCAGATCGAGCCGGCCCCGACGGTCGAGAACAATGTCGTGCTCTACAATGCGCTGTTCGACGTGCCGAACCCGGACTACGAATTGATGATGTCGATGAGCGCGCAGGTCTTCTTCGTGCAGGCGGCGGCGCGCAACGTGCTGCTCGTGCCGGCCGGCGCCGTCAGCACCACGAAGGACGGGACAGAGGTTACCGTCGTCACCGCTTCGGGGGCGAAAGAGGTGCGCAAGGTCGAGACCGGCATCCGCAACCGCGTCAGCATCGAGGTGAAGAGCGGGCTTTTCGAGGGCGACAAGGTCGTCGTCACCGCCGGCTCGACGGGCGACGCGGCCCCGCGCAACTCGCGGCGCAACAACCGCATGCCGCCGATGTTCTGAGGCTGCCATGACCGCGCTCATCTCGCTCAAGGACGTCACGAAGACCTTTTTCAACGATGGTTTTGCCGTCGAGGTCCTGCATGGCGTGTCGCTCGATATCGAGGCGGGCGAGTTCGTCGCGATCATCGGCCAGTCCGGCTCCGGCAAGTCGACGCTGATGAACATTCTCGGCTGCCTCGACCAGCCGACTTCGGGCGAATACCGCATCGACGGCGAGCCGGTCTCGGATTTCGAGACGGATGAGCTGGCGGCGCTGCGCCGCCGCACCTTCGGCTTCGTCTTCCAGAGCTACAATCTCATTCCGACGGCCAGCGCCCGCGAAAATGTCGAGGTCCCCGCCATCTATGCCGGCATTTCCGCACGCGAGCGGCAGGAGCGGGCGGACATGCTGCTGTCCTCGCTGAAGCTCGGCGACCGGCTCGATCATCGGCCGAACCAGCTTTCCGGCGGCCAGCAGCAGCGTGTCTCCATTGCACGGGCGCTGATGAACGGCGGCCGTGTCATCCTCGCCGACGAGCCGACCGGCGCGCTCGACAGCCAGAGCGGCGAGGAGGTGATGGCGCTCTTGCGGCGGATGCATGAGGACGGCCACACGATCATCCTCATCACCCATTCGCGCGAGGTGGCGGAGGCCGCCGACCGGCTGATCGAGATCCGCGATGGCCGCATCATTTCCGATCGCGCCAAGAAGGCGCGTCCCTCGTCCGAAGCCGCTGCCGGCTTGCAGAAGGCGGTGAAGGAGGGATCGGCGGCCATTGCCGATGTTTCCGAGGCCGTGAAGATGGCGATCCGCGCGCTGCACGCCAACCTGTTCCGTACCGTGCTGACGCTGCTCGGCATCGTCATCGGCGTTGGTTCCGTCGTGGCCATGCTGGCGATCGGCACGGGCGCACAGAATTCCGTGCTGGACCGCATTTCCGCGATGGGCTCGAACGTTCTCCTGGTCCGCCCCAGCATGGCGAATTTCCGTGGCGGCGGCAGTGCTCCGGTGACGCTCATTCCGTCCGATGCCGATGCGATCCTCGAATTGCCAAACGTCTCCTTCGCCGTGCCGGAAATGACCAGCTCCGTGACCCTGCGCTACGGCAATATCGATTATCAGACGACGGCGAACGGCACGGTGCCGGCCTTCACGCAGGCGAAGAACTGGAAGGTCGCCGAGGGCGAATTCCTCAATGCCGACGACATGGACACCTATGCGCCCGTCGCGGTGCTTGGCCAGACCGTGGCGAAAACCCTGTTTCCCGATGGCGCCAGTCCGCTCGGGCAATATGTGCTGGTCAACAAGATCCCCTTCCAGGTCATCGGCGTGATGGCGGAGATGGGTGCGAGCGCCGGCGGCAACGACCAGGACGACACGATCCTCGTGCCGCTCTCGACCGGCAGCATGCGGCTCTTCGGCCAGCGCAACGTGCGCACGATCACCGTGCAGGTCGAGGATTCCGCGGCGATCGACCTGACGCAGGATGCCATCCAGACCCTGCTCGATACGCGTCACAAGGCCGAGGACACGCAGATCACCAACATGTCCTCCGTGCGCGAGGCCTTCACCGAGACCTCCAACACGATGAAGCTTTTCCTCGGCTCCGTCGCCGCGATCTCGCTTCTCGTCGGCGGCATCGGGGTGATGAACATCATGCTGGTTTCCGTGCGTGAGCGCACCCGCGAGATCGGCGTGCGCATGGCGACGGGGGCGAGGCGGCGCGATATCCTCTTGCAGTTCCTTATCGAGGCGCTGGTCGTCTCGGCGATCGGCGGCGCCATTGGCGTGGGGCTCGGCCTCTCCATCGGTGCGCTCGCAAAGGTCTTCGGCATGCCGGTCAGCTTCACCCTCGGCCCGGTGGCGCTCGCCTTCGCCTGCTCGTTCCTGACCGGCCTCGTCTTCGGCTACCTGCCGGCCCGCAACGCCTCGCATCTCCAGCCGGCGGTGGCGCTCGGGGCGGATTGAGCCGCAGAGGTCGGCGGTCCGCTCGTCGTGCCGGTAGGGCGGGGTGCGGCCATACATGCCTTTTTACAAGATTTCCCTTTGACATGGCGGCATCGTTGCTTGATGTCAGCCGACATTGCCGGACAGGGTGTGCGAGCCGATGCCGCGAGACAGGGACCGTTGAAAAGTACGAAGAAAGACAAGGTGCTGCGGCCGAACAAGCCGAAAACCCTGCTGCAACAGCTTGCCGCCAAGCCGGAGAAGCTGTTTTCCGGGGCGTTTCGCCAGCAATATGCCGCCCTGTGCTTTCGTTTCCTTCCTGAGGACGCCGGCATCGAAATCCTCGTGGTGACCTCGCGGGACAGCGGGCGCTGGATCATTCCCAAGGGTTGGCCGATGAAGGGCAGGAAACCCTACGAGGCCGCCGCGATCGAAGCCGTCCAGGAGTCCGGCGTTTCCGGGAAAATCCGCAAGAAACCCGTCGGCAGCTACACCTACCTGAAGCTGCTCGACGATGGCGACGTCGTGCCCTGCATCGTCGATGTCTTCCAGATCGAGGTCACGATGACCGCAGGCAAGTTCAAGGAGAAGGGCGAGCGCATCCTCGCCTGGGTCAGCCCGGACGAGGCGGCGCGGCGCGTGCGCGAGATCGAGCTGAAATCGCTGCTGGTGGAATTCGTGCCGCGGTAACTTTATCCGGGCGCACCGAATTTTTTTTGATGCCGCAGACCTGCATCGAGGATATCTGAAACGTTCTGAGTGTGTGGGGCCGGGGCCTCGCGATCGAGTTGCGACCGGAGATGCGCGCCATTTTTTCCATCCGCATAGCAGGAACGGGGCACGTGGTGCCGGCGAAGGTGGTTCTGTCCGAGGAACTCGACCGATGGCTGGGATTTCCTGCCGGCCATCTGGAAAGGCTTTCGGGAGTGCGCAGCCGGCATGTCTGCGAGACGGAAGACCAGATCGACCTTGCCGTCGGTGCCGCCCGCCTCGCCATGGAAAGGGCGGAGGTTGTTGCAGCGGATATCGACCTCGTGCTGGGCGCCTGCGGCATTCCCTATCAGACCCTGCCGGCAACCGCGCCGCTCGTGATGCGCCGTCTTGGGATTCCCGACGGTGCGGCTGCGGCTTTCGACGTCAATGCCACCTGTCTCAGCTTCCTCTCCGCTCTCGACCTGGCCGCCGGCCGCATCGCGGCCGGGCAGTCCCGCATGGCGCTCGTCTTCTCCTCGGAAATCGCCTCGCGGGCGCTGCCGTGGAAAGAGCAGCCGGATGTCGCGGCGCTGTTCGGCGACGGCGCGGCCGCCGTCGTGTTGACGGCGGCGCCGGAAGGCGCGGGCGCAATCCGCGCAAGCCTCATGCGCACCTACCCCTCGGCTTATGAGGCCTGCGAGATCGGTGCCGGCGGCACGCGCTTCGATTTCGCGCTGGAGCCGACGGCATTTACCGCCCACGCCGTCTTCCGCATGGACGGCAAGGAACTTTTCCGCATCACGCACCGGTATTTCCCCCGCTTTGTCGACGATCTCTTGTCCGCCGCCGGATGGACGCCCGCCGATGTCGACCTCGTCGTGCCGCATCAGGCAAGTCCGCTGGCGCTGGAGCATATGATCGCGCAGACGGGCATGTCCGGCGCGCGCGTGGTCAACATCGCGGCACGGTTCGGCAACCAGATCGCCGCGTCCATCCCGACCGCGCTCGACATCGCCTGGACCGAGGGGCGGATCAGCAGGGGAACACGGCTTCTGCTGCTCGGCACCTCGGCCGGCGTTTCCTTCGGTGGCATGGCCATCGAGGTTTGACCCGGATGCGTGTCCTGGTCACCGGAGCGACGGGATTTCTGGGCGGCGTGCTGGTCCGGCATCTTGCCGCCTGCGGGCTCGATCCCGTCAGCCTTGGTCGAAATGAAGCCCGATGCCGCACGCTTCAGGGCGCCGGTTTTAGGATCGTCTGCGCCGACCTTTCCCATTCCGTCCTGCATCTGGCGGGTATCATCGGCCGGGTGGATGCCGTCGTTCATTGCGCCGCGCTCTCCGCCCCCTGGGGTCGTCTTGCAGCCTTCCACGCCGCCAATGTGGAGGGCACGCGAAACGCGCTCGATCTGGCCGAAGCGCTCGGCGCACGCCGCTTCGTCAACATCTCCTCGCCGACGGTCTATTTCGAGATGAAGGACAAGGTCGCCGTCACGGAGACCGCATCCCTGCCGCGCCCGATCAATGCCTATGCCCGGACCAAGGCGGAGGCCGAGCAACTGGTTCTCGCCCGCCCCAAACTCGGCCCGGTCAATCTGCGGCCCCGAGGAATTTATGGCGCGGGAGAGGAGACGCTGCTGCCGCGCCTGATCGCCGCCGCCCGCCGCGGGCCTTTGCCGCTGCTGCGTTCCGGCGCTGCGGCCATCGACCTTACCCATGTGAATGACGTGGTGGCCGCTATCGAGACGGCGCTGAACGCCGGTCCTGCGGTTGAAGGGAAGACCTTCAACATTTCGAGCGGCGAAATGGTGCTCGTACGCGATCTCGTTGAGCGCGTCTGCTCGGCGCTTGCCGTGCCGCTGCGCTGGAAGCCGGTGCCGTTCTATCCGGCGCTTCTGCTGGCGCGTCTCTCGGAAATCGCGAGCCTTGCACGCCCAGTTCCGAAGGAACCGGCGGTCACGCCCTACACGCTCGGCCTCTTCGCCTTTCGGCAAAGTCTCGATATTTCCAAGGCGCGCTGCATGCTCGGCTGGCAACCCCGGATTTCGCTCGAGGCAGGTCTGGCCATGACCCTGGACGGAAGGCGTAAGCCATGAAGCCGGTCTTCGCCAACAGTGCTTTCGTCACGGCGCCGGAGCGTTTGTTCCTGCGCGGCGGCGCATGGCGGCGCGTGCCGTTGAAGGTGCGCTACGGCTTCTTTCGGCACCCGACAGCCGGCCCCGTGATGATCGACACAGGGTATGGTCCAAGGGTGACAGAGGGGCCGCGCAGTCTGGCGCTACGTCTCTACAATGCGATTCTTGGTCCCAATCTGGCAACGGAGGGCCAAACGGAACCCGTTCTGCGGCGGCTCGGCTTGAAGTCTGATGAGGTCGGCACCATCATCGTCACGCATTTCCACGCCGATCACGTCGCAAGTCTTAATCTTTTCCCGAAGGCGCGGATCATCGCAAAGGCTGACTTGCTTAGGAAAATCCTGAAACAGCCTGCGCGCAAAAACCTGTGCCACGGCATTTTCCGCGACCTTCTACCGAACGATCTTGCTTCGCGGGTGGATGACGTCGATGGCGTTGCTGTGCGTGAGGCTCCGCTCGGGCTCGGATTGGGCCGCGATCTCTTCGGCGACGGCAGCGTGCTCGCCATCGATCTCCCCGGCCATGCCGAAGGCCATTTCGGTCTCTGTTTTACTAGCCTGCCAGTGCCGCTTCTCTATGCCGTGGACGTCCAATGGTGCACTGAGGCGTTGGAGGAGGACCGCCGCCCCGGTTTCCCGGCCAGCCTGATTGCCGACGATCCCCATGCGCTTGCCGAAAGCACCCGCCGTGTCCTGGCGTTCCGCCAGGCGGGTGGTGGCGTCTTGCTGTGCCATGACCCGGCCGAGAGCCGCTACGACCTTGCCGCGGAGGCGCCATGACCGGCCGGCTCCGCATCGCCTCGGCCTTCGCGCAAACGCTATGGGCTTGCCGCGCCGGCCGTTCGCGCGCTGCTTTCGAGCGGGGACAGGCCGCTGCCCTTCGCCGCTGGCTTGAGCGCGACCTGCGCGGCGTCGATTTCTACCGCGGCGCGTTGCCTCGGCTGGAGGCGCTGCCGATCATCGACAAGGCCGTCGTCATGGCGGATTTCGCGGCTTTCAACCGGGGGCGCATCACGGCGGAAGCGGGCTGGCATGCGTTTGAAACGACCGGCCGGTGTGGTGATATCAGCATCGGCGCCAGCACGGGCACCAGCGGCAACCGCGCGCTCTACGCCATTACATCAGCCGAACAGGACCGCTGGCTCGGCACCATCCTCGCCAAGGCGGTGCCACGGTTTCTGGTCGAACCCGAGCGCGTCGCCGTCATCCTGCCTCAGAATTCCGCACTCTACGAAGGCGCCCGCCAATCGCGCCTGCTGCGGCTGGAATTCTTCGACCTGCGGCAGGGTGTCGAAAGCTGGCTGCCCGTGCTGGAGACCTTTGCGCCGACCACCATCGTCGCGCCGCCCCTAGTGCTGCGCCATCTTGCGGAACATTCCGAACAGCTGAAGCCGCGGCGGCTTTTCGCCGGCGCTGAAACTTTGGACCCGGTGGATCGCACCGTCATTGAGGCGCGTTTCGGCATAAAGCTTGGGCAGATCTATATGGCGACGGAGGGGCTTTTCGCCGTCTCCTGCGCCGAGGGCCGGCTGCATCTGGCGGAAGACGCCAATGTCTTCGAGTTCGAGCCTGTCGCGGACGGGCTGGTCGCGCCGGTGGTGACGGGCTTCTGCCGCCGCTTCCAGATCATGGCGCGCTACCGCATGAACGATCTCCTGCGCCTGTCGGGTCACTCGTGCGCCTGTGGTTCCCCGCTGCGGGTGGTGGACGAGATCGTCGGCCGGCTGGACGATACCTTCGTTTTCGCACGCGGCGATGGCGCGCGGCTTCTGCTGACGCCAGACGTGATGCGCAACGCCGTGCTCGACGCTGCCCGCGCGATCGCCGATTTCCGCATCATCAGGGAGGCGCATGGCGGGATCAGCCTCGTGCTGGAGCCGGGACTCGCAGACGAAAGCGCCAAGGCGGCGCGGGACGCGCTTGGCCGTGTGTTTTCGCAGCGCGGGCTCAGCCCGGAGATTGACGTGCGGCGCGAGGCGATGGCGTTCGAGGTGCATCGCAAGCTCCGGCGTGTGGAAAACCGCTACCGGTCGGAGGGCGGGGTATGATCGCGCTGCCGCGGGAGGACGAGCGGGTGCGCAATGCGCCGGAAGCGGTTCGCCGCTTCGTTGCGCTTTTCAACGCTCATCCCGTATCCAATCTTATCGGCAACCTCGTAACGGCGGTCGATTCCATCGCGGTCGAAGGGCGGCATTTCCCGATCACCCTCAACGACAAGCAGGACGCGCCGACCTGCTATATCTGCTGCCCGAGCAGCGCCTATGTCGACTATGCCATCGACGAAACACGCAATTTTGCGGCTGCCCCCATAGTGCGCGGCACGGCGCGCGCCCTCATCCGCGCCTGCCGTCCGCTGGTGGCGGCAAGCGGGCTCGACCAGCAGGTGCAGGTCAACAACTGGCTGCTGTCCACCAACCCGGTACCGGCCATCTCTCCCTCGGCAGCCTCCCTGCTCGTGGCGCAATTGCGCGAAAAATGTCCCGACAGGGCGATCGTCATCCGCTCGCTCAACGAGACGGCGGACGGTCCCTCCATCGCCAGTCTCAGGGCGGCAGGGTTTCGCTTTCTCGCGGCGCGGCGCGTCTATCTGTTTTCCGGTGAAGGGCCGCGCAAAACGCAGAACCAGGGATATGACCGCGCGCTGCTCTCCCGCACACCCTATCGCTTCGCGTCCGGCGAGAGCTTTACGCAAGCGGATTACGAGCGCGCCGCCGAACTCTACAAGCTGCTTTATCTCGACAAATACACGCCGCTCAACCCTCACTACACCGCCCTCTATATCCGCGAGATGCACCGGAACGGTCTGTTCGACCTCATCGGCTTCCGGGATGGTGACGGGCGGCTCGTGGCGGTGTCGGGTTTCTTCGCCAATGGCCGTACGCTGACGCAGCCCATCGTCGGATATGACACGCGCCTTCCGCTGAAGGATGGGCTCTACCGGCTGGTGATGGCGACGGGGCAGGATATTGCGGCCGAACGTGGCCTATTCTTCAACATGAGTGCCGGTGCCGGCCGATTTAAAAGCCTGCGCGGCGCCGAACCCGTTATCGAGTACAACGCCGTCTATGTCGCCCATCTTCCGCTGAAACAGCGCCTCGCGGTGCGGTTCATGGAGGGGCTGTTGCGGCGTATCGGCATTCCGCTTCTGGAGGCATTCGATCTATGAGCTTTTTCCCCGATGAATGGCAGGCGGTCGCCATCGCGTCCGGGATCGGCAAGACGCCGAGGCGCATCCTGCTGTCCGGTCTGCCGGTCGTGCTGTTTCGCAGCGGAGCGGAGATCGCCGCCCTGCACGATCGCTGCCCGCATCGGCATGTGGAATTGTCGAAGGGCAAGGTCGAAAATGGCGAGATCGAATGTCCCTATCACGGCTGGCGCTTCAACGCGGCCGGCGCCTGCACGGCCATTCCGGGGCTGACGGGCGCGGTGCCGGGCTATCGGGTGCCAAGGCTGAAGACCGTCGTGAAGGAGGGCGTCGTCTTCGTCGCACGCGGCGAGCCGGAAGGGGAGCCCTACCTGCACTGCGCGGAGGGGCAGAGGATCATCCTGAAGCTCGTGGAGAGCAGCACGCGCTCGACGCTGGTCGATACCGCCGAAAACATCCTCGACGCCACGCACACGCATTTCACCCATAAGGGGCTTCTGCGCGGCCTGAGCAGCGAGCGCCAGCGCGTTCGCGTCGATGTATCGGGCGGTCCGGGCTGGGTCGAAGCGTGTTACACCGGCGAGGAGCGCCAGCATGGCCTGATCAGCCGGCTTCTGGAGGGCGATCGGGTCAAGACGATCGGGCGCTTCCGCGCGCCCGGCATCGCGGAATTGGAATACTGGGGGGCGAAAGGCCTCGTGCTCGCCACGACCTTCCACCTGCGGCAGGCGGCGGAAAACCAGGTGGACGGCATCGGCTGCCTGATCGGCCCGCGCGGCGGGCTGCTCGATCACCTCAAATCCCTTGCCTTCCGGCCGATGTTCCGCATCGCGCTGGAACAGGATCGCCGGGTGCTGACATCGGCGAGCCTCAACGCAGCCCACTGGCCGGAGGCCTCACCTGTCGTCGGTCCGCTGGATTTCCTGCGCCCCAGCATCGAGGCGATTATGGCCGGTGCCTTGCCGCCCGCCGCGGAAAGGCCGGAGACGTTTTACATCGAGCTTTGATCCGGCCCATCCCATTCGATGTCGCGGGTGGAGGCGCGCTGCAGGGAAATCCGGTGGCGCAGCGCCAGCGCCGCGATCTCGCCGAGCGCCCGCCACTGCGCCCGTTTCGGGGCCGGGTCGTCCGGCCAGTCGAGAAGCTCGTCGGCGCCCTTGAGGTTGCGCAGGAAGCCGCCGATCGCACCCGAGCGCAACGCGGCCGGCAGGCCGTAGAGCCAGAGCGCGAGGCGGACCGTTTGCGGGCGTACGACATCCGGTTCGACGGTTCCTTCGCCAGCGGCAATGACCGCTGCGAAAGCCTGCGGATCTCTGAAGAAATGCAGGCCGCTCGTTGCACGCGGATTGCACTCCAGCGGCAGCACGCTGCTGTCGGGCCGTCGGATCAGGTCGAAGGAGAGCTGGCCCGTCCAGCCGGTGCCGGCGGCGAAGCGGCTGACGAAAGCCTTGGCGGCTCCATTCTCGACCGGCACGAAATAGATGCCGGCCCCCTTGCCGGCCCGATAGACCGAACGATAGAGCGAAAAAGCTTGCAGGCGGCCTTCATTCGCAATGGCGTAGGCGCTGAGTTCCTCGCCTTCGAGGAACTCCTGGGCGACCCATGGCGCCTGCGGCGTCGGGGCAAGCGCGTCGAGTTCTTCCGGCCTCGGGCGAAGGAGGACGCGGCTTGCGAAACGCGACCAGGCCGGCTTGAAGACCAGCCTTGACGTTGACCTGCTGATGGCGGCGAGGCCGGTCCTATCCCTGATGAGGGTCGTTTGCGGCGCGGCAAGGCCGAGGTCTTTGCAGAGTTCGATGAAATCGAACTTGTTGTGCGCGCGGGCAAGGAGATCGCTGTCCGGGGCGAAGAGTCTTGCCGTCAGGCGTCGCTCGCGCCAGACGGCGGCGAGGTAGAACACCTCCTCGCAGGTCGGCAGGACCAGCGAGATGCCTTCCCGTTTGACCAAATCCTCGACGGCGTCGCCGTAGCCTTGCGGCTTGAAGCGCGGCGGCGGTAGGCGGATATAGCGGGCGCAGGCGCTGCTGGCAGCGGAGAGGGGGGAGGCCGGCGTATCGGCCAGCACCACGCGCCACCCCGAGCCATGAAACAGCCGCGCCAGATGCAGCGCCACGGGTGCGCGTGCGCCGGTGATCAGGACGGATTTGGGCGGGGTGGAGGCTGGCATCGGGTTCGGTTTTCTGAAGGTCCTGTTTTATAGACGATTCTCTCGCGCCGGATCACTCCACCGCCGCGCGCAAGGCCCGCGTGATCTCGTCGGCGAACATGGAGGCGGCGAGCGCCCGGCCGCGTTTTTCACGCTGGACGAGGGAGAGCACGTTCTTGCCGAAGGTGCGGTCGCGGATCTGCACATAGGTGAGCAGGCCGTTGCGCTGCTCCTCGGCGATGTCGAACTTGCTGAGGAAGGCGATGCCGTCGCCGCTGGCGGCGAGGCACTTCATCGCCTCGATGGAATTGGTCAGGAAGGCCGGTTCCACGGCAAGTCCCGCCTCCAAAAAGGCATCGGCGACGATGCCGTGGATCAGCATCGACTTGTCGGCGAAGATCAGCGGATAGGGTTCGCAGAAAGACAGCGGCAGGGTCTCCATGCCAGCGAGCGGATGTTCCGGCGAGACGACGGCGCCAAGCCGCGTGTCCATCTTCCAGAGCGTTTCGAGTTGCGGCATGGCCGGAAGGTTGAAGGCGAGGCCGAGATCCGCCTCGCCGTCGATGACCGCCTGCACAATATCGCGCACGAACATCACGCGGATCGAGATTTTCAGCCGCGGATGGCGGGCGCAGAAGCTGGCGGCCGCCTTCGGCACGATGCCGCCGGCAAGGCCGTTCATGGTGGCGATGATCACCTCGCCGCTCTGCAAGGTCTTGATATCGCGGATCTCCGCCTCGACCTGGCTGTATTCCTTGATCGTACGGCGAACATGGGCAAGCAGGATTTCGCCCGCCGGCGTCAGCCGCAGGCCGCGCGGCAGGCGCTCGAACAGCGGCTCGCCGATCGCCTCCTCCAATTGCAGCACGTGCTTGTTGATGGCCGACGGCGCGACGTTCAGCCGTTCGCCGGCCGCGCGGATCGAGCCCAGCCGCGCCACCTCGTCGATATAGCGCAGCACGCGGGAGTGCAGCATCGTCGCCTCCTTCAACTGTTCTCGAAAAGCGTACGCTTTGCGCGTAAAATACTGCTTTTCGGGAACGGTTCAATGGCGTCTTATGATTTTCGAGAGGCGCGGAGGCAGGAGCCGCGCTGGCGGGGGAAACCCCGAACGAATGCCGGCCCGGCGACGGGCCGAAGAGACCGGAGGACCATCATGAACCAGCATGTGACCATCGCGGAGGCCGCCCACTACGACACGGTGCGGGCGATCTTCGCCATCCTGAACGGCGAGCGGGAGGCAGACCTGCTCCTGAAGAACCTGAACATCCTCGATGTTCACGGCGAGACCGTCTATCACGGCTCGATCCTCGTCTATGACAAGCGCATCATCGCGCTCAATCCGGACGAGAGCATCCTGAAGGTGAAGGAGGTCTTCGACGGCAAGGGGCTCTATGCCATTCCAGGCCTCATCGACGCCCATATCCATTTCGAATCCCAGCTCGCCCATCCGACCGCGCTTGCCGAAGCGATGGTGCCTTGCGGGACGACGACGATCTATTCCGAATGCCTCGATCTCCTCAGTGCGGCCGGCGAAGAGGGCGTCGAGGCGGCGCAGAAACTGTTCAAGGACTATGACAAGCTGCCCTATCGCCTCTATGCCTTCGCGCCGGGCAAGAAGACGGCGGCCAATGTCACCGAGGCAGTGCTGAAGATGGAGCCGGTGATCGGTCTCGGCGAGTTCGAGCATTTCACCTATTCCTCCGGCAATGACGACGACTTCCGCAAGGCGGCGTGGGTTCGCGCACAGGGCGGCTTCATGAACGGCCACTGGGGCGTCACCGCGCTCTCCGACATGATCCTCAACTACCTGCCGGCCATCGGCTGCTCGAACAACCACGATGTCTGGAACGAGAAGGACCTCGAAAAGAGCGTCCGCTACGGTTTCCCGACCCATATCAAGTTCGGCGTCGGCAGCGCGGAGGTCATCAAGGTGCTGCTGCGCGCCATCGTCGACCGCAAATGGCCGACCGACAATTTCATGCTCTGCACGGACAACATCTCCATCGAGCGCCTGCTGACCATGGGCCACATGGACTGGATCATCTCACTCTGCGCGGAGATGGGCATCAACCCGATCCATGCGATCAAGATGGCGACGCTCAACACGGCGCGCTCCTTCCACATGGAAGACAAGCTCGGCTCGCTGACGCCAGGCCGCTTTGCTGACATCGTGCTGACCGACAGCCTGTCGAAGATCAATCCGCGCTATGTCTTCAAGGACGGCGAACTGGTCGCCAAGGACCGCAAGCTGCTGACGAATGCCGAGATCGACTATTCCGGCATGTGCAAGAAGGGTGTTCCGGGTCTCGCCGACCTCGCGGCCGACCAACTCGATATCGTGCCGCTCGAAATCTCCGAGGACGGCAGCAAGGCGAAGGTCTATCTGTTCGACGTCTATGGCCGCGGCCATGCGAAATTCTACCAGGAGGTCTGGGTGCCGCTGCGCGACGGCAAAGTGGTGCCGGAGGTCGATGGCGTCAAATATTCGCGCCTCTCGGTCATCCAACGTTATGCCGATGGTAAACGCCACATCGTCAACGGCCTGTTCAAGGGCGTGTCGATCGATCGCGGCGCGGTCGCGACCTTCTGGCCGGCGCCGAAACCCTACTTCGTCGTGGTGGGCGAGGAGAGTGCGGAAATGTGCCACTGCGTCAAGCAGGTCGACACCTATGCCGGTGCCTGCATCGTGACGGAGAACAAGGTGGAGAAGGCAGTGATGCCGCTCGAAATCTACGGCGTCATGGCGAACATGACCGTGTCCGAGCTGACGGCGGCGGCCGGTTCCATCGATGCGGCGCTCGCGGCGATGGGCAACCGCAACGAGGGCGAGCCCGTGGTCAACAAGCTGCTCAGCCTGTTCATCTCGCTGCACCGCTTCCGGCTGATGCACTGACGGGAAGAACCGTACCGGCGGGCACCTCGTGCGCCTGCCGGTGCCTAAAAGTTACGGATTGACCGGGAGAAGGAGTTCCGGGACATCCGCGAAAACGTTTTTGAGCGCGGCAGGCCGGGAGTGACGGGAGGCTCCGCGCAACGCCTTTGGGAGGAAACCATGGCACACAATGCGGCGGAAGCCGAAATCGTCGATACCGGCAGCCTCACCCGCCGCTGGATCATGTATGTCCTCGGCATCTACATCCTGACCTTCGGCGTCAGTCTGGCGATCCGCGCCGGTGTCGGCATCTCGCCGCAGAGCAGCCTGACGCGCACCATGACGCTGGTCTATCCGCCGCTGAGCCAGGGCACCTACAATTTCATGCTCGAGCTGATCATGCTCGCGCTGACCTATTTCGTGCTGCCGAAGGACTTCAAGCTCAAGAATTTCGCCTCGCTCATCCCAGCCTTCGTGCTGGCGGTGTTCCTCGATCTCAACCTAAAGCTCACCGAATTCATCGTGCTGGAGGATTACTATTACCGGGTCGCGCTGCTGGTCTTTGCTGATGCGGCGCTTGCCTTCGGCCTCTTCCTGATGATCCGCGCCAATCTCGTGCTGATGCCGATCGACATGTTCGTCAACACGATCTTCAAGCGCACCGGCTGGAAGTGGGGCAACATCAAGACGGGCTTCGACTGCACGCTGCTCGTGACGTCGGCGCTGATCGGCCTCGGCTTCCTCGGCGAAATCCAGTTCATCCGTGAGGGCACGATTATCAATGCCATCCTCATCGGCCAGTACATCAGGCTCTATTTTTTCCTCTATAAGAAGATGAGCGCCGGGAAGAGCGCGCCTGCGACCGGCACTCTCGAACCGGCGGCGAAGTAACGGCAGAGCCTTCAAAATTCCAAGGCAGGGCACCCCGAACGGGTGCCCTGCCGCTTTTGCGGGATAACCAGCCAATTCGCTGGCCACGCGGCCGATTCCCGCTTATGCCGAATGGATTGAAAGCGCTTGCGGGCGCGGGTGCATCCGGTGAAACTATCCCCATCATGAAAGCCATTTCCGGCACCAATCTCGAACAGGCGAAAGCGCACAACCGGCGGGTCGTGATCGAGGCGATCCGCACCAACGGTCCATTGTCGCGCGCCGCGATCGCCCGCCTGACGGCGCTGACGGCACAGACCGTGTCGAACATCGTCGAGGAGCTGGAAGGCTCGCAACTCCTGAAGGCCGACAGCCCGCAGAAGCTGGCGCGCGGCCAGCCCTTCACGCCCTATTCGATCAATCCCGACGGTGCCTATTCGATCGGCCTGGAGCTGGAGCGCGATCATGCGGCCGGCGTGCTGACCGACCTCTCGGGCACGATCCGCGCCCGTATCGTCAGGCCCATCGACCCGCCGACGCCGGAGCAGGCGATCCCGATCCTCGCCGCGATCAGCAGGGAATTGCAGGAGGCCTTCGCCTTCGACCGCAACCGCCTGCTCGGTGTCGGCATCGCCATGCCCGGGCGCTATGCGGCTGAGGGCGTGACCTCGCTGACCCCCATAGCCCTGCCGGGCTGGCAGCATTTCGAGGTGGGGCCGGCGCTGGAGCGGCTCGTCGGCGTGCCTGTTCTGGTTGAGAACGATGCGACGGCGGCGGCGATCGGCGAACGGCTCTATGGCGTCGCCCGTGGCCTCAGCAGCTTCGTCTATCTCTTCCTCGGTGGCGGCATCGGGGCGGGCATGTTCCTCGACGGGCATCTTTATCGCGGCAGCCGGGCCAATGCCGGCGAGATCGGCCATATCGTCGTCGAGCCCGATGGCCTGCCCTGCATCTGCGGCAAGCGCGGATGCCTCGACCGTTACGTTTCGCTCGGGGCGGCTTACGAGCACCTGAAGATATCAGATCCCGGCGCCTACACAGTCGATGAACTGGATGGGATGGTGGAGGGAGCCGGGTCCGCTCTCGACGGATGGCTCGACGCGGCGGCCGAGCCGATGCGCCGGACCATCGATTTCCTGGAACTGGCTTTTGATCCCCAGACCATCGTGCTGGGCGGGCCGATGCCTGCGGGGCTGCTGGCGCGGCTCGCCGCGCGCATGGAACCACTCTATCCGCCCGTCGATCCGACGGAAGAGCGGCGCATACCCCGCATCATGATCGCGGCGACCGGCAAGGACACGTCTATTCTGGGCGCTGCCGCTTTGCCGGTCTTTTCCGAGACGAACCCGCAATTTGCGGTGTTGCAGAAGCCCGTCGCGTAAGCTTTTGCTTACGCGAGCGGGAAGCCGTAGAGCACCGGCATCAGGCCGGCGGCGGCCTTGAAGCGCTCCCAGGATTTGCGCTCCGGCACCGTCCAGCCGGTTTCGGCGATGGCCGAAAGGCGCGGGAAGACAAGACGGTCGAAGACGGCACGATCCTTCATCGGCTCCGACCAGATGCAGGCCTGCACGCCCCGAAGGTTCGCTTTCTGCGCCGCGTTCCAGCCGGCGACGGGATCGAACTGGTAGGTCATTTCCGGGGCAGACCAGCCCGCCCAGCTGGCGCCCGGCTCGTCCCAGTCGGGGCTGTTGGCCATGTCGAGATAATAGGCCTGGCCGGGGCAGACGACCATGGAATAGCCCTCGCCGGCAAGTGCTGCCGAGACGTCCATGTCCCGCCAGCCGCAGAGATAGGTCGCGGCCTTGTCGATGACATTGCCATGCGCCGCTTCTTCCCACCCACCGGTAACGCAGCCCTGCGAAGCGAGGAAGGTCTGGATCCGCTTGAGGAAGATTGCCTGCAGCACCGCCGCACCCGAACCGTCGATGGCGTCTGCGCCATGCGTGTTGGTGATGACGTTCAGCCGGCGCGCATGGGCCTCGGCCATGGCCGCGCCGCTGATGTCGCACAGTTTCGCCAGCGCCTCCGGCGAGCCCGACCAGGCGCCGATCGGCACCTCGTCGGCGCCGACATGGATCGTCTTGAAGGGGAAGAGCTCGATCAGTTCCTTGAAGATCGTCTCCAGCACGTCATAGGTCTTTTCGCGCGCCGGGTTGAGGCAATTGTCCGGGAAACCCTGGACTGAATAGTAGCTGCCCTGTTCCTGCGGGTCGCGCAGCTCCGGAATCGCCATCTGCATGGCGAAGCAATGGCCGGGCACGTCGATTTCAGGCACGATCTCGATGCCGATCGTCCGGGCATAGGCGACGATGCTGCAGATCGTGGCTTTCGTATAGAAGCCGCCGGTCCTTTCCGGGCCGGTGCCGAGCAGCGGCGGGACGGGGAGACCATGGCCGCGCCAGGCGCCGATCTCGGTCAGCGCCGGATAGGCGTCGATTTCGACGCGCCAGGATTCGTCGTCGGAGAGGTGCCAGTGGAAGCGGTTGAGCTTGCTCCAGGCGAGGATGGCAAGAAGCTTGCGGATCTCGGCCTCGCCGTAGAACTGGCGCGCGACATCGAGATGCAGGCCGCGCCAGTCCATGGAGGGGGCGTCGGTGATCGTGCCCGCAGCGGGGAAGCTGTAGGCATCAGGGAAATGCCGCGCGCCGCGCCAGATCTGGCCGAGCGTGATCAGGCCATAGAGCAGGCCGGTGCGCCCGGAGGCGGCAATCGAAACCGAGCCGGCGGCGAAGGTGACCTCATATGCCTCCGCTGCAAGTCCGTCCTTCAGGTGCAGCTGGACTGGCAGCCCGCCTTCCGACGCGGAGCGGACGATGCCTTCCACGGCAAACAGGTCTTCCGTGAGCCTTGTGAACGCTTCCGCGGCGGCCGTCGCCTCAGTGACGTCGGCGATCAGCGTGAAGCCGGCGGGTGTAGCGCGTCGGCCGGAAACGGCGACCTCTTTCGGCCAGGGGATTACCGAAACGGGGACCGGCGGGCTCATGGGAACAGGGAAGGCGGCGACGCCGCGCTTCGGCGGTGCGTTGCCGCCGACCTTGAGCGTCGGCCCGGTGCCGACGGAAAGCGTACTCCCGTCGGCCAGCACGAGATAGGCGCCGCGCGCGCCGTCCGTCCAGTGCTTGAAGGCCCAGCTGAGGCCGTACACGGCGACGGTCCAGGTGGACTCGGGCTCCAGCACGAAACCCTCCGGCGGCAGGAGTTCGGTGAAGTTGGAAAGCCGCGTGCCGAGCGAGCCGCCATCGATGCTTGCGGCCGGATCGACCCGGCCCGGCCCGCTGACGCAGAGGCGGAAGCCGGCAAGCGACGATTTCGAATGGTTGGTCAGCTTGAGAATATAGGCGAGTGGCTGGTCGTCGGTGGCGGGCGCCCAGGAGGTTTCAAGGGCAAAGGTGGAGCGGCCGGATGTCGGCATGGCAGTCTCTGAGGTCTGGAGCATGTCCGGCCGCAGCGGGATCGCTTCGGCGCGGGACAATGCGGTTAAAACGGAACCCCTGGAGCATTTCCGGCGGACCGGAGATGCTCCAGGAGGATCAGGTAACGTCGAGCAATCCGGCATAGACGCCGGGGGCGGAATTGGGGATCGGCATGGCGCCGACCGTCTTTTCGTAGAAGGCCGAGGGGCCGACATCGCCGATGATGGCATAGCCGTAGCCCATGTTTTTCAGGTCGAAGAGGGAGGCGAGCAGCAGCGCATGGCCGATGCCGAGCCCGCGCACCGCTTCGTCGACGCCGGTCGGGCCGAAGAAGCCGCGGGCAATCGATTCATGACAGGCGAAGCCGACGAGTTTTTGCGCGCGTGTCGCGATGAAGCAGGTCGGCGGCTGACGCGACAGCGAAACGGCCGTCTCGCTCGCCCAGCCCTTGCCGAATTTTTCCTCGACCCATTCGGTCACCAGCCGCGCTTCCGGCGCCAGCGGCCGGCGGATGGTGACGCCGGCCTCCGCCATTCTGGCGTCGAGGTCCGGCTTCGGGGTGAGGAGCGAGAGATTGACGAGATAGTCCAAGCTGAAATCCTCTAGCTTTGCGGCGCAAGCGCTCGCACGAAATGGTTCTTCCCGACCTGCTCGACCACGGTCGAGGTCGGGCGCGAGAGCGCACGGACCTTTTCCGCCCGTTCGAGAAACCGCGCGCTCTCGCCGATGATAAAGGGTCTGGCGCCGTCAGGCACGGCCGAAAGCAAGAGCTGCGTATAGGGATGGCGTGCATCGGCGATGACGGCCTCCGTCTCGCCCCACTCGACCATCTGGCCGGCGAACATCACCACAATCTCTTCCGCCACATGGGCGGCGGTCGCGATGTCGTGGGTGATGTAGAGCAGCGCCAGGCTGCGCTCATGCTTTATGCGGGCGAGCAGTTCCAGGATGCCGAGGCGGATCGAAACGTCGAGCATCGAGGTCGGTTCGTCGGCCACGAGCACGCCCGGCTGCACGGCGAGCGCACGCGCAATGTTGACGCGCTGGCGCTGGCCGCCCGAAAGCTCGTGCGGATATTTCCGCCGTGTCACCGCGGGATCGAGCCCGACATCGGCCAGCAGGGTGGAAACCGCATCCGCGACATCAGCCTTGCCCTGGGCATGGCGGTGCAGAAGCACGGGACGGGAGAGGTGGTGGTCAATGGAAAAGACCGGATTGAGCGAGGAGAACGGGTCCTGGAAGACCATCTGCACCTCGCGGCGATAGGCTTTTTCCTCGGCGCGCGTGCCCGTTACGGTGACGTCGCGGCCACGGAAGGAGAGGCGGCCCGATGTCGGCTGGTCCATGCGGGCGATGATGCGGGCGCAGGTCGTCTTGCCGCAACCGGATTCGCCGACCAGCGCCAAGGCGCGGCCCGGCGTCAGCGACAGCGAAATGCCGCGCAGCGCCTGCACGGCGCCGAAGCTGCGCTCGATAGCGTCGAGACGGATGATCGGCTCCGCGGTCGGAAGGGAAAGGCTGGGGGCGAGGTTCATGCTACGCCTCCTGCCAGTTCCCGGCGGCCGGGCAGCTGCGGAATGGCGTTCCAGAGCTTGCGGGTATAGTCGTGCGCGGGAGCACTGCTCACCTGCTGGACATCCCCGACCTCCACCAATTCCCCCTTCAGCATGACGCCGATACGATGGCAGAGCTGCGCCATCAGGTGCAGGTCGTGGGTGATGAAGAGCACGGAGAAGCCGTGGCTGCGCTGGAGGTCGATGACCTGTTCGAGGATTTCGCGTTGCACGACCACGTCGAGCGCCGTCGTCGGTTCGTCCATGATGATCAGTTCCGGCTGCAAGGCGAGGCAGATGGCGATGACGATGCGCTGGCGCATGCCGCCGGAGAACTGATGCGGATAATCCTTAAGCCGGCTTGTCGATATGCCGACCAGCTTGAACATAGCTTCCGCCCGTTCGCGCGATTGCGCCCGCGTCGCGCCGGTATGCCGGTGCAGCACGTCGTGGAACTGCGCCTCGACGCGCATCAGCGGGTTCAGCGAGTTCATGGCGCTCTGGAACACCATGCCGACCCGCCGCCAGCGCACCTTCTGCATCTCGCCTTCCGGCAGTTTCAGCAGATCGCGCCCATCGAGCAGGATCTCGCCGCCGGTCACCCAGGCCGGCGACTTGGCAAGGCGGGTGATGGCAAAGGCAATGGTGCTCTTGCCGCAGCCCGATTCCCCGGCAAGCCCGAAGATCTCGCCGCGGCCGATATCGAAAGAAACGTTCTTCACGGCGCGGAAGGCGCCCTTGTCGAGGAGATAATCGACCTCGAGATTGCGAATTTGCAGCAGCGTGTCGCTCATCGTGCGCCTCCAAGGCTTCGGTTGCGCAGGCGGTTGAGGCGCAGCCACCGCGTCAGCGCCGGGCCGGAGCGCAGCTGTGGATTGGCGATCTCGTCGAAGGTGAAATTGACGAGGGCCAGGCCGAGCCCGATCAGCGCGATGCCGGCGGCGGGCGCGCCGATATCCCACCAGGCGCCGAGGATGATCGCGGAAGAATTCTGCGCATTGTAGAGCATCGTGCCCCAGGTGACCTGCAAGGGATCGCCGAAACCGAGATATTCGAGCGTCGTCTGGGCGACGACGGCATAGATGATGCTGCCGACGAGATTGATGCCGATTAGCGGCAGGAGATTGGGCAGGAGCTCGACGAAGAGCACGCGCCAGGCGGGCTCGCCGATCATGCGTGCGGCGGTGATGAAATCGCGGTTGCGCAGCGCCATGGTTTGCGAGCGCGTCATGCGCGCCCCCCAGGGCCAGGAAGTCAGCGCGATGATCGCCATGATGGCGAGCGGCCCGACGGTGCCGGCAAAGGAGGCGAGCAGGATCAGAAGCGGGATGTTCGGGATGACGAGCACCGCATTGGTCGCAAGGTCGAGGGCTGCATCGGTGCGCCCGCCGGCATAGCCGGCGATCAGGCCGATGGCGGTGCCGACGATGGTGATGGCGATGCCCGTCGCGAAGCCGACGGCGAGCGAGGTGCGCGAGCCCCAGACGAACTGGGTATAGACGTCGCGGCCCATTTTCGTCGTGCCGAAAACATGCTCGACGGTCGGCGGCTGGTGCGAACGGCCGACGCGGGCGCTCGGCGCGCCGGGCGCGATGACGGGTGCGAAAAGCGCCATCAGGCACAGCGCCACGATGATGATCAGGCCGGCGACGGCCTTTTTCTGCTGCATGAGGATTTTCAGGCCGGATATCATGCGGAACCGTCCTTCAGTCTCGGGTCGATGACGCCGTAGATGATATCGACGAGAAGATTGGCGCCGAGCGTGGCGAGTGTCATCAAGAGCAGCTGGCCCTGGATGACGGGATAGTCGCGCGCCACGCTGGCGGTGAAAAGCGTGAGGCCGAGGCCCGGATAGTTGAAGACGATCTCGGTAACGATGGAGCCGCCGAAGACGGCGCCGAGCATCAAGGCGAGATTGGTCAGCACCGGCAGCATGGCGTTGCGTGCGCCGTAGCCGAGCATGACGGTCGCCGCCGTCAGCCCTTTGGCGCGGCCCATCGTGACATAGTCCTCGCCGAGCACGGAGATCATCGAGGAGCGCATGGTCGTCTGGAACTCGCCGATGAGATAGGGCGAGAGCGTCAGCACGGGCAGGATGGCGTGGTAGAAGACGCTGCCGGCGAAGGTGAAGTTGATGCCGGGATCGAGGTTTGGATCATAGGCATAACCGACCGGGAACCAGCGCAGCGACACGCCGAAGACGAAGAGCGCGGAAAGCGCGATGATGACGGGCGGCACGGCGATCATGACCACCGAAAACGGCGAGACGACCGTGTCGAACCGTCCGCCGCGCCGCCAGGCGGCGATGGCGCCGAGCAGGGTGCCGACGACGAGTGAGAAGGTGATCGCCGTCACGACGAGGAACAGCGTCCAGAGCGTTGAGCGGGCGAGCACCTCGGTCACGGTCTGCGGGTAATATTTGACGGAGACGCCGAGATCGAGCGTCGCCAGCCCCTTGATATAATCGAGGAACTGGGCGGTGATCGGCGCCTCGACGGCGCCGAACCTGGCCTTGATCGCCTCGATGGCGGCGGGTGTCGCGCGCGGCCCGAGCTGGGCGACCATCGCATCGACGGGGGACCCCGGCATGAGCCGGGGGACCGTGAAGTTCATGACGATCGCAAAGCCGAGCGCCACCGCATAGACGCCGAGGCGCCGGGAGGAGATGTACATCCCTTAATCCTGCCTTATTCCACCGGCTTCAAGCGGAGCAGGTGCACGAGGCGCATGCGGTTGTTGTCATGGTTCTCCGGGTTCATGACGGGTTCCTTGTCCGTCACCCAGCCGGTGAAGCGCTTGGTGGAATACTGGAACCAGGTCGGGCCGTTGAAGATCGGAACCATCGGCAGGTCGTCGGCGACGATCACCTGGATGTCGTTGAAGATCTTCTTGTGCTCCTCGTCCGTCGTCACCTTGCGATAGGCATCGAATAGGGCGTCGAGCTTCGGATTGGAGTAACGCGACGGCGCGGTGGTGATGCGGCCGGCAAAGGCCGTGGACATCGACTGGTAATAGCCGCGGAACGGCGTCGAGCCGTCGGCGCGCGACTGGAACGCCACGTCGAAGCTGCCTTCGAGCAGCTGCTTCTGCCACTGCTCGTATTCCGGCGTCGCGACCGTGGCGTTGAGGCCGGCGGCGCGCAGGCCTTCGGCGGCGATCTGCGCGGTATCGATCCAATCGGTCCAGCCGTTCGGGATGATGATGGTGAAGGCAAGCGGCTTGCCGCTCTTCGTCTTGCGCATGCCGTCGTCGCCCTTGGCGTAGCCGGCATCGTCGAGCAGCTTGCTGGCCTTTTCGACGTCGAAGGTCATCCATTCATCCTTGGCGCCCTCCGCTTCAGGGTTGCGCCAGGCCTCGAAGCGCGGCGGCAGGCCGCTTGCATGCAGGTTGACCTTGGGATAGCCGAAGCTGGCGATATCGACCATGGCGGTGCGATCCATGGCAAGGCTGAAGGCGCGGCGGAAATTCAGGTCGTTGAAGGCTTCGTTCTTCGCCGCGTCGCTGCTCTTCAGGTTCATCTGGAAGGCGACGGTTTCGGCCGGCGGCTGCCAGTAGCCGTTATGCTCGGGGTCGAGCGCCACGAAGGTCTTGTCGATCTGCGGCAGGAAGGAGCCGATCCAGTCGAGATTGCCTTCCGGCAATAGCGCCAGCATCTGGTCGTTGCCGGCGATCTGCGGCAGCTTCAGGCAATCGACATGCAGCGAGGCGGCGTCCCAGTAGTTCGGGTTGCGGCACTGCTCATAGACCTGCGGCGTGAAGCGGCGGATTTCGGTCATCGGGCCGGAGCCCACGGGCTTTTCGTTCTTGAAGGCGACGGGATCGCTGACATCCTTCCAGATATGCTCCGGCACGACGGCCAGGTCGGAGAGCGATTCCGGGAACTGGCTGTTGACGCCCTTGAGATTGATGACCACCTCGGTCGGCGAGGGCGCCTCGACGGAGGCGACGGTTTCGCCGACGCCGGCGGTGTCGAGGGCCGGGTTCTTCAGCATCAGATCGAGCGTGTATTTGACATCAGCCGAAGTCAGCGGCTGGCCGTCGGACCATTTGACGTCGGGCCGCATCGTGTAGGTGATCGACGTCATGTCGTCGGAGAACTTGAAATCCGTGGCGAGGCGGAAGACCGGCTTGCCGCCGTCATCGGGGTTGAAGATGACCAGCGGCTCGTAAATGAAATCCATCGTGCTCTGGCGGCGTCCGCCGAGGTCGAACGGGTTGAAATTCTGCACCCAGCTCGTCTGTTCCTCGATGTGCATGGTGAGCACGGCCTCGGCCTTCGCCGATGTCGCGAAGGCACCGCCCACCATCAGCGAGGCGCTCATCGCCGCCGCCGACAGAAGCAGCCCCCGGCGCGTCATGAAAAGATAATCCTTTGTATTGATTGGCATTTCATTCCCCTTTTCGCTCTCATTTTTAAGAGTCAATCAATTTGATTTAATCGTGCGCTGATTTTTTCCGGTCCGTCAATCGGGGACCGAAAAAAATCTTGAAGGCGTGCTGGCTACCGATTTTGGGAGGCCATGTCCTCGGTCGCGACCACGAAGGGATGGTGGCGAAAACACACGCCGGCTCCGGTTTGGGCAGCGCCGAACCACCGCCGCCCGTCACGATTTTTTCCCCGCCACCCTTGACGGACATTCAAAACCATTATTTAGTTCGGTGACTGAACGAATTAAATGAGGCGGATGTGAGCGAGACCCTTCGGATATCCCGGAAATTCTCCCAGCGGGCGGTCATGGAAACGATCGTGCAGGGCGGCCCCATCTCGCGGGCCTCGATCTCCAAGCTGACGGGCCTTTCCAAGCAGACGATCTCGGAAATCGTGCGCCAGCTCGAAATCGAGGGCTGGGTGCGCGAGACCGGGCGCACCAGCGGCCATGTCGGCCGCACCGCCGTGACCTACGAGCTGGTGCCGGATGCCGCCTATATCGCCGCGGTCGATCTCGGCGGCACCAAGGTGCGCGTCGCCATCGCCGACCTCACCTGTCAGGTCTTCGCCGAGGATGTGGCGCCGACCGACCCTCGCGGCGGCCAGGCGGTCGTTGACCAGATCGTCGACATGTGTTTTCGCGCTGCCGATGCACAGGGCATTGCCCGCGAACGCATCCGGCTGGCCGTCATCGGCGCGCCCGGCGCGCCCGATGACAAGACCGGCCGCATCCTGCTCGCGCCGAACATTCCCCATCTCGATACGATGAACGTTGCCGCTGCCTTCGAAGAGGGGTTCGGCTTCGACGTCATGCTGGAAAACGACGTCAACCTCGCCGTGCTCGGCGAGAACTGGCTGGGGCAAGGGCAGGGCATCGACAATCTCGCCTATATCGCGCTCGGCACGGGTATCGGCGGCGGCTTGATGGTCGGCGGCAATCTGGTGCGTGGCGCAAGTCATGCGGCGGGCGAGCTCGGCTTCCTGCCCTTCGGCGCTGATCCCTTCGAGCCGGAATCCCTGCATTACGGCGCCTTCGAACGCGTCGTCGCCTCCGCCGGCATCATCGACCGCTTTCGCGCGGCGAGCGGCAAGACCCTCGCGGTGCCGGCGATCTTCGATCTCGCCACCGAAGGCGATGCCGATGCGCTGAAGGTACTCGACGACACGGCGCGCCTGCTGTCTCGCGGCATCGGCGCCATCGCCGTCATTGCCAATCCTCAGAAGGTCATCCTCGGCGGCTCTATCGGCCTGCGCCCGGAAATGCTGGAGCGGGTAAAAATCTTCCTGCCGCAGTGCTTCCCCTATCCGATTGATGTCGAGGCGAGCGCGCTCGGCGCGCGTGCCGCCCTGGTCGGCGCTGCCGCCATAGGGCTTGGCCATCTGCACAACACGCTGTTCGGCGCCGATACGCCCGATAGCCGCATCTCGCTGCCGCCGGCCAGCACGGTCGCCCTCCGGGAGGTCGCGCAATGACGACTGTCCTCATCGAGCGCCTGCGCGCCGCCCTCGACCGTGACGATGCCATCGCGCTGCTGCGCGGCGCCATCGGCTGCAACAGCGTCACCGGCAACGAGGCGACCGTCGTCTCCTATCTCGAAGCCCAAATGCGCGCGCGTGGCGTTGAGGCCGTCGAGACCGCGGACTTCCTGCCCGGCCGGCCGAATGTCTGGGGTGAACGCAAGGGCGTCACCGGCGACCGCCGCCTGCTGTTCATCGGTCACACGGACACCGTCCATGTCGAAGGCTGGCGCGAGCATTGGGCCGGTACCGAACGCGAAGACCCCTTCGGTGCGCCGATCATTGACGGCGCGATCTGGGGACGCGGAGCAGGGGATCTCAAGGCCGGTATCTGCACCTCGCTTGCCGCCCTCTCCCTGCTGGACAAGGCTGGTATCCGCCTTGCCGGTGATCTTGGCTTCGCCTTTGTCGGCGACGAGGAGAGCGGCGAACCCGGCTCCGGCATTTCGGCCGGCATAAAGGATTATGTCGCGCGCATCGAAAGCGGCGCCGTCGCCCGCCCCGATTTCACCGTCTATGTCGAACCGACCCGCCTTGCCGTCTATCCGGCCCAGATCGGTTTCTTCATCGCCGACATCACCATCACGGGCAAATCCGCCTATTTCGGCGTGCCGGAACTCGGCAAGGATGCATTGAAGGCGAGCCATGCCGTCATGTCCGCCCTCTGGCGCCATTCCGATGTGGTTTCGGCGCGTGCCGAACACGACCTGATCGGCCGTGGCTTCTTGCTCATCACCGGCCTGCAAGGCGGCGGCTTCATCGCCGTGCCGGAGACCTGCAAGCTCTCGCTGATCCGCAAGCTCCTGCCGGGGGAATCGCTGGATACCGCGGCGGCCGAGATGGAGGCCGTCATCCGCGGCGCCGTCGAAGACCCCGAGATTCGCGTCGAGATCGCCTATCCCGCCGGTCGCGACCATGCGCTCGGCGGCACGGCGGCGGAGATCGCCGCCGACAGTCCCGACGTCGCGCTGCTGTCGGAGGCTGTGGCCGCCGCCATGCCCGGCCGCGGCCTTGTCGAAGGGGCGCCCTTCTGGTCGGAATCGCCGTTCTTCGTCAACCGGCTCGGCGTGCCTGCGGTCTATTGCGCGCCCGGCGACATCAGGAACTGCCACACATTCGAGGAGCATGTCGATGTCGAGGAATATCTCGCCGGCATCGTCGCCTTCGCAAGCTTCATGGCCCGCTATTGCGGCGTGATCGACTGAGTGAACGAACAATCAAAAGAGGGAACGACATCATGTTCATGCGCAAATTTCTGAATGCCACCGTGCTGGCGGGTCTGCTGCTTTCGACCGCGCCCGCGCTTGCCCAGACCGTCGGCCCGGCCGGTGAAGCAGCGACTCCGAGCGCCGAGGTAACTCTTTCTGACGCGGATATCGCGGCGCTGAAGGACAAGGGCTACAAGGCGGCCCTGCTCTGGCACACCTCCTCCGACTTCGTGAACGCCGTGACGGCGGGCGCCAAGGACGAATTCGCCCGCGCGGGCGTCGAGGTCGTGGTGCAGACGGATGCCGGCTTCGATGCTGCCCGCCAGCGTTCCGACATCGAGACGGCGCTTGCCGCCAAACCGAATGTCATTCTCGCGCTGCCGCTCGATCCGGTCACCTCGGCCGAAGCTTTCCGCCAGGCCGTCACGGATGGCAGCAAGCTCGTCTTCCTGTCCAACCTGCCGGCCGACTACAAACACGGCAAGGACTATGCGGCCATCGTCACCGACGACCTCTTCCAGATGGGCAAGCAGGCAGCCGATGCGCTGGCCAAGGCGATGGGCGGAAAGGGCAAGGTCGGCTGGATCTTCCACGACGCGACCTATTACGTGACCAACCAGCGCGACAATGCCTTCAAGTCGACCATCGAGAAGGACTATCCGGATATCAAGATCGTCGCCGAGCAGGGCATCACCGACCCGGCCCGCGCGGAGGAACTTGCCAGCGCCATGCTGCTGAAGCATCCCGATCTCGACGGCATCTACGTCACCTGGGCGGAACCGGCAGATGGCGTGCTCGCCGCCCTTCGCGCGGCCGGCAACACCAGCACGAGGATTGTGACGCTCGATCTTGCCGAACCCGTCGGCCTCGACATGGTCAAGGGCGGCGCCGTCGTCGCGCTCGTGGCGGACAAGGCCTATGAGCTCGGCCGCGCCATGGCCACGACTGGCCTGAAGTCGTTGCTCGGCCAGGAAACGCCCGCCTTCATCGTTGCCCCGGCGCTCACCGTCACCAAGGACAACGTGGCGGAAGGCTGGAAGGAATCGCTCAACCGCGATGCGCCGCAGAGCATTCTCGACGCCGCGAAGTGATCCCCGGAGGGCGCTTTGGCGCCCTCCCATCACCGGTTTCATTGGAGGAAGAACGATGCCCAGATTTTCAGGACTGCCCGCACTTGCAGCCGCGTGCCTTGTTTCCACCAGCCTGTTTGCCGCCGATGGTGCGACCGTCGGCCCGCATGGCGAAAAGCCCACCCCGGCTGCCTCCGTCACGCTGACGGACGCCGAGATCGCGAAGGTCAAGGAGGGCAAATATTCCGCCGCCCTCGTCTGGCATGAGATGAGCGAATATACCGGCGCGGTCGATCGCGGCGCCAAGGACGAATTTGCAGCACTTGGCATTGAAGTCGTGGCGCAGACGGATGCCGGCTTCGACGCGGCCCGCCAGCAGGCCGATGTCGAGACGGTGCTTGCCAAGAAGCCGACCATCATCCTGTCGCTGCCGGTCGATCCGGCGACGGCCGCCGCCGTTTACGATCCCGCCCGCAAGGCCGGCGTCAAACTCGCCTTCGTCGACAATTCGCCCGCCGGCTACGAACACGGCAAGGATTATGTGACGATCGTCTCCGACGACCTCTTCCAGATGGGCAGCAAGGCGGCGGATGCCATGGCCACGGCGCTCGGCAAGAAGGGCAAGCTCGGCTACATCTTCCATGACGCCGATTTCTACGTGACCAACCAGCGCGACCAGGCGTTCAAGAAGACGATCGAGCAGGATTATCCCGACATGTCGATCGTCGCCGAGGCCGGCATGGCTGATCCGGCGCGCGCCGAGGAGATCGCTCAGGG
Source organism: Shinella sp. 20P9.1.1 (assembly GCF_057798995.1). NCBI lineage: Bacteria > Pseudomonadati > Pseudomonadota > Alphaproteobacteria > Hyphomicrobiales > Rhizobiaceae > Shinella > Shinella sp. 20P9.1.1. The sequence goes on from NZ_JBYOLC010000001.1 coordinate 167,406, forward strand.
CCTGCTGACGCAAAACCCGGATCTCGACGGCATCTACGTCACCTGGGCCGAACCGGCGCTCAGCCTGCTCTCCAGCCTTAAGGCTGCCGGCAACACCAAGACGAAGATCGTCACGCTCGATCTCAACGAACCGGCGGCGCTCGACATGGTCAAGGGCGGCCATTTCGCGGCGATCGTCGCGGATGAAGCCTATAACATCGGCCGCACCGCCGCGCGGGCCGCTGCCGGATCGCTGATCGGCAAGGAGGCTGCCCCCTTCCTCGTTGTGGATTCGCTTGCCGTCACCAAGGGCAACGTGCTCGACGGCTGGAAGGCCTCGCTCAACAAGGATGCGCCCGAAAGCATCGTCGAAGCCCTGAAGTAAGCCATGCGGCGGGAGTTCGTCTCCCGCTGAAAGACCCGGCTCCCGTGAGGATGATCGCCATGTCCCAACCCAAGCAGACGGCCACGCCGTTGTCGGCGCCGATGGAGAGATCGCCTCTTCTGAAGCGCATCAATCTCCAGCACTATGTCGTCTATCTCGGCTTCCTGGCGATCTTCCTGTTCTTTGCCATCGTGTTGCGCGACAGCGGCTTCCTGACGGTGCGCAACCTCTCCAACATCGTCCTGCAGACCGCGCCGGCGACGATCATGGCGATTGGCCTCGTCTTCGTGCTCTCGGCCGGCGAGATCGATCTTTCCATCGGCTCCATCGTCGCCGTCTCCGCCCTTGCCGCCGCCGTCACCATCAATGCCTATGGCATGGTGGCCGGTGTTGCTGTCGGATTGGGTGCGGGCCTTGCGATCGGTCTCGTCAACGGCGTGCTCGTCGCCTATGTGCGCCTGCCGTCCTTCCTGGTCACGCTGGCCACGATGGGGCTCTTTGCCGGCGTGGCGCGCTCGCTGACCGACCTGCGCTCCATCCCCGTCACCGACAGCGCCTTCACCGGTTTCTTCGGTTCGGGTGCACTGCTCGGCATTCCCTCGCTCGTCTGGTGGACGGTCATCGCCATCCTGATCGGCCATATCGTCTATCGCGAAACCCGTTTCGGCGCCCATGTGCTGGCGACCGGCGACAACAACCGCGCGGCGAGCGTTTCCGGTATCGGCGTGCCGCGCATCCGCCTTGCCGTCATGATGCTCTCGGGCGGCCTCGCGGCGCTTGCCGGCCTGCTCTATGCCGGCCGCTTGCAGGCGGCGAAATACACGCTTGGCGAAACCGACCTGATGACGGTCATTGCCGCCGTCATCGTCGGCGGCACGCTGCTCAATGGCGGCAAGGGCTCGGTCGTCGGTGCGCTCGTCGGCTCGCTGATGATGGGCATGCTCAACAACGGCCTCATCCTGATGGGCCTGTCCGTTTCCGACCAGATGATCGTTCGCGGTCTCATCATTCTCGCCGCAGTCGCCGTCTCGCTGCGCGAAAAAGCCCGCTGAAGGAGGATTTCATGTTTCTCGACGTTCTGCGCCGCCGCAACCCCGCCTTCATCGAAGCCGCCATGGCGCTGCACCAGCAAGGCCTCATCCCCGCCAATGCCTATGTGCTCGATCTCGATGCCGTCGAAGCCAATGCCCGCGTGATCAAGGCCGAGGCCGATAAACACGGCCTGAAGACCTTCGCCATGACCAAGCAGGTCGGTCGTGCGAGTTCCTTCTGCGCCGCCGTACAGCGCGGCGGCATCGACCGTGCCGTCGCCGTCGACATGGCCTGCGCCCGCGCCACGCACAGGGCGGGCCTCAAGGTCGGTCATCTCGGCCATCTCCAGCAGGTCGCCCGCCACGAGGCGAAGGCGGCGGCCGAGCGCATCCGGCCGGATTACTGGACCGTCTTCAACGACACGAAGGCGGAGGAAGCCGCTTCCGGCGCAAAGGCCGCCGGCTATGTGCAGAACCTGCTCGCCCGCATCCGTGCCGAAGGAGACACCTTCTATCGCGGCCATGAGGGCGGTTTCGATGCCGCCGATATCGCCGCCGTTGCCGACCGTCTCGATGCGCTTGAGGGCGGCCGCTTCGCCGGCATCACCACCTTCCCGGCGCTGCTCTTCGACCATGCCAGCCGCAAGGTGCTGCCGACGCCGAACCTCGCGACACTGACCAAGGCCGCCGAGGCGCTGGCCAAGGCCGGGCGCCGTGATATCGAGGTGAATGCCCCCGGCACGACCTCCTCAGTCTTGCTCGGCGCGCTTGCCGAAGCCGGCGCCACGCAATGCGAGCCGGGCAACGGCCTGCACGGCACGACGGCACTGCATGTCATGGAAGACCTGCCGGAACTGCCGGCCGTACTTTACCTCACCGAGGTCTCGCATCTTTCGGGCGGCAAGGCCTATTGCTTCGGCGGCGGCTTCTATATCGATCCGATCTTCCCGGCTTACGACGTGAAAGCCGTCGTCGGCCGCGAGCCGACCGTTGCGGCAAGCGCGCTGCGCAGCGTCGAGGTGCCGCCGCCCTCGGCCATCGATTATTACGCGATGATCGATGCCGAAGGCCCCGCCGCGCCGCAGCCGGGCGATACCGCCGTCTTCGGCTTCCGCGGACAGGCCTTTGTCACGCGCGCTTTTGTCGTCGGCGTCTCGGGCATCTCGAAGGGGGTGCCGAAAGTCGAGACCATCGAAAACAGTTTCGGCGAAACCGCCGCCTGGCCGGTCTAGGAGAGAACGATGCAGACGCAATCTTCCGAACCCGTCCTCGTCCTGAAGGACATCCGCAAGAGTTTCGGTGCCGTCACGGCCATCGAGAATTTTTCGCTCGATATCCATCCGGGCGAGATCGTGGCGCTCGTCGGCGATAATGGTGCCGGCAAGTCGACACTGATCAAGATCGTCTCCGGCGTTTATGCACCGACCTCGGGCTCGATCACCATAGAGGGCGAGACGGTGTCGATGGCGAGCGCCAGCATGGCGCGCGCCCATGGCATCGAGGTGGTCTATCAGGACCTTGCGCTCGCCGACCAGCAGACCGTCTATATGAACATGTTCCTCGGCCGCGAGCCGGTGAACCGCTTCGGCCTGCTCGACCGGCGCACTATGATTTCCGAGACGGAAAAGCTGGTGAAGGAACTCGACGTGCGCATCCCCTCGGCCCATGCGACGATCCGCGACCTCTCCGGCGGCCAGCGGCAGGGCGTGGCGATTGCGCGCGCGACGCGCTGGGCGAGCAAGCTCATCCTGCTCGACGAGCCGACGGCGGCGCTTGGCGTTGCCGAGACGGCCAAGGTGGAGGCGATCGTCCAGTCGCTGAAGTCGCGCAATATCGGCGTGCTGATCATCAGCCACAGCCTCGATCAGGTGTTCAAGCTGTCGGATCGCATCTGCGTCCTGCGCCGCGGCAAGCAGATCGGCATCCGCAACACAGCAGAGACGAACAAGAACGAGATCGTCTCGATGATCACAGGCCTGAACTGAGGCCCGTTTGCCGCCTGCTGCCACTTTCTGGCGGCAGGCCTCTTCTATAGACTGGCGTCATGTCCCGATCCGAGCGCCTTTTCGATCTCCTGCAAGCCCTGCGCCTCCATCGCCGGCCGGTCAGCGGCAAAGCGCTGGCGGAGGAGACGGGGGTGAGCCTGCGCACGCTCTACCGCGATATTGCCAGCCTTCAGGCGCAGGGCGCCGATATCGAGGGCGAACCGGGTGTGGGGTATGTGCTGAAGCCCGGCTTCCTCCTGCCGCCGCTGATGTTTTCCGCCGAGGAGATCGAGGCGTTGGTGCTCGGCACCCGCTGGGTTGCCGACCGGGCGGACAGCCATCTGAGCGGTGCCGCGCGCAATGCGCTGGCAAGGATCGCCGCCGTGCTGCCGGCCGACCTGCGCAACGAACTGGATACGTCGCCGCTTCTGGTCGGACCGGGCGCTAAACTGCCCGCCGACAGCATCGATGCCGCGCTGCTGCGCAAGGCGATCCGCATGGAGCGCAAACTTGCTATCACCTATCGCAGTGGTTCCGGCGAAGCCTCGGCCCGCACCATCTGGCCCTTCGCACTCTCCTTCTTCGATCATGCGCGCGTGGTCATCGGCTGGTGCGAATTGCGCGAGAGTTTCCGCCATTTCCGCACCGACCGGATCGAAACGGCCGACGTGCTGGATATCCGCTATCCGAGGCGGCGGCAGGCCATGCTGCGGGCATGGCGCGAAGCCGAGGGAATTCCGCTGCGTGGTGCATGATGCTGCCAGAAACTGACAGCATGCGGTGTTAGCTTTCTCCTATCCAACCAAGACAGGAGAACAGCATGTCCAACAGCATTCTTCTTTACGTAAAGGACGCGGCTGAGAGCGGCCGCTATTACGAACGCATCCTCGGCCAGAAGCCGGTCGAGGCGAGCCCGACCTTCGTCATCTTCGTCCTGAAGTCCGGTCTCGGCCTCGGCTTGTGGGGGCGCGATGGCGTCGAGCCGGCGCCGTCGGTGCCGGGCGGCGGATCGGAGATCGGCTTCAAGGTCGACAGCGCCGCTGAGGTCGATCGATGGCATGCCGAATGGCGCGCCAACGGCGCGACCATCCTGATGCCGCCGACCGAGCTGGATTTCGGCCGCAGCTTCGTCGCCACCGATCCCGACGGGCATCGCCTGCGCGTCTACACCGTCACGGATGGAGGCTGAGCCATTTCGCGCGCCTGGATTGCCGTCGCTTCGGCCGAACATGTGCGCATCGGGCGTGCGCAGGGCTTCATGCAGGTCTGTCACGGCAAAAGCGGTCCGCTGCGGCGGACCGCCGCCGGCGATACCGTCATCTATTATTCGCCCGCGGAAACCATGCGCGGCAAGGATCGATTGCAAGCCTTCACGGCGATCGGCACCATTGCCGACCACGTGCCCTATCAATCGGAAATGGCGCCCGGCTTCCTGCCCTGGCGGCGGGATGTCGACTGGTGGCCGGCGGCGGAGACGCCAATCCGCCCGCTTCTCGACCAGCTCGCCTTCACGCGGGCCGGCAATTGGGGCTACCAGCTGCGGTTCGGTCTGTTGGCTATCGAACCGGACGATGCAGCGCGGATCGCCGCTGCTATGCGGAGCGGCCTGTGATGGCGTGGTTTCGATAGTTGTTTTCTATCAAGCCATACGAACCATCCCCTTGATACGCCGCACCGGATGGCAAATACAGGCGGCATGAACACACCTTTTATCGGAAAGAAGTCCTCTGCGGCCGGCGGCTGGGGGGCGTTGAAGAGTTGTGGCAAGCAGCTTCTGCAAAGCGGCATGCCGATCTCCGGCGCGCGCACTTTGCTCAAGGCCAACCAGCCCGACGGCTTCGATTGCCCCGGCTGCGCCTGGGGCGATCCGGAACACGGCTCCTCCTTCGAATTCTGCGAGAACGGCGTGAAGGCCGTCGCCTGGGAGGCGACGGAAAAGCGTGCCTCGCCGGCCTTCTTCGCTGCACACACCGTGTCGGACCTGCGCAAGCTGACGGATTATGAGCTGGAGCTGCACGGCCGCCTCACCCATCCGATGCGCTACGATGCGGCGAGCGACAGATACCTGCCGGTCGCCTGGGCGGACGCCTTCGCCGAAATCGGCGGCATCCTCAAGGGCCTCGACACCCCTGATCGTGCCGAGTTCTACACCTCCGGCCGCGCCAGCAACGAGGCGGCCTATCTCTACCAGCTCTTTGTGCGGCTCTACGGCACCAACAATTTCCCGGATTGCTCGAACATGTGCCACGAGGCGAGCGGCGTCGGCCTGCGCCAGTCGGTCGGTACCGGCAAGGGCACCGTGCTGCTGGAGGATTTCGAGGTGGCGGACGCGATCTTCGTGATCGGCCAGAACCCCGGAACGAACCATCCGCGCATGCTGGGCGACCTGCGCCGGGCGGCCCTGCGCGGCGCGCGCATCGTCGTGTTCAATCCCATCCGCGAGCGCGGGCTGGAGCGCTTTTCCGACCCGCAGGACAAGCTCGAAATGCTGCGCGGCGGCGCGACGGATATTGCCAGCCATTATTTCCAGCCGCAGCTCGGCGGCGACATGGCGGCGGTGCGCGGCATGGCAAAGGCGGTGTTCGCCGCCGAGGAGGCCGCCGTCGCGATGGGCCTGCCGCCGGTGCTCGACCATGCCTTCCTCGCCGAACATTGCGTCGGTCTGGACGACTACCGCGCCGCCGTCGCGGCGACCGACTGGGCCGCCATCGAGGATCAGTCCGGCCTGACCCGCGCCGAGATCGAGCGGGCGGCTGATGTCTATAGGACCGCGGAGCGCGTCATCTGCACCTGGGCAATGGGCGTCACCCAGCATCTGCATTCCGTGGCGACGATCCGCGAAATCACCAATTTCATGCTGCTGCGCGGCAATATCGGCAGGCCGGGCGCCGGCCTCTGCCCGGTGCGCGGCCATTCCAACGTGCAGGGCGACCGCACCGTCGGCATCAACGAGAAGCCGCCGGCCGATTTTCTCGATGCGCTGGAAGCGCATTTCGGGACCGCCATGCCGCGCAAGGACGGGCACAATGTGCTTGCCGCAATTGGCGCGATGTTGGATGGCTCGGCTAACGCCTTCATCGGTCTCGGCGGCAATTTCGCCCGCGCGACGCCGGATAGCGTGCTGGTCGAACAGGCGCTGCGCCGGCTGAAGCTGACGGTGAACATTGCCACCAAGCCGAACCATTCGCATCTGATGCCGGGCGAGGTCTCCTTCATCCTGCCCTGCCTAGGGCGCACCGAGATGGACCTGAATTCGGCCGGCAACTCGCAGCTCATCAGCGTCGAGGATTCCATGAGCATGGTGCACGGCTCTGCCGGCATCAACCGCCCGGCCTCGCCGCATCTTCTCTCGGAAGTCGCCATCATCGCCGGCATCGCGGCGGCGACCGTTGGCAACGGCACGGTCGACTGGGCGGCGCTGGCCGACGACTACGATCGCATCCGCGACCATATTGAGGCGACCATTCCGGGCTTCGGGGATTTCAACAAGCGCCTGCGCAAGCCGCGCGGCTTCCATCTGCGCAACAGCGCGGCAAACCGGGAATGGGATACGCCGGAGGGCAAGGCCTCCTTCTTCTCCGGCCCGCTTCCGCAGGAAACGGTGCATCAGCGCGCCAAGCGCGGTGGCGGGCGCTTCGCGCTCCAGACGTTCCGCTCGCACGACCAGTACAACACCACCGTCTACGGCCTCGACGACCGCTATCGCGGCGTCTATGGCGAGCGGCAGGTCGTCTTCATCCATCCCGAGGATCTGAAGGCGCTGGGCGCGGCTGCGGGTGAGCGGATCGATATCGTCGGCGATCATGACGATGGCATCGAGCGTATCGCCCCCGATTTCCGCTTCGTGCCCTACGATATTCCGCGCGGCAGCATCGCCGGTTACTATCCCGAACTCAACGTGCTGGTGCCGCTCGGCAGCGCCGGCGAGGAGAGCGATACGCCGACCTCCAAGTCGATCATGGTGACGTTCCGCAAGCGCGAGGCCGCGTGAGCGGCGAGTTGCCTGAGGTCGAGCGCTTCATGGCGCTCGTCGCACGGCTTCAGGCGGACGATCTGCTTCTGACGCCGATCCAGGCGGGACTGGTCGTGGCCGCCGGTCTCGGCATTGCCGGCGACAGCCGCACCTTTGCCCGTCTGCTCGGCCTTGCCCATGCGCTGGTGTTGCGGGAACTCATTTGCCTTGTTACCCGCGATCTCCTGCGCGTGACGAAGCGCGACGGGCGCACGATGCGCAGCCATTTCGTGCCGGGCGACGCGGTCGCCCGGTATGCCTCTCTTTTCCAGTCTGACGACACGATCTGATCGTCGATCGTTTCCGGCCGCGCATTCGTCGCAAAAACTATTTGACTAACCATTCAGTTTGTTTTCTTCTGCCGCCAGCGCTTTCCTTGGGAGGGGAATGCGGAACCGTCGGTCGGGGAGAGGAGCCCGGACCGCGGACGCCATGACGTCGATGATCGTTTCGGCCGGTGCGGTGCTGCCGCGCCGATGAGGACGGCTGTCCTGACGGCAGGCCTCCCGAACCGTTCAACAGAGGGAGTCTTTCATGCGCCTGCTTTTGACTGCCACCGTGTCGATCCTCGCGCTTCTGCCGCTTGCGCAGGCCGAGGCCGCCGGGGTTCTGAATATCTACAACTGGGGCGAATACACCAATCCGGAGCTCGTCAAGAAGTTCGAGAAGACCTACGACGTCAAGGTGACGCTCACCGACTTCGATTCCAACGACACGGCGATCGCCAAAGCCCGGCAAGGCGGTAGTGAATTCGACATCGTCGTGCCGTCCTCGACCTTCGTGAAGATCTGGATCGACGAGGGGCTGCTTCTGGAATCGCGCCCCGACCAGATGGAGAATTTCAAGAATATCGACCCGCGCTGGGTGAACGTCGATTTCGATCCCGGCCGGCGCTACACCGTGCCGTGGCAATGGGGCACGACCGGCGTGATGGTCGACAAATCGGTCTATTCCGGTGACCCCAACACGTCTTCGATCTTCCTCGATCCGCCGCCGGAGCTAGTCGGCAAGATCAATGTCATCCCGGAAATGGGCGATATCCTGTCGCTTGCCATCTACCATGAAGGTGGCGGGGCCTGCACGGCGGATAAGGCGATCCTGCGCAAGGTGCGCGACCGGCTGGCGGCAGCGCGCGACAAATGGATCGCGTTCGATTATCCCAGCATCGAGAAATACACGTCCGGCGATTATGCTGCGGGTGTCAGCTGGGGCGGAGCGGCGATGCGCGTGCGGCTGAAGAGCGACCGGTTCGTCTACGGCTATCCGAAGGAAGGCTATCCTATCTGGATGGACAATGTCGCGGTGCTGAAGACGGCGCCGAATGTCGAGAATGCAAAACTGTTCCAGAACTTCATCATGGACCCGGAGAATGCCGCGCTGATCTCCGCCTATGCGCGCTATGCCAACGGCATCAAGGGCTCTGAAAAGTTCATGCCGGAGGACATGCGCAACGCACCGGAAATCGACGTGCCGGAAGAATTCCTGGCCAAGGGCGTTTTCTCGCCGGCCTGCCCCAAGGAGGTCAACGACCTCTACACGAAGATCTGGACCGAGGTGCTGAAGTGATGCGCCCGGCCGACAAAGCCCACTCCCCGGAGCCATCGATGAACGATCTCGACCTGTGTTACCTCAGTGCCCATGAGGCCATCAGCCTCTTCAAGAGCGGCGAGCTCTCCCCCGTGGAATTGATGGAGGCAACGATCCGCCGGGCCGAGGCGCTGAAGGGTTCGGTCAATGCGCTGACCTACACGCATTTCGACGAGGCGATGGATCTCGCCCGCAAGGCGGAGGCGAAATATGCCAAGGGCGCCCGCACCGGCGTTCTCGAAGGCCTGCCTGTTGGCATCAAGGATGAAAGCGAGATCAAGGGCAAGCCGACCTCGATCGGGTCGCTGATCCACAAGGATCATATCGCGGAGCGCACCTCGACGATGAATGCCCGCGTCATGGCGGCCGGCGGCATCGTGCATGCGCGCACCGCCACGCCGGAATATTGCTGTGCCGGCACCACCTGGTCGCGGCTGTGGGGCGTCACGCGCAATCCGTGGAACCCGGACTTCACCTGCGGAGGGTCGTCCGGCGGGGCCGGTGCATCGCTCGCCTCCGGCACCTCGACGCTGGCGACGGGCTCGGATATCGGCGGCTCGATCCGCATTCCGGCCTCCGCCTGCGGCGTCGTCGGCTACAAGCCGCCCTATGGCCGCAACCCCGACGACACGCCCTTCAATCTCGATTTCTTCTGCCATACCGGCCCGATGGCCCGCACGGTCAAGGATGCGATCCTGCTGCAGAACGTGATGTGTGGTCCGAGCCCCGACGATATCGTCTCGCTCCGCCCGAAGCTGCGCCTGCCCATGGACTACAAGCCGATCAAGGGCTGGAAGATCGCCTTTTCCATGGATCTCGGCGTCTTCGAAGTCGATCCGGAGGTACAGAAGAACACGCAGGCCGCCCTCGACGTCTTCCGCTCGCTCGGCGCGACGGTGGAGGAGGTCGATCTCGGCTGGCCGCCGCATATCCTCAAGGCAGGCATGGGCTATCTCGAACACATTTTCGGCGCCTATCTCTCGACGCTGCTCGACGAGCACGGCGACAAGATGACTACCTATGCCCGCCAGTTCGCCGAGTTCGGCCGCGCCTCGAAATCCACGGATTTCGTCGCAAGCCTGGAGGTCGTCGGCGAGATGTACAAGACGCTCGGCCCGATCCTCGAGCGCTACGACGTGCTCGTCTGCCCGACCAATGCGCTGCCCGCCGTGCCGGCCGATTTCGACCATTCCATGGATACCGTCGAGATCAATGGCAAGGTGGTCAATCCCTCGCTCGGCTGGGTCATGACGACGCCGTTCAACATGATGAGCCGCTGCCCGGTGCTTTCGGTGCCGACGGGTCATGCCGCCAATGGCGTGCCGACCGGCCTGCAGATTGTCGGCCGCACCTATCGCGATGCCGACGTCTTCCGCGCCGGCCTCGCCTTCGAGGAGGCGGTCGGCGGCTGGTACGGCAATGCGGCGAACCGTCCGCGCCTCTGAGGAGCCGTTGACCGGCACGGTCCACCGTCCGATAAGGGCGGTGGACCTGCCCGATAGTCTGGAATGATGCGTTGAAGACACCCAAGGCCGCCTCTGTAATCGCGCCCGATGAGGCCGGCGAGACATCGACGCCGATGACCAAGACCGGCCGCAAGGACGGCCGGCACCTGCGCGGGCAGGCGAGCGTGCAGCGCATCATCGACACGACCATCCGCCTGATCGCCGAGGAGGGGATCTCCGGGGTCACCATGCAGCGCATCGCCCGCGAGATCGGCTCGTCCAATGCGCTCGTCGTCTTCCACTTCGGCTCGAAGGAAAAGCTTTTTCGCGCCGTGCTGGAATATCTCAACGACCAGTTCGACAGTCTCTGGCAGAAGACCGTTTGGAAGCCCGGTCTTTCGGCGGCGGAGCGCGTGGTGGCCTCCATCGACTGCGCCCGGCATTTTCGCATCCAGCATCCAGACTGGGTCACCGTCTGGGTGCTGTTCGGCGGTGACCGTCAGACCACACAGCTCGATCGCATCATCAGCCTGCCGAGCGACCAGGCCTATCTCGCCCAGTCCCGCGCCTTCCTCACCGAAGTGGTGCGCGAGGGCGGTTACGAAGGCGTGGATATCGATACGCTGGCCGAAGGGCTGAATTATCTCGTGCACGGCGCCTGGTACTGGGACACGTTCAATCCCGATACGGTCCGTTCCGACGCTCTGCACACGACGGCGCTGGCACTGCTGCGCCAGGCGTTTCCGAAAAGTTTCTGAGCGGGCAAAAAAAGAGCCCCGCACGAAGCGGGGCAGCAAGCGCCACGGTTTGGCTCCCAATGACGCGGGGAAGCTCGCGGGTTGCGCGAGTGATCTCCACCTAGGCCCTTGCCTCTCGCCAGGGAAGGTCTGATTCGGCGATTCCGGTACGCCTGTGCAAATAAACTGCAAATGCAGCGGTTTTGACCGCCCGCATGCCTAGGAAGCGTCCACCTGCGGTTCCCTGCGCATGTCATCGGCCGAGTGGCGCACGACCTCGGCGATCTGGCGGAGCTGTTTGGCGAGCGGTGTCGAGTTGCGCCAGATCATGCCGATCGTGCGCGAGGGGCGAGGCGAGGGAAAGCGGGCGATGGAGACCTGCGCCGAGCGTGTTTCCACCGGCACGGCCATTTCCGGGATGAGGGTGACGCCGATGCCGGCGCCGACCATCTGCACCAGCGTCGAGAGCGAGCTGCCTTCCATGATCTCGCGCGGCTTGGCCGTTCCGATCCGGCAGAAGGACAGCGCCTGGTCGCGAAAACAATGGCCTTCCTCCAGCAGCAGCAGCCGCATTTCGCGCAGCGCGTCGCGCTCGGGCACCGGCTTGCCCTCGTCCTCGCGCCGGCGCACCAGCACGAAATCCTCGTCGAACAGCTTCATTTCGGTCAGCGACGGCTCGGAGACCGGCAGGGCGACGATAGCGATATCCAGCTCGCCCTGCGTCAGTTCCTGGATGAGCCTGGCCGTCTGCGTTTCGCGCACATCGATCTGAATCCCGTCGAAGGCGCGGTTGAGATCGTTTATGATGACCGGCAGCAGATAGGGTGCGACGGTCGGGATGATGCCGATGCGCAGGCGCGCGAGGAAGGGATTGCGCGCCGCGCGGGCAAGCTCGCCCAGTTCGTCGACGGCTTGCAGGATATCGCGCACCCGATGCGCAAAGGTTTCGCCGAAGGCGGTGAGCTTCACGTCGCGGGCGCTGCGTTCGAAGAGATTGTTGCCGAGCTCCTCTTCCAGTTCCTTTATCTGCATGGAGAGTGCGGGCTGGGAGATGGAGCAGGCATCGGCGGCGAGACGGAAGCGGCCATGCCGCGTCAGCGCCTCGAAATAACGCAGCTGTTTCAAGGTCAGGTTTGTCATAATAAAAACTTATCGAAGCAATCAGAAAATCCAACTTAAATTTATCATGCGCTTCCGCTATGGAGAAGGCAAGGAAGGAAAACGCGCACATTTGCGACCCCGCAAGGCGGTGATCGCCGCAATGTGCTTGCCTTCGAAGAGACAACGAACACAACAGGAGAAAACCATGGACCAGAAAACTGACACCGCGGGCAAGTGTCCCGTCGCCCATTCGGTCACCAAGGGTCGCTCGAACCGCGACTGGTGGCCGGACCAGCTGGACGTCCAGGTCCTGCATGGCCACTCCAGTCTCTCCGACCCGATGGGCAAGGATTTCGACTATGCCGAGGCCTTCAAGTCGCTCGATCTCGATGCGGTGAAGAAGGACCTTCACGCGCTGATGACCGACAGCCAGGAATGGTGGCCGGCCGACTTCGGTCACTACGGCGGCCTCTTCATCCGCATGGCCTGGCACTCGGCCGGTACCTATCGCATCACCGACGGCCGTGGCGGCGCCGGTCAGGGCCAGCAGCGTTTCGCGCCGCTCAATTCGTGGCCCGACAACGTCAACCTCGACAAGGCCCGCCGCCTGCTGTGGCCGATCAAGCAGAAATACGGCAACAAGATCTCCTGGGCCGACCTGCTCATCCTCACCGGCAACGTCGCGCTGGAATCCATGGGCTTCAAGACCTTCGGTTTCGCCGGCGGCCGCGCCGACGTCTGGGAGCCGGAAGAGCTCTACTGGGGACCGGAAGGCACCTGGCTCGGTGACGAGCGCTACAGCGGCGAGCGCCAGCTGGCCGAACCGCTCGGCGCGGTGCAGATGGGTCTCATCTATGTCAACCCGGAAGGCCCGAACGGCAATCCGGACCCGCTGGCGTCCGCCCGTGACATCCGCGAAACCTTCGCCCGCATGGCGATGAACGACGAAGAGACCGTCGCGCTGATCGCCGGCGGCCACACCTTCGGCAAGACGCATGGCGCGGGCGACGCGTCCTTCGTCGGTATCGACCCGGAAGGCGGCGAACTTGAAGCGCAGGGTCTCGGCTGGGCGAGCAAGTTCAATTCGGGCGTCGGCAAGGACGCGATCGGCAGCGGTCTCGAAGTCACCTGGACCTCGACGCCGACCAAGTGGAGCAACAATTTCTTCTGGAACCTGTTCGGCTACGAATGGGAACTGGAAAAGAGCCCGGCCGGCGCGCACCAGTGGGTCGCCAAGGGCGCAGGCGCGACCATTCCGGATGCCTTCGATTCCACGAAGAAGCACCTGCCGCGCATGCTCACCTCCGACCTCGCGCTGCGGTTCGACCCGGCCTACGAGGCGATCTCGCGCCGCTTCCTCGAAAACCCCGACCAGTTCGCCGACGCCTTCGCCCGCGCCTGGTTCAAGCTGACGCACCGCGACATGGGCCCGAAGGCCCGCTATCTCGGTTCGGAAGTCCCGGCCGAAGACCTGATCTGGCAGGACGTCATCCCGGCTGTCGATCACCCGCTGGTCGATGACAAGGATATCGCCGACCTCAAGGCCAAGGTTCTCGCCTCCGGTCTCACGGTGCAGGAACTCGTGTCCACCGCCTGGGCCTCGGCCTCGACCTTCCGCGGTTCCGACAAGCGCGGCGGCGCCAATGGCGCGCGCATCCGCCTTGCCCCGCAGAAGGACTGGGAAGCCAACCAGCCGGCGCAGCTTGCCAAGGTTCTCGGTGTGCTCGAAGGCATCCAGGCGGACTTCAACGCGGCCCAGACTGGGGCCAAGAAAATCTCGCTCGCCGACCTGATCGTGCTCGCCGGTGCCGCCGGCGTCGAAAAGGCGGCGAAGGCCGGTGGCCACGACGTCACCGTTGCCGTCACGCCGGGCCGTGCGGATGCCTCCGAAGCACAGACCGACGCTCAATCCTTCGCTGCGCTCGAGCCGCGCGCCGATGGCTTCCGCAACTATGTGAACGCCAATCGCCATCAGTTCCTGAAGGCAGAGGAAGCCCTCATCGACCGCGCCCAGCTCCTGACGCTCACCGCGCCGGAACTGACGGTTCTCGTCGGCGGCCTGCGCGTGCTGAACGCCGGTGCGCCCGAACACGGCGTTCTCACCAACCGTCCCGAGGCCCTGACGAACGACTTCTTCGTCAACCTGCTCGACATGGGCACGGTCTGGTCGCCGGTTGCCGACAAGAAGGGCGTCTATGAGGGCCGCGACCGCAAGACGGGCGAAGCCAAGTGGACCGGCACCCGCGTCGACCTGATCTTCGGCTCGCACGCCCAGCTGCGCGCGCTTGCCGAAGTCTATGGTGCGTCGGATGCCGGCCAGAAGTTCGTCAGGGATTTCGTTGCGGCCTGGAACAAGGTCATGAACGCCGACCGTTTCGATCTCGTCTGATCGATCCGCTCACCACGATGGAAATGGCCGGCCTTTGCCGGCCATTTTTGTTCAAGCCTTTGAAAACAAAAGCCCCAGGCCGTTTTTGCATGAGGTTTTGCCCAAATTGAATTGGCAAGCTCCGGCAAGTCGCACCAATGTTCCGCGCCAGTGACAACCAATGCGCAATGAGGAACGGATGGGCAGGATCGTTTATGTGCACGGTGATTTCGTGCCGGAGGAGGAGGCCCGCATCGGGCTTTTCGATCGCGGCTTCCTGTTCGGCGATGCCGTCTATGAGGTGACGGCCGTCATTGCCGGGCGCATGATCGACAACGACCTGCATCTCGCCCGCCTCGAACGCTCGCTTGGCGAACTCGGCATCGCCCTGCCGCTGCCCCGGCTGGACATCGAGGCCCTGCAATCGGAACTGATCAGCCGCAATCGGCTTACGGACGGCACTGTCTATCTGCACGTCTCGCGCGGCGAGGCGGACCGCGATTTCCTCTATCCGCAAGGCATGGCGCCGAAACTCGTCGGCTTCACCCAAACGAAGACGCTGACTGGCACCAAGGCGCAGCGTGAGGGCATCGCCGTCGACCTGACCGACGATCCGCGCTGGCATCGGCGCGATATCAAGACGGCGATGCTGCTCGGGCAGGTCATGGCCAAGCAGGCGGCGCGGGCGCGCGGCTTCGACGATGTCTGGTTGGTCGAGGCGGGGCTGGTGACGGAGGGGGCATCCTCGACGGCGCATGTCATCACCGCCGACGGGCGCATCCTCACCCGCGCCGCCTCGAAGGCGACGCTGCCGGGCTGTACGCAGCGGGCGCTGGCCCGGCTGTGCGAAGCCGAGGGGCTACGCATCGAGGAGCGCGCCTTTTCTCCCGAGGAGGCGCAGCATGCGGCGGAGGCGTTCCAGACTTCGGCCTCCAGCCTCGTCATGCCGGTCGTGAAGATCGGCGGGCGGATGATCGGCGATGGCCGGCCCGGCCCTATGACGCGTCGATTGCAGTCGCTCTATCTGGAAGCGGCCGGCGTTCCGGCTTAGAGCAATTCCAGCAAAAGTGCGAAGCGGTTTTGCGTCCGGAATTGCGTGAAGACAAAAGGATAGAGCGTCTTCGCGTTTCGAAGAAAAGCGGAAATGCTCTAGGGAAGATCGGGACATCGGGGAGCAGATATGAAGACGGCGCGGGAATGGGGTTTGATGCCGGAAAGCCGGCTGGCGGTGGGGCCTGACAATGCCATCACCGACGTCTCGGGCGTGGCCGTCGGGCATCGCTCGCTGCGCGGCGACGGTATTTTTACAGGCGTTACAGCCATCGTTCCGCATCCGGGCGATCTGTTCCGGGTAAAACCGCGCGCGGCGGTCGAGGTGATCAATGGCTTCGGCAAGTCGGCGGGCCTGATGCAGGTGGCCGAGCTCGGCACCATCGAGACGCCGATCCTGCTCACCAACACTTTCGGCGTCGCAGCCTGCACGGAGGCGCTGATCCGCCGGGCGATTGCCGCCAATCCCGCGATCGGGCGGAAAACCTCGACGGTCAATCCGTTGGCCTGCGAATGCAACGACGGCAGCATCAACGATATCCAGGCGCTGGCGGTGACACCGGACGATGCGATGGCCGCGCTCGATGCCGCCCGGCCGGGGCCGGTCGAACAGGGGGCGGTCGGTGCCGGCTCCGGCATGACGGCCTTCGGCTTCAAGGCGGGCATCGGCACGGCCTCGCGCGTCATGCGCATCGCCAAACGCGATTTTACGCTCGGCACGCTGGTGCTGGCGAATTTCGGCGCGGCCGGCGATCTCGTGTTGCCGGATGGCCGTCGTCCCGATCCGCGCGTGCCAGCTAGTCCCGAGCGCGGTTCGGTCATCGTCATCATGGCGACGGACCTGCCGCTCGGCGACCGGCAATTGCAGCGCGTCGCCCGGCGCGGCGGGGCGGGACTTGCCCGGCTCGGCGCCTTCTGGGGTCATGGCAGCGGCGATGTCGTGCTGTGCTTCACGACGGCGGATCCCGTCGAGCACGATCCATCCGAGCCGATCACCAGCCAGCAACGGCTTTCCGATGACCATATCGACCTTGCCTTCCGCGCCGCCACTGAGGCCACGCAGGAGGCGGTACTGAATGCGCTCTGCATGGCGTCCGCCACCCCGGCCCGCAATGGCCGCGTCTATCCCGCCCTGGCCGACTGGCTGAAGGAGAACCAGAACCCATGAAAGTCTTCATTTCCGCCGATATCGAGGGAACCGCCGGCATTGCCCAATGGGATGAGGCCGACCGCAGCCATCCGGACTGGAATGAGTTCCGCGCGCTGATGACTGCCGAAGTGGTCGCCGCCTGCGAGGGTGCGCGGGCCGCCGGTGCGACGGAGGTCGTGATCAAGGACGCGCACAGCAGCGGCCGCAACCTGATCCTCGACCGGCTTCCCGATTATGCGCGCATCGTGCGCGGCTGGTCCGGCCATCCGGACGAGATGATGTACGGCATCGACGCCGGCTTCGCCGCGGCGATCTATACCGGTTATCACTCCAAGGCCGGCACGGAGGTCAATCCGCTCGCCCACACCTCCAACATGCGCATTTCGCGCCTGTTGCTGAATGGCGAGGTCGCCTCCGAATTCACCTTCAACGCGCTTTGTGCTGCGGGCTATGGCGTGCCGTCGGTCTTCCTCGCCGGTGATGAAGGCATCTGTGCCGAGGCGCGGGCCATGGTGCCGGGCCTTGCGGCGGTGGAGACGCTGGACGGCCGGGGCCATGCGACGATATCGATCTCGCCCGCCTGGTCGCGGCGCCTCATTCGCGAGGGCGTGGCCGCTGCCCTTTCAGGTGATTTCGCGCAGGCGCTACCCGCCAAGGCCGAGCACTACGAAGTGATCATCGAGTTCAACACGCCGGGCGAGGCCTATCGCGCCAGCTGGTATCCCGGTGCCCGCACGCATGGCCTTCGCGCCATCGCGTTCGAGCACAAGGATTTTTCCGAAATCCTGCGCGCGCTGCTTTTCCTCAAGGTCTGATCAGGCCACCGCGCGCTCCAGCAGCAGCTTTGCCGTACGCCACAGGTCTTCGACCTTGCGGCTGCGGCTTGCTGCATGTCGGTAGAGCCGGATTTCAAGATCGAGGTTCCAGCCGGCATCGGCGGAGGCGGGCACGAGGCGTCCGCTTTCGATCTCGTCGCGCGCCAGGCTCTCCGGCAGCCAGCAGATGCCCGCTCCCGTCACCGCCATGTTCATCAGTCCGGCGCTGATCGTGTTTTCATGCGTCGTGCGGCGGCGGAAGGGCGGACGGCGCAGCATGAGGCGCGATAGCGCCACACCGAAGAACGAGTTGAAGCCGTAGCTGAGATAGGGGATGGCGAGCCGCGGCTGCGCGACGGCACGGTCGAGGATATGCAGCCCCGGCTGCGCGCCGCCGGGCATGGATATGCTAGCCGCCGCAAGCGGGATCAGCCGGTCATGCGCGACCGTCAGCGACGAGAATTGCCCGCGGTCGAGATGGAACGGCACTTCCGGATGGGCGTAGGTCAGGAAGAAATCCGCCTCGTCGCCGACAAGCGCGTCGAGATTGGCTTCGATGCCGCCGCGGTCTGCGATCAGCGAGGTGCTGAAGGCGCCACCGGCTTTTTCGAGCGCCTGCAGCCAGCGCGGAAAGAAGGTCACCGTCAACGTATGGAGGGCGGCGAAGCGCACCAGACCGGGTTCATGAGAGGGGCGCAACGCTTCGCGCGCCGCATAGAAGGTGCGGATCGCCTCCTGCGCGACCGGCAGGAAATTGCGGCCCGCCGGCGTCAGTTCCGCCGGCATGGTGGCGCGGCTGATCAGCGTTGCGCCAAGCCAGCTTTCCAATTGTTTGATGCGGCGGCTGAAGGCCGGCTGCGTGACATTGCGCATTTCAGCCGCGCGGGAAAAACTCGACGTGTCCGCGAGCGTCACGAAATCCTCCAGCCACTTGATCTCCACGCCCGTTCCCTCTCGATCGTGTCCGCCCATAGAGTGGATCATAAGTCATTCAATCGAAATGGGTATGCCGTTTCGGCATGGGCTGGTGCCAAAAGCGAATTGGCCAAGCCGGCCGCAACCTTTCACGTTGCGTCAGGAGGAGCGGAGCACCGGGTCGGTTGCTCCGACAAGGGAGTTGTGAATGTCCGTTGCAATCGAAGCCGATACCATCCTGCACAATGGCCGTATCTGGTGCGGCCGGGAGGAGGGCATCAGCGAGGCCGTCGCCGTCTGGCAGGGCAAGGTGCTGGCCACCGGCAGCAGTGCCGACATGCTGAGTCTGAAGGGCGCGCGCACCGAGGTCATCGACCTCGAAGGCCGCTTCGCCAGCCCCGGCCTCATCGACAATCACCTGCATCTCATCTCGACCGGCATCACCATGGGCTGGGTCGATGCAACACCCGCCGCAGCGCCGACACTTTCGGCGTTGATGACAGCCCTTGCCGACCGCGCTTCGACCACTGCCAAGGGCGGCTGGGTGCGTGCCCGCGGCTATGACCAGGTCAAGCTCGATACCGGCCGGCATCCGACACGCGAAGATCTCGACCGGGCGGTGCCGAATCATCCCGTGCTGCTGACCCGCGCCTGCGGCCACATCGCCATCGCCAATTCGCGAGCGCTGGAGCTGGCGGGCGTGAGCGAGGCGACGCCGGTGCCGGATGGCGGCGTGATCGGCGTCACCGACGGCCGTCTCAACGGTCTTTTGGCCGAAAACGCCATCAACCTCGTCAAGGCCGCCATGCCCGAGGTGACGACGGAGGAACTGATCGACGGCATCGAGCGGGGCGGGCGGTATCTGCTGTCGCTTGGCATCACCAGTTGCATGGATGCGGCGGTCGGGCAGCTCTCCGGCTTTGCTGAAATCCAGGCCTATGAAATGGCGAAGCTTTCCGGCCGCCTGCCGGTGCGCGTCTGGTTGACGCTGCTCGGCGATCCCGGCATCTCCATCGTCGAGGATTGCTGGCGGGCCGGCCTGATTTCCGGCGCCGGCGACGACATGCTGCGCGTCGGGGCGGTCAAAATTTTCCTCGACGGTTCGGCCGGCGGACGTACCGCCTGGATGACGAAACCCTATCAGGGCGAGCCCGACAATATCGGCGTGCAGATGCTGCCGACCCCGGAGGTCGAGGCGCTGGTCAAATCCTTCCACGACCGCGGCTACCAGATGGCCTGCCATGCCATCGGCGACGGCGCGATCGAGCAGCTGATCACCGCCTATGAAAAGGCGCTGGCCGCCACGCCCGATCCGGACCGCCGCCACCGTGTCGAGCATTGCGGCTTCTCGACGGCCGAACAGGACGCACGCATGAAGGAGGCGGGCATCCTGCCGGCGCCGCAGATGGCCTTCATCCACGATTTCGGCGACAGTTATATTTCCGTGCTGGGCGAAGAGCGCGGCAAGGGCTCCTACCAGATCGGCACCTGGATGCGCATGGGCCTGAAGCCCTCGACCGGTTCAGATGCGCCGGTCTGCTCGCCCGATCCCTTCCCCAACCTGCACGCCATGATCACGCGCAAGACCGGCAAGGGCACGATCATGGACGAGACCGAGACGCTGAGCCGCGTGGAGGCGCTGCAGGCCTATACGGAATTCGGTGCGTATTCGCAGAAGGCCGAAGGCGTGAAGGGCCGGCTGGTGCCCGGCCAGTGGGCCGATATCGCCGTCTTCGACAACGACCTGCTGGAGGTCCCGGCCGACACCATTCTCTCAGGCACGCGCTGCCTGCTGACCCTGCTTGCAGGCCGCGTCGTGCATGACGCTCGGTAGGGGCCTGTCAGACTGAATTATCGAAACGATGCCGAAAACGGCACGAGAGGGAGGACGAAATGCTGAAAAAACTGACACTCGCCGCCATGCTGAGCCTTTCCGCCGCAACCGGGGCGCTGGCCGCCGGCGAACGTTCCGGCGGAACGCTCGTCTTCACCGCGCCCTATGGCTCGAGCTTCGCCACGCTCGACGTCCAGGCAAGCCCGAACACGCAGGAAGAGTTCATCACGCAGGCCATCCACCGCGGTCTCTACAGCTGGAACTCCATCGAGAACAAGCCGGTGCTGGAACTGGCCGATTCCGAGGAGGTCTCCGAGGACGGCACGACCCATACCTATCACCTGCGCAAGAACGCGGTGTTCCACAACGGCAAGCCGCTGACGGCTGACGATATCATCTACAGCTACAAGCGTATCGCCAATCCGAAGAACGCCTTTCCGGGCGCCAGCTTCATCGCCGTCATCAAGGGCGCGGAAGAGTTCATCGCCGGCAAGGCGGACGAGATTTCCGGCCTGAAGAAGATCGACGACAACACGCTGGAGATCACCTATACCGGCCCGATCAATCCCGGTTTCCCGCTGATGCAGAACACGACGGTCATCTACCCGTCGAACGTCGAGGACGAGTCGAGCTTCGCCAAGAACCCGGTCGGCCTCGGTGCCTTCGTCTTCAAGGAGCATGTGCCGGGCTCGCAGGTCGTCGTCGAGAAGTTCGACAAGTATTACGAGGAGGGCAAGCCCTATCTCGACCGCATCAACATCGTGCTGATGGCCGAAGACGCCGCCCGCGACGTCGCCTTCCGCAACAAGGAAATCGACGTTTCGATCCTCGGCCCGACCCAGTACCAGGCCTATCAGGGCGAGGAGGGCCTGAAGGATCACCTGCTCGAAGTCGCTGAGGTCTATACCCGCAATATCGGCTTCAACCCGGCCTTCGAGCCCTTCAAGGACAAGCGCGTCCGCCAGGCGATCAACCATGCGATCAATGCGCCGCTGATCATCGAGCGCCTCGTCAAGAACAAGGCCTATCCGGCGTCAGGCTGGCTGCCGCTCTCCTCGCCGGCCTTCGACAAGGACAAGGCCGCCTATGCCTTCGATCCGGAAAAGGCGAAGGCCCTGCTGGCGGAAGCCGGTTATGCCGACGGCTTCGAATTCGAGGTGACGGCGAGCCCGAACGAGAGCTGGGGCGTGCCGATCGTCGAGGCCATCCTGCCGATGCTGAAGAAGGTCGGCATTACCGTCAAGCCGAAGCCGGTCGAAAGCTCGGCGCTCGGCGATGCCGTGACGTCGAACAACTTCCAGGCCTTCATCTGGTCGAACCTCTCCGGCCCCGACCCGCTGAACGCGCTGCGCTGCTACTATTCCAAGACGGCGCAGTCGGCCTGCAACTATACGAGCTATGCGAGCCCGGATTTCGACAAGCTCTATGAGGCCGCCCAGCAGGAGCGTGACCCGGCTAAGCAGAACGACCTGCTGCGTCAGGCCAACAACATCGTGCAGGACGACGCGCCGGTCTGGTTCTTCAACTACAACAAGGCGGTCATGGCCTACCAGCCGTGGATCCACGGCCTCGTACCGAACGCTACGGAACTGGCGGTCCAGCCCTATGACGAAATCTGGATCGACGAGACCGCGCCCGACGCGCGCAAATAAGCCTTGAGGGGTTCGGGGGCGGTCTCAGCCGCCCCCGCATCGATTTTCACGCCCGCAAGGGCGGCAAAACGGAACCGTCAATGCTTCGTTTCACCCTGCGCCGCATCCTGCAGGTCATCCCGACGGTTGTCGTGGTGGCGCTGCTGATCTTTGTCATCTTTTCGGTGGTGCCTGGCACCTTTGCCGCGAGCCTCTTCGCCGATGGCAAGCGCGCCGCCGACCCGCAGATGATCGCCCGCCTCAACGAGGAGTTCGGGCTCAACAAGCCGTTGATGGAGCGCTTCGTGACCTATGTCACGGATCTTGCCCAGTTCGATCTCGGCACCAGTTTCCGCACCCGCCAGCCGGTGATCGATCTCATCGGCGACCGCATGGGCGCCTCGCTGCAACTGGCGATCGCCGCCATGGTCTTCGCGCTGGTCGTCGGCGTTCCCCTTGGCTTTCTGGCCGCGCTCAGGCCGGGCTCCATCCTCGATACGGTGACGATGATCGGTGCGGTCTCGGGCCTCTCGATGCCGCAGTTCTGGCTGGGCCTCTTGATGATGTATCTGTTCGCGTTGCAGCTGAACTGGCTGCCGAGTTTCGGCTACGGGGACGGTTCGTTCCGCAATCTCATATTGCCTGCCGTCACACTTGGCGTCACACCGCTCGCGCTTCTGGCGCGCACAACGCGGGCGGGCGTGCTCGATGTGCTGAACGCCGATTTCATCCGAACCGCTCATTCCAAGGGCATGAGCGAGATGAAGGTCGTGCGCTGGCATGTGGCGCGCAATGCGCTGGTGCTGATCGTCACCACGGTCGGCCTGCAATTCGGCTCGCTGATCGGCCAGGCCGTCGTCATCGAAAAGCTCTTCGCCTGGCCTGGCATCGGCTCGCTCTTGGTCGACAGCGTGGCGATCCGCGACATTCCCGTGGTCCAAGGCACGATCCTCGTCATCGTGCTGTGGTTCCTCGTCATCAACACCGCCGTCGATCTGATCTATGCCGCGATCGATCCGCGCATCAAGCAGGAGTGACGGGGATGCGCTTCGGTTTCAATTTTTGGCTCGGTGCCGGGCTGACGGCGCTGGTGATCCTCGCCGGTATCCTGGCTCCGTGGATCGCGCCCTTCGACCCGGTGCTCGACGCGGACCTGATGAGCTCGGAGCTGCCGCCCGACGCCACCTTCTGGTTCGGCACGGATGCGCAGGGGCGCGACGTCTATACGCGCATCCTCTACGGCGCGCAGATTTCGCTGACGGTCGGCATCGTCTCGCAGGTGATCAATTCGATGATCGGCATCACGCTCGGCATGACCGCCGGCTATTGGGGCGGCTGGTGGGACGATCTCGTCAACGGCCTGACCAATGTCATGCTCGCCATCCCCTCGCTGATCTTCGCGCTCGCCGTCATGGCCGTGCTCGGCCCCGGCCTGCCGTCGCTGCTCATCGCGCTCGGCCTCACCAACTGGAGCTGGACCTGCCGCATCGCGCGCTCCTCGACGCTCTCGCTGAAATCGCAGGGTTACGTGCAGGCGGCGCAGACACTGGGCTATGGCGACCTGCGCATCATGTTCACGCAGATCCTGCCCAACATGATGGGGCCGATCCTCGTCATGGCGACGCTCGGCATGGGCTCCGCGGTGTTGTCGGAAGCAGCCCTTTCCTTCCTCGGCCTCGGCATCCAGCCGCCGTTCCCGAGCTGGGGTTCGATGCTGACGGATGCGCGCCAGCTCATTCAGTTGGCACCCTGGGTCGCGATCTTCCCTGGCCTTGCCATTTTCCTCTCGGTACTCGGCTTCAACCTTCTCGGCGATGGCCTGCGTGACAGCCTCGACCCGCACATGAGGACGCGCAAGCCATGACCGCGCCGCTGCTCGACATTAAAGACCTGCGCCTCGGCGTTGCTGTCAATCGCTCCACCGTCCATCCGCTCCTCAAGGGCGTCTCGTTCCAGATCATGCCGGGCGAAGCCTATGGTCTCGTCGGCGAATCCGGCTCGGGCAAGTCGGTGACGTCGCTCGCCATCATGGGGCTTCTGAAGAAGCCGCTCACGGTCTCCGGCGGCGAAATCCTGTTCAAGGGGCAGAACCTGCTCGCCCTGCCGAAGCGCGAGATGCGGCGGCTGCGCGGCAACCGTATCGCCATGATTTTCCAGGAGCCGATGACGGCGCTTAACCCACTGTCGACGGTCGGCCGGCAGATCGCCGAAATGTTCGTGCTGCATCAGGGCAAGAGCTGGGGCGAGGCGGAAAAGCTCGCTGTCGAGGCGCTCGGGAACGTGCGCGTGCCCAATCCCGACCGGCGTGCAAAAAACTACCCGCACCAGATGTCGGGCGGCCTGCGCCAGCGCGTGATGATCGCCATGGCGCTCGCCTGCGACCCGGACCTGCTGATCGCCGACGAGCCGACCACGGCGCTCGACGTCACCGTTCAAGCCGAGGTTTTGCGGCTGATCAAGGAGCTCTGCGCCGCAAGGGGCACCGCGGTGCTGTTCATCAGCCACGATCTCGGCGTCATCGCCAGCATCTGCCAGCGCGTTGGGGTGATGTATTCCGGCTTCCTCGTCGAGGAAAACGAGACGCGGGCGCTCTTCGACAAGCCGCGCCACGAATACACGCGCGGCCTGCTCGGCGCCCTGCCGCGCCTCGGCAGCCGCAGCGAACATGGCCGTCAGCGGCTCGTCGATATCGACAGCATTATCGCCGATCGCTCGAAACTCACCGAGACCCGCTTCATCGCCCCGCGCGGACCGGAAGGGAGCCAGCCATGACCGCCCCCCTGCTGCAGGTGAACGATCTCCACGTCCGTTTCCCGATTTCCGGCGGCGGCCTGCTCGGCACGGGCAAGCGCATGCTGCATGCCGTCAACGGCATCAGTTTCGAGCTTGCCAAGGGCGAGTGCTTGTCGATCGTCGGTGAATCCGGTTGCGGCAAGTCGACGACGGCGCTGTCCATCCTCGGCCTCCAGGAGCCGACCGAAGGCATGATCCGCTATCGCGGCCAGTCGCTCGTGGGTGCCGGCGCACCGGGGCGCATGCAGCGCGCGAAGGCGGTGCAGATGGTGTTCCAGGACCCCTATGCCTCGCTCAACCCGCGCCAGTCGGTGCGCACCTCGCTGGCCGCTCCGCTCCGCCTGCACGGCATCACCGCCGCCTCGGAGATCGAGGGCCGCATCGAGGCGATGCTGAAGAATGTCGGCCTGACGCCAGAACAGGCGGGCCGTTATCCGCATGAATTCTCCGGCGGCCAGCGCCAGCGCATCGGCATCGCCCGCGCGCTGATCCTCGAACCGGAAATCGTGCTGCTCGACGAGCCGGTCTCCGCGCTCGACGTTTCGATCCGCGCGCAGATCATCAATCTGCTGCTCGACCTCCAGGAGAAACTCGGCCTCTCCTACCTGATGATCAGCCACGATCTCAGCGTGGTCGAGCATATGAGCGACCGGGTGCTGGTGATGTATTTCGGCGAGGTCGTGGAGGAGGGCGGCTGGCGCGAGATTTTCGAAGCGCCCGCCCATCCCTATACACGTCGGTTGATCGCCGCCATTCCCGATCCGGCCGCCGCGCTCGATCCGGCGGCAAAGCAGGACCGTTTCGCCGATCTGCCGAAACTTACCGGCCGCCGTTTCGTGTCCGATGGCAGCACGTCGCCGGATGTTTTCACCGCGCCGCCTTCGTCCGAACTGGTCGAGATCGCGCCGCAGCATCGGGTGCGGCTGGCGGCCGCCTGAACGAAAACGCCGCGGAGGATATCCGCGGCGTCGATCTTCGATATTCGGGTTCAGCGCGCCGGCGGCGAATACATCAGGCCGCCGTCGTTCCACAGGCGGTTGAGGCCGCGGTCGATCTTGAGCGGGCTGTCCTTGCCGAGATGACGCTCGAAAATCTGGCCGTAATTGCCGACGGCCGAGATCGCCTGATAGGCCCATTTCGGATCGAGCCCCATCGCCTTGCCGGCTTCGTTTTCGATGCCGAGGAAACGTTTTTGCGCGACCGTGCCGCTGTCGACGAGCGAGGCCGCGTTTTCCTTGGTGATGCCCATCTCCTCGGCTTCGATCAGCGCAAACAGCGTCCAGCGCACGATCTTGAACCACTGGTCGTCGCCCTGGCGCACGGCCGGGCCGAGCGGTTCCTTGGAGATGACTTCCGGCAGAACCTCGAAACGTTCAGGGTTGTTCAGCGTCAGGCGCTGAGCGTAGAGCGCGGACGCATCCGTCGAATAGACGTCGCAGCGGCCGGTGTTGAAGGCCTGGATCGTCTGGTCCGGCTTTTCGAAGGCGATGACCTGGTATTCGATCTTGTTGGCGCTGAAATAGTCGGCCATGTTCTGCTCGGTCGTCGTGCCGGTTTCCGTGCAGACGGAGGCGCCGGAGATCTCCTTGACGCTCTTCACGCCAACCTCCTTGTTCACCATGAAGGCCTGGCCGTCATAGTAGTTGACGCCGACGAAGCTCATGCCGAGATCGGTGTCGCGCGACAGGGTCCAGGTCGTCTGGCGCGAGAGAAGATCGACTTCGCCCGATTGCAGCGCCGTGAAGCGGTCCTTGGTGGAAAGCGGCACATAGGCCACCTTGTCCGGATTGCCGAGGGTGGCGGCGGCGACCGCCCGGCAGAAATCGACGTCGAAACCGCCCCAGACGCCGTTCTTGTCCGGCACGGAAAAGCCGAGCACGCCCTGGCT
Source organism: Shinella sp. 20P9.1.1 (assembly GCF_057798995.1). Lineage (NCBI taxonomy): Bacteria > Pseudomonadati > Pseudomonadota > Alphaproteobacteria > Hyphomicrobiales > Rhizobiaceae > Shinella > Shinella sp. 20P9.1.1. Next base: position 194,112 of record NZ_JBYOLC010000001.1, read on the forward strand.
GACGCCGCAGCGCACCTCGCCGCGCTCCTTGATGACATCTAACGTGCCCGCATGGGCCGTGCCGGCGGCAAAAGCTGCGGCCGCGAGGGCCAGGATTGTCGTCTTCATGGTGTTCTCCTCCTTGATTGATTTTTTGGCATGCGTCTTCCCGGCCGGGGGAAAGCGCCCCCGGCTGACAGGTTTGAAACTGTGGTGTTTCAGGACTTAGCCGAGCGTCTTTTCGACGTCGGCGAAGGTTTCCTCAAGCACGGCGATGAGATGATCGGCGTCGCGTTTCGAGAAGATCATCGGCGGGCGCATCTTCAGAACGTTGTCATGCGGGCCTTCGGTGCCCATCAAGACGCCGCGGCGGCGCGCGCCGTTGGAGACGGCGCGGGCGAATTCGGTGGCGGGCGCCTTGGTCTTGCGGTCCGTGACGAGTTCGATGCCGAGGAAGAGGCCAAGGCCGCGCACGTCGCCGATCGCCTGGTAACGCGTCTGCATGTCGCGGAAGGCGTCCATCAGGTAATTGCCGACAGTGAGCGCATTGCCGCGCAGGTCCTGGCCCTCGATGACGTCGAGCACGGCAAGGCCGACGGCGCAGGAGACCGGGTTGCCGCCGAAGGTGTTGAAATACTCCATGCCGTTGTTGAAGCTGTCGGTCACTTCGCGGGTGGTGACGACGGCGGCGAGCGGATGGCCGTCGCCGATCGGCTTGCCCATGGTGACGATGTCGGGCACGACGCCCTGCGTCTCGAAGGCCCACCAATGGCCGCCGACGCGGCCGAAGCCGACCTGCACCTCGTCGGCGATGCAGACGCCGCCCGCTTCACGCACCAGCCGATAGACCTCCTTGAGATAGCCCTCCGGCAGGAAAACTTGCCCGGCGACGCTCGGAATGGATTCGGCGATGAAGAAGCCCGGACCTTCGCCCTTGGCCTTCATGACGGCGATCTGCTCGGCGACGCTTTCGGCAAACCGCTTGCCATGCTCCTCGATCGGCCAGTCCGCCGGGGCATGGTAGCTGTCCGGCACGGCGGCGATATGGATATGCGGCTTCGGCCCCTTGCCGCCCTTGCGGCGGAACTTGTAGGGGCTGATGTCGATCAGCTCCTGCGTCGTGCCGTGATAGGACCAGTCGAGCGTGATGGCGTTTTCGCGGCCGGTATGGGCGCGCATCATGCGCAGCGCCAGACTGTTGGCCTCCGAGCCGCTGTTGACGAAGCCGGCGACGGTGAGTTCTTTCGGCAGCGTCGCCGTCAGGCGCTCGGCATAGGCGACGATGTTGTCGTGCAGGTAGCGTGTGTTGGTGTTGAGCGTCGCGGCCTGCCTGGCCATCGCTTCCACGACGGCCGGATGGGCATGGCCGATGTGGCAGACATTGTTGAAGCAGTCGAGATAGGCCCGGCCGCTATCGTCGATCAGCCAGACGCCTTCGCCGCGCACGAATTTGATCGGCTTTTCGTAAGAGATCGAGAGGTTCGGCAGGAGCAGCTCGCGCCGCATTTTCACGATTTCCTCGTGCGAGCGGCCCTGACGCTCGAAGAATTCCTTCGCGATGCCGGCGAAGGTGCGGGCATCGGGGAAGAGTTCGGCCCAGACATCGAGATAGCGCGGCTCGCCGACGCCGAGGATTTCGGTGGCCGAGAGCGTCGTGTCGGTGGAGATCTGCAGGTGGAGATGCGGCGCCCAGCCGCCGTTTTCCTTCGGCGCGCCCATTTCGCCGACCAGCGCGCCGGCTTCAAGCCGGTCGCCGGCCTTCAGGCGGTTGACGGCCTCATGGGCGAGATGGCCCCAGAGGGAGATGAAGGGCGGGCAGCCCTCGGGCGCGTGGTGAAGCGCGATCAGGCAGCCATAACCGAGCGGGTCCTTTTCGACCTCGACGCTGACGACGGTGGCGGCAAGCGGCGTGAAGACCTTGGTGCCGGCCGCCTGGAAAAGGTCGAAGCCGAGATGGTGCGTGCGGCGCGCGCCCTGGATGAAGCGCGAGACGAACATCTCGCCGGCATAGACAGTGCGTTCCTCGGCGAAGGGACCGATGCCGAGCTCGACTCCGGTGTCGCGGCAATAGGCGTCCCAGATCGCCTGCGCTTCGTCCGGCTGTTCTGCGGCGGAGGCGACGGTCATCGGATGGGTCGGATCGCCATAGGGCACGAGGGCGGCCGGGTAAGTGGCGGCCGGCTTTTCGAGCAGCGGGGCGAGCGATTTGCGGTTCTTTTCGATCCAGTCGATCACCCCGCGCGCACCGGGCACGGCCTCGAAGCCGCAGGCCTTGCGCAGGATGGCGGTGGCGAAGCGCGGGTTCATGCGGTCGAGCTTGCGCAGCAGCGTCCAGGCCGGGCGCTCGCTGATCGCGAGATACGGATTGTCCTCGGTGTGGACGCGGCGCGAGGCCGACATGGTGACGGAGGTGACGAGCCTTGCGGCGATCAGGTCAAAGAGCAGGTCGACTTCCTCTTCGAGCAGCGGATATTCCGCATGGAAGCCGCGCGCGATGGCGGCGGCCGCGCCGATCGGGTCGGCGTGGTCGAGCCCGGCATAGGCGGCGGCGATCGCCACTTCCGCGATCACAGGCGTGTGCAGCGCATCGCCGAAATCGATCAGGCCGGAAATCTGGTCATGGTTCGCGGCATCGACCAGCACGTTCCAGTCATTGGCGTCATTGTGGATGACGGCGGCGCGCAGCGTCGCAAGGCGCGGCGCAATGGTGGCGAAGCGCTTGAGGAAGCGTTCGACGAGGGCGCGGTCTTCGGCATCTGCGATATGCGAAAGGCGGCCCGCCGAACGGCCGGCGGCACGGATATCCCAGTCTAGATCGCGCAGCGCGCCGGGATGCATGAAGCCCTTCAGCGCGGCATCGAAGTGGCCGAGCATGCGGCCAAGGGATTCGAGTGCGGCTTCGCTGCGGCCCGTTTCGGCGAGCGGCTCGCCCTCGACCCAGCTGACGAGGCGGACGCGGTGCGCAGTACCGTGGGGGCGCGTCGTGGCGGCCAGGCTTTCTCCGGAAAGGGTGGGGCGGATATGCGGCACCGGCAGATCGCCGGCATGGACGCCAAGATGGGCGAGCAGCGCGGTCTGGAAATCGCTCTCCACGGCCGGCTCGGCGGCGTTGACGATCTTCAGGATGAAGGTCCCCTCAGGCGCTTCCACCTTGAAGTTCTGGTCGCGCTCGCTGGCGAGCGGCGAGAGCTTGCCGGCAAGCCCGTAATGCTCCTTGAGCAGGGCGGCGGCGGCGTCGATGGAAAAGTCCGGGGTCGTCTTCAGCATGTCGTTCATGGCAATCCTCTTTTCGATGCGAAGATTTGCATGGACGGCGTTTCGGTGCATCCGGCATTATGCCGGTTGTGCCGGCACTCTGTCTGTAATAACCGTCATCTTGTCGGCGCAGCGGAGAGAGGCATCATGCAGGGCACGGATACCATCGACCGGACGATCCTCAGCATCCTCACCAGGGAAGCGCGCATCCCGATGAAGTCGCTTGCCGGGCGCATCGGGCTTTCCCGAAGTGCAACGACGGAGCGCGTCACGCGGCTGGAAAAGGCCGGCATCATCAGGGGCTATCGCGCCGATATCGGCCAGCTCGACGACGGCCAGATCCAGGCCTTCCTGCTGGTGACGCTGAAGCGCACGCCGTCGATCGGCGTGCTCGACCGCCTTGCCGGCTTTTCGGCCGTGCGCAAGGTCTCCTCGGTCAGCGGCCAGCTCGACCTTGTGGTCGAGGTCGAGGTCGGCTCGATCAACGCGCTGAACGAATTGCGCGACGAGGTCGCGACGATGGACAATGTGGAGGACCTGACGACCTCCATCGTGCTTCGCCGCGACATCGAACGGGTGTGATTTCCAGAGCATTTCCGGTTCACCGGAAATGCTCTCGGTTTTTTGTTTTACCGCATTGTCCGACGCCGAAGCGAGGTCGCTCCGGCTGGAAATGCTCTATCGCCAGCCCAGCGCCGGCGCGACGTGCTTCAGGATCGCCTCGATGACATGGGCGTTGTATTCGACGCCGAGCTGGTTGGGCACGGTGAGCAGCAGCGTGTCGGCCTCCTGGATCGCCTCGTCGGCGGCCAGCTGCGCGATCAGCCGGTCCGGCTCGTCGGCGTATGACCGACCGAAGATCGCGCGTGTCTTGTCGTCGATGAAGCCGATCGAATCCTCTTCCTTGCCGCCCCGGCCGAAATAGGCACGGTCGCGATCGTCGACCAGGGCGAAGATGCTGCGGCTCACCGAGACGCGGGGCGTGCGGCTATGGCCGGCTTCCTTCCAGGCCTCGCGATAGGCGCGGATCTGTGCGGCCTGCTGGACATGGAAGGGCTCGCCCGTCTCGTCGTCCTTGAGGGTGGAGCTTTGCAGGTTCATGCCGCGCTGGGCCGCCCAGATGGCTGTCGCGTTCGAGCCGGCACCCCACCAGATACGCTCGCGCAGACCTTCGGAATGCGGCTCGAGACGCAGCAGGCCCGGCGGGTTCGGGAACATCGGCCGCGGGTTCGGCTGGGCGAAGCCTTCGCCCTTCAGGACGTCGAGAAAGACCTCCGCATGGCGGCGGCCCATATCGGCGTCGCTCATGCCCTCCTGCGGCTCGTAGCCGAAATAGCTCCAGCCATCGATGACCTGCTCGGGCGAGCCGCGGCTGATGCCGAGCTGGAGACGACCGCCGGCGATGAGGTCGGCCGAACCGGCATCCTCGGCCATATAGAGCGGGTTTTCATAGCGCATGTCGATGACGGCGGTGCCGATCTCGATCTTCTTGGTCCGTGCGCCGACGGCGGCGAGCAGCGGGAAGGGCGAGGCGAGCTGCCGGGCGAAGTGATGGACGCGGAAATAGGCGCCGTCGGCGCCCAGCTCTTCGGCCGCGACGGCAAGGTCGATCGACTGGAGGAGCGTATCGCCCGCCGAGCGCGTCTGGGATTGTGAAGAGGGTGTCCAGTGGCCGAAGGAGAGAAAGCCGATTTTCTTCATGATGTCCGCCTCGACGCTCAGCGTCCGTTGCACGATGTGTTGGGCGGAACATGGTGCATCGCGTGAGGCTTGAAAAGGCATGCGATGAGAACGCATTGTTCACAAAACGGCACTTGTGAACGGGGTGGTGGTCACACACCGCCCCGCTGCATTGACAATCAGACCGGCACGACATGCACGCTGCGCGGCAGCGCGGAGAGGATTTCCGGTCCGTCCGCGCGCAGGATCACGATATCCTCCAGGCGGATGCCGAAGCGGCCGGGCAGATAGATGCCGGGCTCGATGGAGAACACCATGCCCTCTTCCAGCACGGTTTCCGAGGTGGCGGTGATATAGGGCGGCTCGTGGCCGTCGATGCCCATGCCGTGGCCGGTGCGGTGCACGAAATAGTCGCCATAGCCGGCGTCGGTGATGACCTTGCGGGCAGCCGCATCGACTTCGCGGGCGAGAACGCCTGGTTTCGCCGCCTTCAGCGCCGCCTGAACGGCCTTTTCGACGATGGTGTGGATTTCGCCGTAACCCTCCGGTGCGATGCCGATGACGGCCATGCGGGTGATGTCGGAGGGGAAACCCTCCTTGCGGCCGCCGATATCGATGACGACGGCATCGCCTTCCTGCACGATCTTTTCACTCGCCGAATGATGCGGAAAGGCGCCGTTGCCGCCCGCGCCGACGATCCAGAATTGCGGCGAGGCGCCCTCGGAGGAGAAATGCGCACGGATGGCGGCGGCGACCTCTTTTTCCGTCATGCCGGGGCGGATGGCGGCGAAGGCGGTCTGCATGGCGCGGTCGGCAATGCCGGCATTCATCTTCAGCTTGGCATATTCCGCAGCGTCCTTGCGCATACGCAGGCCGCCGAGCGTGGCGGGCGTGAAGTCGCGGCGCGTCTCGGCCGGCAGCGCGTCGAGCAGGAGCAGCGCGAAATCGGCACGCATGGTTTCGTCCAGCGCGACGAGGCCCGGCACTTGCGCATCGATATCGGCGAGGGCTGCGGCAAGGGCCGCGACCGGGCCGACCTCATCCGCCCAAGTGTGGAAGGCGATATCGGTGAATTCGCGTGTACCCTCTGCATTCAGCACCGGCATCAGGAAGGCTTCCTTTTCCGGGCCGATCAAAAGCAGGCAGGGCCGCTCGTCGGGATGCGGATGGAAGCCCAGCACCCAATCCATATGGGAGCCGGGCGCGATGGCGACGAGGCCGGTGCCGGTTTCGGCCATGCGCTGGCGCAGCGCCTTCAGGCGCGTGGCGGTCTGTTCGGTCATGATCTGTCCTTGCAATTACGGAGTGTCGGAGAAGGGGGATTTGCGTTTGACGACGAAGCTTGCCGGTGTCCGGCCCGCCGCTTCGGCGGCACCGAAGACGTCCATGGTGCAGGTATGGAAGATCATCGTCGGCGTGCTCGTGTGGTTCCAGGTGGTGTGCGTCAGCGTCGAGAGGAAATGCGCGGAATCACCCGCTTCCAGAACGGTGTGCTCGCCGTCGATCTCGATGGTCAATGCGCCCTCGACGATGAAATAGATCTCCTCGCCTTCATGCGACATGGGCTCGCTGTGAAAGCCGGGCGGCGCATGGATGAGCGTCGAGCACAAGACGCTGCCGGGGAAGGAGGCGGAGAGGCGCTCATAGGTGATGGCGCTGTCCGGCGTGCCGCCGAGGCCATAGACGGCGCGTCCGTCACGCCGGGTGATCGGCGTTTCCACGCGCGGCGGCTGGAAGAACGAGCCGACATCGGTATTGAGCGCCCGGCAGACGGCGACGAGCGATGTCAGCGAGGGAACGGTGATACCGCGCTCGATCTGCGAGATGAAGCCGACCGAAAAGCCGGCAGTATCCGCCACTTCCTGCAAGGTCATCTTCAGGGCGCGCCGACAGGCGCGCAGACGCGCGCCCACGGCCTGCGTGTCGGCTGCCGGTTGCTTTGCAGTGCTCGCCATTGTGCTCGCCGAAGTTTTTAGTATTACTTCAATAATGCGATGGGCGGCGGCATTGTCAAACCGTTTTTTAGTCTGACTAAAAAACTATGGAGTTGCGTCAGGTTGCGAGCAGCGCCTTGGCGTGGATCGCCATCATGCGCTCCTCGTTGGCAGCAATGACCAGCGTGCGGAAGGGCTGGAGGAAGGCGAGCCGGGACAGGATGGCCTCGCGCACGGGGGCGGCGTTCTCGCCGATGCCGCCGGTGAAGACGAAGGCATCGATGCCGCCCATAGAGGTCGCCATCATGGCGGCATATTGCGCGACCTTCAGCGCGAAATAGTCGAGCGTGAAGGCGGCGCGCGGGTCGTTGCTTTCGAGCAGGGTTTTGACGTCATTGCTGATGCCGGAGAGGCCCTTGAGGCCGGAGCGTTCGTAGAGCATCCGCTCGACCTCCTCCACGGAGAGGTCGAAGCTGCGCATCATATAAGTGACCGCTCCGGCATCGATGGCGCCGCTGCGGCTGCCCATGGGCAGGCCGTCGAGCGCCGTCATGCCCATGGTCGTGTCGATGCTCTTGCCGCCGATCATGGCGCAGAGGCTCGCGCCATTGCCGAGATGGCCGGCGACGACCCGGCCTTTCGCCACGTCTGGATAGTCACGGGCAAGCACACGGGCAATCCAATCATAGGAGAGCCCGTGGAAGCCATAGCGGCGGATACCTTTTTCACGCAGCGCCTCCTCGACGGCAAAGGTCTTGAACACCGGCGCCTGGCCGGCATGGAAGGCGGTGTCGAAGCAGGCGATGTCGGGGGCATCGGCCAACCGGTCCGAGGCCGCGATGCCGGCGAGATTGTAGGGCTGGTGCAGCGGCGCGAGCGGCACGAGCGTTTCGAGTTCCGTGAGGACGTCTGGTGTAACGACCACCGGCGCGACGAAGTTTTCCCCGCCATGCACGATGCGATGGACGGTCGCGACCATGCGCCAGCCGTCGTCGTAGCGATCGATCAGCGTGATCACCGCGCGCATGGCCGTCTCGTGATCGTCAGCGGCAAGCGGCTCGCCGATGACGGCGCCGGTCTCCTCGATGGTTGCATCAAGCCGGGCTCTGCTGCCGATGCCGGTCACTTTGCCTTTGGCGAGCCTGTCGAGCTTGTCGTAAGCGAAAACCTCGAATTTCAGGCTGGACGAGCCGGTGTTGAGGACGAGCAGGACATCGATCACAGGATGCGGCCCTTTGTACGGGCATCGGCCAGCAGCACGGCAAGCGCGCAGGAAAGCAGACGCGTGCGTTCATTGTCGGCGCGGCTGGTGAGGATTACGGGGACGCGCGCGCCGAGCACGATGCCGGCCGCCTCCGCTCCACCGAGGAATGTCAGCTGCTTGGCCAGCATGTTGCCGGCCTCGATGTCGGGAACCAGCAGGATATCAGCATGGCCGGCGACCTCGGATACGATGCCCTTTTCCCGCGCCGCCTCGGCGCTGATCGCATTGTCGAAGGCAAGCGGTCCGTCGATCAAGCAATCGGTGATCTGACGGCGGTCCGCCATCTTGCAGAGCGCTCCGGCATCGAGCGTCGCCTGCATTTTCGGATTGACGGTCTCGACGGCAGCGAGCACGGCCACCTTGGGTTTATGATCGCCGAAGACGACCCGCCACAGGTCGACGGCGTTCTGCACGATATCGGCCTTGACCGGCAGCTCCGGCAGGATGTTGACGGCAGCATCCGTGATGATGAAGGGTTTCGGATAGGTCGCGATGTCCATGAGGTAGCAATGCGAAATGCGCCGCTCGGTGCGCAGGCCCGCATCGGCCTTCACAATGGCGCTCAGGAGCTCGTCCGTGTGCAGCGACCCTTTCATGATCGCATCGACATGATGGCCGGCGGCGAGTTCCGCTGCCTTGGCGGCCGCGGCATGGCTGTGCTCGGTATCGACGATCTCCCAGCCGCTGATATCGACGGCAGCCTCCTGCGCCGCCTGCGTGATCTTCGCTGCGGGGCCGACTAGCACGGGCACGATCAGCTTTTCCCGTACGGCCTCGGCCGCCGCTTCCACCACGTTTGCTTTGACCGGATGCACGATCGCGGTACGCGTCGGCGGCAGGGCATGGCAGAGGGCGAGGATGGCGTCTGTCTGTCGGCTCATGCGTCGGCATTCCTTCCTGAGGCTTTTGTGCACCATAAAGGAATAACGTCGCTGCGCCATGACATGCTCACGCCGCGTAAACCAAATCCTTACGCCGAGCCATTAGCGTTTCGCGGATGGTGCAATGGCCGCGCCGCATCCGAGTAGCGAGTAGCAAGCGCATGAGCATGCCTGACACCGCAGTCCAGATCTCCCCGTCACCGGATGAGACCCACTCCCGGAGGTCCCGCCAAGAGGTGGACTTCTGGATGAACTGCGTCGGTGCGCCGCTCGTTCTCATGGAAAAGCCGACGCTTTCGGTGCGCTATGCGAATGCCAATGCCGCGATCCTGTTCGGCCGCGGCCTCGAGGGTTTTGGCGGCTGTTCGGTTGAGGAGCTGGTCGGCCAGGAAGCCACCCTGATGCTCGGCCAGATCTGGAGCGTGGCGCCGGTCGGCGTTCCCGGCGAACCCTTTCTGATCCGCGCGCAGGTGCAGGGTCAGGAGCGCATCCTCATGGTGCAGGTCACCAAGGTTGCGGTGGAGGGCGAAATCCTGCGCCTCTTTACCTTCCTCGATGCGCCGCCGCAGGGCTCCGTGACGCTCGCCGGCTGGCAGGAGAACGTCATTTCGCTGCTCAACTGGCTGCCCTTTGGCTTCGAGATATCGGGCACCGACGACCAGATCCAGTTTGCCAATTCGACCTTCAAGGCCCTGTTTGGCTACACGCAGGATGAGATTTCCAACATCGAGGACTGGTGGCGGCTTGCCTATCCGGATCCGGACTATCGTGAATTCGCCCGCACGCAATGGTATGAGTCCATCGCGGCCGCCCGCGCGGAAAACCGCGAGATGACGCCCTTCGACCTTGATGTGGCGACGGCGAGCGGCGAAACGCGCACGATCCAGTTCCGCCACCGCACGATCGGCAATTTCAACGTCAACATGTATATCGACGTGACGCGCGAGCGCAGCTACGCGAGGGAGTTGAAGGTTCTCGCCGATACCGATCCGCTGACCGGCGCGATGAACCGCCGCCGCTTCTTCGAGGAGGCGGACCGCATCCATGCCGAGTGCCAGAAAAGCGGTGCGTCCGCCACCTTCCTGATGCTCGACATCGATCATTTCAAGACGATCAACGACCGCTATGGCCATGGTGTCGGCGATGCGGTGCTCGTCGAATTCACCCGGCGCTGCCGTGACGTGCTTCGCCCGGAAGACCGCTTCGGCCGCATGGGCGGAGAAGAATTCGCCGTCGTGCTCTGCCGCCCGGATGATGCGTCGGTCCATGCCATGGCCGAACGGCTGCGGCAGGTCGTGGGGTCTGAGCCTTTCATCATCGATACGGACACGCTGAAGGTGACGGTCAGCGTGGGCGGCGCGATCTGCGAGGGGACCGAAAGCGTCGGCTCGGCCATCTCGCGGGCCGACAATGGCCTCTATGACGCCAAGAAGTCGGGCCGGGACCGCGTCATCCTCCGCTGAGCCCCATCCTCGGTCGGCCGGCTTCCCTTGCGGATAAAACATGAGTAAAGACGTTATGTTTTGATCGTGATCCGGGACGCCTGTGATCCTGTGCTGGAAGGAGCGGCCGTGCCCCAATTCACCCTCTGCCTTGAGATTGCGAAAGTGTCCGTGCTGCCGGCGATCAGGCAGGGCTTTGCCACCGTAAAATGACGCCAGCCGTTTTTCAGCCATCACTCCGGACGAGCGTGATCGCGGGGCTCGGGCTCGCGGTCCTCTTCGTGCTGAGCCTTGCCATCGGCGTCAGCCCACTGCCGCTCGGCAAGGTCCTGAGCGACCCCGAGGCGATGCAGCTGCTTGTCGTCAGCCGCCTGCCACGCACGCTCGCCGCCGTGCTGTGCGGGGCAGGGCTGGCGATTGCCGGCCTCATCATGCAGACGCTCTCGCGCAACCGGTTTGTCGAGCCGGCGACGGCCGGCACGGCACAGAGCGCGGAGCTCGGCATCCTCCTGGTCACGCTGCTTTTTCCCGCCGCGGCCCTCTGGGCGAAGACGCTGGTCGCCGGCGGCGCGGCCCTTGTCGGTACGTCGATCTTTCTTGCCACCGCGCATCGCCTGCCGCCCCAGCAGCCCTTTCTCGTGCCGCTGTTCGGCATCGTCTATGGCGGCGTGATCGGCGCGGTCGCGACCTTCGCCGCCTGGCAGGCCGACCTCCTGCAATTCCTCTCCGTCTGGACCAATGGCGAATTCTCCGGCGTGCTGCGCGGGCGCTACGAATTGCTGTGGATCGCGGCAATTATGGTTGTCGTCGCCTGGCTAGTTGCCGACCGCCTGACGATCATGGCGCTCGGCCGCGAGGCGAGCATCGGGCTCGGCATCGACTATGCGCGCATGATGCAGATCGGCCTCGTCATCGTTTCCGTCATCACGGCGCTCGCCGTCGTCGTCGTCGGCATGATCCCCTTCGTCGGCCTCGCCGTGCCCAACATCGTCTCGCGGCTGATGGGCGACAATGTGCGCGGCACGCTCGGCTGGGTCGCGGCCGGCGGGGCGGGGCTGGTGCTCGCCTGCGATATTGCCGGCCGGCTCATCCGCTATCCCTATGAGATCCCCGTCGGCACGGTCATGGGCGTGGTCGGCGGCGCTGTCTTCCTCTCGCTGCTCTTCCGGCGGGGCTACCATGGCTGATCATCGTCTGTTCGGCCTCGGTCTCGCCGCCTTTGCGGTGGCAGCCGCCTTCCTCGCCATCGGCCTCAAGGGCAATATCGCCTTCGTGCTGGAGCTGCGTCTCCTGAAGCTCGCGGCGCTGGTGCAGGTCGGCGTCGCCATCGCCGTGTCGACGGTGATCTTCCAGACGGTCACCGGCAACCGCATCCTGACGCCCTCAATCATGGGCCTCGACGCGCTCTATCTTTTCGGCCAGATGCTGCTGGTCTTCCTGCTCGGCGGCGTCGGCTATGTGGCGCTCGATCCGCAGCTGAAATTCGGCCTGGAAGTGCTGGTCCTCATGGGGCTCGCCTGTGCCCTTCTGCTGCCGATGCTGCGCAGCCGGCTCGATATGGGGCTGATGCTTTTGGCCGGCGTCGTCTTCGGCGTGCTGTTCCGCAGCCTGCAATCGCTGCTCGCCCGCCTGATCGATCCGAACGAATTTTCCGTAGTGCAATCGGCAAGCTTTGCCAATTTCAACGCAGTGCGCACGGACCTCTTGGTCTTCGCCGCCATCGTGACGGTCCTCGCCGTCATCATCGCCTGGCGCGCACGGCATGTGCTCGATGTCATCTCGCTTGGCCCCGATGCCGCGACCGGGCTCGGCGTGAATTGGGCGGGTACTGTGACCGGCCTCCTGCTGCTCGTCTCAGCCCTCGTCGCCGTCTCCACCGCGCTCGTCGGCCCCGTCGCCTTCTTCGGCCTGCTCGTAGCGGCACTTGCCGAGCGCATCATCGACAGCCGCCGTCATGCCGTGCTGCTGCCGGCCGCCGCCCTCACCGGCATCGTCGTCCTCGTCGGCGGGCAGACGCTGTTCCAGCATGCCCTCGGCAGCGCGACGGCGCTCGGCGTCGTCATCGAATTCGTCGGCGGGCTGATCTTCCTCCTGCTGCTGGTCCTCGGGAGCCGCAAATGATCCGCATCGACAACGTTTCCTTCAAGCACCGGACGACGCCCATCCTGCACGATGTCAGCCTCGAAATCGCGAAGGGTGGCGTCGTGGCGCTGATCGGCCCGAACGGTGCGGGCAAATCCACGCTGCTCTCGCTCGTCGCACGGCTCCAGCCGTTGCAGGCCGGCAAAATCTCGGTCGACGGCCTGCCGGTCGATACGACGCCCGGGCGCGACCTTGCAAAGGTCCTCGCCATCCTGCGGCAGGACACGACGATCGCAAGCCGCCTGCGGGTGCGCGAACTCGTCGGCTTCGGGCGTTTTCCGCATGGCCGCGGCCGGCTGGCGGACGAGGATCACGCCATCGTCGATGCCGCCATCGCGCAGTTCGATCTCACCGATCTCAGCGACCGCTTCATCGAGACGCTGTCCGGCGGCCAGCGTCAGCGTGCGCTCGTCGCCATGGCCTTTGCCCAGGGCACGGATTATCTGCTGCTCGACGAGCCTCTGAACAATCTCGACATGTATTATGCCCGCGCTCTGATGCGCTCGCTGCGATCCGTCGCCGATGCGAAGGGCAAAACCGTCGTCATCGTGCTGCACGACCTCAACCAGGCGAGCGCCCATGCCGACCGGATCGTGGCGATGAAAGACGGGCGGATCGTTGCCGACGGCACACCCGCCGAAATCCTCACGCACGACAGGTTGGAGGCGGTCTTCGGTTTCCACATGCGTGTAGAGACGATCGAAGGCAAACCGTTCGCGCTGCATCAGCTTTGAAGCTTTGATAGGAAGCTAGGATGTACGACAACGTCCCGATGGCCCCCTCCAGGAGCGTTTTCCTGTGCAGGACGAATTCATAACGGATTTCTATGGGCTCATCTCATCGTTTCATGAGTTCGCCCGCTTGCCGCCCTTGACTCGAGAAGTGTTCCCCTGACACATTCAGTTGTCAGACATCTTACATAAATGGGGATCCGAACTGACGGATCACAAGGAGGACCACATGAAAAAGCTCTTCATGCGCCTGGCCGTAGGTGCTGCCTTCGTCGCTGCCGCCGTTTCGGCCCAGGCCGGCGAGACGCTCGACCGCGTCATGGAAAAGAAGGCGATGGTCGTCGCCACCAACAGCGGCTGGCCGCCCCAGAGCTATCTCGACGACAGCAACGAGATGGTCGGCTTCGACATCGACGTGTCGCGCGAGATCGCCAAGCGCCTTGGCGTCGAGGTGAGCTTCGAGACGCCGGACTGGGCCACACTGACCGGCGGCCGCTGGCAGGGCCGTTACGATCTCGGCGTCGGCTCGGTCACGCCCACCAAGGCCCGCGCCCAGGTGATCGACTTCGTCGGCATCTACTACTACAGCCCCTATGTCTACGTCGTGCACAAGGACAGCGACGCCAAGACCGTCACCGACCTCAACGGCAAGGTGATCGGCGTCGAAACGGCGACGACCTCTGAAGACTTCATCAACCGCAAGCTCGAAATCGATGCGCCGGGCCTGCCGCCGATCGAATACAAGCTGGAGCCGGGTGAAGTCCGCACCTTTGCCGACTCGATGCTGCCCTTCGACGACCTGCGCCTTGGCCCCGGCGTTCGCCTTGATGCGGTGATCGCGCCCGAGCAGACCGCGATGAACGCCATCAAGAACGGCTATCCGGTCAAGGTTCTCGAAGGCGAATATGCCTTCCGCGAGCCGCTCGTCGTCATCGCCGAGAAGATCGATCCGGAATGGACCGCCAAGGTCGGCGGCATCATCGAGGAGATGAAGAAGGACGGCACGCTGGGGACGCTCACCACCAAGTGGTACGGCAAGGACTACAGCGCCGACTGACGCAAGACCGGCGCGGGTGGCTTTTGCCCGCGCCATTTCATTTGAGGGAGAGCATGCGATGGCCTATCCGGACACCTATTACAAACGAACCATGGCGGACCAGACGACGCGCCCGGCGCTTTCGGGCGTGGTCGAATGCGACGCGGTCATCATTGGCGCCGGCCTTGCCGGCCTCACCACGGCGCTGCAGCTTACCCGTGCCGGCAAGCGCGTCACGGTGCTGGAAGCCGAAAGCGTCGGCTTTGGCGCGTCCGGCCGCAATGGCGGTTTCGTCGGCCCCGGCTATGCGACGGGAGGCGATGACATCGCCCGCGTGACAGGCAAGGATGCGGCCCGCAAGCTGCACCACCTCTCCATTGAAGGCATGGATTTCATCCGCGAGAACATCGCGTCGCTCGGTATCGAAGACGCCCAGCCTGAATTGGGCATCATGAGCGTGCTGCGCTACGACGACGGCGAAAGCCTCAAGGCCTATGCCGACGAAACCCAACGGGAATACGGCTACGAACTCGAATACATGGACCGCGATGCCGTGCGCGCGGTGCTGAAATCCGAGCGCTATTTTCAGGCCCTGCGCAATCCCAACGCCTTCCACATGCACCCGCTCAACTATCTGCGCGCCATCGCCGCCGAAATCGAACGGTTGGGCGGCCGTATCTGCGAACAGTCTCCTGCCGTCTCGGTAGATTTCTCCGGCGCCGAAAAGCGCGTCAAGACATCCGGCGGCGAGGTGAAGGCCAAGGATGTCGTCTTCACGACCGGTGGCTATACCGGATCGCTGAACGGCAAGCTGAAGCGCTCCTACCTGCCCATCGCCACCTATGTCATGGTCAGCGAGGACGCGCCCGAGCTGATCGCCTCGGCGATCGCCACGAAGAGCGCTATCGGCGACAACCGCCGGGCCGGTGATTACTATCGCCTCGTCGATGGCGGGCGCCGCATCCTCTGGGGTGGCCGCATCACCACCCACGCCGCCTCCACGGCCGGTCTCGTCAAGGAACTGCGCGCCGAAATGGTCGGCACCTATCCGCAGCTTGCCGGCCTCAAGACCGAGCTCGCCTGGTCGGGCCTGATGTCCTATGCCCGCCATCTGATGCCCCAGATCGGGCGCATGAGCCCCGGCGTCTGGTATTGCACCGCCTTCGGCGGCCATGGCCTCAACACGACGGCCATCGGCGGCAAGGTCATTGCGGAAGGCATTCTCGGCGAAACCGAGCGCTACAAGCTCTTCGAACCCTTCGGCCTCGTCTGGGCCGGTGGTCTTGCGGGGCTTGCCGTGGCGCAGCTCACCTATTGGAAACTCCAGGCGCAGGACTGGTGGCGCGAGCGCGCAGCGTAAGCGGCTTCAACGAGAACAAGGGGCGGAACATGATTGGCCGATTGATACTCACCTATCCCGAAGCATCGCGCAGGGCCGGCGGCCTGCTCATCCTCGCCATCGTCGCGTCGGTGCTCTATTCCATCGGCGTCAGCTCCGCCTGGATCGGCCATATCCTGCCGTCCTCGGTCGACTGGTTGAAGGAGAACCAGGTTGTCGGCCGCATTGTCTCGTCGGTGCTGATCGCGCTCATCGTTGCGGCGAACTGGAAGGCGCTGCGCCAATTGCCGCGCCGCTGGCAGGTAGTCGGCGTCTGGGTCGAGCTCTTCGTGCTCCTGATGCTGTTCTTCTATTCGTTCGATCTTTCCTTCGCGTTCATCGCGAAGAAGATCGGCTTCCTCATCACGCAGGGCGTGACGACGACGCTGTTCATTTCCGCGATCTCGATCCTGATTGCCACGATCATCGCGCTTGCCGGCGCCATCGCAAAACTCTCCAGCAATGGCGTCGTCTACGGCCTTGCGACCTTCTACACGTCGCTGTTCCGCGGCCTGCCGCTCCTGATGCAGATCTACATCATCTATCTCGGCCTGCCGCAGGTGGGCTATGTCATCGGTGCCATTCCGGCCGGTATTCTCGCTTTGTCGCTCTGCTACGGCGCCTATATGACGGAAATCTTCCGCGCCGGCATCCAGAGCATCAACCGCGGCCAGACGGAAGGTGCCACCGCGCTTGGCCTCAGCCCGGCCCAGACGATGACGCTCGTCATCCTGCCGCAAGCCATGCGCGTCATCATCCCGCCGACGGGCAACCAGTTCATCGCGATGCTGAAGGATAGTTCGCTCGTCTCCGTAGTCGGCGTGTGGGAAATCATGTACCTTGCGCGCACCCAGGGCCAGACCGAGTTCCGTCACATCGAAATGCTGATCACCGCCTCCATGATTTACTGGATTCTTTCGATCGGCCTGGAATATGCCCAGTCCCGCATTGAAGAAAGGTTCGGCCGCTTCAATGTCCGCTGACGCCTCCGTGGCAGAGAGCGACGGCACGCCGGTCGTGCCGTCGAACGGCAAGGGCGCGTTGATCGTGCTCGTCGCCTTCTTCGTGTTCTCCGCGACCGATGCCATCGTCAAGATCATGGCCGGCACGATCCCCGCGCCGCAGGTGACGTTCCTCATCACGGTCACGGCGCTGATCCTGCTTCTGATCCACGCGCTCGTCACGGGCCGCGTTCGCCGCCTGATCCCGCGCCAGCCGTCGCTCGCCTTTTGGCGGGCGCTGCTTCTGGCGCTCGATACGCTGCTGATCCACTACGCCTTCGCCACGCTGCCGATGGCCGAAGCCTATCTCATAGCCTTCCTGACGCCGATCCTTGTCGCCATGCTCAGCTTCGTCTTTCTGGGCGAGCGGCTGTCGCGCATCGGCTGGCTGGGCGTGCTGGTCGGCTTTGCCGGCGTCGCCGTGGCGCTGAAGCCCGGTGCCGCACCGCTCAATCTCGGCCATCTCGCCGCTTTCGCCTCGGCGGTGCTGTTCTCGCTGTCGCTGATCCTGCTGCGCCGGACCAAGATGGCGGAGACGGACGAGGCGCTGGTCGCAAGCCTTCTCGTGGTGATGACGCCCGTCGCTTTCGCCGTGGCGGCCGTCTCCGGTGAGTTGAAACCGCTCGACCTTCCCCTCTTCGGCTATGCGGTGGCGGGCGGCGTGCTGATGATCGTCGGCAATGCGCTGCTGGTGCGCGCCTTCCGGGTCGGCGAAGCCTCGGTCGTCGCACCGTTCCAGTACAGCCAGATCATCTGGGGCTGCCTCTACGGCACCTTCCTCTTCTCGACGCCCGTGGAAATGCACACGCTGGTGGGCGCCGCAATCATCGTCTTTTCCGGCTGGCTGATCCTGAAATAGCCGTCAGAGCGGCCGGGCATCCTGTGGGAACCCGCCGACATGGGTGCAGGTCACCGCCGCCTGGTCACGGCCGGCCGCGAGGCAATCGGGCAGGGGTTTTCCGGTGATGCGGGCGGCGAGGAAACCGGCGATGAAACTGTCGCCGGCGCCGGTGGTGTCAATGACCTCGACGGTGCGAATACCGGCCTCGAAACGCGCAGTGCCATCGCTCACGACGGAGCCCTTGCTACCGCGCGTCACGACGGCGAGCGGCACGCCGTCACCAAGCAGACGCTCCAGCTGTCGATCCGCCGCACCCTCTTCGCTGCCCGCCGAAGCGAAGGCGATGGCAAGGCCGCCGGTGCCGAGATCGGCGGGGTCGGCATTGACGGAAATGTCCTGCGAGACGCTGATACCGGCGGTGGCAAGTGTGCGGCGCAGGGCGCCGCCATCGTCCATCCAGCCGATATGGATGTGATCCATGGTTTTCAGCACGGCAATGTCGGCCGCATCCGGCCGGTAGCCGGCGCAGACGCCGAAATCCTCATGGACGAAGACGCGTTCGCCGGAGGGCAGGACATCGATGTCAGTATAGGCGGTGATGCCTTCGCGCTCCCTCAGATGCCCCACATCGACGCCGTTTCGCGCGAGCAGTTCGCGCGTCCAGCGGCCGGCTGCGTCCGGGCCGACGGCACCGAAATAGAACGAGACCTGGCCGAGCCGCGCGAGCTGAACGGCGACATTCACCGCATTGCCCCCGACAAGCGATTGCGCGACGGGCGGGCGGAAGCGGTCGATACAATTGTCGCCGACGGCGGCGAAGCGGAAGCTCTTCATGCTGTTCTCTTCAGGGACGGCAAAGCCGCGAATACGGACAGGCGCATTCGCGGCTCGCAGGCGTTCAAGTCAAGCCGTCGCTATCAGTAGGCGACGCGCTTGTAATAGCGGCGGGTCGTCAGCGGATGGTTGCGCATGACTTCGAGATGCGCACTGATGCGCTCGAGGACCGTGGCCAGCAGGACCGGCGAGATAAGACCGCGCACCTCGGGCGAAATGCCCGGCAGATCGAATTCGGCGGTGTCGAGCACCGTCAGCTTGTCCGTGTAGTTCGGCACGAAGTTCTCGACGCGCTCGGCGAGCGGCCGCAGGGCATCCTCGCCCTTGAACAGGATGACGCTCACGCCCTTTTCGACCAGCTCGAGCGTGCCGTGGAAGAAGTCGGATGCATGCACCGGACGGGTGCGGATCCACTGCATCTCCTCGAGGATGCACATGCCGTAATAGAAGGCTTCCGGCCAGACATTGCCCGCGCCCGTGACGATGTGGAAGTCGGATCCGGCCAGCACCTTGGCGAAGGCTTCCGCCTTCGGCTCATAGGCGCGCTTGACCTCCAGGAGCAGCGCCGGCAGGCGCGCCAGTTCCGCGACGATGGCGTCGTGGTTGTCGATTTCGCCACGGTCCTTGAGAACCGCCAGCGCCACGAAGAGCGACTGGAGATAGAAGGATTCGCAGGACGTGTCGTCCTCGGCGAAGTTGACGAAGACATGGTCGCCGCCCTTGCCGAGCGGGGTTTCCTCATGCCCGACGAGCGTCAGCACGGTGGCCCCGATTTCCTTGAGCCTGGCGAGCAGTGCCACGCTTTCCTTCGTCGTGCCGGACAGCGAAGGCATGACGACGATCGACTTGTCCGTCAGGTTCGCCGAGCCGGTCAGCACGAGCTCCGCCGGCATGTCGATGAAGGCAGGGAAGCGCGAGCGGCGCTGCAAAAGCTGGGCTGCCGGCTGCATGAGGATCGCCGCGCCGCCCGTGCCGAGGAAGAAGATGTTTTCCGCACCGGCCGCAAGGCAGGATGCGACCACCGTTTCCAGCCGCTTCTGCAGGCCGACGGCGCCGGACTGGATGCGCAGGAATCTCTGTTCGTCGAAGTTCAGCATGGATGTGCCCCCATAGCCATGAGTTTCAATGTTGTAAGACAACTGACATCGTGATGCGCGCCTGTCAAGGCGATTCATGAATTTTCCAGAGAGCCGAAAGCGTAACATATTGCACAAGGTCGCGGCTGTTCGGGCAGCGCCTTGACCACCGGGAATTTGTCAGACAAGAAAGGTGACGACAACGACGAACGAGGCATCCGGTGGAGGAACCCCTTCGCGATTCGCGCACCCTTGCCGTCCAGTTGCGGGACCGGGTTGCCGATCTGATCAAGGACGAAGGGCTGAAGCCGGGCGACAAGCTGCCGACCGAGGCACAGCTGACGCAACGCTTCAAGATTTCGCGGCCCGCCCTGCGCGAGGCGTTGAAGCTGCTCGAACAGGACGACGTGATCTATGTCGAGCATGGCCGCGGACGCTTCGTCTCGGCGCTCTCGGCCGTGCAGGTCGATCGGCCGATCACCGTCTTCGAGAGCGTCACCGACATGGCGCAGCACTACGGCTATCGCCCCGTCAACAAGGTGCTGTCGATTTCCGAGGAAGCGCCGGACAAGCGCGTCGCCGAGAGCCTCAGGCTCGCGACGGCCGACCGCGTCATCCGTATCGAGCGCATCCGTCTGCATGGTGACGAACCGATCCTCTACTGCATCGACTATGTGCCCCGCAGTGTCATCCCCGGCCGGCTCTACGATATCGAGTGGAGCGGGTCGCTGATGAAGATCCTCGAGGAACACGCCAACCGCCCCCGCATGTCGGCGGCGAGCGTTTCGGCCGTGATGCTGCCGGAAGACGTGGTCGAGCGGCATGGGCTCAGGGATTTCGGTCCGGCGCTGCTGATCACCGAAACCTGTTTCAACATCGCCGGCATCCCGGTGAACTATGCCGTGGATTATCATCGCGGCAGCCATTTTTCCTTCAGCCTGACCCGCAAGTGAAGCGGGCGGCCACCCATCCCGACAGAGGCAGACATGACCGATCAGGCGACCAAAAGAGTAGCGCTCATTGCCGGCGGGGCCGGCGGTATGGGAGCGGCGATCGCCGCGCGACTTTCGCGGGAAGGTTATGCCGTTGCCATTGCCGATCTCGATGGCGAGCGCCTGACGCAGACCGTTGATACCCTTGTCGCGGGTGGCGGCGATGCGCTCGGCGTGCCGCTCGACATGCGCCGGATCGCCTCCTGCGCCGCCGCCGTCGAGACTGTTCTCGCCTGGCGCGGGCGCCTCGATGTCGTCGTCAATTCGGCCGGCGTCTGGCGCGAGGGCGATTCCACCACCATGACGGAAGCGGACTGGGATGTCGTCTTCGACGTCAATCTCAAGGGCGCGTTCTTCCTGATCCAGGCGGCGATCCCGCATCTCGGCGCCGGCGCTTCCATCGTCAACATCGCCTCGGATGCCGGCCTCGTCGGCAACAACGGGGCGGCGATCTACTGCGCGTCGAAGGGTGGCCTCGTGTTGCTCACCAAGGCGCTGGCGCTGGAGCTCGCGCCGCGCCAGATTCGCGTCAACGCCGTCTGCCCCGGCGATGTCGCGACCCCGATGATCGAATTCCAGGCCGAGCGCTACGGCGGCGGCGATCCGGATGGGTACAAGGCAAAGCTCTTGTCCAACTATCCGCAGCAGGGGGCCGCACGCTTCATCAAGCCGGAGGAGATCGCCCGCATGGTGGCTTTCCTCTGCGAGCCGGATGGCGCACCGATCACCGGGGCGGCCCTCTCCATCGATTTCGGCGTCACCGCCGGTTACTGAGGAGACGCCCATGCAGCGCGAGACCGCGATCATCACCGGTGCCGGTGCCGCCGACGGCATCGGCTTCGCCTGTGCCAAAAGTCTGGCGGAGGAGGGCTTTCATGTCCATCTCGTCGCGACCAGCGAGCGCATCTTCGCGCGCGCCGGGGAGTTGCGCGCCGCGGGCTTTTCCGCGACCGGCCATATCTGCGACCTCACCGACAAGGCTGCCGTCGAAGCCCTGCGGCAGGCGACGGGACCGGCCTCGGTTCTCGTCAACAATGCCGGCATGGGCAGCGTCGCGCAGCCGGCGCTGCAACGGGAATTCGTCGATCTCGAGGAGGCGGACTGGGATCGCGGCATTGCCGTCAGCCTGAAGACCGCCTTTCTCGCGACGCGCATCTACCTGCCGGACATGTATGCCGATGGTTACGGCCGCATCGTCAACATCGCCTCGGTGACTGGGCCCTATGTCGCCAATCCTGGCGAAACCGCCTATTCCGCCGCCAAGGCCGGCATGGTGGGCATGACCCATGCGCTGGCGCTCGAAGCCGGTCCGCGCGGCGTGACCGTCAACGCCGTTGCGCCCGGCTGGGTGGATACCGGCGCTTCGACCGAAGAGGAACGCCGGGCGGCGCAGGCAACCCCCTGCGGCCGGGCCGGCACGCCGGACGAGATGGCGGCGGCCGTCGTTTTCTTCGCCTCGCCCAAGGCGAGCTACGTCAACGGGGCAGTGCTCGTCGTGGACGGTGGAAATATCCTGCAGGAGCGCAAGGCATAGACCCAAAGCCGTTTCTTCCCGCGCCGTTTCGTACCATAGTGCGGGAAGCATCCTTGGGTGCCCTTTGTGGGCGCCGCGCAACTCCGAAGGTCCCGCCATGTATTCTCCCTGGCCCGAAGCCGGCACGCCGCTCGATCAGGTCGCAACCCCCATGCCCGTCATCGACGAGGACCGGCTTGCCGCCAATATCCGCCGCACGCAGGCCTATTGTGAAGAGCACGGCAAGGCGTTCCGCCCGCATATCAAGACGCACAAGATCGTCTCGGTCGCAGAAGCCCAGCGCGATGCCGGTGCCGTCGGCCTGAACTGCCAGAAGATCAGCGAGGCCGAGGTCTTCGCCGATGCGGGCTTCGACGACATCCTCATCACCTACAACATTCTGGGTGCAGCCAAGCTCCGGCGTCTCCGCGCGCTGCATGAGCGCGTGGCGCATCTG
Source organism: Shinella sp. 20P9.1.1 (assembly GCF_057798995.1). Taxonomy (NCBI): domain Bacteria; kingdom Pseudomonadati; phylum Pseudomonadota; class Alphaproteobacteria; order Hyphomicrobiales; family Rhizobiaceae; genus Shinella; species Shinella sp. 20P9.1.1. Next base: position 216,548 of record NZ_JBYOLC010000001.1, read on the forward strand.
AGCGTCGTCGCCGACAGTGCGGTCACCGTCGAGGGGCTGGCCGGCGCCTTCGACGCGGCGCGTCCCCTGACCGTGCTGGTTGAATGCGACACTGGCGGCAAGCGCTGCGGCGTGCAGACGCCTGAAGCGGCGGCCGCACTTGCCGAAAGGATCGCCGCATCGCCGGCGTTGCGTTTCGGCGGTCTCCTCACCTATCCCGCGCCGGGTGGCGCGGAAGCGATCGAAGCCTTCCTGTCCGGCACGATGGCGCTTCTGGCGGCAAAGGGCCTCGATTGCCCGGTGCGCTCCAGCGGCGGCTCGCCGGATCTGTTCAAGGCCCACCTTGTGCCATCGGCGACGGAGCACCGGGCGGGAACCTATGTCTATAACGACCGCAGCATGGTGCGCGCCGGCCATTGCACGCGCGCCGATCTTGCCATGCATATCCTGGCGACCGTCGTCTCGCGTCCCACAGAAAACCGCGCCGTGCTCGATGCCGGCTCCAAGGCGCTGACCTCCGACCTGCTCGGCTTTTCCGACTATGGCGAGATCGACGGTTTCGAGGAGGCGCGCATCCTGTCGCTCTCGGAGGAGCATGCGGTGGTGGATATCAGCGCCTATGGTGCTGCATTTCCGCCGATCGGCAGCGTGGTGAAGATCGTACCCAATCACACCTGCGTCGTCAGCAATCTTTTCGATCGCATGGTCTTCCACCGGGGCGGCATCGTCACCCGCGTGGAGGATGTCGCCGCGCGCGGCACGGTCTGGTGAAGCCCCCAAAAAGGAGAACAGCCGATGGCCGACAACAACGCCCCCTTCTTCATCGAGGACACGGACGAGAGCGAGATTTCCTCCGACACGACAGGTCTCGGCAATCTGCTCTTCACGACGCATATTCCGCTGCGCGCCGATGGCTCGATCGAGACCGGCGATATCAGGACCCAGAGCATCGCGACGCTGGAAAGCCTGAAGACCTCGCTGGAAAAGGCCGGCAGCAGTCTCGCCGACGTCATGCACCTGACGATCTATCTCACCGATATCGACGAGCGCCCGGCCTTCAACGAGGTCTATTGCAGCTACTTCAAGAAGCCCTATCCGGTCCGCTGCGCGGTCGGCGTCGCCGCCCTTGCCGATCCCGATATGAAGGTGGAAGTCACCGCCATCGCGGCACGCCGCAGGCCGGCCTGAATTTTCGACGAGGACTGCCATGACCGATCTTTTCGACGCCGCGCCGCGCACCGGCTCCATGCCGCTTGCCGCCGAATTGCGGCCGGCGACGCTGGATGACGTGATTGGCCAGGAAAAGGTTATCGGCGAGGGCACGATGCTGCGCCGGCGCATTGCCGCAGGCCGGCTCGGCAGCGTCATCTTCTATGGCCCGCCGGGCCTCGGCAAGACGTCGATCGCGCGGGCAATCGGCAACATGCTCGGCAAGAGTTTCCGGCCGCTGCACGCCGCGCACAACAATGTCGCCGACATCAGGAAGATCGCCGACGAGGCGCGCATGCGCCCGACCCTGCTTTTTGCCGACGAGGTGCATCGCTTCAGCGCCACGCAGCAGGATCATCTTCTGGCGCTCTGCGAGGAGGGCGTCGCCGACTTCATCGGCGCGACCACCGGCAATCCCTATCACACGCTGACGCCCGCGCTCGTTTCCCGCTCGACGATCCTCAAGCTGGAGCCGCTGGCAATCGAGGAGATGGAGGAGGTGGTGCGCCGTGGCGTCAGGCATCTGGCAAGCCTCGGCATCGAGGTGCGGCTGGAGCCGGCGCAGCTGCGCCGCATCGCCGGCCGTTCCGGCGGGGATGCACGCCGCGCGTTGACGGTGCTGGAAAGCCTCGCCGTCGGCCATGCGCCGGGCCAGCCGGTCGTGCTGACCGAGGCGATGGTGGAGGAGGCCTATGCGGCAGCTCCCGTCAACCACGACCGCTCGGGTGACGCGCATTACGATGTCGTCTCCGCCTTCGTGAAATCCATGCGCGGCTCGGATCCCGACGCGACGCTCTACTGGCTTGCCCGATTAATCCATGGCGGCGAGGACCCGCGCTACATCGCCCGCCGCATCATGATCCATGCCTCCGAAGACGTCGGCCTTGCCGACAACACCGCGCTCCAGACGGCGGTGGCGGCGCTCCATGCGGTCGAAAAGATCGGTTATCCCGAGGCGCAGATCATCCTTGCCCACGCCGCGCTTCATGTCGCGCGGGCGCCAAAATCCAACTCCGCCTGTCGCGGCATTTCGCTGGCGCTCGCCCATGTGGCGAACGAGGCGCCCTCGGCCGTGCCGATGCATTTGCGCGACGCACATTACAAGGGTGCCGCGGCGCTCGGCCATGTCGGTTACGCCTTCCCGCATGACGACGGGCGCGGCTGGAGCGAGCAGGTCTATGCGCCCGATGTGCCGCGCGGCGCCTTCTACCAGAGCGATGCGCGCGACGCTGCGACCTTCGAGCGACGCGCCGACGAGCACTGGGAGCAGGTGACCGGTCGGCCGACGCCGGGCCGGTTCAAGCGCTGAGGCCTATGCGGCGGCGAGCCCGGCGCGCACCCGGTTGACGACCGTCCAGGCGAGCAGCACGCAGGCCATGGGCTGGATGTGCCATGTCCAGGGCGGCAGCGTGCCGAAGATCGCGACAAGTGCGCCGAGCGCTCCGAACAGCAGCGCCCGGTCACTCTTGCCCATCGGCCCTTCATAATTGCGGCCATTGCCATGCGCGACGCCCAGCACGCCGGCAAATTCCGTGAGCGTGGCGAGAAAGATGATCGCCGTCAGCCAAGGCAGGGAAAAGGGCACGATGAGCGCGAAGGGCGCGTAGAGCGCCGCATCGGAAACGACATCCGTGATCTCGTTAAGATAGCCGCCGAGCGCGCTCTTCTGGCCGTGTTCGCGGGCCAGCATGCCATCAACCGCATTGAACGCCATGCGCAAAAACATCCAGACCGGCACGAGGGCGAAAAGCGTGGGTTCGGGCCGGGCAAGCAGCAGGCCGCCGATGCCGACGGAGACGATGGCGGCGACGAGCGTCACCTGATTTGCCGTGAGGCCCATGGCGGACAGCCGCCTGACCAAGGGCCTGAGAAGGGTCTGGAAGGACGATTTCAGTTTATAGATCGACATGAATGCTCGAATCCGCTCGATTGCTTCGGCTGAAATGAATGTGCAATCGACGGGAAATCAACTGCAAATATGGAGCTTCATCCGTATAGGTGAGAATGACATCCGCATGAGGGGGACAGCATGATCGAAAAGGCCTTTGCGAGCCATGATGGCGTAGAACTCTTCTATCGCTTCTGGCCGGCCCGTTCCGGCACGGCAAAAGGCGCGATCGTGCTGCTCCACCGGGGCCACGAGCACAGCGGACGCGTTGCCCATATTGCCGAAGAACTGGGGCTTGCCGATTTCGCCTTCTACGCGTGGGATGCACGAGGCCATGGCCGCTCGCCCGGCGAGCGCGGCCATTCGCCGTCTTTCGCCCATTCCGTGCGCGACCTCGACTGCTTCGTGCGCCATATCCGCGAGACGGATGGTTTCGCGATGGATCAGGTCGTCGTGCTGGCGCAGAGCGTCGGCGCGGTGCTGGCCGCGACCTGGGTGCATGACTATGCGCCCGATATCCGCGCGCTGGTGCTCGCCTCGCCCGCCTTCAGCGTCAAGCTCTACGTGCCCTTCGCACGGGAGGGCATCGCGTTCTGGCAGAAGCTGAAGGGCACGTTCTTCGTCAATTCCTATGTCAAGGCACGCTTCCTGACGCATGACCCCGAGCGTATCGCCTCCTTCGAGGCCGATCCGCTGATCACCCGGCCCATCGCATCCAACATCCTGCTGGAGCTCTACGAGGCGGCCGATCGTTTGGTGGCGGATGCGCGCGCCATCACCGTGCCGACGCAGCTTCTGATTTCCGGCAGCGATTTCGTCGTGCGCCATGGCCCGCAGCACCGCTTCTTCGAAAATCTCGGCAGCACGATCAAGGAACGCCATGTGCTGCCCGGCTTCTTCCACGATACGCTCGGCGAGCGGGATCGGGCCAAGGCGCTGGACAAGGTGCGCAGCTTCATCCTCGCGCGTTTTGCGGAGCCGCCGGTCGTGGCGGATGTCCGCCGCGCCCATCTTTTCGGCTATACCCGCGACGAGGCCGACCGGCTGGCAACGCCGCTGTCTCTACTCTCGCCGCGCGGCGCCTATTGGGCGCTGACACGTGCCTCCATCTGGATCGGCGGGCTATTTTCCAAGGGCATCGCGACGGGCGTGCGCACCGGCTTCGATTCCGGCTCGACGCTGGATTATGTCTATGAAAACCAGCCGCGCGGCCTCGGTCCCGGCGGGCGGCTGGTCGACCGGCAGTTCCTCGACGCCATCGGCTGGCGCGGTATCCGCCAGCGCAAGGTGCATCTGGAAGAGCTGATCGGCAAGGCGCTGTCGCGTCTCAAAGGCGAGGGCAAGGCGATCCGCGTGCTCGACATTGCCGCCGGCCACGGGCGCTATGTGCTGGATGCCGTGACGGCCTCCGAAGCGAAGCCGGACAGCATCCGCCTGCAGGATTATTCGCCCGTCAATGTGGAGAAGGGCACGGCGCTGATCGCCGAGCGCGGGCTTCAGGACATCGCCAGTTTCCACCGGGCCGATGCCTTCGATACCGAGGGCCTGGCATCCATGGAACCGCGGCCGACGCTTGCCATCGTCTCCGGCCTCTACGAACTCTTCCCCGACAATGCCCAGATCGAGGCGTCGCTTGCCGGTCTCTCACGGGCGCTGGAGCCGGGATCGCTCATCGTCTATACCGGCCAGCCCTGGCACCCGCAGCTGGAGATGATCGCCCGTGCGCTCACCTCGCATCGCGGCGGCGAGGCCTGGATCATGCGCCGGCGCACGCAGCAGGAGATGGACCAGCTGGTCGCCGCCGCCGGTTTCCGCAAGATCGAGCAGCGCATCGATACATGGGGCATCTTCACCGTCTCGCTGGCCGAGCGCATCTGAGGGCGGCATGGGGGAGGGGATCGTTTCCGTGCCGACCGTCGATCGCCGCGCCGTTTTCCGCGCGGCAACTCTCTGGCTCGCCGTTCTCGCGCCGTTCTTCTACCTAACCTACGGCGTGGCGAATTGGCTGGCCGCGCAGCGTGCCTCTGTGCCCAACCTCGCCTTCGGCTGGGAGCGGCACATTCCCTTCCTCGCCTGGACGATTGTGCCCTATTGGTCGATCAATGCCTTCTATGCGCTCTCGCTCTTCGTCAACGAGACGTCGGAGGCCGTCGGACGGTTGGCTCGACGCTATCTGACGGCGCAGATCGTCGCCGTCATCTGCTTCATCGCCTTCCCCCTGCAGGCGATCTTCGTGCGGCCGGAGACGCATGGCTTGCCGGGCTTCATGTTCGACGTGCTTGGCGGCTTCGACAAGCCGTTCAACCAGGCGCCCTCGCTGCATATCGCGCTGCTCGTCATCATCTGGGATCATTGGCGCGGCCGGCTGCGCGGCGCGATGCTTGGGCTCTGGCATGTCTGGTGCCTGCTGATCGGCCTGTCGGTGCTGACGACCTGGCAGCACCATCTCATCGATATCCCGACCGGCGCGCTGCTCGGCCTCTTCGCGCTCTGGCTTTTTCCCGCGCAAGGTCCTTCGCCACTTGCCGGTTTTCGCTGGACACAAGATGCGCAGGCATGGCGGTTCGCAAGCATCTATGCCGCCGGTGCCGCAGCCTTCCTGCTGCTGACCATTCCGGCAACTCGGAATTCCGGGGCGGGGCTTCTCCTCCTCTGGCCGGCGCTAGCGCTCGCCATCGTCGCCCTTGGCTATGCCGGTGCCGGCCCGCGTGTTTTCCAAAAAGGGGCGGATGGACGCATCAGCCTTGCGAGCCGCTGGCTGCTCTGGCCCTACCGTCTCGGTGCTCGGCTGAACGTGCTCTGGTGGACGCGGAACCTCGCCCCCGCGGTCGAGCTTGCCGACGGGGTGTTTCTCGGTCGTGCGCCGCGGCGCTGCGAGCTTTCGACCTATGTCGCCGTCATCGACATGACCGCGGAAATGCCGGCCATCGTCGCACCCGGCCTTGTTTGGCACGCCTTTCCCTCGACGGACCTCCTGCCGCTCGAGGCCCACCGCATTCGCGCGGCAGCCCTTGCCGTCGAAGATGCCAGCCGGCATGGGCCGGTCCTCATCTGCTGCGCCCTCGGCTTCCAGCGCAGTGCCGCGGTCGCCGCCTGCTGGCTGGTGCGGGCGGGATATGCGGCCAATGCCGCGATTGCCGGCGAGCGGATCAAGGCGGCGGGACGCCCCGTGCATCTGCGGCCCGAGATTTTTGCCGCCATCGACGAGGCGGCGCGATGAGCGACTGGAAGACGGTGATGAACGACACTGTCAAGCGCCTCCGCCGCAACGGTCTTGCCGGCGGTGGGATGGCATTGCTGATCCTCGCCATCGCCCCGCCGACCGCGGGCGCGGAAGGCTTCACCGGGCCGTTCGCCTGGTGGCTGCTGCTCGCCTTCTGCCTGCTGCCGCTTGCCGTCTCCGTTCACCTGCTCTTCGATGCCGCCCTGTTTCGCCTGGCCGCCTCCCATGACGATGAAACTGCGGGGCTCACCGCAATCGACGACGTGCTCGCCCGCATGGGCCTGCGTTCCGCGAGCCCCGTTCCGGCTCCCCTGGCGGATCGTCTTGCCGGGTGCGGCCGGCTGCTCCGGTTGCAGCGCATCGCGCTGGCGATTGGCGTCGTGCTCTACCTCGTCCTGCTGCTCGACATGATCGCGGGAGGGGGCGCAACATGATGGACGGCGCGTCCCTCTTGCAGACCGCAGCCGGCGCGGTGCTGGCGGGCCTTTCCCGTGCGGTGACCGGCGTGCGGCCGATCTGGGCCGGCACCGGGCCGAACGGCCGGCAGCGCATCTATTTCGCCAATCATGCGAGCCATGGCGATTTCATCCTCGTCTCGACCTGCCTGACGCCGCGCGAGCGTGCCCGCACCGCCGCTGTCGCCGGGGCGGACTACTGGAATGCCGGGAAAGTCAGGCGGTTCATTGCAAACAGGCTGCTGCGCACCGTTCTCGTCGAGCGCAACTGGGTGGAGCGCGCCGCAGACCCTATGCAGGTCATGCTGTCGGCGCTCGATGCCGGCCAGTCGCTGATCTTCTTTCCCGAGGGCACGCGCAATATGACGGAGGAGCCTTTGCTACGCTTCCGCTCCGGCCTCTACAACCTTGCCTGCGCCCGGCCGGATGTCGAGCTCGTGCCCTGCTGGATCGAGAACATGTCGCGCGTGCTGCCCAAGGGCGCCGTGCTGCCAATCCCCTTGCTGTGCCGCGTCGTGTTCGGCACGCCCGTTACGTTGCAGGACGGCGAGGATCGCAAGGTGTTTCTCGACCGTGCCCGCAATGCCCTTCTCACGCTCGCGCCCAACAGGGATGGAACCCGCCGATGAACGACGACACAACCTGCCTTTTCTGGGGCCTCGTCGCCATCCTCACCACGGCAAGCCTCGTTGCCGGCGGGCTTTCCTGGCGCAGCCCCAAGCCGCTGCCGGAAACGCTGGAAAATCTCAATGCGCGCATCAAGGCCTGGTGGATCATGGTGGCGGGCATCACCGTGGCCTTCCTGTTCGGCAAAGGCGGCGTGATCCTGCTCTTCGCCTTCGTCTCCTTTGCCGCCTTGCGCGAATATGTGACGCTCACCAACACGCGCCATGCCGACCGCTGGACGCTCATCGGCATGTTCCTGATCATCATCCCCACGCAATATTACCTGATCTGGATCGACTGGTACGGGCTCTATTCGATCTTCATTCCCGTCTATTGCTTCCTCGCCATGCCGGCGCTGACGGCCATCCGCGGCGACACCTCCCGCTTCCTCGAACGGGTCAGCGAGCAGCAATGGGGCATCATGCTCTCCGTCTACTGCATCAGTCATGTGCCGGCTCTGGTGACGCTGCCCATTCCCGGCAACGAGGGGCGCGGCCTGCTCTTGATCGCCTTCCTGATCGCCACGGTGCAAGGCAGCGACGTCCTGCAATATATTTTCGGCAAGCTCTTCGGCCGCCACAAGATCGCACCCAATGTCTCGCCGTCGAAAACCTGGGAGGGCCTGATCGGCGGGATCGTCAGCGCCTCGGCTCTCGGTGCCGGCCTCTACTGGCTGACGCCCTTTTCGCCCATCGAGGCGGGCGTACTTGCGGGCCTTGCCTGCATCATGGGCTTCTTCGGCGGCCTCGTTGCTTCCGCGATCAAGCGCGACCGCGGCGTCAAGGACTGGGGCCACCTGATCGAGGGTCATGGCGGTATGCTCGACCGCGCCGACAGCCTCGTCTTCGCCGCCCCCGTCTTCTTCCATATCGTGCGCTATGCCTGGACGTGAGACGGCCCGGCAGACGACCGTTAGCGCCGCTTCGGCATGGGGGCCAGTGGGCCGAGGCTGTCGAGATAGGTTGATGCCCCGCCGTTCTCATAGGTCGTGAAGGCAACGGTGCGGTCGCGGTAGGATTTCAGCACCTGGCCCAGCCCGTTGGCGCCCTCCGCGCGCACTTGGCGCACCAGCCCGAGATCGATGCTGACGGGGAAGATTTCCGTCACCTGGCCGCACTGGTGCACGATGTTGCCGGTCGGGTCCGCAACGAGCGAGCGGCCGACGCCGCCGGCATCCAGCCCGTTTACGTCGACGACATAGCAGGAGAACATCACCGCCGTCGCCTGCACGATGGCAAGTTCCGCCTTGCGGTCCGTCGTGCCCGTCAGCACGGGGTGGATCAGCACCTCGACGCCCGCCGACGTCAGTGTGCGCGTGGTCTCCGGGAACCAGATGTCGTAGCAGATCGACAGGCCGAAGCGGCCGATGTCGGGCACGTCGAAGATCAGGAATTCGTTGCCGCCGGTCACGCCCGCCTCGAAGGGCATGAAGGGGAACATCTTGTCGTAGCGCCCGACGATCTCGCCGTCGGGATTGATGACGACGGAATGATTGTAGGTCCGCCCCTCGCGGTGCACGAAATAGGTGCCGGGAATGATCCAGACCCGGTGTTTTACGGCCAGCGCCCGGAAGACGGCCTCATCGACCGTCGGGTCCGGCGCCATGCAGGCATGCAGCGGCCCATGCATGGCAAGCTCGGAAAAGACGATCATGTCCGTGCCCGGAAAGAGCGCCATGGTCTTCTCGACCTGGATGGTCATCGCCGTGATGTTGCTGCCGCCGATCGGCACGGACATCTGGATGCCTGCGATCATGAAGCGGGAATTGTCCCGCCGGCCGGTAGCCTGCGGCAGCGCGGTTGCTTCGGAAAAGGAGCCTGACATGATTTCCAAATCTCAGATGACTTATTTGGCCGTGCGGGAGGCGGGTTTCGAGGGTGCGGCACGCGGTGCGGTCGCTACCAGCTCGTCGAAGGCCACGCCCCGGTAGGGCTTGCTCGATTTGAGCACGATGTAGCTCGAGAGATTGCCGATCTTGGGTCCGAGCTTCAGAAGCTCGTCCGACAGCATCTGGTAGGAGGAAATGTCGGGGCAGACGAAGCGCACGAGATAGTCGATCGGTCCTGAGACTTTGGTGCATTCCACAACAAAGCGCATCTCCTCGACCATCTTTTCGAAGATCTGGAAATCCTCCAGCCCATGGCTGTTCAGCGTCACCGCGGCGATGACGTCGACATGGCGGCAGACTTTCGCAAGGTCGATGCTGGCATGATAGCTGTTGATGATGCCGGCCTTTTCGAGGCGCTTGACGCGCTGCAGGCAAGGGCTCGGCGAGAGCCCCACATCATCGGCCAGTTCCTGGTTCGTCACGCGCGCATTGGCCTGAAGACGTGCCAGAATGCGCAAATCGATCTGATCGAGCCGGATCGACCCGTCTTCATCTTTCATTCATTCGCCCCCTGCTGCATGGACCGTGCCATGAGCCCTCCCGATGAGGGTGGCCCTACGGCCCGAAGCCATAAGGATACTGTTGGCCGGACCCTGTCAAGCTGACCCTCCGGCCAGGATTTCCTCCTCAAGCGACCCCTTGGGCGCCTCCGACAAAAACTGTTGCTGAGGACAGGGCCCGCAGCAGCAAGTGCCGGAAAAAGACCGAAATACGGCAGCACCTTTGCCGCGCCCGGCGCTACAGTTTTGGAACGTGAGGAGACATCGGAGGGGGAACGATGGCGTCATCTATCATCGAGCAGATCATGCGCAAGAAGCCGGTCGACCGGCTCGTGGCCGACACGTCGGACGCGGGCGACGGGCACGGCCATCTCGGGCGCTCGATCACTTTGTTCCAGCTGATCATGTTCGGCGTCGGGGCGACGATCGGCACGGGTATCTTTTTCGTTCTGAGCGAGCAGGTGCCGGTCGCCGGACCGGCCGTCGTTATCTCCTTCATCATCGCAGCGGTGGCGGCCGGCCTTTCGGCCCTCTGCTATGCCGAGATGAGTTCGATGATCCCGGTCTCCGGCTCGTCCTACTCTTACGCTTACGCAACGCTCGGCGAAGGCATCGCCTTCTTCGTCGCTGCCTGCCTGGTGCTGGAATACGGTATTTCGGCTGCGGCCGTCGCGGTCGGCTGGGCCGAATATGTCGAAAAGCTGCTCTTCAACCTCACCGGCATCATCCTGCCGGGCTGGATGACCAAAGGGCCGATCAGCATGGTCGACGGCGGCAATCCGTTCGCCATGGCCTTCTTCCAGGAGGGCTCGGGCCTCATAAACCTGCCGGCCGTCGTCCTCGTTGCGCTCTGCTGCATCCTGCTTCTGCGCGGTGCGAAGGAATCGGCGCGCGCCAATGCCATCATGGTGATGATCAAGCTTGCCGTGCTCACGCTTTTCATCGCGATCGCCGGCAGCGCCTTCAACAGCACCAACTTCACGCCCTTCTTCAACGAGAGCGGCTTCAATGGCGTGCAGGCGGCTGCGGCCTCGATCTTCTTCACCTTCGTCGGTCTCGATGCCGTCTCGACGGCGGGCGAGGAGGTGATCAATCCGCGGCGCAACCTGCCGCTCGCCATCATCTCCGCACTGGTCATCGTCACCGGCTTCTACGTGCTGGTCGCGCTTGCGGCCCTCGGCGTGCAGCCGGCCAGCGCCTTCGACGGGCAGGAGGCAGGACTTGCCACCATCCTGCAGAACATCACCGGTTCCGCCTGGCCGGCCAACCTGCTTGCCGCCGGCGCCGTCATTTCGATCTTCTCGGTGACGCTGATCGTGCTCTACGGCCAGTCGCGCATCCTCTTCGCCGTGTCGCGCGACGGCCTTCTGCCCGCGATCTTCCACAAGGTCGATCCGCGCAGCATGACGCCGGTCGCCTGCACGATCATCGTCGCGGTCTTCGTCTCGCTGATCGCCGCCTTCGTGCCCTCGGGCCTGCTCTGGGACCTGACGAGCATGGGCACGCTGACGGCGTTCACGGTCGTCTCGGCCGGCGTGCTGATCCTGCGTTACACGCAGCCCGACATGCCGCGCGGCTACCGCGTGCCCTTCGGTCCGGTCCTGCCTGTGCTCTCGATCGTCGCCTGCGTTTACCTGATCTTCAAGCTGAGCTGGATGGTCTATGCCATCACCGGCGTCTGGGTCGCCATCGCCGCCGTCGTCTATTTCGGCTACTCGGCCCGCAACTCGCGGCTTGAAAAGCCCGCAGGCCTCGGCGAGGCGGCAGAATGAAGATTCTCGTCGGACTTTCCGCCGACCAGGGCGGGCAGGAGGCGCTCGCGCTCGGCGCGGTGTTGGCCCGGTCCTGCAACGCATCGCTCGTCGCCTGCACGGTGACGCCCGATACCTGGGGACATCCTTCGCCGGCGCGGGTCGACGGCGAATATGGCAGCTTCCTGGCCCGCCACACCGCCGGTGTGCAGGCCGAGGCGAAGGCCTCGCTGCCTGCCGACGTGACGGCGGAGTTCCTCGCGATCTCCGCCTCCTCCGCCCGCGAGGGCCTGATCAAGGCGGCGTCCGACCTTGGTGCCGATTGCCTCGTGCTCGGCTCGGCGCGCGAAGCACCACTCGGCCGCTTCGGCGAGGGCGGCGTGACGACGGAACTGCTGCGTTCGGCGCATCTGCCGGTCATGGTGGCGCCGCACGGCTATTCGGCCGGTCCCGAGACCCGTATCCGCCGGCTCAGCGCCGCCTACTCCGGCTCGTCGTCCGCGCCCGAGATCGTGGCCCGCGCCGCCGCGCTCGCCAGGGACTATTCGGTGCCGCTGCGGCTCGTCACCTTCGTGGTGCGCGACAAGCAGATGTATCCGACGGGGGCCGGCTACGACGCCGAACAGTTCGTCTCCAACGTGCTGCGCGAGCAGGCGCGCGATGCACAGGCGACGCTTCTGGCCGGTGAGGACGGGCTGTCCGCCGAGATCGCTGACGGGCCGACCTGGAAGGCGGCTTTCGAATCGCTCGACTGGCAGGATGGCGAAGTGCTCGTGCTCGGGTCCAGCAAGCTCGGGCCGCTGCTGCGCGTCTTCCTCGGCTCCAATGCCCGCAAGATCGTGCACAATTCGCCGGTGCCCTGCCTCATCCTGCCGCGCGGCGAAGAATAATCCCAAAGGGGGATTTCAGCCGCTCGGACAACTCTCGTAGAGTGCCATTCAGGATGGGGCAAAAGACGTGAAACAGCGCCCCGCCGGAGGAAGATAAATGACGACAAAGACGTTCAACCAGCCGCTCGGCGGCAATGAGATGCCCCGCTTCGGCGGCCCCGCCACCATGATGCGCCTGCCGACGCAGCCGACCGCCGAGGGGCTTGATGCCTGCTTCGTCGGCATTCCCATGGACATCGGCACGTCGAACCGGCCGGGTACGCGCTTCGGGCCGCGGCAGATCCGCACCGAAAGCTGTATGATCCGCCCTTACAACATGGCCTCGCGGGCCGCCCCCTTCGAGAGCCTGCAGGTTGCCGATATCGGCGACGTGGCCATCGACACGTTCAACCTGCCGAAATGCATCGACATCATCACCGATGCCTATCGCGACATCATCAAGGACGGCTGCATCCCGCTGACGCTCGGCGGCGACCACACGCTTTCCTATCCAATCCTGCGGGCCATGGCCGAGAAATACGGTCCTGTCGGCCTGATCCATGTCGATGCCCATTCGGATATCAACGAGCACATGTTCGGTGAGCCGATCGCCCATGGTACGCCGTTCCGCCGTGCCGTCGAGGCCGGCGTGCTCGATACCAAGCGCTGCATCCAGATCGGCGTGCGCGGCACCGGCTATGCCGCCGACGATTTCGACTGGTCGCGCGAGCAGGGTTTCCGCGTCGTGCAGGTGGAGGAGTGCTGGCACAAGTCGCTAACGCCGCTCATGGAAGAAGTCCGCGCGCAGATGGGCGACCGTCCGGTCTATCTGTCCTTCGACATCGACAGCCTCGATCCGTCGATTGCGCCCGGCACCGGCACGCCGGAGATCGCCGGCCTCAACACCATCCAGGCACTGGAAATCATCCGCGGCTGCTGGGGCCTGAACCTCGTCGGCTGCGACCTCGTCGAGGTTTCTCCGCCCTACGATCCCTCCGGCAACACGGCGATCACGGCAGCGAACCTTCTCTTTGAAATGCTTTGCGTCCTCCCGGGCGTTGAGAGGCGATAACGATATGACAGACACCCGGCTCACGACAGGCGAATATCTCGTCCGGCTCCTCGAATCCTACGGCGTGGAGCTGATCTTCGGCATCCCCGGTGTGCACACGGTCGAACTCTATCGCGGCCTGCCGGCCACGAAGATCCGCCACATCACGCCGCGCCACGAACAGGGTGCGGGCTTCATGGCCGACGGCTATGCGCGCGTGACCGGCAAGCCGGGTGTCTGCTTCATCGTCACCGGTCCGGGCATGACCAACATCGCCACCGCCATGGGCCAGGCCTATGCCGACTCGGTGCCGATGCTGGTCATCTCGGCGGTGAATTCCCGCGATCAGCTGGCCATGGGCCAGGGCCGGCTGCACGAACTGCCCTCGCAGCGCAATCTGGTGGCCGGCGTTTCTGCCTTCAGCCACACGCTGCTCGATCCTGCCCAGCTTCCCGAGGTGATGGCGCGCGCCTTCACCGTGTTCAACTCCGCGCGTCCGCGTCCCGTCCATATCGAAATTCCGCTCGACGTCATCGTCGCGGAGGCCGAACACCTGTCGGCCGAGGCCTGGCCGCTGCCCGGCCGCGCCGCAGCGGACCCGGCTGCCATCGACAAGGCCGCCGCGATCCTCAAGGGCGCCAAGCGCCCGATGATCGTCGCCGGTGGCGGGGCCGCGGATGCGGCGGCCGAAATCACGGCGATTGCCGAAAAGCTTGATGCTCCCGTCTTCATGACGATCAACGGCCGCGGTATCCTGAAACCCGGCCATGCGCTGACGCTGACGGGCAATCTCAGCATGGATCCGCTGCTTGCGGAACTCGAAGCCAGCGACGCCATCCTCGCCATCGGCACGGAGTTCGGCGAGACGGAGATGTATCCCGAGCCGAAGCCGCTGGCCTTCGGCGGTCCGTTGATCCGCATCGACATCGATCCGGCGCAGATCGTCACGGGGCTGCGCGCCGACGTGCCGATCGCCGCGGATGCGAGATTGGCTGCCAAGGCTCTCAATGCCGCCCTAGGCGAAGCGCGAAAGGCTGGAGACGGTGCCTCGCGCGCCAAAGCGGTCCGCGAGACGGTCGCTGCCGGTCTCTGGCCCGCCTGCCGCACGCATGGCCGTCTGATTGAAATCATCAGCAAGACCTTGCCGAACGCCACCGTGGCCGGTGACCAGACCGAACCGGTCTATGCGGTCAACCAGTTCTACCAAGCGCCACAGGTGCGCTCGTTCTTCAACTCGTCGACCGGCTACGGCACGCTGGGCTATGGCCTGCCCGCCGCCTTCGGGGCCAAGCTCGGCGCGCCGAACCGGCCCTCCGTCTGCCTGATCGGCGACGGCGGCCTTCAGTTTTCCGTGCAGGAGCTGGCCAGTGCGGTGGAGGCGGGCATCGCCACTGCCGTGATGATCTGGAACAACACGAGCTACGGCGAGATCAAGGCGTTCATGGCGGAGCGCGACATCCCGCAGATCGGCGTCGATATCTTCACGCCCGACTTCGTGGGGCTTGCCAAGGCGCTCGGCTGCGAGGCGTCACGGCCGGGCTCGATTGCCGAGCTCGAAAGCGAGCTTGCGGCATCGGCCACCCGCAAGGTGCCCACCGTCATCGAGATCAAAGCGGGCTCGGCGCTGGCTGATGCCTTGACGGCATAGGGGAGAACGACCATGCGGCATCAGCTCTTCATCGACGGCCGCTGGCAGGATCCGGTCGAGCCGGGCCGCATTCCCGTCTTCGATCCCTATCGGGGCGTCGCCTATCACGAGGTCTCCGCCGGCGGGCCGGCGGATGTGGAAAAGGCCGTTGCCGCCGCCAAGGCCGCTTTCCCTGGCTGGCGCGATGCCGGCGGGCGCGAGCGCGCCCGTTATCTCGGGGCGATCGCCGTAAGATTGCAGGCGCGTGCCGAGGAACTGGCGCGCATCTCCTCCCGCAACAACGGCAAGCCGATTTCGGAAGCGCGCATCGACATGGCCGATGCGGCTGCCTCCTTCGCCTATTATGCCGAGCAGGCCATCGCCTTGCAGGATCGGCAGGATGCCGATGTGGCGCTGCCCGACGACGGTTTTCACGCCCGGCTGCGTATGGAGCCCGCGGGTGTCGCAAGCCTCATCGTGCCCTGGAATTTCCCGCTGGTGACGACGTCCTGGAAAGTAGCGCCGGCGCTGGCCGCCGGCTGTACGGTGGTGCTGAAACCGTCCGAAATCACTCCCGTCGTCGAACTGGAGCTCGGCGCCATCGCGGAGGAGATCGGCCTGCCGCCCGGCGTGCTCAACATCGTCACCGGCACCGGCGAGCGCGTCGGTGCGCCGATGACGACGCATCCCGACGTGGCGAAGGTCTCCTTCACCGGCTCGAATGCGGTCGGCGCACGCGTCATGGCGGCGGGCGCTCCGGGTGTCAAATCGGTCAGCCTGGAACTCGGCGGCAAGTCGCCCATCGTCGTCTTCGCCAGTGCGGATTTCGACGAGGCTCTCGAATGCGTGCTCGGCGGCATCTTCTTCAATGCCGGCCAGATGTGTTCGGCCACGTCTCGCCTTCTGGTGGAAAAATCAATTGCGTCAAAGCTAATGGACGCCATAATCGCCGGAAGCCGGGCATTGACGCCCGGTGATCCCTTGGATGAGGGGACTGCGATCGGCCCGATCACCATGAAGGCACAGCATGACAAGGTGCTCGCCTATATCGAACGCGGCAAGGCCGAAGGCCTGAGCCTGATCACCGGCGGCGGCAAGCCGGCCGGTCTTGAGGGTTGGTTCATTGAACCGACCATCTTTACCGACGTGCCCACGAACAGCGCGCTCTGGCGCGAGGAGATTTTCGGGCCCGTCCTCTGCATCAGAACCTTCGAGACGGAAGAGGAGGCCGTGGCGCTCGCCAACGATTGCGATTTCGGCCTCGTCGCGACCGTCGTCAGCGGCGATGAAGCGCAGGCGAACCGCGTGGCCGACGCCATCGAGGCCGGCCATGTGTGGATCAACAGCCCGCAGGCGATTTTCGTCCAGACCTCGTGGGGCGGCTTCAAGGCGAGCGGCATCGGCCGCGAACTCGGGCCCTGGGGCATGTCCTCCTATCTGGAAGTCAAACACGTCACATCACGCCTGAAACGCTAACGACGGACCGGGGGGCATGTCGAAAAAGAAGAAAGAGCGGAAGAAAGACAAGAAAAAAGACAAGAAGCGCGAAAAGCGCCAGAAACATTCGACGTCATCTGAGGGGTATATCATGGAAACCATCCGAAACGTGGCCGACCTGCGCGTCGTCATGCATCGCAACGAGCGCCCGATCTATTTCATCTCCGCGACGAACTTCAATCTGATCGGCATCGACGAATGGGTGCGGAACTTCAAGTTCGTCAGCTATATCGACTGCTTCGACGGCCGCCATCCGAACGTCTTCGTCCCCTCCGAAATCCCCCATGCCGAATTCGAGAGCATCGAGGATATCAACAATTACCTGCTGCAGCATAAGGAAGTGATCGACTACATCACGAAGCGCGGCGGCCGCGCGGTCGCGACCTTCCTGATGTTCGACGAATCCACCGAGGAAATCTGCAAGGAACTCGGCATCGAGGTCTGGTTCCCCAAGGCGAAGCTGCGCCAGCGCTGCGACAACAAGATGGAGACCGTGCGCATCGGCAACAAGGCGGGCGTGCCCTCCGTGCCGAACACGCTGGCGCCCGCCCGCACCTATGAGGAACTGTTGTCCTCGGCCAAGAAAGCCGGCATCGGCAACGACCTCGTCGTGCAGACCGCCTTCGGCGACAGCGGCCACACGACCTTCTTCATCGCCAGCGAAGAGGACTACAACCGTCATGCCGCGGAGATTTCCGCGGAGGACGAAGTCAAGATCATGAAGCGCATCAAGTGCCGCGGCGCGACCATGGAGGCCTGCACGACCGGCTCCGGCACGCTGGTCGGCCCGCTGCTCACCGAAGTCGTCGGCCAGCCGGCGCTGACGCCCTACAAAGGTGGCTGGTGCGGCAACGAGATCTTTCCGGGCGCCTTCTCCGAAAAGATCCGCGCCAAGGCGCGCGACATGGCCTACCGCTTCGGCAACCAGCTGCGCGAAGAGGGGTATCGCGGTTACTTCGACCTCGATTTCCTGATCGATGTCGAGGACAACGAGGTCTATCTCGGCGAGCTCAATCCGCGCATCTGCGGCGCAAGCTCGATGACCAACCACGCCGCCTTCGCCTATGCCGACGCGCCGCTGTTCCTGTTCCACCTCATGGAATTCTCCGGCATCGACTACAAGATCGACGTCGAAGAACTCAACAATCGGTGGGCGCGAAAAGAGTTCATCGATTCCTGGTCGCAGGTGGTCATCAAGTCGACGGAAGACCTGGTCGATATCGTCACCCATGCGCCTTCGTCGGGCATCTACCGTATGGCGCCGGACGGCAGCGTCTCTTATGACCGCTTCGACTATCACCGCCAGGCGATCGAGAGCGAGCAGGAGGCCTTCTTCCTGCGCATCACCGGCCCCGGCGATTACCGCTACGAGGGGGCCGATCTCGGCATCCTGATCACGCGCGGGCGGGTGATGGACGATGAATTCGAACTGAACGAGCGCGCCAGCAACTGGATCAAGGGCATCAAGCGCCTATATGCCAGCAAGCCCCTCACCGAAATCCAGCGCGACGACGCGCCGGAAGCCGGTTCGTTCAAGATCCTGTAGGACGCCATGGACCTCCAGTTCGAAGCCATCGACGAAGACCGGCCCGGCCCCAAATGGCGCCGGGTGTTCGATCGTCACTGGCATGCCTATAGCCGCTGGTTCGTGCGCGACGGGGTCCGCTCGCGCCCGACCTATTTCATGAGCCTCAAGGCGCTGCGCGCGCATATGCCGGAACTGCTGCCGACCTACGAGGCCATTGTCGAGGCGGCCGGCGGTGGCGATCTGGAAGCCCGCTTCCTCTCCATGTGGTGCCCGCCCTTCTATGTCGGCGGGTGCTCGCAGGCGATCGTCACGGGTGCGGAGCCGGCGCTCATCCGCAACTATGATTACAGCCCGCGCCTCCTCGAAGGCACCTGGCTCGCCTCCCGCTACAACAAGCGCGTGGTCGCGGTGGTCGATTGCCTGTGGGGCGTGCTCGACGGCATCAATGAGGACGGGTTGTCGGTCTCGCTCTCCTTCGGCGGGCGCACCGCCGCAGGGCAGGGCTTCGGCATTCCCGTCGTGCTGCGCTATGTACTGGAGTTCGCCAGCACCACGGCAGAGGCCGTCGCCATGCTCCAGCGCATTCCGGTCCATATGGCCTATTCCATCGCGATCATCGACCGGGCGGGCAACCACGCGACGGTCTATGTCAATCCGGACCGTCCGGCCGAGGTGGTGGAGCGGCGCGTCAGCACCAACCACCAGCATAGCGTCGAATGGGCGCGCCATGCGGAGACGACCAAATCGGTGGAGCGCGAGGCGGCGCTGGAGAAATCGCTGGCCGGTTCGGCCGATGTCGAGAAGGTGCTGTCCAGCTTCCTGCGTCCGCCGGTCTATCAGACCTCCTACGGGCGCGGCTATGGCACGCTTTACACGGCACTCTACCGGCCGCTCGATGCCTCGGTGGAGCTGGTCTGGCCGGGGTCGACCTGGCGGCAATCCTGCGACACCTTCGAGGAGGAGGTGCGCTATATCCGCTTCAATGACGGCGATTCCGGCGGCTTCGCACCGACCTTCAAGCAGGGTGCGGTGAGCAGTTAAAAACAAAAGGCTGGCGTCATTCCGCAAGCGACGAAGCGGAACTGCGTCAGGGTGAGGGGGAGTGTCATGAAAGTAGTTGTTCTCGGCGCCGGCGTCGTCGGCACGGCGGCGGCGTGGTATCTGTCGAAGGACGGGCATGACGTGACCGTGCTGGAGCGCCACGACGGTGTGGCGCGCGGCACCAGCCAGAGCAATGCCGGCCTCGTCTCGCCGGGCGATTCCACCGCCTGGGCCTCGCCGGCGGCGCTCACCACCTTCATGAAGTCGCTGTTCCGCTCCGATCTCGGCATCAAGGTGCGTTTCAGCCTCGATCCGCAGTTTCTCTCCTGGTGCCTGCGCTTCCTCATGCAATGTACGCAATCGCGCGCCCATGCCAATACCGAAGTGAAGCTCCGCCTCGCCTTCTATGCGCGCCAGTGCATCAACGCGATCCAGGAGGAGACCGGCATTTCCTATGACGACCGTCGCCGGGGCATCCTCTATTTCTACCGCTCGCAGCAAAGCATGGATGCCGGCGTCAAGCACATGCAGTACATCGCCGACCGGGGGCTCGCCATCGAGGTGGTGGACCGCGAGCGGCTGGTGGCGCTGGAGCCGGGTCTGGCCGCGGTGAAGCACCAGCTGGCTGGTGGCGTCTATTCCTCGATGGACCAGACGGGCGATTCCTCGCTCTTCACCCGCAGCCTTGCCGAGCAGGCCCGCGTGCGCCACGGTGTCGCCTTCCGCTTCGGAACCGTCGTGACCGGTCTCGATGTTCAGGGCAACCGCGTCAAGGCCGTGCTGACCGACAAGGGGCCGGTCGCCTGCGATGCCGTCGTGCTGTCGCTCGGCCCGGAAAGTTCGCTGCTCGCCCGCAAGATCGGCATCGATGTGCCGGTCTATCCCGTAAAAGGCTATACGGCGACCTTGCCGATCGACGAGGACAAGGGGCCGACGATGGGCGGTGTCGACGAGGACCGGCTGATCGCCTATTCCCGCCTTGGCAACCGTCTGCGCCTTGCCTCCACCGCCGAATTCGCCGGATACGACCGCACGTTCAAGCCGGCCGATTTCAACAGCATGTTCAAGACGGCGCATGATCTCTTTCCCGACGCCATCGATGAAACGAAGGCGGTGCTCTGGTCGGGCCTGCGCCCGATGATGCCGGGCTCCGTGCCGGTGCATGGGCGCGCGCGCTACGAAAACCTCTTCCTCGATACGGGCCACGGCCATGTCGGCTGGACCATGGCCTGCGGCTCGGGGAAGCTCGTCGCCGACCTCGTTGCCGGCCGCAAGCCGGAGATCGATACGGCAGGCCTGCTCTACAGGAACTGAGGATTTTCAGGAAAGTGGGAACCGGTTTTCCGTCCGGAAATGCGAAAAACTAGGGATTGTCATGTCCGATCCGCAAATCTCCATCGATCTCGCCCGCATCGAGCACAATGCCCGCACCGTCGTGGATCTTTGCAAATCCTCCGGCATCACGCCCTTCGGCGTCACCAAGGGCACCTGCGGCATGCCGCAGGTGGCGCGCGCGATGCTGCGCGGCGGTGTCGCGGGCATTGCCGAATCCCGCTTCGAGAACATCCGCCGCCTGCGCGACGCCGGCATCGATTGCCCGATCATGCTCTTGCGCAGCCCGCCGTTAACGCGGGTCGAGGAGCTGGTGCGCAGCGTCGATATCAGCCTGCAATCCGAACTCCAGATCATGCGCGAGATCTCGCGCGTCGCTGAACGGCTCGGCCGGGTGCATGACGTCATCCTGATGATCGATCTGGGGGACCTGCGCGAGGGCATCTGGCCGAACGACCTCGTGCCCACCGTCGAGGCCGTGATGGAACTGCCGGGCGTGCGCATTGCCGGCGTCGGCACGAACCTCACCTGCTTCGGCGCCATCATCCCGACGCAGGAAAACCTCACCCAGCTCGTCTCCCACGCCTACAAGGTGGAGAGCATCACCGGCCGGCCGCTCGACTGGGTTTCGGGCGGGAATTCCTCCTCGCTGCCGCTGCTGCTGGCAGGCGGTATGCCTGCCGGCATCAACAATCTGCGCATCGGCGAGGCCATCCTGCAAGGCGGGCGCGAGACCTTCCTCACGGAGCCCTGGGAAGCTCTCGACCGCCAGGTCTTCGAGCTGACCGGCGAGCTTCTGGAGGTGAAGACGAAACCGTCGATGCCGATTGGCCTCTCCGGCCTCGATGCCTTCGGCAATGCGCCTGTCTTCATCGACGAGGGCGATCGGTTGCGTGGCATTGCCAATATCGGCCGCGAGGACGTCATCGCCGAGGGCCTGATCCCGACGCAGCGCGGCGTGCGCGTGCTCGGCGCCTCCAGCGACCATCTGGTGCTCGATCTCACCGATGCCGATCCGCCGCTGGCTGTCGGCGAGAATGTCAGCTTCCGGATGAATTACGGCGCGCTGCTGACGGTGATGACCTCGGAATATGTGGAGAAAGTGCCGATGCGGGATGTGCGCGAGAAGGGTGAGGCGAGGACCTATACAATTGAGACGGACGCCATCGGCGGCGCCCTCGTCGTCGTGCAGAACATCCCCGAGCGCATAGGGCATCTCGGTTTCGAGAAGGGAGAGGGGGACGATGCGCTGGCCCTCTCGATCTGCGCGCGTCGGCGTGATATCCTGCCCAAGGTACAGGCCGCCGGCCAAAGGCATGATGCGCTCGGCCTCGTCTGGATCGATTCCGACGCGGCGATGATGCCGGATGGCGACGCGGATGCAGCGCCGCCGGAAAACGCGGTGCTGCGCCGCCTGCTCGACCGCCTGCCGCCGTTTATCGCGCCTGAAAATATCGTGCTCATCGGCCTGCGCAATGCCGCACCGGAAGAGGTGGAGGCGCTGAAGGCATCGCGCATGCGCATCTTTACGATGTCGGAGATCGATGCGCTCGGCCTGCGTCAGGCGATGCGCGAGGCTATCGCCATCGCCTCCGCCGGCACGCGCGGTTTCCACCTCTGCTATTCGCCGACGGCGACCGACATGTCCGGCTGGAGCGGCGGCATCGGCGGCATCACGGTGCGCGAGACCCATTCGGCGATGGAAATGGCGGCGCTCAGCGGCAAGTTGCGCTCGCTCAGCATTTCCGGCATTGATGCCGCGCTGCCATCGCCGATCGGCGCGGAATGCGCCAATTTCATTTTGTCGGCCTTCGGCAAAACAATTCTCTGATCACAACCATGGGAGATTTCCGATGATCAAGCGTATCAAGCCCGGCAAGCGTTTCTGCGAAGCCGTCGTCGTCAATGGCGTCGTCACCACGGCCGGCGTGACCGGCGACGGTGCCGACACGGTCGCCCAGACCCGCGACATCCTCGCCCAGATCGACGGCCTGCTGGCCGAGGCCGGCACGTCCAAGGCCAAGCTGATCAGCGCCAATATCTGGCTGCGCGACATCGCGCATTTCAGCCAGATGAACGAGGTCTGGGACCAGTGGGTCGACAAGGACAATCTGCCGGTCCGCGCCACCGTCGAGGCACGCCTTGCCGCGCCGGAACTGCTGGTCGAAATCCAGGTCACCGCGCTCGTCTGAGCTTTTTAAAGCGGGTTTCGGGGGGCGAGGCTGCACGCGCGGCCTCGCCCTTTCCGTTTAGAGCGTCTTCAGCACATCGCCGAGCGCGTCGATCAGCATATCGGCATTCTCGCGCGAGAAGACGAGCGGCGGGCGGATCTTCAGCACGTTGGCGCGCGGACCGGACGCGCTGATGAGGATGCGGCGTTCGCGCAGGCCGTTGACGATGCGGGTCGTCAGAGCGGCGTCCGGGCTTTTTACGGCGGGATCGGCGACGATCTCGACACCGATGAAAAGGCCGGAGCCGCGTACGTCACCGATGGCGTGATAGCGCCCGGAAAGCGCCTTCAGCCCCTCCATCAGATAATTGCCGACCTCAAGCGCATTCTGTTGCAGGCCGTCGATGCGGATCGTGTCGAGCACCGCCTTGCCGGCTGCCGCCGCGACCGGATTGCCGCCGAACGTGTTGAAATAGCGGGCGCGCGGGCCAAATTCGGCGATGACCTCCGGGCGCAGCACGATGCCGGCCATCGGATAGCCGTTGGCCATCGGCTTGCCGATCGTCACCATGTCGGGGGCGACGCCATGGCGCTCGAAGCCCCACATGGTCTCGCCAGTACGGCCAAAGCCGGGCTGCACCTCGTCGGCGATGAACAGGCCGCCGGCCGCGTGAATGGCATCCACCGCCGGCTTCAAAAAGCCCTTCGGGCCGGCGAAGATGCCGTCGCTGGAGAAGATCGTATCGGTGATCAGCATGGCCGGCTTGATGCCGTGGCGCTGGAGATCGGCGATGGCGGCGCGCACGTCGCGGCCGAATTTCTCCATCATGTCTTCGGGTGCATGGCGGTAGCTATCCGGTGCCGGCACGGTGCGTACATGCGGGCCGAGCGTGACGGATTCACCAAGCGACGGCGAGAATTCGGCGACCGCGCTCGTCAGGCCGTGATAGGCGAGATCGGTGCAGATGATGCCGGTGCCGCCGGTGACGTAGCGGGCAATGCGCACGGCAAGGTCGTTCGCCTCGCTGCCCGTGCAGGTGAACATCGCCTGGCTGAGCGCCGCCGGGAAGGTCGCGGTCAGCGTCTCGGCATAGTCGACGATGCCCTCGTGCAGGTAGCGGGTGTGGGTGTTGAGCACGGCGGTTTGGCTGGTGATCGCCTCGACCACGCGCGGATGGCAATGGCCGAGCGAGGCGACGTTGTTGTAGGCGTCGAGGTATTTTTCGCCCGCGGTGTCATAGAGGAATACACCTTCTCCGCGCACCAGATGCAGCGGCTTTTCATAAAACAGGCGGTAGGCCGGTCCGAGCACCTTTTCCCGCCGCGCGATCAGCGCCTGTTCGGCGTCGCTCAGCCGTTCGAAATCCTCGCGCGAAAACGCATTCACCATCGACATGATTAGGCCTCGGTCAGGTTGGGCGCGAGCCGTTTCAGCCCGGCCGGAGTGAGATCGGCAATATTCTGCAGGCCGCGCCAGGCGGTGGCGTGGTTGCGCATGATATAGGCCCGGTTTTCCGGGAAACGCGCCGAGCGCCATTCCGCGATGATGATCGACATCGCGAGACGGCAGCGCATGAGGAGAGGGAGCAGTTCGACTTCCGGAGCCAGCAGCGGGCGCGCCGAAAGGAAGCCGTCGAGGAAGGCGCCGGTGCGGGCGGCCCAGTTGTCGGTCGCCATGTGATAGGAGATGCCGACGGCGAGGTCGTTGATGAGGGGCGCATGCACCATGTCGCCGAAATCGATGATGCCGACGACCTTGGTCGGCTCCGCCGGATCGAGCAGGATGTTGTGCGGGTTGAAGTCGTTGTGGATGATCTGGCGGCGGTCGAGTGCGGCGATGGCCGGCAGCGACCGCTCGATTTCGGCCAGTATGGCCTCCACCTGCGTGCGCCGCTCTTCCGCGACATCGCCGACGACAGCTTGCAGATCGAGTGTGTGGGAAATGTCCCACATCAGTTTTCCTTCAGGTGGGCGGCCGTCGTAATCCTTGAGGCCGAGGCCGAGTTCGGCGAGCGCCCGGCCGACATTGCGGCTCTGCACCTCCGAGGCCTCCGTGCGGTATTGCAGCTCGCCGTCGAGGAAGGTGAGCAGGCGCATGATGCGCGGGCCATCCGATGTGGCAAGCGTGCGGCTCGGCTCGCCCGATAGTGTCGGCACCAGTCGCGGTACGGGCACGGCGGGGGCGACGGTTTCGAGATGCAGGAGGGCGCCGTCCTGGAATTCCAGCGCTGCCGGATCTTCGGCCGGGTTGGCGATCTTCAGGATGAAATCGGTGCCGTCGGCGCGCTTGAAGAGAAAGGTCTCGTCCCGCTCGCTGGAAAGCCGCTTCACCGCGCCGGTCAACCCATAGACATCGGCGACGGCCGCCTCGGCGTCCTCGATCGCGGTCACGCTCCATGTCGCCGACATCGAGTCCGGTTTTTGGGCGGCGGGCGCTTGCTCCGTCATGCTGGCTCCGTTCTGGCGGTTTCCCGCGGGTTCGTCGAAGACGGTTTCCGGCGCTGTTGACAGCGCCCCGGCCGCCATTGCCACGGGCGTTTCTTCCCCCGAGAATGCCTGTGGCGGCGGCCCATACTTGAAACACGTCAAAAAAGATGCATCAAGTATCTTGTTACTCGATTTTGCGGACCAGTTCCATGCCCGAATTCGCGACACTGGAATACGAGAACCTCAACAGCGTGGTCTATGCCGCGCTGTGCGATGCGCTGATGCAAGGCCGTTTCCAGCCGGGCGACCGGTTGAAGATCCGCGATCTCGCCGAACAGTTCGGCACCAGCGTCACGCCGATCCGCGATGCCATCCTGCGTCTTGCCAATGATGAAGCCATCACCTTCCGCTCGCCGCGCGACATCCGCATCGCAGGCTTGAGCGAAGCGCGTTACCGCGAAATCCGCGCCATCCGCGTGCGCCTCGAAGGGCTCGCCGCCGAAACGGCCGCACAGGTGGCGACGAGCGCAGATGTGCAGGTGCTGGAGCAGATTTTGCGGGAAAACGAGCAAGCGATTGCCGATGGCGACCGGTTGAAGGGCACGCAGCTCAACCAGGCCTTTCACTTCATGCTGCCGCAGATCGCCGGCCTGCCGGTGCTCACCACCATCCTGCGGCGGCTCTGGTTGCAGATGGGACCACATATATCCGACGCCTATCTGGCCGGCGGCCGGGCGATGATCGATCATCACTATCCGGTCGTCGAGGCCTTGAAACGCCATGATTCGCCGGCGGCCTCCATGGCCATCGTGGATGACATCCTGCTTGGCGGAAAGCCTATCCTCGACCGCATCGCGCAGGGTGAAGAACGACAGGCGCGTCGCGCCTGAGACCGTCTTGAATGAGAGGCTTGCAATTCGCGGGCCGCCGATTACGATGTATCAAGCATCAAAGGAGAACGCTCCGCATGACCGAAGAACGCCGCTACATGTTGCTGACAGGAGCGAGCCGCGGCATCGGCCATGCGACGGTCAAGCTCTTCCAGTCGAAGGGCTGGCGCATCCTTACCGTCTCCCGTCAGGCCTTTTCCGAAGAATGCGCCTGGCCGTCCGCCCGCGAAAGCCACATCCAGGCCGATCTCGCCGATCTCTCGCAGATCGACCGTCTTGCCGCGACCGTGCGCGAGCGCCTGCCGAACGGCCGGCTGCATGCGCTCGTCAACAATGCCGGCATTTCGCCGAAGGGGCCGGGAAAGAGCCGCCTCGGCGTGATGGGCACGGACGCGGATGTCTGGACGCAGGTACTCAACGTCAATGTCGTCTCGACGGCGCTGATTGCCCGCGCCCTCATGCCGGAGCTCGAGGCGGCCAAAGGCTCGATCGTCAACGTCACCTCGATTGCCGGAACGCGTGTCCATCCCTTTGCCGGCGTCGCCTATGCGGCCTCCAAGGCGGCGCTCGGCTCGCTGACGCGCGAAATGGCGCATGAATTCGGCAAGCGCGGCGTGCGGGCCAATGCCATCGCGCCGGGCGAAATCGAAACTTCGATCCTCTCGCCGGGGACCGATGAGCTGGTGGCGGCGGAAGTGCCGATGGGACGGTTGGGCGATCCGCGCGAGGTCGCGGAGACCATCTATTTCCTGTGCACCGAGCCGTCCTCCTACATCAACGGCGCGGAAATCCACATCAACGGAGGGCAGCACGTCTGACAAGGGTCAAAAGGGGAAAAATCCCCGTTGACCAGGCATGACTGGAATGCATCAATCGGACGAACGCCCAGGGGAAAGGGCGCGACGGCCGGAGAGGCCGCCGCCGACGCCGGAAAGGCGGGGTGAGCGGTCCGCATGAGATCGTCATCGGAGCGAAGGCTCCATCACAATGAAGAAAAGGGGAGTGCCATGAAGACAATTCTGAAATCGGGTTTTCTGGCGGCCGCCGCCATCGTCCTGTCGGCCAGCATCGTCGCGCCGGTATTCGCACGCGACCTGACCGTCGTGTCCTGGGGCGGCAACTATCAGGACGCCCAGCGCAACATCTACTTCAAGCCGTTTTCCGAAAAGACCGGCAAGCCGGTGCTCGACGAGGCCTGGGATGGCGGCATTGGCGTGATCCAGTCGAAGGTCAAGGCCGGCGCACCGAACTGGGATGCCGTGCAGGTGGAGGCCGAAGAGCTGGCGCTTGGCTGTGCCGACGGCCTCTACGAGAAGATCGACTGGGACAAGATGGGCGGCAAGGACAAGTTCCTCGACAGCGCCGTCAATGACTGCGGCGTCGGCGCCATCGTCTGGTCCACCGCGATCGCCTATGACGGCGACAAGCTGAAGGAAGGCCCGACCTCCTGGGCGGACTTCTGGAACGTCGAAAAATTCCCGGGCAAGCGCTCGCTGCGCAAGGGCCCGAAATACACGCTGGAATTCGCGTTGCTCGCCGATGGCGTCTCTAAGGACGAAATCTATGACGTGCTCGGCACGGAAGAGGGTGTCGCCCGCGCCTTCAAGAAGCTCGACGAGCTGAAGCCGAACATCGTCTGGTGGGAATCCGGCGCGCAGCCGCTGCAGTTCTTGGCATCCGGCGAAGTTGCGATGACCTCGGCCTACAACGGCCGCATCACCGGCATCAACCGTTCGGAAGGCAAGCACTTCAAGGTCGTCTTCCCCGGCAGCATCTATGCCGTGGACAGCTGGGTCGTGCTGAAGGACGCCGAGAACAAGGATGCCGCGCAGGACTTCATCGCCTTCGCCAGCCTGCCGGAAAACCAGGCCAAGCTGCCGGAATTCGTCGCCTACGGCCTGCCGAACAAGGACGCCGCAGCGAAGGTGCCGGCGGAATTCGCCAAGGACCTGCCGACCGATCCCGCCAATATGACGGACTCGATCCCGCTCAATGTCGATTTCTGGATCGACAATGCGGAAACGCTGACGGCCCGCTTCAACGCCTGGCTCGCCCAGTAAGAACATCCGTGGTGAAGGGCGCTCCTTGGAGCGCCCTTCCTGCATGGCCGGATGCGTTAACGCGCGTTCTCCGCCTCTAGCGATGGAGTCTTCCGTGGCCGAATTCATTCGATTTGACCGCATCACCAAATTCTACGGCCCGCTCTGCGTGGTCGAAAATCTCGACCTCGGCATAGAGAAGGGCGAGTTCGTCAGCCTGCTCGGCCCGTCCGGCTCCGGCAAGACGACGCTTCTGATGATGCTTGCCGGTTTCGAGCAGCCGACCTCGGGCAGCATCCTGCTCGATGGCACGGCCATCAACGCGGTCCCCACCCACAAGCGGGACATGGGCGTGGTCTTCCAGAGTTATGCGCTCTTCCCGCACATGTCCGTCGGCGACAACATCGCCTTTCCCTTGCAGATGCGCGGCATCGGCAAGGCGGAGGTTGGCGAGCGGGTCAAGCGCGCGCTCGGCATGGTGCAGATGTCCACCCTTGTCGACCGGCGTCCTTCGCAGCTCTCCGGCGGCCAACAGCAGCGCGTGGCGCTCGCGCGTGCGCTCGTCTTCGAGCCGCGCGTCGTCTTGATGGACGAGCCGCTCGGCGCGCTCGACAAGAACCTGCGCGAGCAGATGCAGCTCGATATCCGCGATCTGCACCGCAGGCTTGGCCTGACCATCGTCTTCGTCACGCATGACCAGTCCGAAGCGCTCACCATGTCGGACCGGGTCGCCGTGTTCAACAAGGGCAGGATCGAGCAGATCGGTACGCCGCGGCAGGTCTATGACGAGCCGGCGACGCGCTTCGTCGCCGAATTCATCGGCGAGACCAATCTTGTCGAAGGCGTCGTGGAGGCCGTGCAGGGGCAGGAGGCCACCGTGCGCCTTCCCTCCGGGGCGCAGATCGTATCGGCGGTGTCCGGCACGGTGGCCCGCGGCCAGTCGGTCTTCCTCTCCATCCGCCCGGAACGGGTCGATCTCAGCGAGGCACGCGGCGAGGCGCGCAATGTGCTGGAAACGGAAGTCACCGACAGCGTCTACCAGGGCGATCACCTGCGCGTGCAGTTGCAGAATGCCAGCCATCCGCTGATCGCCAAGCTCGGCCGCCGGTCGCGCGAGTTTCCGTCGGGCACGAAGGTCTTCGCGGCTTTTTCGGCCGGCGATTGCCGGGTCATCGCGACATGAGTGCAGCTTCCTCGCGAACCGGGCGCTCGCTCATCCTGCTGGCGCCGCTGCTTCTCTTCCTCATCGGCTTCTTCGTCTGGCCGCTGTTCAGCATGATGTCGCAGGCCGTGTCGGATCCCGCCGTGCTCAAGCTTCTGCCGCGTAGCGCCGAGGTTCTGACGGAGTGGGACCGCAAGTCGCCGCCGTCGGCGGCCATGCAGACGGCGCTGATGGAGGACCTGAAAGCCGTCGATGACGACCAGGCGCTGGGCGACATGGTGCGCCGTCTCAACAGCGCCCGCTCCGGCTTCCGCACGCTGATGGGCAAGACGACGGGGGCGCTCGATGATACGGCCAACCCGCCCGCCGACCTCGTCTCCATCGACAAGCGCTGGGAAAAGCCGGAATTCTGGCTGGCGATTGCCGATGCGCTGTCGCCCTATACCGATCGCAACCTGCTCGCCGCCGTCGATTTCGGCCGCAATGCCGCCGGCGAGATCGAGCATCTGCCGGCCGATCAGTCCGTCAATGGCGTGATCCTCGCGCGCACCTTCTGGATCGCCGGGCTCGTCACTTTCTTCTGCGCTCTGATCGGCTTTCCCTATGCCATCATCGCCGCGTCGCTCGATGGCTGGAAGCGCGACCTGATGCTTGGTGCTGTGCTCCTGCCGCTCTGGACCTCGCTGTTGGTGCGCACCGCCGCCTGGTTCATCCTGTTGCAGGAAAAAGGCCTGATCAACGATCTGCTCCTGACGCTCGGCATCATCAATTCGCCGCTCGCGCTGATCTTCAACCGCACCGGCGTCATCATCGCCATGACCCATGTGCTCTTGCCCTTCATGGTGCTGCCGATCTATTCCGTGCTGATCACCATCCCGAAGAACCTGATGCCGGCCGCAGCCTCCCTCGGCGCGCCGCCGCTACGCGCTTTCCTGCGCGTGCTCCTGCCGCTCAGCTTGCGTGGCGTCGCCTCCGGCGGCCTGCTCGTCTTCATTTCGGCGATCGGCTACTACATCACGCCGGCGCTGATCGGCGGGCCGGGCGACCAGATGATCTCGTCCATCATCGCCTTCTACGCCACGGGATCGGCGAACTGGGGCATGGCCGGCGCGCTCGGCATGGTGCTGCTCGTCGCGACGCTCGTGCTCTACAGCGTCTATGCGCGGCTCTCCAGCGAAGAACCGGGGAGGCGCTGACCATGCCGATGAAAATCGCCAAGGCCACCTTCGCCACGCTGACGATCCTCTTCCTCGTGGCACCCCTCATCGCCATCCTGCCGCTCGCCTTCACCTCGAGCGTCATCCTCACCTATCCGATCCCGTCCTGGTCGCTGCGCTGGTTTGAGGAACTGTTCTTCGCCGATGCCTGGCGCCGCGCCATCGTCAACAGCCTGATCATCGGCACGGGCACGACGTTGCTCGCCACCGTTCTCGGCACGGCGGCGTCGCTCGGCCTGCGCAACCGGCTCATTTTCTTCCGCGGCACCATTCGCACGCTGTTTCTGTTGCCGATGGTGGTGCCGGCCGTCGTGCTCGGCGTCGGTATGCAGGTTCTGCTGGCGGGCTTCGGCCTGACGAACAGCTATCTCGGGGTGATCATCGCCCATACGGTCGTTGCCGTGCCCTTCGTGGTGGTCAGCGTCACCGGGGCGCTGGCCGGTATCGACGAGCGCGTGGAGCTTGCGGCGCAGAGCCTCGGTGCGGCGCCGATCACGGTTTTTCGCCGCATCACACTGCCGCTCGCCATGCCCGGCGTGCTCTCGGGCGCCGTGCTGGCCTTCGCCACCTCGCTCGACGAGGTGGTGCTGACCCTCTTCGTCGCTGGACCCAACCAGCGCACGCTGGCGCGGCAGATGTTCTCCTCGATCCGCGAGAATATCAGCCCGGCCATCGCCGCCGCCGCCTTCCTGTTCATCGTTGCGACCGTTGTCATCGGCCTCGTCGTCGTCCTGTCTCGCTCGATGATGGCGAAACGGCGTTAAACAACGCGCTTCAGCGTTCGGGCCAGCACCTCATAGATGCGCGGGTCGCCCATATGGGCGACGTTGAAGCGCATGAAATTGCCGGCCGTTTGCGAGACGCTGAAGACATTGCCGGGGGCGAGCACCACGCCCTCGGCGAGGGCGGCCTGCGCAACCTCGCCGGAGTCCAGCCCGTCCGGCAGCCGGCACCACAGATTGAAGCCGCCACGCGGCGAAAGCCACGGTGTTATTCCAAGCCGCGCCAGCCGGTCGGCCGTCTCGCGCCGCGCGCGCACCAACCGACGGCGTACGTCCTCCATATGTTTGCGGTAACCGCCGCCGGCCAGCATATGGGCGATGATCTCGCTGGAAACCGGGCTCGGGCCGCCGAAATTGGTGGCGATCTGCAGATCGACCAGCCCCACGACCCAGTCCGCCCGCGCCAGGATGTAACCGCAGCGCACGGAGGCCGAGAGCGTCTTTGAGAAGCTCCCGATGCGGATGACGTGATGCAGGCCGTCGAGCGCGGCAAGCCGCGTCGTCGGCTCCGGCTCGAAATCGGCGAAGATATCGTCTTCCACGATGATCGTGTCGTTCGCCGCGGCCGCGTTCAGCAGCCGGTGCGCGACCTGTGGCGAGAGGGTCGCGCCGGTCGGATTGTGCAGCGCTGAATTGGTGATGTAGAGCCGTGGCCGTTCCGTCGAAAGCAGGGCCTCGAACGCCGCGACATCGGGGCCGGCTGTTGTGTAGGGCACGCCGATCACCTTGACCTGATGAGCTTTCAGGAGCGCCTGGAAATTGAAGTAGCAGGGATCGTCGATCAGCACGGTGTCGCCGGGGCGGAGCAGGAAGCGGCAGATGAGGTCGAGCGCCTGCGTGCTCGTATTCGTCAGCATCAGGTGCTCCGGTCCGGCGGCGACGCCTTCTTCCGCGAGACGGCCGAGCAGCAATCTTCGCAGGGCATGGGAGCCGCGCGTATGGCCGTAATAGGCGAGCATGGCGTCATCGGCGCGCGCGAGGCTGCGGATTGCCCGGCGCAGCGCTTCGTTCGGCATCCATTCCGCCGGCAGCCAGCCGCAACCGGGTTTCAGCGTGCCGTCCTCGGCATCGAGCGATTGTCGGGACACCCAGAACGGATCGACCGCGCGCGCCTTCGGCGTTTCGGCTTCCGCCAACTTCAGCGGCGGCAGGGCGGCGTTGGAGACGTAGAAGCCGGAGCCCCGCTGCGGCCGGATCAAGCCCTCCGCCGCCAGCCGGTCATAGGCCTCGACGACCGTTGACGGCGAGACGCCCGTCGTGGCGGCGAGGCCGCGGATCGACGGCAGGCGATCACCCGGTGCGAGCGCCCGGCCGGCAATGCGGTTTCGGATGGTGGCCATCACCCGTTCGGTGCGGCTTCCCTTTGCGGTTTCGGTCATAGGCTTGCTCAAGTGTATGGCTTTTGAAACTAATACAGTTATTCAATATTGTATTGTTTTGTTTCTATTACGGCCAGCCCCGCAGGCGTAATTTCCCAGGCGAATGCGAGGTAAACATGAAAACATCCATGGACGGCTGGGGCAGCGGGCTTGCCGGCGTCATCATCTTCAGCGGGTCGCTGCCGGCGACCCGCATCGCGGTGGCGGATTTTTCGCCGCTGTTCCTGACCTCGGCGCGGGCCGTCATCGCCGCACTGCTGGGGGCGGCGCTGCTTGTCGCGCTGCGCCAGAGCAAACCGTCTCGCGACACTCTCTTCTCCCTCGCTATCGTCGCGCTCGGCGTCGTCGTCGGCTTTCCGCTGCTGACGGCCCTGGCGCTGCAATACATCACATCGGCCCATTCCATCGTTTTCGTCGGGCTCCTGCCGCTGGCCACCGCCGTCTTCGCGGTGCTGCGGGGCGGGAAGCGGCCCAAGCCGATGTTCTGGCTGTTTTCCGGCATCGGCAGCGCGACGGTGGTGGGCTTCGCGCTGAATTCGGGCGCCGAGATCTCCCTGACCGGCGACCTCCTGATGGTCGCGGCGATCATCGCCTGTGGCCTCGGCTACGCGGAGGGCGCAAAACTCTCCCGCACACTGGGCGGCTGGCAGGTCATTTCCTGGGCGCTGATCCTCGCCTTGCCGCTGATGGCCGTCATCGCGCTTGCGACCCTGCCGGACAGCTGGGGCGGCATTGCCGGCGGCGCCTGGGCAGGCCTGGCCTATGTCTCGGTCTTCAGCATGCTCGTCGGCTTCGTCTTCTGGTATCGCGGCCTTGCGATCGGCGGCATTGCTGCGGTCGGGCAATTGCAGCTGCTCCAGCCATTCTTCGGCCTGCTGCTCGCCGCCTTCCTGCTGCATGAGCGCGTCAGCCCGCTGATGCTCCTGACAACACTCGCCATCGTCGCCTGCGTTGCCGGCGCGCGGAAATTTGCGCGATAGGCCCCAATCCGCACACAAACGCCGTGCAGGGAATGGAGCGGTGAGGCGAAATCTGCTATGGATAGCGTCGGCAGTTCTGGCGGGCGACGATCCTGTCCCCGCAGGCGGCCCGGGAGATGCGGATGACGGTGGATGTGCGGACATCGCGGGAGACGGGCAACCACGCGGCGCCCAAGGCGCTGCGCGTCGGTTTCATCCTGTCGAAAAGTTTCACGCTCTCCGCCTTCGCGCTGTTCGTCGATACGCTGCGGCTTGCCAGCGACAGCGAGGACCGCTCCCGCCGCGTCAATTGCGACTGGGACGTCTTGAGCAGCACGCGCAATTTCATCTCCTCGTCGAGCGGCATCCAGGTCGCGCCGACCGCGCCCTTCGCCGATCCCGCCGCTTTCGACTATATCGCCGTGGTCGGCGGCCTGCTCAAGGTCGATGAACCGATCGACAGCTATGCGCGCGCCTATCTGGCCAAGGCCGCCAAGGCCGGTGTCGGGCTGATCGGCCTCTGTACCGGCAGCTTCGTCCTTGCCGAGGCGGGCCTGCTCAAGGGACATACGGCCTGTGTGAGCTGGCTGCACCACCGCGAATTCCGCGCTCGCTACCCGGATATCGAAGCGACGTCGGAGCAGATCTTCCGCTTTGACGGCAAGGTCGCCACCTGCGCCGGCGGCAGCAGCGTAGCGGATCTGGCCGCAACGCTCGTGCGCCACCATGTCGGCGAGGCGGCGGAGCGCAACGCGCTGGAAATCCTGCAGATCCGCCACCGGCGCGACGCCACCGACCTCCAGCCGCGCAACCCGCTTGGCCTTGAGGCGCGAGACCGGCGCGTGCATCTCGCCATCATGATGATGGAGCAGCATACGGAAGACCTGTTGTCCATCGACAGCATCGCCACGATGACGGGTGTCTCCCGACGCCAGCTGGAGCGCCTGTTCGAAAGCGACATGGGCGCCTCGCCGAGCACGATCTATATGAAGATCCGCATGGCCGCCGCCCTCAATATGGTGGTGCGCACCAACAAGCCGCTGATCGAGATCGCGCTCGAAACCGGCTTCGAAAGCCTGTCGCATTTCACCCGCCGTTTCCGCGCGGCCTTCGGCGATACACCCTCGCAGATCCGCCGCGACGGCCGCCGTCAGGCGAGCTGATTTCACTTCTTTGCGGGAACCAAGACGCCCGCCATCCGTTCGGTCTTCATTCTGACAAGGAGACCGTAATGGCAAGCACTGACGTTCAATCTCAGATTTCCGCCCTTCGCGCCGAAATCGCCACGCTCCAGAAGGATCTTGGCGATCGCGGTACCGAGGCCTACGAGACGATCCGCGACCGCGCCGGCAATGCCGTGGATGCGGCTCGTCCGGCCGTGCGCTCGGCAACGAAATATGTGCGCTCCGAGGGTGCTGCCGTCGCGCAGGCGGCGCGCGAGCATCCGGCCGGTCTTTCGACCGTCGTTCTGGCCGCCGGTCTTGCCGGTGTCGTCCTGGGCTATCTGCTCGGTTCCCTCGAAAGCGAGCCACCGCGCCGCCAGCGCTGGTTCTGAACACCGAAAAGCCCGGCATTGCCGGGCTTTTTTATGTCGTTCGATTAGGGTGTTCAGCGGTGGCGCAGGCCAAAGAGGTAGCCGATGAAGGCTGCCCCCGCCAGCGTGGCCAGCGGATTGCTCTGAATGGTCTGGCGCAAATCCTCGCGCAGCGATTCCGCCTTGGCGACGGCGAGCTGGCCGGTGCCTTCGGCAATCAGGCCTGCGGATTCCTTCAGCCGGCTGATCTCCGCTTTCAAGGCTTCGATCTGTTCGGTGACCGAGGCTTCCGCTTCGGCGACGCGGACGTCCTCAGAAATGCTGTCTCGCCCTTCGACGACGCCAAGCGTGCGCTTTCCGGTGCTCTTTTCGTCAGCCATGGACATGTCTCCTGGATTGAATGGAATGGCAAAGGGAAGAACTTCCGCCGCGCCACTTGGTTCCCGTCTTTGATTCAAACTGTGATCGCTGTGGCAGGCAAGGGCGATTGACTCTCCTTTTGTTTAAGAACAAAAAGAGAACGAAAATTCTCGTCAAGGAGCCGCCCGCCAATGTCCGCCTTCGCCGCCAGTGCCGTTGTCGCCGATCTGCGCGACCGCATCCGGCAGTTCGACGGCCGCGCTGCGCGCGACCGGGCGGTGCTGCCCTTCGGTGTGCCCGAGATCGACGAGCGCCTGCCGGGCGGCGGGCTGGCGCTGGCCAGCCTGCATGAGGTCTGCGGCGGCGGCAACGATGCCGTCGAGGGGGCGGCCGCCATGCTCTTTGCCGCCGGCATAGCGGCGCGCACCAAGGGGCAGGTGCTGTGGTGCCTGACGCGGTCGGACCTCTTCGCGCCGGCATTGGCGCAGGCGGGGCTGGCACCTGGCCGTGTCATCTATGTCGAAGCGGGCGACGAAAAGAGCCTGCTCCTCTGTTTCGAGGAGGGACTGCGCCATGGCGGGCTCGGCGCCGTCGTGGCGGAGGTCGCGCGCCTGTCGATGACGGCTTCGCGCCGCCTGCAACTGGCGGCGGAGGCCGGCGGCACGCTCGGCCTCGCACTTAGGCGTTTCCGACATTTGAAGGAAGCGGCAGCCTTTGATCAACCGACGGCCGCCGTTACGCGCTGGCGGGTGTCCGTCCGGCCATCCCTGGCCCTTCCCGTGCCGGGCATCGGCCGGGCGCGCTGGCTGCTGGAACTGACCCGTTGCCGGGCCGGTGCCGCGGCGGAATTTGACGTGGAGGCAACCGATGGCGAGGGTCGTATCGCTTTTTCTTCCCGGCTGGCCGATCGATCGGCTGCGGCGCTCCCTCGGAGCCGCGGCGCCACCGGCTGACCAGCGGCTCGTTCTCGTCGGCCGTGATGGCGCGCGCCGCGTTCTCACCGCGGTGAGCCGGGTGGCCGAGCAGGCGGGCCTGCGCGTCGGCATGCCGCTTGCCAAGGCCCATGCGCTGGTGCCGGATATTCTCACCTTGCCGGCCGATCCCGCCGCTGATGCTGCGGCCCTCAACCGTCTCTCCCTCTGGGCCTTGCAGCATTATGCCCCCATCGTCGCGCCCGATCCGCCGGATGGGCTCGTCATCGACACGACTGGCGCCGACCATTTGCATGGCGGCGAGGAGCGCATGCTGACCGGTCTCGTCAACCGTCTCGGTGCTTCCGGCATTTTCGCTCGTGCGGCGGTGGCCGATACATGGGGCGCGGCGCATGCCGCCGCCCGATTCCTGGCGGCACCCGTCTGCGTCATCCCGCCGGGCGCGGCCGGCAAGGCCGTGGCGCCCTTGCCGATCCCCGGTCTGCGGATTGCGCCGGAAACCGTGACCGGTCTGCATGTGCTGGGCTTTGCCACGATCGGCGAGGTGCTCGCCGTGCCGCGTGCGCCCCTCGTGCTGCGTTTCGGCGCAGGCCTCGGCCGCCGGCTCGACCAGGTGCAGGGCACGGTTTCCGAGCCCGTCGATCCCCTGCGCGACCCCGAACGCGTCAGCGTGCGCAAGGTTTTCGGCGAACCGATCGGCGCGGCCGAGACCATTGCGCGCTACACATCCGAGCTCGTCGGCGATCTCTGCCGGACGCTGGAAAAACGCGGTCTCGGCGCCCGCCGGCTCGATCTGATCTTTCACCGCGTCGACAACACGCTGCAGGCCATCCGCGTCGGCACGGCCCGCGCCGTGCGCGATGAAAAGCGCCTCGTCCGGCTGCTCTGCGACCGTATCGAGACGATCGATCCGGGCTTCGGCATCGAGATCATGGAGCTCACGGCGACGCTTGCCGAACCGCTTGTCCTGCAGCAGGCCGTCTCCTCGCTGATCGAGGAAGAGCAGGCCGATATTGCCGGCCTTGTCGATGTCATCGCGAACCGCATCGGCGCCCGCCGGCTCTATCGCCTCGCGCCGGTCGAAAGCGACGTGCCGGAACGTTCCATCCACCGCATACCGCCGCTTGCGCCCGATGATGGCGCGACATGGCCCGGTCGCTGGCCGCGCCCGGCGCGGCTTCTCGCCCGCCCGGAGCCGATCGAGGTCATGGCGCTGATGCCCGACCATCCGCCCGCCTTCTTCACATGGCGTGGCGTGCGCCGGCGTGTGCAGCGCGCCGACGGCCCCGAGCGCATCTTCGGTGAATGGTGGAAGCGCGATGCCGAGCTTGCCGCCGTGCGCGATTATTTCCAGGTGGAGGATGCGGAGGGCGAACGCTTCTGGCTGTTCCGTTCGGGCGAGGAGCAGCAGATCGTCAACGGCATCGGCCGCTGGTTCCTGCACGGGATTTTCGCATGACGCCACGCTACGCCGAACTCCAGGTCACCTCGCATTTCTCGTTCCTGCGCGGCGCTAGCAGCTGCGCGGAGCTGTTTACCCAGGCAAGTGCGCTCGGCATCGAGGCCCTAGCCGTCGTCGACCGCAACAGTCTGGCGGGCGTCGTGCAGGCCTATCGCGCGGCGAAGGAAACGGGTGTTCGCCTTGTCGTCGGCTGCCGGCTGGATCTTGTCGATGGCATGTCGCTCATCGTCTACCCGACGGACCGCGAAGCCTATGCCCGACTTTGCCGCCTGCTCACCATCGGCAAGAAAAAAGCCGGCAAGGGAAAATGCCATCTCGACTGGCCGGATGTCGTCGAATGGAGCGAAGGCCTGCTCGCCGTGCTGGTCCCCGACGAGGCCGACGACACCGCGGCCTTCCATCTTCGCCGCCTGTCGGAAGCGTTTGCGGGCCGCTGCTACCTTGCGCTTACGCTCCGCCGCCGGCCGAACGACCAGCTGCGCCTCTTCGACCTCTCCAACCTCGCCGCGCAATACCGGGTGCCCACGGTCGTCACCAACGACGTGCTCTACCACGAACCCGCCCGGCGCATGCTGCAGGACATCGTCACCTGCATCCGCCACAACGTCGTCATCGATAATGCCGGCTTCCTGCGCGAACGCCACGCCGACCGCTACCTCAAGCCGCCGCAGGAGATGCATCGCCTGTTCGCGCGTTACCCGGAAGCACTTCAGCGCACAATCGATATCGTGGCGCGCTGCAAATTCTCGCTGGACGAATTGCAGTATCAATATCCGGAAGAGCGGGAATACGCGCATCTCACACCGCAAGAGGCGCTGGAAAAATATACATGGGAAGGGGCAACAAAGCGGTATCCCGATGGGGTGCCCGATTCAGTCGTAAAGAAGTTGAATGATGAATTGCAGCTTATCGAAAAAATGCAATATGCGCCTTACTTCCTGACGGTGAATTCCATTGTCCGGTATGCACGCTCGGTCGGTATTCTCTGTCAGGGCAGGGGATCGGCGGCCAACAGTGCAGTATGCTACGTTCTTGGTATCACTGCCATCGACGCAAGGAACAACGGTCTGCTTTTTGAGCGGTTCGTATCGGAACAGCGCGGCGAGCCGCCCGATATCGACGTCGATTTCGAGCACGAGCGTCGGGAGGAGGTCATCCAGTGGGTCTATGACACCTATGGGCATGACCGTGCTGCGCTTTGTGCCACGGTCATCCGTTATCGCTCGCGCGGAGCCATGCGGGATATCGGCCGGGCGCTCGGCATGCCTGAGGACGTGCTCAAAGCAATATCTTCCCAGGTGTGGGGCTGGTCGAACGATATTCCGAAGGCTGAGATTAAGGACATCGGTTTGAATGTCGATGACCGGCGCATAAGGCTGCTGGTGGAGTTGTCAAAACAGTTGACTGGTGTGCCGCGACATCTCTCTCAGCACCCCGGTGGTTTCGTCCTAACACGCGACCGGCTGGATGATCTCGTGCCGATCGAACCCGCAGCCATGGATGCCCGGCAGGTCATCGAATGGGACAAAGACGATGTCGAGTTCCTGGAGTTCATGAAGGTGGACGTTCTCGCTCTTGGCATGCTTTCCTGCATGCGGCGGGCATTCGAATATTTGAAAAATCTCAAGGGGATCAGCAAGGAGCTCTGGAATATCGAATTGGATGACAAGCCGACCTACGAGATGATCTCCAAGGCGGATACGCTCGGCACGTTCCAGATCGAAAGCCGGGCGCAGATGTCCATGCTGCCGCGCCTCAAGCCCAAGGAGTTTTACGACATCGTCATCCAGGTGGCGATCGTTCGGCCTGGACCGATTCAGGGCGATATGGTGCATCCCTATTTGCGTCGCAGGCAGGGTCTGGAGGTGCCAGACTATCCAGATGATGAAAAACTCAAGGCTGTTTTGAGGAAGACTCTCGGAATTCCCTTGTTCCAAGAGCAGGCTATGCAGGTCGCCATCGTCGGGGCGGGGTTTACGGCAGGAAAGGCGGACCAGTTGCGCCGTGCTATGGCAACCTTCAAGCAGACCGGAGGCGTCGACAAATTTCGAGAGGAACTGATCGCCGGGATGACGAAAAAAGGCTATTCGAAAGAATTCGCCGAACGTATGTGCAAGCAGCTTGAAGGCTTCGGTTCTTACGGCTTCCCGGAAAGCCATGCCTATAGTTTTGCCATCATTGCCTATGCCTCGGCCTGGATGAAACGCCACCATCCGGAAATCTTCTGTGCAGCCTTGCTCAACTCCCAGCCGATGGGTTTTTATGCTCCTGCGCAGATTGTCCGTGATGCACAGGAGCACGGCGTTGAAATGCGCCCTGTCTGCGTCAACGAAAGCCGATGGGACTGCACACTGGAGCCTATGGGCGAGGCTGGGCGCTTTGCGGTGCGGCTTGGCCTTTGCATGGTCAAGGGATTGAACAGCAAAAACTTGGAACGATTCTTTGCCGAACGATCCGAGAGCCTTTTCGTTTCGGTGGACGATCTCTGGCGGCGTTCCGAACTGCCGGCTGCGACACTCGTTGAATTCGCGGAGGCCGATGCCTTTCTCCCTTCGCTCAGCCTTTCCCGTCGCGATGCGCTCTGGGCGATCCGCGCGTTGCGCGATGAGCCGCTGCCGCTTTTTACGGCGGCTGCAAGGCGGGAAGAGGCAGTGATCGCGGAACTGGACGAACCCGCCGTTGCATTGCGCCCCATGACGGCCGGCAACGAGGTGGTGGAGGATTATGGTCATGTCGGCCTGACGCTGCGCGCCCATCCCGTCAGTTTCCTGCGGCAGGATTTGCAGCGGCAAGGGATATTGTCATGTCAGGTCGCAACGAATCTTCAGGATCGCCAGCCTGTCGAATTGGCGGGTCTGGTGCTCGTGCGCCAGCGCCCGGGTTCGGCTAAGGGTGTCATCTTCGTGACGATCGAGGATGAGACGGGCATTGCCAATCTCGTTGTCTGGAAGAAGGTTTTCATGACCTATCGCGCGGTCGTGATGGGGGCATCCATGCTGGGCGTCAAGGGCTACATCCAGCGCGAAGGGGCCGTAGTGCATGTCGTGGTGCAACAACTAACGGATCTCTCCGGGCTGCTCGCCAGTGTCGGCCGTCGTGATACGCCTTTTCCTCTGCCGCATGGGCGGGGCGACGAGTTCCACCATGGCAGCCCACCACACGATCCGCGCGGTGCGCCAAAACTTGGAAAGGCACGCAATCTCGTCGATGGCTATGGCCATATCGACGAGATCCGCGTCAAATCCCGCGATTTCCACTGACCCTACATGAAATCGCGTGGGATCACCTTTTCGAAGGATTTCTCGAAGATCTGCCCTTCACCCTCGAAGGCGCGGACATTCGCGG
The DNA here is from genome assembly GCF_057798995.1 of Shinella sp. 20P9.1.1. NCBI lineage: Bacteria > Pseudomonadati > Pseudomonadota > Alphaproteobacteria > Hyphomicrobiales > Rhizobiaceae > Shinella > Shinella sp. 20P9.1.1. Next base: position 257,710 of record NZ_JBYOLC010000001.1, read on the forward strand.
AGATCAGCCAGTCGGTCGCGGTGCAGGCAATGGTCGCCGTCGAGACCGTACGGACGAACCAGCCGGGGCGCTGCATGTCGCAGGTCCAGACGGAGGTGCCGGTCATCGAGAGCGGATCGTTTTCGGCAATCGACCAAAGCTCGTCGCGTACCTGCCGGGTCGCAAGGCCCGTGCCGGGATGCTCGTAGAGGCCGGTATCTTCGTAGATCGTGTATTCGGTGAGACCGTTCGTCAGGTCGCGCTCCACACCCCGTGCCGTCTCGCCGGGGGCAAGCTCGGTGTATTTCGGCAAGGGATCGGGGTTCTGCGGCTCCGGGATGGCGATAACTTGGTGGGCGCCGAGCTTGGGCAAAGCAAGGCCGAGCGAGGCGAGATCGATCGTCACGCCGGCATCGACCGGCGGCGGCAACACCATTGGCCAATAGGCGGTCGAGAGCGACAGGCGGATGCGGTGGCCGGGGCTGAAACGATAGCCCATCGCGTCGAGCACGAGGCGGATGCGGACCTTCTCCCCCTTCGGCATGGCCTTCGGTTCGGCATTGCCGTCGCGATGGGCGAGGTTGACGACGCCGAAGGTGACGCGCGTCGCCGTGCCGTCGGGGTGGATATCGACGATGCGGGCGCAGAGATTGGCGATGTCGACCTCGGTCGATACATCGAGCTCCAGCACGGGCTGGCCGAGAAAGTCCTGCGCTTGCGCGAGCGGCGCGGTCTCGATCACCAGCGAGCCGGCATCGTCGAGGCGCTGGTCGAGCGCCATTTCGGCATCCGGCTTCAGCGTGAACCATTCGCCGGCCATGATGCCGGTGTCGAGCGGCGATTTCAGGTAACGATCATGACCTGAAGCGCCGGCAATCGGCATGCCGGGGGCGAGCGTGCCATATTGCTCGACGTAGAAGGTCGCCATGTCGGGTGCCTCCCAGCGGTCCTTCGCCGCCCAGAAGCCGGGATCGAACTCACGACGCAGCGCCGGGCGGGCGGCATCCTGGATATAGGCGCGCACCTGCGGCGTGTTCTCCGCGCCGTTCTCCTCGCCGCGCAGCCAATGGTTCCAGAAGGCGATGGCCTCGGCGTGGAAATCCGTGCGGGGCTTCGGCCAGGCGAAATGCGGATATTTGTGGATCCAGGGGCCGATCAATGCCTTCGCCTTGTCGCCAAGCCCTTCGACGGCCTTCAGCGGCGTGCTGCGATAACCATCCGCCCAGCCGGCGATGACGAGGGCAGGCACGGGAAAGCCGGAAAAATCCTCGCAGATCGAGCCGTGCTGCCAGAAGGCATTGCGGCGCTGATGCTGTAGCCAAGTCTCCAGGAAGAAGGGCTCTTTTTCCAGCCGCTCGAGCCACATGGCCTTCCAGCGGTCGCCGACGATATCGGGGTCCGGCGAGCGGGACTGGTAGGCGAGCATGGTCGCGGCCCAGGAGAGCTGGGCGGAGAGATGCGTGCCGTTCTTGTAATGGATGTCGTCGTTGTAGCGATCGACGGTGGAGGCGATGGAAATGACCGCCTTCAGCGCCGGCGGCTTGAGGCTTGCGACTTGCAGGCAGTTGAAGCCGCCCCAGGAGATGCCCATCATGCCGACCGCGCCGTTCGACCAGGGCTGTGCGGCGATCCAGGCGATGAGCTCGCAGGCATTGGCGAGTTCCAGCGGCGTGTATTCGCCGTCGATAACGCCGTCGGATTCGCCCGAGCCCCTGATATCGACACGCACGCCGGCAATGCCGGCCGCGGCGAAGACGGGATAGGTCGATTCATCGCGCGGGCTCGTTCCATCACGCTTGCGATAGGGCAGGAATTCGAAGACGGCGGGCACGGGATCGTTTTGTGCGCCCTCGGGCATCCAGATGCGGGCGGCGAGCCGTGTGCCGTCGGCGAGCGTGATCCATTCGTTTTCGATGGTGGTGAAGGCGCGAGATGTCATGAGCAATCCTCTTCTGCGCTCTTTATGGAGCGCGCCCCGGAGGCGGGCAATACGATGGTTTTGACCTTCCGTGTCGCTTTTCGGGTTCGGCTTGTCGGCGCTGCAAAACTCGCCTACGAAAATGGCAGCGAGGGAGGGCGCCATGCAGGAAGATCACACGGTTTCGGAGGGACGGTTGGACGACCCGCAGCGCGCCTATAAGATCCTGATCGCCGATCTCGTCGGCCTGCGCTTCGACGCGCAAGGCAATCCCGATCCCGGCGAGGTGCGCGCGCATATCGAGGCCAAGGGCGGCACTTTTCATGCGGGCGCCTATCAGCGCGAGACCCTGCCGCCGGGCCTGCATTTCTTCTACCAGCCGGATCTGAGCGCCGAGACCGAGATCATCGCCCAGACGGCGGATGGGCGTTACGACGCGCTGATTGCGGCGGCGACCTTCATTCCCAAACAGGCGATCTTTCCGCTCGGCGGCGTGCGCATCGGCGCGGGCACCGGCAATATGGGCTCAGCCTCCTGGGGCGGCGGCAATGGCGAGGGCGGCGCGGCACCCCTGATCAACACGCCCGGCATCAATAGCCGCGCCACGGCGCAGATGGTGATGAAGGCGATCCTCAAGGTGACGCCGGACCTGCCGGTCGCGCAGCTGCATGCACGCGTGGCGGCCGGTGATTTCGATACGGGCCGCGACCTCAAATCCTACCCGACCGCCAAGCTCGAGGGCCGCCGCATGGCGGTGCTCGGTTATGGCAATATCGGCCGCGAGGTGGCCCGTCTCGCCCAGGCCTTCGGCATGCTTGTGACGATCTATGCCCGGCCGAAGCATCGGCAATGGATCGAGGCCGAGGGTTTTGGCTACGCAGCCTCACCGGTGGAGGCGGCCGATGGGGCGGATGTGCTTTCCGTGCATGTCGGCCTCGGCCGGCTGGACGAGGCGACGCGGGTCTATGCCAATGCCGGCATTGTCAGCGAGGCGGTGATGGCGGCGATGAACCGTGGCGCGGTCATCGTGGACTACGATCGTGGCGAGGTGGTGGATACGGCCGCCCTCGACCGGGCGCTGGCCTCGGGCCAGGTACGCCATGCGGCCATCGATGCCGATCTGTTCAAGAACGCGACGAGCGGCGCGCTGAGCGGCCCGATGCTGCCCTACCTGAAGCTCGTTGAGCGCCATCCCGGAAAACTCGAACTGCTGCCCCATGCCGCCGCAGATACGGATCATCCCTCGCGTGTCGCCGGCGCCTGCCAGGCGGTCGATCAGATCGTCGATGTCATCCGTTTCCGGCGGGTGACGAATCTGAAGGGCGACCTGCCCGAGGGCTATGTCGATGCCGGGGCGAAGGTGCCGCATGGCATCGGCCGCGTTACTACGGCAACACTCGCGGCGGCGGCGGTCGATCCGCGTTTTGCCGAACTCAACGGCATTTCCCGCGAGATCGCCGATACGTTCGAGGCGATCGTCGAGGCGGTGGACGAGGGCATGACGCACCAGCCGGCGCATGGCGACGTCGCCTCGTTGACCCATCTCCTGCTGCGCCAGCGCCGGCTTCTCGAAGCGCTGGGGCTGGATGGGCCGGCGGAGGCCTGAGGAACTTTCGTCCTGCCCGCAAGTTCTTTCCCTGAGAAGCAATTCAGGGAGTGTCCGCCATGACCCACCAGCAAGACGAACGCGGCGATCCGATCACCCGCACGCACGATCCCGTCCGCAAGGACTATTCCGCCCGCGAGACCCGGCAGGGCGGCCCCGGCCGGCCGGTGCTGAAAGTGCTCGGCATCAGCCTTGCCCTGGCTGTCATCGCCTGGGGTGCGGTGGAAATTTTTGGCGAGCACATCGATCCCTCTGCGCCGGTCGATGCGACGCAGACGTCGTCCACCACCAGCGGTGAGCCGGCGCAGGATACGATCGATAACAGCGTGCCCGGCGGCGGCGAGACGGTGCCGACGGATCGCTCGCCCACACAGCAGTCCGGTACCGGTGGCGATAGCCAGCGGGTGACGCCTGACGGGACTGCGAACTAAGCGCCCCGGCCATACTGCTGCATGACGGCCATCAGCGCATCGTGGTCGATAGCATCGACGCGCAGGCGGTCATGCGGGGTTCCGCCGGCACTTTCCGCTGCCAGCATGGCGTTGACCACCGCTTCCTCCACGCTATCGACCGCTGCCGCATAGACGGGGTCGAGATATTCGTCATTGACCATTTCGATATTGAGCCTCGCCGGCGCTCGGTGCGCCATGGGCTGCGGATTGGCGGTGGAGAAGGCGAGGAAGATATCACCGGAATTGTTGCCGCCGGGCGTGCCGTTGCGGCCGATGCCGATCGAGGCGCGGCGGGCGAGGCGCTTCAGCTGGTGCGGCGCCATAGGCAGGTCGGTTGCGATGACGACGATGATCGAGCCGCGTTCCTTCAGCTGGCTTTGCGGTGTGTTGTCCATGAGGTGTTTGCCGACGGGCACGCCGCAGATAGCCAGCCAGTCACGCTGGCCGTGATTGGCCTGCACGAGGGTGCCGATAGTGTATTCCTTGTCGCCATAGGAGACGACGCGCGACGAGGTGCCGGTGCCGCCCTTGAAGCCATAGGTGATCATGCCCGTGCCGCCGCCGCAATTGCCTTCGGAAACGGGGCCGCGGGAGAGGTTTTCCAGCGCCGCGCGGGCGTCCGCCTCCGTCACCGGCATGCCGTTGATGTCGCTGAGTGCCCCGTCATAGGTCTCGGCGACGACGGGCATCAGCCAGAGGAAATCCCCGATATCGTAGGTCGAGGCGTAGCGCTCCAGCATCCAGCGGATCGTCGCGTGATGGGTGATGCCAACGCCGTGCGTGTTGGTGATCATGACCGGGCCGAGGAAGGTGCCGCCGTCCTCGATCCAGTGCGTGCCGGTCATCTCCCCATTGCCGTTGAAGCGGTGCAGGCCGGCATAGACGGGCACGGGCGTTTCGCTTTCGCTGTGCGGCAGAATGGCGGTGACGCCGGTGCGCACCGGCAGCTTGCGGCCGGGGCGCGGGGTTTCCTCGCGGATGGTCTGGAAGCCGACGGCGATGCCCTCGACATCGGTGATGGCGTTGAGCGGGCCGGTGCGGCCGGTGAAAGGCAGGCCAAGGGCGCGGGCGCGGGGTTTTTTATGGGTCATGATTATTTCTGCCGGGAGCGAAGATAGAGGCCGAGGGAGGCGATGACGAAGGAGAAGGTCAGCATCATCACGGCGATGGCGTTGATCTCCGGCTTGATGCCGCGCCGGAGCATGGCAAAGATGAACATCGGCAGCGTCGTCACATCGACGCCGGCGATGAAATAGGTGATGACGAGATCGTCCATCGAGATGATGAAGGCGAGCAGCGCGCCGCCGACGATGCCGGGCAAAAGCTGCGGAAACACCACCTTGCGGAAGGTCGTCCATTCGTTGGCGCCGAGATCGGCCGAGGCGTGCTCCAACGTGCGGTCCATGCCGGCAAGCCGGGCGGTGACGACGATGAAGACGTAGGAGATCAGGAAGGTGCACTGGCCGATGATGATCGTCTTCAGGCCGAGATTGATGCCGGAATTGACGAAGAAGATCAGGAGCGCGATGCCGAGCACGATATCGGGCATCAGCATCGGCATGAACATGACGGTGCGGTAGAAACGCCTTCCGAAGAAATCGAAACGGTAGAGCGCGATCGCCATAGCGGTGCCGAGCACGGTGGCGATCGCCGTGGTGGATGTCGCGATGATCAGGCTGTTCCAGAGGGCTTCGACGAGCTGGCTGGTCGATTCCAGATAGAGCGCGTTTTCAGAAATCGTCGTTTTGAAGCCGAGGACCTGGGCGTACCATTCGGTGGTGAAGCCGGTCCAGGTCATCATGTTGACCGGGTTCGCATTGAACGAATAGACGGCGATCAGCGCGAGCGGAATGTAGATGAAGGCGAAGAACAGCGCGGTATAGGCAATCAGGCTGCCGCGGGCGAGCGAAGCGAAAATCTTCATGGCCGCTCTCCTCAATGTCCGGTCGCGGGATCGAAACCGCGACGGCCGGAAATGACGACGTGGATGAAGAGCAGCACCAGCATGACGGTCATCACCATCATGGCGAGCGCCGAGCCGAAGGGCCAGTTGCGCGCGGCGAGGAACTGCTGCTCGATGAGATTGCCCAGCATCATGACCTTCGCGCCGCCGAGAATGGCCGGCACGACGAAATTGCCGAGCGCGGGGATGAAGACGATGACCGCGCCGCCGGCAATGCCGGGCGCCGTCAGCGGCAGGATGATGCGCAGGAAGGTGCGGATTGGCCCGGCGCCGAGATCAAGCGAGGCGCGCACCAGCGTCCAGTCGAGCTTTTCGACGCTGGCATAGACCGGCATGAACATGAAGGGGATGAAGACATAGACCATGCCGAGGATGATCGCGCCGTCCGTATAGATGAGGTCGAGCGGACGTGCGACGACGCCGGTGCCGAGCAGCACCTCGTTGACGAGGCCGGTCGGACGCAGGATCAGCACCCAGATGAACAGCCGCACGATCAGGCTGGTGAAGAAGGGCAGCGTGATCAGGAAGAGGCAGAAATTCTTCCACCGGTCCGAAAGCCGGCTGATGCAGAAGGCGGCCGGATAGCAGACGAGCAGTGTCGCCACGACCGTCATGGCCGCAATCTTCAGCGAGCGCAGGAAGATCGCGATGTAGATTGGATCGAAATCCTCGAACATCGGATCGGCGAAGCCAAGGATGCGGCCGTAATTGTGCGGATACCAGGTCCATTCCACCCCGCCGTAGAGGCCGGGCGCCAGAAAGCTCGTCACGATCATGATGGCGAGCGGGCCGAGGAAGAAGACCGCCAGGAACAGCGAGACCGGCCCGAGCAGGACGGCAAGCTGGACGCGGCGGCGAAAGGCAATCGACGTCATGTCAGGCCGCCTCCGCCGGAATGAGGTGCACCGCCGCGGGATCATAGGCAAGGCGCGCGCGGCGCGACTGCTCGATCTCGCCGACGAGGCTGCGTCGCACGGCGGGAATTTCCGCGATGACGCGCCGACCGGTCACTGTCCGGCCGAACAGTTCGAAGGTCGAGCCGACGAAGACGATCTGTTCGAGATCGACATCGAGGCTCGGCGCGCTGTCGCCGGGTTGGGCGATGAAGAACTGCTCGGGGCGGATGAGCGCGGTTGCCGTGCCGGTCGCGCCCGGCCGGCCATGGGAAATGGAAAGACCGTCTTTCGTGACGAGCTGTCCACTGCCGGCCTCGCCCTCGAAGAGGTTGCTGGCGCCGACGAAGGTGGCGACGAAACTGTTCTTCGGCTGGTCGTAAATCGCGCGCGGCGTGTCGAGCTGCTGGATGCGCCCGCCCGAGAGCACGGCGACACGGTCCGACATGGTCAGCGCCTCCTGCTGGTCGTGCGTCACGAAGATGAAGGAGATGCCGAGCTCATTCTGCAACGTCTTCAGCTCGATCTGCATGGACTGGCGCAGGTTCTTGTCGAGCGCTGACAGCGGCTCGTCGAGCAGGAGCAGCTTCGGCCGGGCGATGATGGCGCGGGCAAGCGCCACACGCTGCTGCTGTCCGCCCGAGAGCTGGCGCGGCTTGCGGCCCTCCATGCCTTCCAGCCCGACCATGCGCAACGCGTCGCCGACGCGCCGGGTGCGTTCCGCCTTAGCAACACCGGCGACTTCCAGCGCATAGCCGGTGTTTTCGCCGACCGTCATATGGGGGAAGAGCGCGTAGTTCTGGAACACCGTGTTGACCGGGCGGCGATAAGGCGGTCGGTCGGTCATGTCCTCGCCGTCGATCAGGATACGCCCGGCGTCGAGCTGGACGAAGCCGCTGATCGCCTGGAGCAGGGTGGTCTTGCCGCAGCCCGATGGTCCGAGCAGCGTCAGGAACTCGTTGCTGATGACATCGAGGTCGATCGCGTCCAGCGCCGTCACGGTCTGTCCCTCGGGCGTGGCAAAGGCCTTCGCCGCCTTTTCCAGGCGGACTATGGAATCTCGCATCGTCGTTCCCCATTAATGTTATAAAAATAACGCTTGTGCGATTTAGATATCTGGATACCATTTGTTCATCCAAGTCAACGGCCGAAAGAAGCCGGGACGGGAAAGACGGTGCAAAGGAAAGCGCCGGGGCCACGACGGGCCAAACCATCAGAGGAGACTATTCGATGCCGAAATCGCATGATGCCGGTCTGTCCGGCTTTCGCCGCGCCGCTTTTTCGCTCGCCGTGCTCATGGCCACGACGGGCATGGCCAGCGCCGCCGAGCTCAACGTCTATAACTGGGGCGAATATATCAATCCGGAGGTCTTGAAGAAGTTCGAGGAGGAAACCTCGATCAAGGTCAACCTCTCGACCTATTCCTCCAACGAGGAAATGCTGGCCAAGATCCAGGGCGGCGCCACGGGCTATGACATCGTCTTCCCGTCCGTGCATATGCAGGACATCATGGCCAAGCTCGATCTTCTGGAGAAGACCGACATCAACAAATATGAAGGCTTCAAGAATATCGATCCGGCCTTCCTGCGCGCCAAGAGCGACCCGAACGGTGAATATTGCCTGCCCTATGCCTGGGGTTCGGTCGGCATCATGTACAACCGCAAGGTGCTCGGCAAGGATATCACGGGCTGGAAGGACCTGATCGAGACCGTGAAGGCCAAGGGCCTGAAATTCACCCTGCTCGACGACATGCGCGAAGTGCTGGCGGTCGGCCTCATCCTGAACGGCCACAAGATCAACTCGACGGACCCGGCCGAATTGCAGCAGGCGGCGGACACGATCATCGCCATGAAGCCGGATGTGGCGGCCTTCACCTATGACGAGCGTCCGATGGTGCAAGCGGGCGACGTGGCGGCCGGGCACGCCTTCGTCGGTGCGATGGTGGATATCTTCGCCAATGAAAAGGACCTCGGCTACGTGATCCCCGAGGAGGGGGCGACCATGTACCAGGAGGATATCTGCGTGCTGAAAACCGCGCCGAACAAGGACAACGCGATCAAGTTCCTCCAGTTCTATACGCGCCCGGAAATCGTCGCTCTCAACGTCTCGCAGCAGACCAACGGCACCGCCAACGTGCCGGCGCGGGAATTGACCCCGGAAAAGATCAAGAATAGCAAGGAAATCAACCCGCCGGCCGAGACGATGGCACGTCTCCAGATATTCGAGGATCTGGGTCCGGCCCTGCGTCAGGTGGACCGTGTCTGGACGCGGGTCAAGACGGCGCAATGAGCCCGGTGTGAGTGCGGTTGATACCCGCCCGTCTTTGGACGGGCGGGATTTCGAAGAGAGGGGCGACGTGTCGAAACGCATTCTGAAGCTCGTTCAGTCCGACGACCTCAGGCGGTCCAAATCCGACAAGCTGATCGCCCATTACATCGAGCGCAACATCGCCGAGCTGCCCTTCGAGACGGCGCGGTCGATCGCCCAGCGCTTGGAACTCTCGCCCATGACCATCGGCCGCTATCTGCGCCGCATGGGTTTCGACGGGCTCGACGAGCTGAAGAGCGAGCTGCGCCGCGGCAGTTCCAACCCCGCCTGGCAGGTCAAGGGACAGGTCGGGCGATTGGAGCAGGACCGCAAGGACGGCAAGCTGCTCGCCGGGCTCATCCAGCAGCAGATCGACAATCTCGGCGAGATTTACGCCATCACGACCGCGCCGGAATGGCAGCAGACGATCGACGCGCTGATCGGCGCGACGGAGGTCTATGTCGCCGCCTATCAGAACGTGCGCGGCATCGCGCAGTATTTTGCAAGCCAGCTCTCCTACACCCGCCCGCGCGTGCAATTCGTCGACGGCGTCAACGGCACCTATGCCGAAGTGCTCGACGGCTCCGTCGAGGGGCGGCTGCTCTTCCTGCACGACGTACGCCGCTTTGCCGCCAAGGCCCGGCCGCTGGCGCTGGAAGCCCGGCGGGCCGGCGTGAAGGTCGTGCTGCTGACCGATGAATTCTGCCCCTGGGGGCCGGAAGTCTCCGACATCTGCCTCATCGTGCCCGGCTCGCACGGGCCGCTTTGGGATGGCGCCGCGACCATGACGGCGGTGATGGATCTCATGTTGAGCAACATCATCGTCGAGATGGGCGACGAGGTGAGCGAGCGTGTCGACCGGCTGACACGCCTGCAGGATGTCTTCGGGGATTTCGAAAGCTGATTTTCACCGTCACCTTGACGCCGCCGAACGGTGCGGACTAAGGATGGGACGACGGTTCCCCGAAGGATGACTCCCAGGGGATTAATAGGGAACACGGTGCGGATGACCCAACAGGGACCCATTCCGTGGCTGCCCCCGCAACTGTAGGCGGATTGCCGCCTGTCCTCGTGACGCGTCTCGCGTCATGCCACTGTGCGTTTGCACGGGAAGGCAGACAGGCAGCAGATATCCGTGAGCCAGGAGACCTGCCGTCAGAGCCGAGAGTGCTGCTTGCCATGCACTCCAGATCCAAGTCACGGGCGGGGAAGCCCGGAACAGGAGACGCCATGACGAGCCAGACTGCCGCCCGCGGCAGACCCCTAATCGTTTTCTCCCGACCGCATTCGGTGCGCCCTTCGTGGTCCATCGGCTGAGCCCGCACGCCTTCACTCTCCGGGAGAAATCCATGACCTTGTTTTCCGCGGCCCTGCGCGCCGCATCCCTCGCTTCCGCCCTTGCCGGCGCGGTAACCCTCATCGCCTCCGGCACGGCCCAGGCCGCCGAGACGCAGTATCCGCTGACGCTGCAGAATTGCGGCCGCCCGGTCACCTTCCAGAAGGCGCCGACGCAGACCGTTTCGATTGGCCAGAGCTCGACCGAAATCCTCTACATGCTCGGCCTGGCCGACAAGGTGGTGGGCACGGCGCTGTGGGTCGGCCCGGTCATCAAGGGCTATGAAGACGTCAACGCCAGGATCGACCGTCTGGCCGACAACGAGCCGAGCTTCGAAAGCGTGCTCGCCAAGAAGCCGGATATCGTCACGGTGCAGTTCCAGTGGCAGGTCGGGCCGGAAGGCGTCGTTGCCAAGCCCGAGCAGTTCGAGGAGCTCGGCATTCCCGTCTACACCTCGCCGTCCGATTGCGTCGGCAAGGAAAACAGCGCGGCCAGCGACGGCGTCCGCCATCAGGTCTTCACCATGGAGCTGGTCTATCAGGAGATCCGCGAGATGGCGCAGATCTACGATATCCAGGACAAGGGCGAAGAGGTCGTTGCCGCGCTGAAGGCACGCGAAGAGGCGGCCCGTGCCAAGGTTGCCGCCGCCAAGGACAGGCTCTCGGCCGTCTTCTGGTTCTCCAGCGCCGCCGATGCCGATCCCTATGTCGCCGGCAAGAACGGCGCGCCGGGCTACATCATGTCGGCGCTCGGCATCGAAAACATCATCAAGACCGAGGACGAATGGCCGACCGTCGGCTGGGAAACCATCGCCAAGGCCGCGCCGACGATGATCGTCGCGGGCTCGATGGAGCGCCGCCGCTATCCGCTCGACAGCCTTGAGGCGAAGCTCGACTTCCTGAAGACCGACCCGGTCGCAAGCCTCATGCCGGCGGTGAAGAGCAACTATGTCTTCGACATGGACGCTCAGGCGATGAACCCGACGATCCGTACCATCGAAGGCATCGAGCGTCTGGCCGATGCTATTGAAAAGGCTGGTTTGGCCAAGTGATCTCCGATCGTCCCATCCTGCTTCGGACGGGCGCCGCTTTCGCGGCGCTCCTTCTGTTGCTGTTTGCGCTCGGCGTCGGCGCCGCAGTCGGCGAGACGGCCATCCCTCTCGACGTGGTCGCCAAGACGGTGGCCAACCGCCTCTGGCATGCAGGCTACCCGCTGGAGCCGATCGACGAGGGCATCATCTGGAACTACCGGCTGAGCCGGGCGATGGTGGCTGCCTGCTGCGGCTCGGCCCTGGCGCTCTGCGGCGTCATCCTGCAATCGCTGCTGCGCAATGCGCTGGCCGATCCCTATATTCTCGGCATCTCCGCCGGCGCTTCGACCGGTGCCGTCAGCGTGGCGATTCTCGGTATCGGGGCCGGTGCCCTAACGCTGCCGGCCGGCGCCTTCCTCGGCGCGCTCGTCGCTTTCGGCCTCGTCAGCGCGCTCGCCTTGCGCGCCGGGCGCGGCACGAGCGCAATCATCCTGGCCGGCATCGCGGGCTCGCAACTCTTTAACGCGCTCACCTCCTTCATCGTCACCAAGGCGGCGAGCGCGGAGCAGGCACGCGGTATCATGTTCTGGCTGCTCGGCAATCTCTCGGGCGTGCGCTGGCCGGATGTCTGGCTGGCGCTGCCGGTAGCGATCCTCGGGCTTCTCGTGTGCCTGTGGCACGCCCGCGCGCTCGATGCCTTCACCTTCGGCACGGAATCGGCCGCCTCGCTCGGCATTCCCGTGCGCCGGGTCTATGTCGTGCTGATCGCCATTTCCGCGCTGATGACGGCGACCATGGTTTCCATCGTCGGCTCGATCGGCTTCGTCGGCCTCGTTATTCCCCATGCCGCGCGCATGGTGGTCGGCGTGCGGCATGGCCTGCTTCTGCCGGCCTCGGCGCTGATCGGCGCCATCTTCATGATCGCGGCGGACGTGCTGTCGCGTGTCATCATCCCCGGCCAGGTCCTGCCCATCGGCGTCATCACGGCACTGTTCGGCGCGCCCGCCTTCGCGCTCATCCTCAGCCAGAGGAGGTCTGCCCTGTGACACTGTCTGCCAAAAACCTGCACTGGTCGGCCGGTGGTGCGACCATCCTGTCGGATGTCTCGCTGGATGTGCGCCCCGGCGAATTCCTCGGCATCATCGGCCCGAACGGCTCCGGCAAGACGAGCCTGATGTCGCTGATGTCAGGCATCCGCAAGCCGCAGGCCGGCGCCGTCCTGCTCGACGGCACGCCGCTTTCGGATCACGGCCGTCAGGCCATCGCCCGGCGCATCGCCTTTGTCGAGCAGCAGGCGGAAACGACCGAGCGCATCACCGCGCGCCAGGCCGTCGAGCTCGGCCGTACGCCCTATCTCGGCGCGCTCACGCCCTGGTCGCGGACCGATGATGCCATCGTCGACCGGGCGCTGGAGGAGGTCGATATGGCGCATTTCGCCGGCCGGCTCTGGCACACACTGTCAGGCGGCGAACGGCAGCGGTTGCATATCGCTCGAGCGCTTGCCCAGCAATCGCCGATCCTGCTGCTCGACGAGCCGACCAATCATCTCGATATTGGCCACCAGATCAGCCTGCTCCAGCTGGTGCGCGAGCAGGAGCTGACGGTCGTTGCGGCCCTGCACGATCTCAACCACGCCGCCATGTTCTGCGACCGAATCGCCGTCATGCAGGGTGGGCGCATCGTGGCGCTGGGCACGCCGGCTAAGGTGCTGGAGCCGCAGCGTCTGCTGGAAGTCTTCGGCGTCACCGTGGATGTGGAGCGGGACAGTGCCGGCGGCTGCTTCATCCGCTATCGCCGCCCGGAGCCGCGGCCGCTGCGGCTGAAACTCGTTGCCAACGAGGGGACGTGATGCACGGCACGCTCTCCAACGACCATCTGAAGGAAGACATCCGGGACTATTGGTCCCGCCGCTCGCAAACCTTCGATCTCGCCTTCGGCCACCGTATTCCCGAAGGGCCGGAATTCGACGCCTGGGCGGCGGCGATCCGCGCGCATCTGGGGCCGGAGCCGTGCCGCGTGCTGGAGCTTGCCTGCGGTACGGGGGAGGTGACGCGCCTGCTGCTGTCGCTCGGTCATGAGGTGACGGCGCTCGATTTTTCCGAGGCGATGTTGTCGGTGGCGCGCAAGAAGCATGAGCGCGCCAAGGGCCTTCGCTTTCTGCTCGCCGACGCGGAAAACCCGATGGAGCCGGACGAAAGCTATGACGCCATCGTCTGTCGCCATCTCGTATGGACGCTGACGACGCCCGAGCAGGCCTTTGCGGAATGGCACCGCATGCTGAAGCCCGGCGGCATGCTGCTGTTCTTCGATGGCGACTGGGCCGCCCCAACGCGGCTCGGCCGGCTGGCAAGCCGCGCCATCGCGGTGCTCGATCGGTTCATCGGCACCGACCCGAATTATGACGGCGCGATGAGCGATCGGCATTCCAGCATCATGCAGCGCCTGCCTTTTGGCGACGGGCTGACGGTCGAGCGCGTGTTGACCTTGCTGGAGGCGGCCGGTTTCCGCGATATGACGATTGGTTCCCACGCCCCCATCGCCAGGGCACAACGCCGGACGGCGGACCTGCGCAATACGCTGCGCACGCTGCTTTATCGTCGCTTTATTCTCTGCTGCCGCAAGCCTGTTTAGGCTTCCGGCTCCACTGTCAACTTGACACGGTCGGCGGCGAAGCGGGTGCGGGAAAACTGGATCGGCGTTCCCGCAAGGTCGGTGTTGATGGCTGTCGCGACGAGGATGATCGCACCGGGCGAAAGCTTCAGGTGCCGGATATCGTCGCCCTCGGCGTGAATGGCCGAGATTTCCGTTGAGCGGCGCACATAGTCGGCGACGCCGAGCTTGCGGAACGAAGCGGTGACGGAGCGGGTCTGCTCGAAAATCCCGCCGATCTCGCCGAAACGGTCGGCCGGGAAATAATGAGTCGCGCGCGAGATGGGGCGTTTGTCGGCGCTATTGACGGTTTCCATGCGCACACAGAGCGTGCCGATGGGGAGCCCGAGGGCTTCGGCCACGATCGATGGTGCAACCTCGGTTGCCGCCTCCAGCATCTTGCTTTCTATGTCGCGCGTCTGATTGCCGAGGCCCTGCGAAAAGCGCGTGCGCTTCGAAATCGGAAAGCGCAGCCGGTCGCGCCGCTCGATGCGGGTGCCGATGCCCTGGATGGGGCGCACGATGCCTTCTTCCGCCAGTGCCGCCATGGCGCTGCGCACCGTGTGGCGGTTGACGCCGAAGCGGGCGGCCAGCGTCATTTCCGGCGGCATCATACCGGTTTCGTCGAAATCACCATTGTTGATTGCGAGCCGCATGCGGTCGGCGATCTGCCGCCAGAGCGCCACGCCCGATTGCCGTTCCACCATTTTCGCCCCGCGATTTCGCCCGCTGTCACACCCTTGTCATTCCGGCCGATTAAGACAAGACTTAGATGTTCGGTTGTCTAGATTAATAGACATTTGGAGATGAGGCAATGGCATCAGTTGAGAAAATGTCCGAAGCAGCCGCAAAGGGCGCGGCGGCGGAACGGCAGAGGGCGATGGGCCTGCTTGCGAAGGCGAGCCGGAAGGAATTGCAGGCGGCATTCGACGCGCTTGCGGACAAGCCGGTCGTGCAGCCGGTGCGCGGGCCGGAAACGGGTCTCATCATGGTGCGCGGCCGCATTGGTGGCGGCGGTGCGCCGTTCAATCTCGGCGAGGCGACGGTGAGCCGCGCCAGCATCCGTCTTGCGGATGGCACGGTCGGTCATGGCCAAGCGCTTGGTACCGATGGCGCGAAGGCCCGGCTTTCGGCGATCTTCGGTGCGCTCTTCCAGCAGCCGGCCCACCGGGCCGAAGTGGATGCGCTGCTTTCCGTTATCGCGGCGCGCATTGCCGATGAGGATGCCGAAAAAGCCCGCCAGACGGCCGCCACCCGCGTCGATTTCTTCACCATGGTTCGCGGAGAGGACTGATGACTTTGGATACACTCGCCTTTTCCGGCGGTTTTCAGGAGCCGGTCTTCCAGGCCCAAGCCGTCTTCCGCACGCTGATGGATTGCATGGCCCGTCCGGGCATGATCGGCGATATCGCCCCGACCGTCACGCCGCCCAAGCCGATGACACCGGCCGCCGGCGCCATCGCGCTGACGCTCTGCGATCATGACACCACCGTCTGGCTGACGCCGGCGCTCGCCGCCTCCGCCTTGCCCGGCTGGCTTGCCTTCAATGCCGGCGCGGTGCTGGCGGAGGAACGCCAGAACGCCCGCTTCGCCTTCATCGAGAAGGGCGCGATGCTGCCGAATTTCTGCCTCTTCGCGCAGGGCACGCAGGAATATCCGGACCGTTCCACGACGCTGGTCGTCGAAATCGAGGCCTTCGAAGGCGGCCGGCCGCTCGTCCTGAAAGGGCCGGGCATCCGCATGCAGGAGGAAATCGCGCCGGTCGGCCTGCCCGACATGTTCCCGCAGTTCTGGGCGGAGAACCGCCAGAAATTCCCGCGCGGCGTCGATCTGATCCTCGTTGCCGGCGACAGGATCGTCTGCCTGCCGCGCACCACCGTCATCAGTGTGAAAGAGGCGTAACCATGTACGTTGCCGTCAAGGGTGGCGAAGCCGCCATCTCCAACGCCCACCGTCTTCTCGCCGACCGCCGACGCGGCGACCGTTCGCTGCCGGCCATCGGCATCGAGCAGATCGTCGCCCAGCTCGGCCTTGCCGTCGACCGCGTGATGGCGGAAGCCTCGCTCTACGACCGTTCGCTTGCCGCACTTGCCGTCCGGCAGGCGCGCGGCGACATGATCGAGGCGATCTTCATCCTGCGCGCCTACCGCACCACGCTGCCACGCTTCGGCTATTCCAAACCCGTCGAGACGGGCGAGATGCTCGTCGAGCGCCGCGTCTCGGCGACCTACAAGGACCTGCCGGGCGGCCAGCTGCTCGGCCCGACCTTCGACTATACGCACCGCCTGCTCGATCCGTCGCTTCTGACGGACGAAGAGATTGATGCCCCGCTGGAACGCGACGAGGCCGGTGAGCCGGTCATGCGCGTCTCCGACATTCTGGCCGGTGAAGGCCTGGTCGAGGATGACGGCGACATGCCGGATGGCCATGTCGCCGGCGATATCACCCGCGAGCCCTTGGAATTCCCGATGGCCCGCGACCTGCGCCTGCAGGCGCTCGCCCGTGGCGACGAGGGCTTCCTGCTGGCGCTCGGCTATTCCACGCAGCGCGGTTATGCCCGCACCCATCCCTTCGTGGGCGAAGTGCGCATCGGCGAGGTCGAGGTGGAGCTGGACATGCCGGAGCTCGGCTTTGCCGTCTCGCTCGGCCGCATCCAGATCACCGAATGCCAGATGATCGCGCAGTTCAAGGGCTCGGCGAAGAACCCGCCGCAGTTCACCCGCGGCTACGGCCTCGTTTTCGGCCAGAGCGAGCGCAAGGCCATGGCCATGTCGCTGGTCGACCGGGCGCTGCGGGCGGAAGAGTTCGGCGAGGACATCGTAGCGCCGGCGCAGGACGAGGAATTCGTCATCTCCCATTCCGACAATGTGCAGGCGACCGGCTTCGTCGAGCACCTGAAGCTCCCGCACTACGTAGACTTCCAGGCTGAACTCGACCTCGTGCGCCGCATGCGCCGCGAATACGAGGCTGCGCAAAACACCGACACCGATCTTCCGGAGGCCGCAGAATGAGCACGGCAGAACTGGCGACCTATAATTTTGCCTATCTCGACGAACAGACGAAACGCATGATCCGCCGCGCGATCCTGAAAGCGATCGCGATCCCCGGCTATCAGGTGCCCTTTGCCTCGCGCGAAATGCCCATGCCCTATGGCTGGGGCACCGGCGGCGTGCAGGTGACGGCGGCGATCCTCGGACCGCAGGATGTGCTGAAGGTCATCGACCAGGGGGCGGACGATACGACCAATGCCGTCTCCATCCGCGCCTTTTTCCAGAAGGTCGCCAATGTGGCT
This sequence comes from Shinella sp. 20P9.1.1, assembly GCF_057798995.1. NCBI lineage: Bacteria > Pseudomonadati > Pseudomonadota > Alphaproteobacteria > Hyphomicrobiales > Rhizobiaceae > Shinella > Shinella sp. 20P9.1.1. Next base: position 275,135 of record NZ_JBYOLC010000001.1, read on the forward strand.
GTCACGACCAAGACGCGCGAGGCGACGATCATCCAGACGCGTCACCGCATCCCCGAGGAGAAGCTGACGGCCGGCCAGACGCTCGTCTATCAGGTGCCGATCCCGGAGCCGCTGCGCTTCCTCGAACCGCGCGAGACCGAGACGCGCAAGATGCATGCGCTGGAAGAATATGGCCTCATGCATGTCAAGCTCTACGAGGATATCGCCCGCAACGGCCATATCGCCACGACCTATGCCTATCCGGTGAAGGTGGAGGGGCGCTATGTGATGGACCCGTCGCCGACACCGAAATTCGACAATCCGAAGATGCACATGTCCGAGGCGCTCCAGCTCTTCGGCGCCGGCCGCGAGAAGCGCATCTATGCGGTGCCGCCCTATACCGAGGTCGTCAGCCTCGATTTCGAGGACCATCCCTTCGAGATCCAGAGCTTCGACAAACCCTGCGCGTTGTGCGGCGCTGAGAATGTCTATCTCGACGAAGTGGTGCTCGACGACAAGGGCGGGCGAATGTTCGTCTGCTCGGATACCGACCATTGCGAAAACCGCTGCGCCCACGGCCACCGTGGTCATCTCGCCTATAACAAGGAGGCTGCCGAATGACCGACATTCCGCTTCTCAAAGTCCGCGATATCTCGAAATTCTACGGCGCGCGCATCGGCTGCCAGAACGTCTCCTTCGATCTCTGGCCGGGTGAAGTGCTGGCGATCGTCGGCGAATCCGGCTCGGGCAAGACGACGCTGCTCAACTGCCTTGCCACCCGCCTGATGCCGACCTCCGGTGCCGTCGAATACCGCATGCGCGACGGCGACATGCGCGAACTCTCCCGCATGAGCGAGGCGGAACGCCGCTTCCTGATGCGCACCGACTGGGGTTTCGTGCACCAGAACCCGGCCGATGGCCTGCGCATGGCTGTTTCGGCCGGCGCCAATGTCGGTGAACGCCTGATGGCCGTCGGCGACCGGCACTATGGCCAGATCCGCGAGACGGCCGGCGATTGGCTGCGGCGGGTGGAGATCAGCACCGACCGCATCGACGACCAGCCGCGCGCCTTCTCCGGCGGCATGCGCCAGCGCCTGCAGATCGCCCGCAACCTCGTGACCGCGCCGCGCCTGATCTTCATGGACGAGCCGACCGGCGGCCTCGACGTTTCGGTGCAGGCCCGCCTGCTCGATCTGCTGCGCGGCCTCGTCCAGGATCTCGGCCTCTCGGCGATCATCGTCACGCACGATCTTGCCGTCGCGCGCCTCCTGTCGCACCGCATGATGGTGATGAAGGACGGCCTCGTCATCGAGCAGGGCCTGACCGACCGCGTGCTCGACGATCCGCGCGAAGCCTATACCCAGCTCCTCGTTTCCTCGATCCTTCAGGTGTGAAGCATGGTCCCGAAAAGTGGGAACCGGTTTTCGGCCAAGACCATGCGTCAAAAGGAAAAATAATATGCCGACACCCCTCGTTGTTTCCGAAGTCGCGAAGAGTTTCACGATGCATCTTCGCGACGGCATCCGCCTGCCCGTCATGTCCAATGTGAGCTTCTCGGTAAAAGCAGGCGAATGCGTCGTGCTGGGCGGCCCGTCCGGCATCGGCAAGAGCTCGCTGCTCAAGATGGTCTATGGCAACTATGCCGTCGACAGCGGCCAGATCCTGATCGAGCATGGCGGTCGCCTGCTCGATCTCGCGATCGCCGATCCGCGCACCATCCTGTCGGTGCGCCGCGCGACGCTCGGTTATGTCAGCCAGTTTCTGCGCACCGTGCCGCGTGTCGCAGCCGTCGATGTGGTGGCCGAACCGCTCACGGCACGCGGTGTCGCTGCTGCCGAGGCGCAGGAGACGGCAGAAGCGATGCTGGCGCGCCTCAACCTGCCGCGCGAACTCTGGCAACTGCCGCCCGCCACCTTCTCCGGCGGCGAGCAGCAGCGCGTCAACATTGCCCGCGGCTTCATCACCGATCACCGCATCCTGCTGCTCGACGAACCGACAGCCTCGCTCGATGCGAAGAACCGTGCGGTCGTGGTCGGCATGATCGAGGAAAAGAAGGCGGCCGGCGTGGCGCTTCTCGGCATCTTCCACGACGAGGACGTGCGCGAAAAGGTCGCCGACCGCATCGTCGATGTCTCGGCCTTCTCACCGCGAAAGTCTGCCGCATGACCAAATTGTCCGAAACGCCGCTGATCCACCCGACGGCCGTGGTCTCCGACACGGTTCTCGGCCGCTATACGGAAATTGACGAGAACTGCCGCGTCAGCGAAGCCGAGATCGGCGACTATTCCTACATCATGAACGGCGGCTCCGTCTGGTGTGCGACGATCGGCAAGTTCACCAATATCGCGGCGTCCGTGCGTATCAACGCCACGAACCATCCGATGTGGCGTGCGACGCTGCATCACTTCACCTACCGCGCCAACGATTACTGGCCGGATGCGGAGCCTGAGGCCGAATTCTTCTCGTGGCGGCGCGAGCATCGCGTCACCATCGGCCACGATGTGTGGATCGGCCATGGATCGACCATCCTGCCGGGTGTCACGATCGGTAACGGCGCTGTCATAGGCTCCGGTGCCGTCGTCACAAAGGACGTGGAACCCTACACGATCGTTGGCGGCGTCGCGGCCAAGGTGATCCGCGAACGGTTCCCGAGAAACATCGCCGAGCGCATGGAAAAACTCGCCTGGTGGGACTGGGATCATGCCCGGCTGCGCGGCGCTTTGGACGACTTTCGCAAACTTGACGCAGAAGCCTTTCTCGCCCGTCACGATGGGTGAGAAAGGCCGCCCCGGTGCTGGAAAACCAGGCCTGTGGACTGTTATTTTTCCGACATCGAACTGACATCGCCCCTTCATCAACAGCGTTTAGAGCCAGTCCCGAAAACGACAGGACCCGACCCTGGGCCGCAAGTTAAGGAAGAGGGATCCGCCATGTTCCGACTGAAGAATGTCACCCGCCGTTTCGGCACGCGCGTCGCGGTCGACAATGTGACTTTCGACATTCCGCAGGGCCAGATGGTCGGCGTCATCGGCCGCTCGGGCGCCGGCAAGTCCACCATGCTGCGCATGATCAACCGCCTTGCCGATCCGAGCGAAGGCACGATCCATTTCAACGATGTCGAGGTCTCGTCGCTGCGCGGCTCCGCACTGCGCAATTGGCAGCGCGACTGCGCGATGATTTTTCAGCAGTTCAACCTCGTGCCGCGTCTCGACGTGCTGACCAATGTGCTGCTCGGCCGCCTGAACCACCGCTCGACGGTCATGAGCATCTTGAACCTCTTCACCCGCGAGGAGCGTATCATGGCGATCGCGGCGCTGGAACGGCTCGGCATCGAGCAGACGGCGCTGCAGCCGGCCGGCACGCTTTCGGGCGGCCAGCAGCAGCGCGTGGCGATTGCCCGTGCACTGATGCAGAACCCGAAGATGCTGCTCGCCGACGAGCCGATCGCATCGCTCGATCCGCTCAACGCCAAGATCGTGATGGATGCGCTGCGCGACATCAACGAGCGCGACGGCATCACTGTCGTCACCAACCTGCACACGCTCGATACGGCGCGCGCCTATTGCGAGCGCATCATCGGCATGTCCGGCGGCCGCGTCGTCTTCGATGGCCCGGCGCGGGACCTCGATGCCGAGGCCGTGCGCACGATCTACGGCACCGGCGCCGATGGCGCCGAGATCGATGAAAGCCTCACCTCCACGGCGATCCGCAACCCGGCGCGCCAGGACAACATCAAGCAATCCGCCAGCCCGACACCGCTGGCACTGGCTGGTCTCTGACCCGCCGGGATCGAACGGCCCGCGTGAAGGGCCATACACTTCAAGGCACGGCAAAGCCGGCCAAACAGGAGAGAGACCATGCTGAAGAAAGTTCTTCTGGGCGCCGTCGCGCTCATCGCCCTTGCCGGCCACGTACAGGCTGAAGACCTCAAGGAATTCCGCGTCGGCATCATCGGCGGCGAAAACGAAGCCGACCGCCTGCGCAACTACCAGTGCCTCGGCGATCACCTGAAGGCCGAGCTTGGCTTCGAGAAGGTCTCGTTCTTCCCGGCCGCCGACTATGACGGCGTCATCCAGGGCCTGCTTGGCGGTACGCTCGACTATGCCGAACTCGGCGCATCCGGCTTTGCCAAGATCTACCTCGCCAAGGCCGATGCCGTCGAGCCGATCCTGACGACCGTCCAGACCGACGGTTCGACCGGCTACCACTCGATCATGATCGCCCGCAAGGACTCAGGCATCACCAAGCTCGAAGACCTCAAGGGCAAGAAGCTCGGCTTTGCCGACCCCGACTCGACCTCCGGTTACCTCGTCCCGCTCGTCACGCTGCCGGAAGCCATCGGCGGCCCGGTCAAGGAATATTTCGCTGAAACCGGCTTCGGCGGCGGTCACGAAAACCTCGTTCTCGAAGTGCTGAAGGGCACCTTCGATGCCGGCACGACCTTCGGTTCGGGCGTCGGCGAGTGGAAGGACGGCTACACGTCCGGCAACCTGCACAAGATGGTCGAGAAGGGCATTCTCGACATGAACGACATCGTCGAGCTCTGGAAGTCGCCGCTGATCCCGAACGGCCCGATCGTCGTTCGCACGTCGCTCGCCGACGACACCAAGGCGAAGTTCAAGCAGTTCATGCTCGACCTGCCGAAAAAGGACGCGGCCTGCTTCGCTGCCGTCATGGGCGGTGACTTCACCTCGTTCACGGAAGTGAATGTCGACTTCTACAAGCCGATCATCGACGCCCGCAAGGCAACGATCGGCGGCTGATCGCCACGATGCTTCAGGCGCCGGCTGGAAAACCGGCCGGCGTCTTTTCTTGTCGATAACGTTGCCCCACCCACAACGTCATCCTCGGGCTTGACCCGAGGATCCATACATCCGCACCGCATTGCCTGTGGCGTGGATCCTCGGGTCAAGCCCGAGGATGACGGAGGAGGGGGCGGCATTTATCGGCAATCACAAGTACGGAAGATCCCGCGAGGCGGACAGACCATGGCCATGAACACGCTTCACGACGGTTTCAGCGAGAAGGGCGCGCTCATCGAGCAGCACTTTCAAGAGCTGACCGCGCGCCGCCGTCTCTATAGCTGGCTTGGTTTCGCCATCCTCGCGCTCGCGCTGTCTGGTTCGCTGTGGTTTGCCAACGAGACGAATGCGGGAAAATTCTTCGACCGCTTGCCCTATCTCTTCGATTTCGTCGGCGACATGGTGCCGCGCGACGGCTGGGAAGTGTTTCGCGCGCTGTTCGACCTGCCGTCGCCCTATGACGACGGCAGTTTCAAATACAATTATCCCGAGGGGCGGCTCTACATAACCGAGAGCCTCTACGTGCCGGAATATTTCCACAAGATGCTGGAGACGCTGAACATCGCGATCTTCTCCACCGTCATCGGCATGGTCTTCGGTTTCCTGCTCTGTTTCCTCGCCGCCAAGAACCTCGTCGCCAACCGCCTGCTGCGCGGCTTCGTGCGCCGCTTCATGGAAATTCTGCGCGCCTTCCCGGAAGTCGTGCTCGCCGGCTTCTTCCTCGCCATCCTGTCGCTCGGCCCATTGCCGGCCGTCATCGCCGTGTCGATCCACACGGTCGGCGCGCTCGGCAAGCTTTTCTTCGAAGTGGTCGAGAACGCCGACATGAAAGCGGAGGAGGGGCTTCGCGCCGTCGGCGCGAGCTGGGTCGAACGCGTCTGGTTCGGCATCGTGCCGCAGGTCCTGCCAAACTTCATGAGCTATTTCCTGCTGCGCCTCGAGATCAATGTGCGCGCCTCGACGATCATCGGTGCCGTCGGCGGTGGCGGTATCGGCGAGCTGCTGCGGCTTTCGATCGGCCAGAACCACCAGGCCAAGACGCTCGCGATCGTGCTCCTGCTGCTCATCACCATCATCGCCGTCGACCAGTTTTCCGCCTGGCTGCGCCGCAAGCTCGTCGGCGACCAGGCCTTCCGGCTGGCCCAATAGGAGTGCGCCATGACGACCCTCAACCCCGCTGAGATGGATGAGATCGCGGCACGCCACCCGGCCGTCTTCCATCGCTCGTTCTGGCAGCGCTTCCGCGTCGCCATCATTGCCGGCGGCTTCGTGCTCTATGCGCTCTATTGCTGGTGGTTCTTCGCCATCGGCCATGTGCTGGGAACCGCGAACTGGAACATTGCCGGCACCTATCTCGCCGACTGGGTGTCCTACGAGGTGCGCCCGGAAGTGACGATCGCGCCCGATGGCGCGATGAAGCTGACCTATCCGCGCTTTTCGCCGCTCGGGCCGAATGCCGAGCCAGGCTGGGTCGAGATCGAGCGCGGCACGATGAGCCGCACCACGCCGGCTGTGGGTATATCGGTCCCCACGGCCAAGAAATCCGCCTCCATGGGTTTCATGGGCGAGGGCGCCGTTCTCGGTGGTTCGGCTGCGGCCGCAGAAAGCATGGCGACGGCGACGACCCGCGAGGAGGAGGTCGTCAAGCGCGCGAAGATCACACTTAATGCCTCGACAAGCGTCGAGGTCGTGCCGGATCGCGTGACCGTTCAGCATGCCGGCGAAACGCTGGTCGTCGATCTCGACAAGGGCGCCATGAAGGTCGATGGCCCGCTGCCGGCCTGGGCGACGCAGAAGCGGCCGGGCGAAAAGATCACGCTCGCCTTCGGCTTCGCCGGCTGGGGTGAGATCGAGGCCGACGATATATCGATCCGTAAACGCTTCCTCGGCTGGGCGAATTTCCTGTTCGATACGAACTCGCCGTTCCATGGCAAATCGACGGCGGAGGTCTATTCGCTGATCGCCTCGGGCGACCGTATCGACCCGAAACAGTCAAACCTGTCGCTTGCCTGGGACAACATTCTCTACAATGCGGAATGGCAGCATCTCGACGTCTGGACCAAGCTGCTCCAGACCATCGTCATGGCCTTTGTCGGCACGCTCTTCGCGATGCTGCTGGCCTTCCCGCTCGCTTTCATGGCTGCCCGCAACATCACGCGCAACTGGCTTTCCAATCAGCTGACCAAGCGCCTCTTCGACTTCCTGCGCTCGGTCGACATGCTGATCTGGGCGCTGTTCTTCACGCGCGCCTTCGGTCCCGGTCCGCTCGCCGGCATGTCCGCGATCTTCTTCACGGATACCGGAACGCTCGGCAAACTCTATTCCGAGGCGCTGGAGAATATCGACGACAAGCAGCGCGAGGGCGTGAAGTCTGTCGGTGCAGCACCTGTCGCCGTGCAGCGCTATGGCGTGCTGCCGCAGGTCATGCCGCTCTTTGCCTCGCAGGCGCTTTATTTCTGGGAATCGAACACCCGTTCTGCAACGATCATCGGCGCGGTCGGGGCCGGCGGCATCGGCCTGAAGCTCTGGGAGGCGATGCGCACCAATTCGGACTGGGAAAACGTCGCCTATATGGTGTTGCTGATCCTTATCGTCGTCTTCATCTTCGACGGCATTTCCAACGCGTTGCGCTCGCGCCTGATGGGCAAGCCCTCGCACTGATATCGTCCTGGCGGCATGATGCTGCCACACGAATCCTTTCAAGCTCCGGCGTCGCCTCTCGAGGCGAGGTCAAATGACTTTCGGTAGGAATGAGCCCTTGCGTTACGCCCTGTATTTCACCCCGCCCGCCAGCGACCCGTTGACCCTTGCCGCCCAGCGCTGGCTCGGCCGCAATGCCTTTACCGGCGCCCGTCTGGAACAGCCGGCCGTGAACGGTTTTGACGCCGAGGCGCTCGTGGGCCTGACCGCCGATCCGCGCCGCTACGGCTTTCACGCCACGCTGAAGGCGCCGTTTTCGCTGGCCGAGGGTCGCAGCGAGGCCGAGTTGATCGCCGAGATCGGCCGCTTCGTGTCGGAGATCGAGCCCTTCGACATTCCCGAAGTCCTCGTCGGCCGTCTCGGCTCGTTCTTCGCCGTGGTGCCGGGCGATCACTGCGATCCTCTGCAGGCCTTTGCCGGCGAGGTCGTGCGCCGCTTCGAGCGTTTCCGCGCGCCGCTCAGCTCCGCCGATATCGCGCGCCGCAAGCCGGATGAGCTGACCGCGGACGAGCGCCGGAACCTCGTGCAATGGGGCTATCCCTATGTCTTCGACGAGTTCCGCTTCCACATGACGCTGACGGGGCGTGTTCCGGCCGAGCGCTGTGACGCCGTCGAAAGTCTGCTTCTCGATCAATTCGCCGAATTCCATGGTCGACCGCTGCCGATCCACGGCCTGGCGCTCTTCCGGGAACCCTCGCGCAGCGCCGATTTCACCGTCCAGTCGCTCTTCCCGCTGGGTGGGGCCGCCAACAGAAAGACCGCCTGACATGACCCGCGAAACCGTTCTTTCCAATGCCCGCATCGTGCTGGAGGACCAGATTCTCGAAGGCACGCTGGTGCTGCGCGATGGCCTCATCGCCGACATTTCCGAAGGTCCTTCGGCGGCCGGCGAGGACATGGAAGGCGACTTCCTGATCCCGGGCCTTGTGGAACTGCACACCGATCACCTCGAAGCGCATTACTCGCCACGCCCCGGCGTGCGCTGGGGCAAGACGGCGGCGATCCAGTCGCACGACGCGCAGGTGGTGACGTCAGGCATCACCACGGTCTTCGACTGCCTGCGCATGGGCTCGGACGCCGATGGCGGCTTCGAGAAGGGCGAGATGCGCGCCATGGCCGATGCCATCGCCGAGGCGCAGAACGAGGACCGTCTGCGCGCGGAACATCTCATCCACCTGCGCTGCGAGGTTTCGTCAGAAAACGTGCTCGATCATTACGAGGAGTTCGAGGACGATCCGCTGGTGCGTCTCGTCTCGATGATGGATCACGCGCCCGGCCAGCGCCAGTTTCAGACCATGGATCAATACATCGTCTATTATAAAAAGAAGCGCGGTTTGTCAGACGAAGAATTCGAGGATTTTTGCAAGCGCCAGCAGGACCAGTCCGCCCGCTATGCCAAGCCCCACCGCGACGCCATCGCTGCGTCCTGCGCGGCCCGCAACATCTCGGTCGCCAGCCATGACGATGCGACATTGGAGCATGTCGAGGAAGCGATCGGCTACGGCATCCGCCTTGCCGAATTCCCGACCAGCTTCGAGGCCGCCAAGGCCTCGCATGGCGCCGGCATGAGTGTCCTGATGGGGGCGCCGAACATCGTGCGCGGCAAGTCGCATTCCGGCAATATCGCCGCGCGCGATCTCGCCGAGATGGGCGTGCTCGACGTGCTCTCCTCCGACTACGTGCCCTTCAGCCTGATGCATGCGCCCTTCATCCTCGCCGACGAGGGCATGGACCTCTCCAAGTCGATCGCCATGGTCTCGACCACGCCCGCCCGCACCGTCGGCCTCGATGATCGCGGGGCCATCGCCAAGGGGCTGCGCGCCGATATCGTGCGCGTGCGCCGCCCGTCCGGCGTTCCGGTCGTGCGTTCGGTCTGGCGGCAGGGCAAGCGGGTGGCATGAGCGTGACCGGCACCATGGTGGTGGTGGTGGGCCCGAGCGGAGCAGGCAAGGACAGTGTCATGTCCTATGCCTTCAGGCACTTCGCCGACGAGGCGCGGGTGAAATTCGTGCGCCGCGTCATCACACGCCCGGCGGATGCCGGTGGAGAGGCGCATCAGGCGATCGACGTTGACGGGTTTCGCCGCCGCGAGGCCGGGGGCGGCTTTGCCGTCTCATGGGATGCGCACGGACTGTCCTACGGCATTCCGCGCGAAACGCTCGATGAGCTTGCCGATGGCGTGACGCTGGTCGCCAATGGCAGCCGCTCCGCGCTGCCGGCTTTCGCGGCAATCTATCCGCGGCTGAAAGTCGTTGTCGTCACCGCACGCCCGGAAATTCTCGCCGCTCGGCTTGCCGCCCGCGGCCGGGAAAGTGCTGAGGCGATTGCAAAGAGGCTCGATCGCGCGGTGCCGGAAATCGTGGTGGCGGCGGACACCGTCGTCATTGACAACAGCGGCGCGCTTGATGATGCGGGCGAGGCCTTCGTGTCGGTGCTCACGGCAGCGATGGCGCGCGCGGATCAATCGCCTTTCAGCGCCTTGTAGGCGCAAAGCGCCCGTTCGCGCGCCTTGGCGTGGTCGACGAGCGGCTTGGGATAGGTTTTTCCCAGTACCACGTCGGCCTTCTTCAGCACACTTTCGGGCGCGTCGAAGGGTTTGTGGATGAAGGCGGCATCCAGCTTTTCGAGTTCAGGCACGAAGTAGCGCACATAGGTGCCGTCAGGATCGAACTTTTCGCCCTGCAGGATCGGGTTGAAGATGCGGAAGAAGGGGGAGGCATCGGCGCCGGAACCGGCGACCCATTGCCAGTTCGCCGCATTCGACGCCGCATCCGCATCGACGAGCGTATCGCGGAACCATTGTTCGCCGCGCCGCCAATCGATCATCAGGTGCTTGATCAGGAAGGAGGCGGTGATCATACGCACGCGATTGTGCATGAAACCGTGTTTCCAGAGCTGCCGCATGCCGGCATCGACGATGGGATAGCCGGTCGCGCCGCGCGTCCAGGCCTTGAAATCCGTGGTGCTGCCTTCCCACGGAAAGGCGTCGAAACGGTCGTTCCAGTTCTTCTCCGCAAGGGCTGGAAAGTGGAAATGCAGGTGATGGCAGAATTCCCGCCAGACCAGTTCCTTGCGGAAATGGATCACATCGACCGTCGGCGCCTTCAGGCCCCGCGTTGCGTGCCATACCCGCGCGGGCGAGATTTCGCCCATGGCCAGATGCGGCGACAGCAGGGAGGTGGCGTCGATGGAGGGGTGGTCGCGTTTGGCCTGATAGCCGTCGATAGCACCCTCCACGAAGGTTTCGAAGCGCTCCATCGCCGCCTCCTCGCCCGGCGTCCAGACCTCGCCGAACGTGGCCGCCCAGTCCGGCTTGCTGGGCAGCAGGTTCCAGTCATCGAGCGTTTCGGATTTCGGTGCCGGATGAAGAGCGACGAGTTTTTCCGGCGCATCGATCGGCTCATGCGGCTCGCCGTGCCGCTCGAAGGCGCGCCAGAAGGGTGTATAGACGCGGTAGGGCTTCGTCTCGCCTGTCAGCAGGCGGGTCGGGTCGTGCAGCAACTCGCCCGCAAAACTTTTCGCGACCAGACCCCGCCCTTTCAGCGATGCCTTGATGTCCGTATCGATCCTGATGCCGACAGGGTCGTGCCGGCGGTTCCAGTAGACTGTCTCGGCGCCGGTTTCCTCGATCAACGCATCCAGAATTTTACCCGCATCGCCGCTGCGCAGGATCAGCGGCGTTCCTAGCGCCTTGAGCGACTTGCCGAGCGCCGTCAGCGAATGGTGCAGCCACCAGGCCTGCGCGGCACCGAGCGGGCCGGTTCCCTCCGCCGCTTCGCAGATATAGAGCGCCACGAGGGGCTGGCCGCTCTCGGCCGCAGCGAAAAGGGCTGCGTTATCATCCGTGCGCAGGTCACGGCGGAACCAGACGATGACGGGCGGCTTGCTTTTGTCCGACATCGTCTCATTTTCCTTTCGGCAGCGGGCGGGTGAGGATGAAAAGGGCGCTGCAGGACAAAACGAGGCCTACGATCACAGCCAGAAGCACCGGTGGCTGGGTGCGGTAGAAGAAGAAGGCGTAACTCGCGACGATCAGGCTGACGGCGACGATCTTGGTGCGGCCGGAAATCGCACCCTCGCGCTGCCAGTTGGTCAGCGGCGGGCCGAACGTTCTGTGGGTCAGCAGCCATTGTTCGAGACGGGGCGAGGAGCGGGAAAAGCACCAGACCGCGACGAGCAGAAACGGCGTCGTCGGCAGGAGCGGCAGGAACGCACCGACGATGCCGAGCGCCGTCATGAAGAGGCCGGCCATCATGTAGATCGTGCGCACAGGGATCCTCGCCGAAAATCGCATCGCTTGTTCAGATAGAGTGCTTCGCGCCTATCTCCAAGGTGCAAGGTGCCGCGGTTTTGGAACGAAGATGATCGTCGGGCATTCCTGTGGCACCTGGGACTGGAGCACGGTGACGCATGTTGGACGATAGCGAATTTACCGGCGATCACGTATGGTGGATGACCTCGCGCGGGCCCTCGCCGATCGTCGGCACCGCTATACACAATGGTCACTCCGTTCGAGAAAACCTCCTCTCCAGGATGGCGCTCGATGACGAAGGGCGGCTGCGCGAAGAAGATCCCTTCACCGCCGAAACCATCCACGACCTTGCCAACCGTATCGTCTTCCAGCGCTCGCGCTTCGAAATCGATCTCAATCGGGCACGGGATGCCGCGGTCTATCAGCGGCCGGAGCAGGCCTGGGGCCTGAACGTCTGGCGCGAGCCGTTGTCCGACGCGGACCTTGCCGAGAGCCTGGCGCTGCACGATGCCTATTACGGCATGCTGGAAAACTATCTGCGCGGCGTCGAGGCGCAATATGGCGCGTTCGTCGTGCTCGATATCCACAGCTACAACCATCGGCGTGACGGTGCTTCGGGCACACCGACGGCGGCAGCCGACGCGCCTGATATCAATATCGGCACCATCTCCATGGACCGCACCCGCTGGGCGCCCGTCGTCGATGCCTTCATGGATTTCTGCGCCGACTACGATTTCCTCGGCCGCCGACTGGATGTGCGCGAAAACGTCGCCTTTCAGGGGCGCGGCGAGCAGACGCGTTTCATCCATGAACGCTTTCCGTCAAGCGGCTGCGCCATCGCCGTCGAGTTCAAGAAGGTTTTCATGGACGAATGGACCGGCGTGCCGGACTGGCAGGCGATCTCCGCGCTCCGCTCCCTCATCGCCGCCTCGGTGCCGGTGCTTGAAAGCGCATTGCGGGAGGTCACATGACCCCAGCCAGGACGGCTCGCAAGCCGCGTGCGAAAAAGAAGGAAAAGAGCCTTGTCGAGGAGGTGATCGCGGCGCTGGAGGCCGGCAAGCCGGTGCGTCGCGAATTCGAAGGCGGACGTCTGCATATCGACCGGCCGCAGCCCTTCCTCTGCCTTCACGTCGGGAATCCCGAGCGGCATGTCGTGGCGCGCGAGGTGGCGAGCGCCAATGCCTCCTATCTTCTCGCCACCGATATTGATGAAGCCGTCGAACTGATCGCGCCGATCGCCGCCGTATTGCGCAAGACGTTCGGCACATTCCTCCTGATCGATGTCGATGAACTGGAGCGCGACCGGCTGCTTTCCGATGACGCGCCCTTTCTCCAGCCGTTCGAGGTGACCCTGTCGACGACACGCGGCATTGCCGCACACCGCGCGATGAAGGCCTTCGAGAGGGCAGTGAAGGCTTTCGAGGCGCGGTTTCGCACACCGCATGTCGATCTTTGCGAGGCGCAGGAGGATCCCTGCGCCCGGCCGGACCTGCTGAAACTGCGCCTGCCGCTCGTCACCCTGCGTTTTGCACCGATCTATCGCGTCACCGGATCGGACGCGACCTACCCGGACCTGCGCGAACGCCTCGTCGACAACTTACTCGATGCCGGCCTGCGTGCCGTCGCCGCCTTTCTAGAAGCCGACGGTTTTCCCAAACCCGTCACCTACCGCGCTTTCGGCCGCAAGGCTTTCGTCGATGCGGTGGAGCGGGCCGATCGCGGGATGGACGATGTCGCCTCCAGCTTCGATTTTCTGCTGTGCGTGACGCCGATCAATGCGAACGCCGCCTGGCGGGAGTTCAAGGCGAACCGCTACGACAAGCCGCCGCGCTTTCTCTACCGGCCGCTGAGCCTGCTGGTGGAGCGGGAAAAGCGGCGGCTCTATTCCATTTCGCTCGACCGCCTCGAAGACCCGGTCCTGCATCAGATCTACCGCGACAAGCAGCAGGAACTCGACCTGCAGCTGACCCTCATCGGCCACCGGGAGAAGGCGCGGTTCGTCGAATTCGGACGCGCACTCTATGGTCCTGTCGAGCCCTCGCTGCTGAAGGCTGCGCGAGAGGTTCTTGAGGGCACCGAAGAGGCGCGGCGCGTACCGGCGCTCACGCCTGACGACGACGAGGTGGTCGACTGTTTCTTCGTCGAGCATCGTGCCCGCACGATGATGACGGATTATCAGCGGCGCTATGACGGCTTCGACGCGGCGATCGAGTTGCGCGACGACGTGCCGCCCGGCCTCCTCGTTTCCGGGCCAAGGCTGCTTATTTCGCGCCGTACGCGCATGATGCGTCACCGTGTCGATGCGCTGCTGAGCCACGAGGTCGGCGTGCACCTGCTCACCTATTTCAACGGTTCGGCGCAGGGGCTGCGCGTCTTCCGCACCGGCCTTGCCGGCTATGAGGGCATGCAGGAGGGGCTGGCGGTCTTCGCCGAGTTCCTGGCGGGCGGTTTCACGCCGGAGCGGCTGCGGCTGCTCGCCGCCCGTGTCATCGGCTGCGATCTGATGCTGTCGGGGGCGTCCTTCGTCGAGAGCTTCCGGCTTCTGACGGGACGCTACGATTTCGATGCGGAAACTGCTTTCGGCCTGCTGCTCCGCGTCTTTCGCGGCGGCGGGCTGGCCAAGGATGCGATCTATTTGCGCGGTCTGCTGTCGCTTCTCAGCCACCTGAAGGGCGGCGGCGCGCTCGATCCGTTCTGGATGGGCAAGATTTCCGCCGCCGATTTCAGCGTGATGGAGGAACTCGGTGCCCGCGGCCTGCTGAAGGCCCCGGTGCTCAGGCCTCTTTGTCTGGAAACCGAACGCGGGCGCGCAAGGCTGGAGCGCGCCCGTGCCGGCCTCACCCCCCTTGCCATGCTCGAAGCTTGAGGAGAGCAACCATGCGTATCGCCTTTTTCGTCAACTCGATCGAAGACGAGACCCCGACCTTCACCACGACGTCGCTTGCAATGGCCGCACTCTCGCGCGGCCACGACATCTGCTACCTCACACCGGGCGATTTCGTGCTGCGCGCCGATGACAGCCTTTCCGTGCGCGGCCGCGTGCTGCCCGGCAAACGCTACAAGAAAGCCGAAAGTTTCCACGCCGCGCTTCAGGGCGACGAGGCAACGATCGAGACCATGGATGTCTCCGAGGTCGACGTGCTGTTCCTGCGCAACGACCCGTCGCTCGATGCCGATGTTAGGCCTTGGGCGGCGCATGTCGGGGCGATGTTCGGACGGCTTGCCGCCGCGCGTGGCACGCTCGTCGTCAACGACCCGGACGGTCTGTCGCTTGCCCAGAACAAGCTCTATTTCCAGGGGTTTCCGCAGGCCGTGCGGCCGCAGACTTTGATTTCCAAGAGCATCGACGAGATCCGCGGCTTCATCGACCTGCACAAGGAGGGCGTCATCATGAAGCCCTTGCAGGGCTCCGGCGGCAAGAACGTCTTCAAGATCGGTTCGACCGGCGAAGCCAACCTGAACCAGATTTTCGAGGCCGTGAGCGGTGAGGGCTATCTGATTGCCCAGAATTATCTGGCGGCGGCGACCGAGGGCGATATCCGCCTGTTCCTGATGAACGGTCGCCCGCTGGAAAAGGACGGCACCTATGCCGCGATCCGCCGCGTGCCGGCCAAGGGCGAGGTGCGCTCGAACATCCATGCCGCCGGAACGGCGGTGAAGGTTGAGATCACGCCGGACATCCTGGCGATTGCCGAAATGGTGCGGCCGAAACTGGTGGAAGACGGCATGTTTCTCGTCGGCCTCGATATCGTCGGTGACAAGATCCTGGAGATCAACGTCTTCACACCCGGCGGGCTGAGTTCGATGTTCGATCTCTACGGCGTGGATTTCTCCGAAAACGTCATCGTCGCGCTGGAAAACAAGGTCACCCAGCGCGACGCCTATGCGGGCGCGATCGCCAACAGGATATTGGCGACGCTCTGATCAGATCGGCCAGATCATATTAGCTTGCTGTTTGCCGCCTTGACGGATTTCGCTTTCGCGACCGCCTTGGCGGCGGCGGCCGGTTTTTCGGCGCCGGCGGTTTTCTTCTTCGGCTTGGTGGCCTCGGCGTCCTTGCCCTTGGAAATCTGGATCAGCGGTTTTTTCGCCGATTTCGCGGGCGCGGCCTCCGGCACGAGGGCCACCCGTTCGAATTCGTCGCGCTCGCGCACGGCCTGTTCCCAGTGGGTGTTGTCTTCACCATGGGGCCGGCCTGCTTCTTCCCAGATCGAATAGGCCCGTTTGCTGATCCATTCCTTGCGTGCATCCGTCATCGTGTATCCCCGGTTGAGAGTGAACTGACGCCGTGCCGGGATGCTGCGGAATGTGCGGGCAGAAACCGGAACACGGAACTCGCTGGACGGCCCCCTAGCCATGACAATGACCATTGGCAGGTCCAGATATTCGACGCACCTTTCGCTCCCGGCGTAAGCCGTGCCGGAGCAGGTCTGCTACATGCGATTCGCACCGGTAGAATGCGCCGAAAGGCCGATGGCATCAAGGCGCGGCGCCTGCGACACCCTTTCCCGCAAGAGGAATGGTCAAGGAAATCCTTGCGCGAAGTGCGATAAATTGCCGGAATTTCGCAAAAGTTTTCCCTTGCGGGTGGACAGTGCCGATCCCGCCAACGTATTGTCCGGACGAGAGAATATTCTTGGACAACGGCAGCGAGAGGCAGGGCGTTTGACAGCAACACGGCAGCAGCATCGACCGGTTCGTCGGGCTCTTGGCCTCTTTTGCACAGCGTTCACCTGCCTTCTTCTGTTGATAACCACGCTGCCGGCGCCATCTGCTGCAAGCAGCGTCGCAAAAGTGCTTCGTTATGGCACGCAGAAACCGGCGGGATACGCCTCTTCCACGAACGAGCGGGATTGCCGCAAGCGCGGCAGCGTCGCCAAAGTCGCTCCCCCGTCGACTGGGAGCGTCGATTTCGCCTGTCTGCCGGGCGCGTTTGCGCTTCGTTTGAAGGCTGTGGAGAGCATTGCCATTGCCACGGTTTCGCCCGGCGGCGCCGGCAGGAGCAATGTTGAGGCGCGGGGTGCCCGTGCCCCTCCGGCGGTTTTTGCCTGACGGCCGTATCGATCTCTGGCATCGATCGCGCGGCTTTCCGATGGTGCCGGTTCGCGGCATTTTAGAGATGCTCTGACGTTCGAAAGCGATCGATCAAACGATGACAGGTGAAATGATTCTGGTCCTGCTGGTCTGCCTTCCCTTCGCGGGAAGCCTGGCGGCGATCGTTCTGCTGAAGACCGATTCGCGCGTCCTTGCCGCGCGCATGGCAGGCGCCGTGACCCTGGTCGCCCTCGTGCTGACGGCGGTGCTCTATCCCTCGGTGCGCGATGGCGGCAAGGTGCGGCTCGACCTCGAATGGCTGCCGCAGCTCGGGCTGAACGTCACGCTGCGCATGGATGGTTTCGCCTGGCTCTTTGCGATGCTCGTCACCGGCATCGGTTTCCTCGTCGTCCTCTATGCGCGTTACTACATGTCCGAGGAGGACCCTGTTCCGCGTTTCTTCTCGTTCCTGCTCGCCTTCATGGGCTCGATGCTCGGCATCGTGCTGTCGGGCAACATCATCCTTCTCTCGGTGTTCTGGGAACTCACAAGCATCTTTTCGTTCCTGCTGATCAGCTACTGGCACAACAATGCCGCCGCCCGCGACGGCGCGCGCATGGCGCTCACCATCACCGGCATCGGCGGCTTCTGCCTGCTCGCCGGCCTGCTCGTGCTCGGCCATATCGTCGGCAGCTACGATCTCGACGTGGTGCTGGCCTCGGGCGACCTGATCAAGGCGCATCCGCTCTATCTCACCGCGCTCGTGCTGATCCTCATCGGGGCGCTGACCAAGAGCGCGCAGGTGCCGTTCCATTTCTGGCTGCCGAACGCCATGGCGGCGCCCACGCCCGTCTCGGCCTATCTGCATTCCGCGACCATGGTGAAGGCCGGCGTCTTCCTGCTGGTGCGGTTCTGGCCGGCACTGTCGGGCACCTATGAATGGTTCATGCTGGTCGGCATCGCCGGCATCAGCACGCTGATCCTCGGCGCCTATTTCGCGATGTTCCAGCAGGACCTGAAGGGCCTGCTCGCCTATTCGACGATCAGCCATCTCGGCCTCATCACCACGCTGCTCAGCCTGGGCAGCCCGCTCGCGGCGGTTGCGGCGATCTTCCATATGATGAACCACGCCACCTTCAAGGCGTCGCTCTTCATGGCCGCCGGCATCATCGACCACGAGACCGGCACGCGCGACATGCGGCGATTAAGCGGGCTTCTCAAATACCTGCCGATCACGGGAACGCTTGCCATGGTGGCGAGTGCCGCCATGGCCGGCGTGCCGCTGCTCAACGGCTTCATCTCCAAGGAAATGTTCTTCGCCGAAGCGGTGGAAACGCATGCCGATTCCGTGCTCGACCGCATCCTGCCCTATATCGCCACACTGGCCGGGGCCTTCTCCGTCGCCTATTCGCTGCGCTTCATCCATATGGTCTTTTTCGGTCCGCCGCCGACCGACCTGCCGAAACCCAAGCCGCACGAGCCGCCGCACTGGATGCGCTTCCCCATCGAGTTCCTCGTGCTTGCCTGCCTTGTCGTCGGCATCATCCCGAGCCTGTCGATCGGCCCGTTCCTGCATTCCGCCGTCATCTCGGTGCTCGGCGATCGCACGCCGGAATACAGCCTCGCCATCTGGCACGGCATCAACACGCCGCTGATCATGAGCCTGATCGCGCTCGTCGGCGGTGCGGCGCTCTATTTCGTGCTGAAGGACTATCTTGCCAAATGCGACGACGGACCGCCGCTCTTCCGGCATCTCGGCGGCCAGCGCATCTTCGAGCGCGTCCTCGTCACCGTTTCCTGGAAGTGGGCGCGCTGGCTGGAAAGCAATCTCGGTACGCGCCATCTCCAGCCGCAGCTCCGCCTCGTCGCGGCCGCGGGCTTCCTGGCCGGCGCGGTCTCGCTCTATCTTGCAGGCTTTTCGCCGAAACCGCTGGTCTTCAAGGATATCGATCCGACCTTCGCCGCCGTCTGGGCTATCGGCGCGTTCTGTGCGCTGGGTGCCGCCTACCAGGCGAAGTATCACCGGCTTGCGGCCCTCGTCCTGCTCGGCGGTGCCGGCATCACCACCTGCATCACCTTCGTGTGGCTCTCAGCACCCGACCTTGCCATCACGCAGCTCGTCGTCGAGATCGTCACGACGGTTCTCCTGCTGCTAGGCCTGCGCTGGCTGCCGAAGCGCTCGGAGAGGGTCGACAATGCCGTGACGTTTTCCGCGCGCAGCCGCCGTTTCCGCGACTTCCTGCTCGCGATTTCCTGCGGCTTCGGCATGTTCCTGTTCTCCTACGCCATCATGACGCAGCCGGTGCCGGATGCGATTGCCAGCTATTTCCTCGACAAGGCCTATAGCGAGGGCGGTGGGCGCAATGTCGTCAACGTCATCCTCGTCGATTTCCGTGGCTTCGACACGATGGGCGAGATCGCGGTTCTGGCGATCGTGGCGCTGACGGTCTTTGCACTGCTGCGCCGTTTCCGCCCGGCGCCTGATAGTATCGAAAAACCCGAGCAGCAGCGCATCCAGAACGCTTTCGATGCGGAGCGCCCCGAGCGTTCGGCGGGCGATACCGTGCGCGACTACCTGCTCGTGCCCTCTGTCATCATGCAGTGGATGTTCCCTGTTATCGCGACCTTTTCGGTCTATCTCTTCCTGCGCGGCCATGACCTGCCGGGCGGCGGCTTTGCCGCCGGCATCACCATGGCGATCGCCTTCCTGCTGCAATATCTGGCGGGCGGTGTGCGCTGGGCGGAGGATCGCCTGCGCATCCTGCCGCTGCGCTGGATGGGCTTCGGTCTCATCACGGCGGCGGCAACGGGCATGGGCGCATGGCTGCTCGGCTATCCGTTCCTGACCACCCATTCGCAATACATAGAGGTGCCGTTCATCGGCAAGGTGCCGGCCGCCAGCGCGCTGCTCTTCGATCTCGGTGTCTTCTCGCTCGTCGTCGGCGCGACGGTGCTGATCCTCATCGCGCTTGCCCACCAATCCGTACGCATGCATCGGGTCCGCGGTCTCGACGCCCCCAAGGCGGAGGAAAACTGATGGAACTCGTTCTCGCAATCGGTATCGGCATCATGACCGGCTCGGGTGTCTGGCTCATCCTGCGTCCGCGCACCTACCAGGTCATCATCGGCCTGTCGCTGCTTTCTTATGCCGTCAATCTCTTCATTTTCGGCGTCGGCGGCGTGAAATCCAATGCGGCACCGCTGCTTGGTGAAGGCGTCGATGTCTCGACTTTGACGGACCCCGTGCCGCAGGCGCTGGTGTTGACGGCGATCGTCATCGGCTTTGCGACGACGGCGCTGTTCCTCGTCGTGCTGCTCGCCGCCCGCGGGCTGACCGGCACCGACCACGTCGACGGCAGGGAGCAGCCGAAATGAGCGACTGGCAGCAACACCTCATCATCGCGCCGATCGTCATTCCGCTGATCGCGGGGGCGCTTCTCCTGTTCTTCGATGAGCGCCAGCGCGTCGTCAAAGCCATGATCAGCGTCGTCTCCACGCTGGCGCTCGCTGCTGTCGCCATCAATCTCTTCCGGCTGGCGAATGGCGGTGGCGAGGCTTTCGACAGCGTCTATCTCCTCGGCAACTGGCCGGCCCCCTTCGGCATCGTGCTGGTCGTCGACCGGCTTTCGGCGCTGATGCTGGTGCTCGCCGCGATCCTCGCCATTCCGGCGCTGGTCTACGCGCTCGCCCGATGGCATGCCGCCGGCGCGCATTTCCACTCGCTGTTCCAGTTCCTGCTGATGGGGCTCAACGGTGCTTTCCTGACGGGCGACCTCTTCAATCTCTTCGTCTTCTTCGAGGTGATGCTCGCCGCCTCCTATGGACTTCTGATGCACGGTTCCGGCCCGATGCGCGTCAAGGCGGGCCTACACTATATCGCCGTCAATCTTGCCGCGGCGCTCTGCTTCCTGATCGGCGTCAGCGCGATCTACGGGTCGGCCGGTACGCTCAACATGGCCGACCTTGCGCTGCGTATCGGCGAGATCGAGGGCGAGCGGCGCATGCTTTTGGAGGCCGGTGCGGCCATTCTCGGTGTCGTCTTCCTCATCAAGGCCGGTATGTGGCCGCTGAACTTCTGGCTGCCCGGGGCCTATAGCGCGGCTGTCGCCCCGGTCGCCGGCATCTTCGCCATCATGAGCAAGGTCGGCATCTACGTGATCCTGCGCCTCTCGCTGCTCGTCTTCGGTCAGGGTGAATCCGCCGGCCTCGGCCTCAATGTGCTGCTCTATGGCGGCATGGCGACCATCGCCTTCGGCACGATCGGCGTGCTCGCCTCCCAGGCGCTTGGCCGTTTGGCGAGTTACTCGGTGCTCGTCTCCTCCGGCACGCTTCTGGCGGTCCTCGGGCTCAGCAATGGCGAGGTCACGGCGGGTGCGCTGTTCTACATGGTCAGCTCCACGCTGACGATCGGCGCCTTCTTCATGCTGATCGAGCTCGTCGAGCGCGGCCAGGATGCCGGCGCCTCGGTTCTCGCGGTCACCATGGAAGCCTATGGCGATGCGGACGAGGAGGAGCAGGAGGTCGAGATCGGCGTGACCATGCCGGGAACGATCGCCGTGCTCGGCACCTGCTTTGCCGCCTGCGGCATCCTCCTGTCCGGCCTGCCGCCGCTCTCCGGCTTCGTTGCGAAATTCGCCATGCTGACGGGCATGATCGGCATGGGCGTCAGCGCGGACCAGCCGGTTCCGGCCTCCGTCTGGTGGATTGTCGGCCTGCTCATCCTCTCGGGCCTTGCCGCGCTGATCTCGATGACCCGTGCCGGCATCCGCACCTTCTGGGCCTCGATGGAAGGAACGGTGCCGCGGGTGCTCGTCATGGAAATGGCGCCGGTCATGCTGCTGATCGCGCTGACCCTGACGCTCACCATCAAGGCCGGCCCGGCGATGCATTACATGGAAGAAACCGTACGCAATCTTCAGCAGCCCGGCACCTATATCAATGCGGTGATCAATGCGCGTCGCGCCGGTGTCGCCGAAGCAAGCGGGCCGGATGGCGGGGGAGGGATCTGATATGCTGCCCTATCCGCTGCTCAGCGCCTCGCTCGTCCTCATGTGGCTCGCCCTCAACGGTTTTACGCTCGGGCATCTCTTTCTCGGCAGTGTCGTCGCGGTCTTCGCCTCCTGGGGCATGGCGGCGCTGCGACCGGCAAAACCGCACATGCCGAAATGGTATCTGCTGCCTAAGCTCGTCGGCATCGTGCTCTACGATATCGTGCGCTCCAACATTGCCGTCGCCTCGATCCTGGTCGCGGGGCGCGGGCGGCGTTTCCGGTCCGGCTTCATCACCGTGCCGCTCGACCTGCAGGACCCGACGGCATTGGCCGTGCTGGCGGTCGTGGTCACAAGCACGCCGGGCACCGCCTGGCTGGAATACAATTCGCTGAGCCGGACCGTGCTGATCCACGTGCTCGACCTGGTCGACGAAGCGGAATGGCAGGTCCTGATCAAGGGCCGCTATGAAGCGCTGCTGATGGAGATTTTCGAATGAGCCACACGATCCTCTCCTGGTCGATGGTGTTTGCGCAAGTCTGCCTCGTCATCGCGATGGCGCTTGCGGCCTTGCGTATGGCGCGCGGCCCCCGTGCGCAGGACCGCGTTCTCGCGCTCGACACGCTCTATGTGAATTCGATGCTGCTTCTGATGGTCTTCGGCATCCGCACCGGCAAGATCATCTATTTCGAGGCGTCGCTGGTCATCGGCATGCTCGGCTTCGTCGCCACGGTGGCGCTCGCCAAATTCCTGATGCGCGGCGAGGTGATCGAATGAGCAGCATCGAACACGCCGCCGATCTGCCGGCCTGGGCGGCGCTTGCCGTCGCCTTCTTCCTCGTCATCGGCGCCGGCCTGACGCTGATCGGCACGATCGGCTTCGTGCGTCTGCCAACCTTCTATGAGCGCATCCACGCGCCGACGCTCGGCACCAGCTGGGGCACCGGCGGCATCGTCATGGCCTCGATGATCTTCTTCACGGTGCTTTCGACAAGGCCTGTCGTTCACGAGATTTTGATCGGCATCTTCGTGACCGTCACGACGCCGGTGACGCTGATGCTGCTGGCCCGTGCGACCCTGCACAGGGACCGGGCCGAAGGAAATCCGGATGTTCCGGGCGAAGCGCCGGCGCAAGCAACGATCGAGGGCGGCACGGCCAGCCAGGCAGATTGACCCGATAGTGCACAAAAAGTTGCCGGCGTTATTCCAGCAATGTTAAGGCTATCGCGTATAACTTTTCGCCATGGACCACAGCCGCTCATTTTCCATCGACCGCGAAACGTCGATCTCGGGGAAGCCGATCCCGGATGGCAGGAAGATTGTCATCCTGTCGTCGCACGTCTTCCTGGAAGGGTTTCGGAAAGCGAGCATCCATTTCGTGGCGCGCCGCTGGGCGTCGGCCGGTAATGACGTGTTCTTCACCACGGTCGGTCACAGCGCGCTGAGCCGCTTCAAGCAAAAGGATCGCTACGAAGCGTTACGCCGAGAGCAGGGCAACCGTTACGCTGAGATCGAGCCCCATCTCTTCGCCGGGGCCTATCTGCCGCCGCTTCATGCTTTCAGCACGGCAAGGCCACTGGTCAATGTGCTGGTAAAGCCGTTCTTCGCGCTTTACGGCCGTCACTTTCCCGCCTTCGTAAGAGACAGGATAGAAGCCGCCGATCTCGTGGTGATCGAAAGCGGCACACCCATCGTTTTCCTAGATGTCGTGCGCCGACTGAATCCGCGGGCCAAGCTTCTGTACTTTTGCCGCGACCTCCTGCGAAGTGTCGGAGCGGCACCCTATCTGCGGGAGGTCGAGCGGCGCGGCATCGGGCTTTTCGACAGCATCTGCGTGCCCTCGCGTCGGCTGGGCGAGATGCTGCCGCTTGGCGGCAAGGTGCATTTCGTGCCGCAGGGCATCGAAGGCGGCGTGTTCGACCGCGCCGAGGTCTCGCCCTATCCCGAGGGCAGCCGTAATGCGGTCGCGGTGGGCGACATGCTGTTCGATCAGGCTTCCGTCGAGGCGATGGCGGCTGCTGCGCCTGAAGTCACCTTCCATCTCTTCGGCATCCGCTGGCGCGGCGATGCGCCGGTCAATATCCGCGTGCATGGCGAACAGTCGTTCGAGACGCTGGCCGCCTATATCCGCCATGCCGATATCGGCCTGGCGCCCTACCGGGTGAACAGCAGCGAAGTCTATCTCGCCGAATCGAGCCTCAAGCTCCTGCAATACGGCTATTGCCGCCTGCCGGTCCTTCTGCCCGACATCATCCCCGTTTCGCGCGGCAACGAGATCACCTATTCGCTCGAGAGTGAGAACGATTGGCGCGCGATTGTCGATGCAGCCCTCGTCTTGCCGCACCGCGAAGCCTATCGTGATGGCATCCTGACCTGGGATGACGTGGCCCGGCAGACGCTCGCCACGGTTTTTGCCTGAAAGCGATCAGCTGGACATCGGCGCTGCGGCGATGAGCCCGACGAGCCGCCGGGCAAGCGGGCGCAATCGTCCCGGCAATCTTCCCTCGACCATGCCGACGATCCGCGCCGCCTCCTCGGCGGCGATCAGGCCGAGCAGCCGGGCCGCGCCGGCATAGACGAGAGCGCCCAGCATCACCGCGACCGGGAGGCCGATGAGACCCGGCAGGACGACCGTCGTCGCGAAGGCGACGACACCGCAGGCGCATGCGGCAACGGATATGCGGGCGAGGCCGCCCCAGGGAACGGTGGGGCCGCCATGGGCGCCGACGGCCATCAGCAGAAGTCCGAGCGTCAGGCCTTCCGAGAGGATGCGCGCCGCACCTGCGCCGAGAATGCCGCCGGTGGGAACGGCAACGACCAGCAGCAGGAAGAGAAGCGCTGCGGAGACGAGCGTCACGCGCAACAGCTGGCCGCCCTGCTCGTGCGCCGCAAGATAGGCCCAGGGTACGACGGCAAGGCCCGCCGGCACGGAAGCGAGCATGAACAGCACGGCGGCACTGGTCGCCGGCCGGAAATCCTCGCCGAAGACGATAGGAATGAGCTCGGCGATAACAGCCGCGCCGCCGATACCGAGCGGCATGACGAAGAGCGCGGTCAGCCGCAGGCTGTTGCGATAGAGTGTATCCGGCGCGCCGGCGCCGTCACCCGCCGTGCGTGCGGCAAGGCCGACGAGGAAGGCCGGCGAAAGCTGCAGCGTCAGCTGGCCGACCAGTCCGGCGAAGACGACGGCGGCGGCGAAATAGCCGACATCCGCATCGCCGAGGAAATAGCCCACGATGAGGAATTCGATGCGTGTGAGAAGAACGATGTCGATCGCATCCGTCGTCCACATGCTGCGCCGGTAGCGGTGCATTTCAGGTGTCAATGCGGCGGGATTGGAGGGTGTGCGGCGGTCGAGATGGTGGGAAAGACTGAAGACCTGCGGAAGATAGCGGGTCAGCATGCCGATGAGCGCGCCGCCCGGGCCGACGAAGACGGCACCGGCGAAGACAACCGGTACCTGGAACAGGCTGCCGACGGCGGTGGTCGCGGCGACCTCGCCGAAATGCCCGCGTCCACGCGCAACTGCCGCCGAAAAGGCGGCCAGCACATAGGCCAGGAAGAGCAGGCTGGCGCCAATCCATATCCAGGGCGCGGGTGCGCCCGAAAGCCTGTGGTAGATGCCGAAGGCCAGCATGACGACGAAGGCGAGGGCGACGGAGGGCAGCAGGGCCGAAAAGGCACGGCGCACGATCGGCGCCCAGGCATCCTCGCCCCTGTCGCGCGCGGCGGCGACATAGCGCAGCACCATCTGCGGAAAGCCGCGGTCGGTAACGGCTGCCGTGCAGACGATGACCCACATGGCATAGGCGACGAGGCCTGAGCCGGCGGGGCCGAGAACGCGCGCATTGATGACGCTGACGAGGAAACCCGCAACCAGCGATACGAGCGTGGCTGCCAGGTTGAGCAGGGAGGAGCCGAGAACGCTGGTCATCCGCCCTTTTCCCACGAAAAGATAACTTTGAATTAAATAAAGCCGGTCATTGGTGAGGTATGACAAAATAAAGGTGTTTGGGGACGATCATGGAGAACCCGGTTCGCAAGGAAACGTTCCTTGTTCCCGGCTACCAGCAGCGGACGCTCAAGGAGATGTTCCGCCATCTGATCTGGCGCATCATCGCGCCGCTGCCGGACAAATCTTATCTGAAGCTTAAATACTGGTCGATCAAGGGCGAGTGGCCCGACATCGACCGCCCCAAGACCTTTTGCGAGAAAGTGCAGGCGCGCAAACTCTATGACCGCAAGCCGATCTACGCCACGCTGGTCGACAAGGCCGGCGTAAAGCCTTTCGTCGCGGAAAAGCTCGGCCCCGCCTATGTCACGCCGACCTATTGGGTCGGAACGGACCTTTCGACGGTGGACTGGTCGACGGTGCCGCTGCCGGCCGTGGTGAAGCCGACCCATGCCAGCGCACAGGGCCGCTTCCTCTACACGCAGGAGGACATAGGCCGGCTGCTCGAAGACAATCCGGTGCCGGCCTGGCTTGCGCTCGATCATGCGCATTACAATCGCGAATGGGCCTATAGCCAGGTCAAGCCGCAGGTCCTCATCGAGGCGATGCTGGTGGTCGATGGCGGCGTACCGTGGGATTACCGTTTCTTCACCTTCGACGGCGTCGTCTCGCATGTCGAGGTGAACCTGCGCGTGGACGGCAAGGGCTATGCCTGCCATTACACGCCGGATTGGCAGCGCCTGCCGTTCCATGATCCCGATTACCTGACGCCCTATCCGGGCGAGGTGCCGAAGCCGGCGCGCTTCGACGAGATGATGCGCATCGCGCAGACGATCGGCAAAGGCTTCGATTTCCTGCGGATCGACCTCTATGCCGCCGACGGCTGGATCAAGCTCGGCGAGTTGACGCTCTATCCGGGCGGCGGCTTCGAGCGGTTCGACCCGCCGGAATACGATCGGCTGCTCGGCGACAAATGGACCCTCGGCTTCGAGATCCCGAAGGTCGCCTGATCTCCCGCTTTCCCCGCGAATTTCAACAAGGGCCGGTCCGAAAGGATCGGCCCTTTGTTCGTTCATGGATGATCGATCTGCTTACGGATGATTAACCTCTTGACAGGAGGAGTTCGCCGCATAATGCTAAGATGTCAGACCAATTTGAGAAGCTGACACGCAACAGGGAAATTGGCGTCATGCCATCAGAACCGAACAGCAGGCCGACGATCGCGCCTTTGCCGCCCATCGACCGTGCGCGGCAGGTGACGGAGGCATTGGCCTCCTACATCGACCGCGCCAGCCTCAAGGCGGGTGACCGGTTGCCGGCCGAACGTGAGCTGATGGCGGCGCTGGTGGTCGGCCGCTCGACGATCCGCGAGGCGATCCGCCATTTCCAGGCGCTCGGCGTCATCGAAAGCCGCAAGGGCAGCGGCACCTACCTCCTGAAGCCGATCACCACGGCGACCGTGCACATGCCGCTCTCCTTCGATGCGGCGCATCTGCGCGATATCCTCCTCCAGACGCTGGAGGTTCGCCGTGGGCTCGAATGCGAGGCCAACATGGTGGCAGCGCGGCGCCGCACGGCCGAGGACCTCGTCATCATCGAGGAAAAGCTCAACGAGATGGAGCGCGTGCATATCGCCAAGGGCACCTCCGGCCCCGAGGACCTGGCCTTCCACCTAGCCATCTACGACGCCACGCACAACCCGTTGTTCAAGCAGCTTCTCGAACAGATGCGGGACGCTTTCGAGCGCTTCTGGGAAGAGCCTTTCGACCGGCAGGATTTCGCCCGCCGCTCCTTCCCGTTCCACCGCACGCTCTTCAATGCGATTGCCGCGCAGGATCCCGAGACCGCGCGCATCGAAACTCTAAAAATCCTCGAAGTCGTCGAGGAAGACATCAAGGAAATGTCCAAATGACCAACGGAGCCGATCCGTTCGAGCTTGCCTCGCTCATCGTCGCCCATGACGAGGCGAATGCCTTCGAGTCCGTGGTGCCGCCGATCGTGCAGACGTCGCTCTTCACCTTCGGCAGCTATGACGAGATGGTCTCGGCCTATCGCGGCGAGATCGTGCGCCCGATCTATACGCGCGGCCTCAACCCGACGGTGCGCGCCTTCGAGGAGATGCTGGCGAAGCTCGAAGGCGGCGAGGATGCGCTGGGCTTTGCCAGCGGCATGGCGGCGATCTCGTCCACAGTGCTCTCCTTCGTCGAGCCCGGCGACCGCATCGTCGCCGTGCGCCATTGTTATCCGGATGCCTTCCGCCTGTTCGGCACGCATCTGAAGCGCATGAAGATCGAGGTGACCTATGTCGACGGGCGCGACGAGGAGGCCATGGACAAGGCCATGCCCGGCGCCAAGCTGCTCTATCTCGAAAGCCCGACGAGCTGGGTGATGGAGGCGCATGACGTGGGTGCGCTCGCCGCGATTGCCAAGCGGCACGGCGCCATCAGCGTCATCGACAACAGCTGGGCAAGTCCGATCTTCCAGAAGCCGCTGTCGCTCGGCGTCGATCTCGCGCTGCATTCGGCGTCGAAATATCTCGGCGGGCACAGCGACGTGGTCGCGGGTATCGTCACCGGTTCGAAGGAGCTGATCGGCCGCATCCGCTCGGAGGCCTATCCCTATCTCGGCGGCAAGCTCTCGCCCTTTGATGCCTGGCTGTTGATCCGCGGCATGCGCACCCTGCCAATCCGCATGAAGGCGCATGAGGCGGCGGGGCTGGAGATCGCCAAGCGGCTGCAGGCGCTCGATATCGTCGAGACGGTCTGCCATCCCGCGCTCGCCAACCGCCTGCCGCCGGGCCTGACCGGCACCTCCGGCCTGTTCTCCTTCATCTTCCGCGAGGGCGTCGATATCAGGGCCTTCTCCGACCATCTCAAGCTTTTCAAGCTCGGCGTCTCCTGGGGCGGGCACGAGAGCCTGATCGTGCCCGGCGAGGTCGTGCTGGAGCAGAAGGCCCAACCCAATTCCGCGCATGCCTTCGGCATCCACGCGCGGTCCGTGCGTCTTCATATCGGCCTGGAGGGAACTGAGGCCCTATGGAGTGATCTGGAAGCGGCGATGACAGCCGCGACCGAAGCCTGACGTCAAAATCCAAAGCAAAGAGAAAAGAGGGAACGACCATGAAGAGACTTTTGACCGCAGCTCTGCTCACCGCCTTGATGGCGACGAGTGCGCTGGCCGACACGACGCTGAAGCTCGTCGAGGTGATCACCAGCCCCGAGCGCACCGAGACGCTGAAATCCATCGTTGGCAAATTCGAGGCAGCAAACCCCGGCACCAAGGTCGAGATCATCTCGCTGCCCTGGGGTGAGGCGTTCCAGAAGTTCGCTACCATGGTCTCGGCCGGTGAAGTGCCTGATGTCGTGGAAATGCCCGATACCTGGCTGTCGCTCTATGCCAATAACGGCATGCTCGAAAGCCTCGAGCCTTATCTCGCCAAATGGGAGTACACAGCCGGCCTGACGCCGCGTGCACTGGAGCTCGGCCGTGATATCAAGGACACGGCCTACATGCTGCCCTACGGCTTCTATCTGCGCGCCATGTTCTACAACAAGAAGCTGCTTGCGGAGGCCGGTGTTTCCGAGCCGCCGAAGACGATGGACGAATTTGCGGAGGCCTCCAAGAAGGTCTCGGCCCTTCCGGGCAAGTACGGCTACTGCCTGCGTGGCGGTCCGGGCGGCCTGAACGGCTGGGTGATGTTCGGCGCCTCCATGGCCGGCTCCAATACGTTCTTCAACGAAGACGGCACCTCCACCTTCAACAGCGAAGGCTGGGTGAAAGGCCTGACCTGGGTGATCGACCTCTACAAGAACGGTTATGCGCCGAAGGACAGCGTCAACTGGGGCTTCAACGAGATCGTCGCCGGCTTCTATTCCGGTACCTGCGCCTTCCTCGATCAGGATCCGGATGCGCTCATCGCCATTGCCGAGCGCATGAAGGCGGAAGACTACGGCATCATGACCATGCCGAAAGGGCCTGATGGCAAGACCTTCCCGACGATCGGTTTCGCCGGCTGGTCGATGTTCGCCTCCAGTGCCAACAAGGACCTTTCCTGGAAGCTGATCGAAACGCTTGAAGGCCCGGAGGGCAATATCGAGTGGAACAAGCGCACCGGCGCATTGCCGGTCCATATGTCCGCCGAGAAGGACCCCTTCTATGCCAGCGAACAGTTCAAGGGCTGGTTCGCCGAGCTTGAAGACAAGGATGCCGTGCCGACCGTCATGCCGACGCATCTCGAAGAGTTCGCCTTCTTCAAGGATTCGCTCGTCATCAAGACCTCGCAGGAGGCTCTTCTCGGCGACATCACCCCCGAGGAATTGGCCAACCAGTGGGCCGATTACCTGACCAAGGCACAGCAGAAGTTCCTCGCCAAGAAATAGGCCTGAGGAACCTCCGGGCGGAGATACGAGGCTCCGCCCGGAGACATTCACGTTCTTGAAACGCCCCGCCACCTAACGGAAGCGAGACGATGACCCTTGCCGCCCATTCGCACGCCGCAAAGCCGCTTCGAAAGCGGATCGCCGACGCGTCGGAACCGTATCTCTATAGCGCGCCAGCGCTGATCCTTGTCGTCGGCATCATGCTGGTGCCGCTGGCGCTCGGCATTTCCTATGCCTTTCGCGATATCCAGCTGTTGAACCCGTTCTCGGGCGGTTTCATCGGGCTGGATCATTTCCGCGCGCTCGGACAGGATCAGGCCTTCTTCCGCGCGTTGCGCAATACGCTCTGGTGGACCGGCGCGTCGGTCTTCCTGCAGTTCATCTTCGGTCTCATCCTCGCACTACTCCTGGACAAGCCCTTCGCCGGACGCGGTCTGGCGCAGGCGCTGGTCTTCCTGCCCTGGGCGGTGCCGAGCTTCCTCGCCGGCCTCAACTGGGCCTGGCTGTTCAATCCCGTCATCGGCCCGCTGCCGCACTGGCTTTACGCGCTCGGCCTGCTCGATGCGCCGAATAACATCCTGTCCGACCCGCAGCTTGCCATGTGGGGACCGATCGCCGCCAATGTCTGGTGGGGCATTCCCTTCTTCGCCATCACGTTGCTCGCTGCGCTTCAGGCGATCCCGCGTGACCTCTATGAGGCGGCGAGCATCGATGGTGCAGGGCCGGTGCAGCGTTTTATGTCGATCACGCTACCGTTCCTGGCGCCGACCATCGCCATCACCATCCTGCTACGCACCGTCTGGATTTCCAATTTCGCCGACCTCATCATCGTCATGACCAATGGCGGGCCGGCGGACCGCACCCAGATCGTCGCGAGCTACATCTTCACGCAGGCCTTCAAGCGGCTCGATTTCGGCTATGCCTCGGCGATCGCCCTCGTGTTGCTCGTGCTCCTGCTCGTCTATTCGCTGCTGATCGTGCTGCTGCGGCAGACGCTGCTCAACAAGGGGTGATGCCATGAGAAGCAAACCCGTCCTCACCATCCTGCATCGCCTGGCGATCCTCGCCTATATCGTCTTCGCACTCTTCCCGCTGTTCTGGCTCCTGAAGGTGTCCGTGACGCCGAACGACCTGCTCTACAGCGAGGGCGTGCGGATGTGGCCGTCGCGCACGACGTTCGAGCACTATGCCTTCGTCATCGCGCACAGCGCCTTCCCGACCTTCTTCAAGAACAGCCTCATCGTCGCCGGCTCCACGGCGGTGACGGTGACGATCCTCGCCTCGCTTGCCGGCTATGCGCTGTCGCGCTTCCAGTTCCGGGCAAAATACTGGATCGTCGCGCTGATGCTGATCACGCAGATGTTTCCGCTGGTCATGCTGGTCGCGCCGATCTTCAAGATGCTCTCGCCGCTCGGCTTGACGAACAGCCTCACCGGCCTCGTCCTCGTCTACACCGCCTTTAACGTGCCCTTCGCCACCTTCCTCATGCAGTCCTTCTTCGACGGCATTCCGAAGGATCTGGAGGAGGCGGCGATGATCGATGGGGCGACGCAGTTCGTCGCCTTCCGCCAGATCATCCTGCCGCTGACGCTGCCCGGCATCGCCGCGACCCTCGGCTTCGTCTTCACTGCCGCCTGGAGCGAACTGCTCTTCGCGCTGATGCTGATCTCCGGCAACGACGCGGCCACCTTCCCGGTCGGCCTCCTCACCTTCGTTTCGAAATTCTCGGTCGATTTCGGGCAGATGATGGCAGCGGGCGTGCTCGCGCTCATCCCGGCCTGCCTCTTCTTCCTCCTCATCCAGCGCTATCTCGTGCAGGGCCTGACGGCCGGCGCGGTCAAAGGCTGAAAGGGCTTCCCATGGCTTCCATCGATATCCAAGGCATCCGCAAAAGCTTCGGCGCCTTCCCCGTCCTGCACGGCGTCGATCTCACCATCCGCGACGGCGAGTTTATCGTGCTGGTCGGTCCCTCCGGTTGCGGCAAGTCCACGCTGCTGCGCATGATCGCAGGGCTGGAGGACGTCACGTCCGGCGACATCCGCATCGACGGCAAACGCGTCAACGATCTCGCGCCAAAAGACCGCGATATCGCCATGGTGTTTCAGTCCTACGCGCTCTATCCGCATATGAGCGTCGCCGACAATATGAGCTACAGCCTGCGCCTGCGCCGCTCCACCAAGGAGAAGATCGCCAGCGCCGTCGGCGGGGCGGCCGCCAAGCTCGGCCTGGAACCGCTCCTGGAACGTCGCCCGAAGGCGCTTTCCGGCGGCCAGCGCCAGCGTGTCGCCATGGGCCGCGCCATCGTGCGCCAGCCGAAGGCCTTCCTCTTCGACGAGCCGCTGTCCAACCTCGATGCCCGCCTGCGCGAGCAGATGCGCGCCGAAATCAAGAAGCTGCATGGCGATCTTCGCGCGACCTCCATCTACGTCACGCACGACCAGATCGAGGCGATGACGTTGGCGGACCGGATCGTCGCCATGCATGGCGGCATCGTCCAGCAGGTCGGCTCGCCGCTCGACCTCTACGACCGTCCGGCGAACCTTTTCGTCGCGGGCTTCATCGGTTCCCCCGGCATGAACTTCTTCGAGGGGCGCTATCTCGTCTCGGGCGACCATGCCGATCTGAGACTCCCGAACGGCACGACGCTTCCCATCCGCAAGCGTGCAGGTCTCGAATCAGGGTCTGCGGCGACGCTCGGCATCCGTCCTGAACATGTGATTCTCGCCGACAACGGTGCGCTGGAGGCCGGGGTCGACCTCATCGAGCCGACGGGCTTCGGCATCATCATGCATGTGACGATCCAAGGCATTCCGATGAAAATTTTTTCGCAGGACAGACGGATGCTGAATCCCGGCCCTGTCGTGCGCGTCGACCTGCCGCAGGACAGGCTTCATCTCTTCGACAGCGAGGGCAGACGGGTGGAATGAAACGGGATCGGCAACACGATTTCCGTCCGTTCCAAAGACATTGTTAACCTTCATTTCCTAACCATCTACGCATCCCTATCGGCAATGATCGTCGAGTGTGCAGGTTCATGCGTATTTCCAGAACAAACTTCTATCCCGTCCTCGAATCCGAAGAGCAGAACGACGAGCAATCGGCGTACTCTTCCTATGAAAACAACGCCTTGCCGGAGATGGCACCGGAAATAGAGGATTGGCACGCCGCAAATGAGCCGGTGGCGAACGATGAAGCCTATCATCCGCGGTTCCGCTCGCCGGCGCTGCGCAGCTACGATCCCGGCCAGTTTTCTGATGGCAGCTGGGAGAGCCATTTCTACATGGCCCCGAACGTGCGTTTTACCCGCACGCCCGACAAGGTCGCGGCGAAGATCGAGGAAGCCGCTGCCGAAGAGGCCCAGCAGGTCCAGCCGGCCACTGAAACGGTCGAGCAGCCGGTTCAGGCCGCCCAGCCCATCCTGACGCCGCAGCTCAGCCAGGCAGAACTGCTTCAGCGCCTGCGCGAGGCTCTTGAGGACCGCCGCCGCCGCTTCGAAGAGCAGCAGGCGGAAGCCGCTGCCGCTGCCCCCGCACCGACCGAACCCGCCCCGCCGCTCGTTCAGGCCGTGGTCGATGCCGGCACGACCGGCACGCCCGCCGAGGCCGCCGTGGTGTTCAAGCCGAGCGCGCCCATTGTCCCGCGCATGGCCGCGCCCGACATTGCCGCGGCAAAGCCCTTTGTGAAGGCGGATGCACGCGCTGCCATCGCCCGCTTTGCCCATCTCTCGGACCATGCCTTCTGGGAAACGTTTGTTCCCGATGAGGATGCTGCCGAAGTCCGGGTAAACCCGGCCGTGGTTGCCACCGTCGTGCGCATGCCGCTGCCGACGCCGGCGCCGGTCGTCGTCCCGCCCGCGCCCATGCCGGTCGCCGAGGCGCGCGCAGAGCCGTCCTCCATCGCATCGCTCTTCCGCGTCGTCGAATGCCGCCCGACAACGGCCCGCACCATCATCGCCGAGCCTGCCGTCATCGTGCCGGAGGCGAAGGTCGAGCCGGTCGCAACTGTCCCGACGCCCGTCGTCGAACCGGTCGCCGAAGTCGTCCTGCCGGTTTTCGAATTCAAGCCGGCGCCCGCTGTTGCCGTTTCCCCGGTTACGATTGCCGAGCCCGCCCGCGAAATGCCGTCCTCGGTGCTCTCCCGCGCCAAGCCGTTCCAGGTCACCATGGCGACGCCGGCCGGCGATACCTATGAGTACCCGCCGCGCGACCTCCTGCAGGAACCGCCGCGCACCGTCGGCTTCGTGCTGACGCAGGAGCAGCTGGAACAGAATGCCGGCCTGCTCGAAAGCGTTCTGGAAGATTTCGGCGTCCGCGGCGAGATCATCCATGTCCGTCCGGGGCCGGTCGTCACGCTCTATGAATTCGAGCCCGCACCGGGTGTGAAATCCTCCCGCGTCATCGGCCTTGCCGACGATATCGCCCGCTCCATGTCGGCGCTTTCGGCCCGCGTGGCGGTCGTGCCCGGCCGCAACGTCATCGGCATCGAACTGCCGAACCAGACACGCGAGACGGTCTATTTCCGCGAGATGATCGAGAGCCAGGATTTCGCACGCACCGGCTTCAAGCTGCCGCTGTGCCTGGGCAAGACCATCGGTGGCGAACCCGTCATCGCGGAACTCGCCAAGATGCCGCACCTGCTCGTCGCCGGCACCACCGGTTCGGGCAAGTCCGTCGCCATCAACACGATGATCCTCTCGCTGCTCTATCGCTTCCGTCCGGAAGAGTGCCGCCTGATCATGGTCGATCCCAAGATGCTGGAGCTGTCGATCTATGACGGCATCCCGCACCTTCTGACCCCCGTCGTCACCGACCCGAAGAAGGCCGTCATGGCGCTGAAATGGGCGGTGCGCGAGATGGAAGACCGTTACCGCAAGATGTCACGCCTCGGCGTGCGCAATATCGACGGCTACAACACGCGTGTTGCCGCCGCCCGCGACAAGGGCGAGACGATCTCGATCAGCGTGCAGACCGGTTTCGACAAGGGAACCGGCGAGGCGATCAACGAGGAGCAGGAACTCTCGCTCGAGCCGATGCCTTACATCGTCGTCATCGTCGACGAGATGGCCGACCTGATGATGGTCGCCGGCAAGGAGATCGAAGGCGCGATCCAGCGTCTCGCCCAGATGGCCCGTGCGGCCGGTATCCACCTGATCATGGCGACGCAGCGTCCGTCCGTCGACGTCATCACCGGCACGATCAAGGCGAACTTCCCCACCCGTATCTCCTTCCAGGTGACGTCGAAGATCGACAGCCGCACTATCCTCGGTGAGCAGGGTGCCGAACAGCTGCTCGGCCAGGGCGACATGCTGCATATGGCCGGCGGCGGGCGCATTTCGCGCGTCCATGGTCCCTTCGTTTCCGACGAGGAAGTCGAGAAGGTCGTGCTGCACCTCAAGGCCCAGGGCCGTCCGGAATATCTGGAGACGGTGACGGCCGACGAGGAGGAAGAGGAAGACGAAAAGCCGGCGGCCGGCGGTGCCGTGTTCGACAAGGGCGATATCGCGGCCGAAGACGGCGACGATCTCTACGAGAAGGCCGTCAAGGTCGTGTTGCGTGATCGCAAGTGCTCGACCTCCTATATCCAGCGCCGTCTCGCCGTTGGCTACAACCGGGCCGCGTCCCTGGTCGAGCGCATGGAGAAGGAAGGTCTCGTCGGCCCGGCCAACCATGTCGGCAAGCGCGAGATCATCTCGGGCGAGCGGGGCAGTTTCCAGCCGCCGGAAGCCGACGACGCGGAATAAGTCTTTCGTCCGGCCGTTGATGGTTTTACGGCGGCGATAAGATTTGTCCTATTTATCTGAATCGGAATGTATTTTTGAAATCCGGCCTGTGTGAACGGGCCGGATTTTTACCCTGTCCACGAGAAATTTATTTCCGCTGCGCCATTTAATCGATTTGGCTTACAATCCGGTCTTTCAGGCCTGTTGCATATGGCGGAGCGTTCTGTGAATAGTGCCGCCACCCGTGAAATCAGCATCCTAAAGGAGGACAGGAATGGCATTGATCACCATGCGGCAATTGCTCGACCACGCAGCGGAAAACGACTACGCACTGCCGGCATTCAACGTAAACAACCTGGAATATGTCCAGGCGGTCATGCGCGCTGCGGATGCGACGGACTCCCCGGTGATCCTGCAGGCAAGCCGCGGTGCGCGCTCCTATGCGGGCGATGCGTTCCTGCGTCACCTCATCCTGGGTGCGGCCGAAGAATATCCGCACATCCCGGTCTGCCTGCATCTCGACCACGGCGACCAGCCGTCCACCTGCATCTCGGCCATCACCAACGGCTTCACCTCCGTCATGATGGACGGCTCGCTGCTCGCAGACGGCAAGTCGATCGCCAGCTACGAATACAATGTCGACGTCACGGCGGAAGTCGTGAAGATCGCGCATGCGGCGGGCGTTTCGGTTGAAGGTGAACTTGGCTGTCTCGGCAACCTGGAAACGGGCGCCGGCGAAAAGGAGGACGGCCACGGCTTCGAAGGCAAGCTGACGCGCGACGAACTGCTGACCGACCCGGACCAGGCGCTCGACTTCGTCTCCAAGACCGGGGTCGATGCACTTGCCGTCGCCATCGGCACCAGCCACGGCGCCTACAAGTTCACCCGCGCCCCCGATGGCGACATCCTGTCGATCGAGACGATCGCCAAGATCCACGCCAAGCTGCCGAACACCCACCTCGTCATGCATGGTTCGTCGTCGGTTCCGCAGGACCTGCAGGATCTTTTCACCGCCTATGGCGGCGAGATGAAGCAGACCTGGGGCGTTCCGGTCGCCGAAATCCAGAAGGCGATCCCGCTCGGCGTGCGCAAGGTCAATATCGATACCGACCTGCGTCTCGCCATGACCGGTACTATCCGCAAGAACTTCAAGGAGAAGCCGGACAATTTCGACCCGCGCACCTACCTGAAGCCGGCGACCGCCCGCATGCAGGAAGTCTGCCGCGAACGTTTCGAGGCCTTCCGCACCGCCGGCAAGGCCTCCAGCATCCGCACCAAGCGTCTGCCCGACATGGCGAAGTTCTACGCCACCAAGTAAGCGCGATCGCAGGATCGTTCCGCGCCCTTCCGGTTCTGCCGGGAGGGCGTTTTTGTTTCCATATGGTTCGTTTCGCTCCGAGTGGAGTATTTTATTGATAAATAGTTCATTTACATTCGATTGTGCCCGCGAGCCCTTGCCGCGTCTCCATCCTGCTCTTAAAGATTGACCATCCCGATGGACGGAATGTCGTGGCCGCGGCCCGACGTGTGAGGACGAGATGAGCGTAGAGCAGGCCCTGACGATCGCAGACCTCAAGGAACAAGCACGTCGTCGTGTGCCAAAGATGTTCTTCGAATACGCGGATTCAGGCGCCTGGACCGAGGGGACCTACCGCGCCAACGAAGAGGACTTCCACAAGATCAAGCTGCGTCAGCGCGTGCTCGTCGACATGACCAACCGGTCGCTCGCCAGCGAGATGATCGGCGAGAACGTCTCCATGCCCGTCGCCATTGCCCCGACCGGCTTCACCGGCATGCAGCATGCCGATGGTGAAATGCTGGCCGCCCAGGCGGCCGAGGAGTTCGGCGTGCCCTTCACGCTCTCGACGATGAGCATCTGCTCGATTGAGGATGTACGCTCGGTTACATCAAAGCCGTTCTGGTTCCAGCTCTATGTGATGCAGGACCGGGATTTCGTGCTGAACCTCATCGATCGCGCCAAGGCTGCCGGCTGCTCCGCTCTGGTGCTGACGCTCGACCTGCAAATCCTCGGTCAGCGCCACAAGGACCTGCGCAACGGCCTGTCCGCTCCGCCGCGCTTCACGCCGAAACATCTCTGGCAGATGGCGACGCGGCCCTTCTGGTGCCTCGACATGCTCGGCACCAAGCGCCGCACCTTCGGCAACATCGTCGGCCACGCCAAGGGGGTCGGCGACCTTTCATCGCTCTCCTCCTGGACCTCGGAACAGTTCGATCCGCAGCTCTCCTGGAAGGATATCGAGTGGATCCGTGAGCGCTGGGGCGGCAAGCTGATCCTCAAGGGCATCCTCGACGAAGAGGACGCACGCATGTCGCTCGGCAGCGGCGCGGACGCGATCATCGTCTCCAACCATGGCGGCCGCCAGCTCGACGGTGCCGCCTCCTCGATCAGCATGCTGCCGCGCATCGTCGATGCCGTCGGCGACCAGATGGAAGTCCATCTCGATGGTGGCATCCGCTCCGGCCAGGACGTGCTGAAGGCACTGTGCTACGGCGCCAAGGGCACCTATATCGGCCGTCCCTTCCTCTACGGCCTCGGCGCCGGCGGCAAGGCGGGCGTGCGCCGCACGCTGGAGATCATCCGCAAGGAACTCGACGTCACGATGGCGCTCTGCGGCGAGCGCGACGTGAAGAACCTGTCACGCAACAATCTGCTCAAGGACGTTTGAGAGCGCCTCAGGCGCCCTCAAACCCCTGCAGCACATTCACCGCGTTGACGCCCAGTGCGTCGACGGCGTAGCCGCCTTCCATCACGAAGAGCGTCGGCAGGCCGAAATCGGCGATGCGGCGGCCGATCGTCAGGAAGTGCTCACTCTCCAGTTTGAACTGGGAGATCGGGTCGTCCTTGAACGTATCGACGCCGAGCGAGATGACGAGGGCGGTCGGGGCGTAGGCGCGGATCTTTTCATGCGCATCCTCGAAGGCGGCCTCCCATTCGCTCCAGGGCGTGCCTGATGGCAGGGGGTAGTTGAGGTTATAGCCTTCGCCCTTGCCGGCGCCGCGTTCGCGGGCATAGCCGAGATGGAAGGGAAACTCGAAATCCGGATCGCCGTGCAAGCTCGCCAAGAGCACGTCGTCGCGGTCGTAGAAGATCTCCTGTGTGCCATTGCCGTGGTGGTAGTCGACGTCGAAGATCGCGACGCGGTCGTGGCCGTTATCGAGGAAGCGCTGGGCGGCGATGGCGGCATTGTTCAGGTAGCAATAGCCGCCGAAGAAATCGCGGCCCGCGTGATGGCCCGGCGGACGGCAGAGCGAGAACGCGGCGCGTTCGCCTGAAAGCACCGTATCGGCCCCGGCAAGGGCGGTATCTGCAGCGCGCTTGGCGGCCTGCCACGTCGTCTCGGTGATCGAGCCGGCCATGTCGAAGGAATAGTAGGACAGGCGCGCGTCGAGGCCGGAGGGTGGGGTATCGATCATCGGCATGGAGCGATGGCGCCAGCTGTAGGGCCACACTTCGCCGTCGCGTCCGGCGGCGCGCCATTCGGCGAAGACGTTTTCCAGGAAGTCCAGGTAGTCCGGCGTGTGGATGCGCTCGATAGCGGCGCGGTCGTAAGGCGCCGGCTCCAGCACGGGGCCGAGGCCGACATCCTGCACGCGTTTCAGCACGATTTCGGCGCGCACCGGCTTTTCGAAGGTTTCGACGATGCGGCCGAAGGAGAGCTCCATGCCGCTGTGATGCAGGTGGTGATCGGCGGTGTAGAAGGTTTTCATGGTCAGACGATCTCGCCGTAGAGCGCGCGTTCCAGCGCGGTCACTTCGCTGGCGAAGCGGCGGTATTCGGCACGCTTGAGGGCGAGGAAGACGTGATGCAACTTCTCGCCGAGCGCCTCCTTGAGGAAAGCGGAGCGGGTTGCCGTATCGATGGCACCGCGCCAGTCCGGCGGCAGTTCGTCGCCCGAGGCTTCGGCATAGGCCGTGGTTTCCGGGCCGGGATCGGCCTTGGCAAGAAGCCCCTTGCGCATGCCGGCCAGCACGGTCGCGCCGACGAGATAGGGGTTGGAATCGATGCCGGCGGCGCGCTGTTCGAGATGGCGGCCGGCAGGCGAGCCGGCGGGGATGCGCACGGCGACGCTGCGGTTGTTGGTGCCCCAGGTCGGCGTGGTCGGCGCGTAGCTCTGCGCGGAGAAGCGGCGCCAGGAATTGAAGTGGGGCGCGAAGACGAGCATGGATTCGTGCATCGTTTCGAGCAGGCCGGCGACGGCGTGTTTCAGCAGGGGCGACAGCGTCTCGCCTTGGTCTGCGAAGAGATTGTTGCCGTCGGCATCGGCAAGGCTCGCATGGACATGCATGCCGGAGCCGGCGCGTCCGGCAAAGGGCTTGGCCATGAAGCAGGCCATCATTCCGTGGCGCACTGCAAGCGCCCGGATAAGACGCTTCAGCATGGCGAGATCGTCAGCGGCGCGCAGCGCACTGCCGTGGCGCAGCGTCAGTTCGAACTGG
The DNA here is from genome assembly GCF_057798995.1 of Shinella sp. 20P9.1.1. Taxonomy (NCBI): domain Bacteria; kingdom Pseudomonadati; phylum Pseudomonadota; class Alphaproteobacteria; order Hyphomicrobiales; family Rhizobiaceae; genus Shinella; species Shinella sp. 20P9.1.1. Next base: position 315,397 of record NZ_JBYOLC010000001.1, read on the forward strand.
CCCTGGGCATATTCCGAGATCATCGTCTCGACGGGCAGGCCCTGCGCTTCCGCGCCGCGATAGACCGCGTCGATGAAGGGTTCCAGCCGGTCGAGTTCGGTGACGCCATAGACCTGGATGCCATCCGGCCGCTCGCCCGACAGCGGCAGGCGGAGCGGCTGGAAGTTGCCATCGGCAGTTCGCTCACGATCCAGCAGGTAGAATTCCAGCTCATAGGCGAGGACCGGGTGGAAACCCTCGGCTTCCAGCAGTTGCACCCGGCGTGCCAGCGCATGGCGCGGATCGGCCTCCATCGGCGTGCCGTCGAGCTCGAAGAGCGCGAGGCGGACTTCGCCGCGCGATGGCGACGTCCAGGGCAGGGGAACCAGCGAACCCGGTATCGGCCAGGCGCGGCGGTCGGCATCGCCGTCCGCCCAGACGAGGCCGGTTTCCTCGACATCCTCGCCTGTTACGTCGAGACCGAGAATGGAGCCGGGCAGGTGGCGGCCGGAGCGGAAGATCGGCAGCAGTTCATGCCGCCGGATGATCTTTCCACGTGCGATGCCGTTGAGATCGATCAGCACGAGATCGAAAGACGTGATCTCTGGATGCGCGGCAAGGAAGGCCTCGGCTTCGGCAATGTCGGCGGCCTCAGGCGGGCGGCTAGCGAGGTCACGGCTCACGCGGCGGCCCTCCGTTCCGCGAGGCGGCCGATGACGGTGGCGAAGGCAGCGACGAGGCCGTCGGCCTGTTGCTCCGAAAGGGCAGGGCTGACGAGCACCATGTTGTGGAATGGCGTCAGCAGATAGCCGAGGTTGAGCATGGAAAGGTGCAGGGCAGCCTCGATGACATCGGAGGCTGCGGCACGCGCTTCAGCTGCATTTGTCACCGGCACGGGCGAGAAGACGACCTCCAGCCGCGCGCCGACGCGCGAGACGGTCCAGTCGAGGCCGGCAGCGGCAATCGCGGCCTTGAAGCCCGCCTCGATGCGGTCGGCATTGGCCTGCATCTTGCGATAGGCGTCTTCGGTCATGACATGTTCAAGGCAGGCGCGCAGGCAAGCGAGCTGAAGCGCGCTGCCGGAGAGCGTCGTGCCGATGCCGGAATGGCCGTGGCCGCTATGCTCGCGGCGGATGACATGCAACCTGTCGGAAATCGCCTGGGTCATGCCCCAGACGCTGACGGGCACACCACCGCCGATCGGCTTGCCCATGACGACGAGGTCGGGCTCCAGCCCATGCACCATCGAATAGCCGCCAAGGCCGGTGGAGATCGTGTGCGTCTCGTCGATCAGGAGCAGCGTGCCGGCGGCGCGGGTGAGGCGGCGCAGCGCATCGTGGAAGCCGGGGGCGGGCGGGATCATGCCGCAATTGGTCATGACCGGTTCGGCAAGCACGCAGGCGATGTCGTGTGCGGCAAGCGCCTTTTCCAGCGCGGCTTCGTCATTGAAGGGAATGGAGACGGTGAGTTCGCCGAGATCGCGCACCTGGCCAAGCAGGTTGCGGCGCGAAATGGTCTTGCCGTCGACGAGATCGACCAGCGTGTCGTCCACGGCGCCATGGTAGCAGCCGTCGAAGACCAGCAGCTTGGCGCGGCCGGTGACGGCGCGGGCGACGCGAATGGCGAAACGATTGGCGTCGCTCGCGGTCGCCCCCAGCTGCCAGCGCGGCAGACCGAAGCGCTCGACCAGCAGGCGGCCGACGATCTGGGCATCCGAGGAGGGCAGCATGGTGGTCAGGCCGCGCGTGCCCGCGTTCTTCAACGCCTCCAGCACCGGCGCAGGACCATGGCCGAACATGGCGCCGGTATCGCCAAGGCACACATCGACGATGCGGTTGCCGTCGAGATCCACGAGCTCGACGCCGCTTGCCTGATCGACGACGAGCGGGAAGGGGGTGGGCCAGTCGAGCATCCAATGCTGCGGCACGCCGTCGAAGAAGCCCGATGTCGCCTCGTCATGCGCCGCCTCACAGCGCGGCCGCTTCGCGCGAAAAACTTCAGCTTCCGCCTCGACAAGCGCGCGGGCGCGCGCCTCCAGGTTCGCCCTCTCCATCCCGATCTCCAGCTGGTTCATTCGATAAATGTGATCACATATTGTTTGATGTGATGTCAGCTGTCAAACGGCAAGATGGCTATAAGGATCCGACGATACGCAGCCAGTCATGCACGGAGGCGGCGGTCTGCCGTTGGGCGGCGGTCAGCGCGAGAGGGCCGCGATCGCCCATATCGCGCACTTCGCTCGGGCTCATGCCGAACTGGTGACGGAATGCGCGGGAAAACGCGGAAATATCAGGGAAACCACAGGCATAGGCAACTTCGCCCACGGTACGCTTGCCGTCATTCGTCAACAGGTCGAAGGCAGCGCGCAGACGGCGTGTGCGGATATAGTCGGTCACGCCGCCGACCGGCTCGAAAAGCCGGTAGAGCGTGGCGCGCGACAGACCGAACATCTTGCACAGATGATCGGGACCGAGGTCCTGCTGGGCGATGTTCTGCTCGATGTAGCGGCGGACCTCCATGATCACGGCGCCGCGCACGGTAGGGGCGGACTGGCTGCGATTGCTGACCTGCGGCCCGATCAGGTTAGTGACGAGGTTTGCCGTCGCGGTGACGATCGCCGGCGCTTCGGCCTGGGTGATATCGGAGAGATCCTCGAAGAGCGCACGCAGGTGGCTGCCGATCAGCCGGGCCGTGCTGGTCGAGCGCTTCAGTACGAGACCGTGCAGTGCATCGTTCTGCACGTCCTTGCTGAATAGCATGTGGCGCGGCAAGACGAGCGTGAGGTTGCGGCAGTGCTGTGTCTCCGATTGCATGGGACGCGACAGGTCGAAGAGGGAGATGTCGCCGGCCTCGACCAGGATCGTCTCGCCGTTGACGGTGCGCAGGTCGCTGCCTTCGAGCGTCACCTGCACGAAAATCAGATCGAGCCCGGTGCGGGCTATCCGGCGCATGTCGCGCGAGAACGTGTAGGTCGTGCCCGCCATGTCGGCGACGAAGAACAGCGCCGGTCCCATGAAATAGGTGGAAAGGTCCGCATGGAAATCGTCCGGCCGTTCCGGTGTCAGCAAGGTCGTGCGGAACACAGGGTCGAGGGTTTCGGCAAAGAGCTGGCTTGCGCGGCGCAGGTCAGGACCGGCCTGTGCGGTCACGGAGTTAGACGGCAGCTTGTCGGCAGGACTCATTGCGTCTCACGATTGTTGGCTGCGGGCATACACCTTTCAAGTCGGTGCGACGGGCGAAGGTTCCCGGAAATTCGCAAGGCGTTGAAATTTGAGCGGTTTGGCATTGCGTATCATTCTTTTGTCGCTACGTCTCATATCGCGTTGTCAGACAATTGCCACGATTGACAGTTCGCGCCCACTCGAACCCCATGGAAAATAATGGGTCTATTCAGGCCCGCGGGCGCGCCGAAATGGAACATCGCGCCGGTTCGCATAGGGGGGCAGGCATGGATCAGGTCACATTCGACGATTGCTCGGTCGCGTTTCGCGTGCCGCCGTACCAGTTCTTGAGCGCTCCGGGCTTTGCCGAGGCGCGCGACAGTCTGATTGCCGGCAAGCTGGCGCTTTATGAGGGAAACCACCTCTTCAACCGGCTGATCCTCGAGGAGGGGCGGTTTCTGTGTTACCTCGCGGTGCTCGCGCTGCATGCTGGGCAGGACATCACGCAGTCCTCCACCTGGCTGACGCTCGGCCGGCTTCAGCGGGAGGTGACGGACCTCGGCATCGCCAGCCGCAACCGTGTCGAGGCGCAGGTCTCGTGCCTGCGCAAATACGGTTTTCTCTCCCAGCAGCCCCATGCGTCCGACCGGCGCGTCCGCCTGCTCGTGCCGAGCAACGCGCTTCTTGCGCGCGATGCCAGGGTGCTCGGTCTTCTGCTGGATGCGTTGTCGTCGTTCGGCCTGTCGCCCACCGAAGGGCGGAAGGGATCGCCCGATGCGGCGCTGCACAAGGGCATCCGCCGTGCTACGCTCGGGCATCTGCCCGACATCAGCCGCCTTATCCGCCGGCATCTGCCGCTGGCGCCGTTTTTCGCGCATGACTGCGGCTACATGATCATGCTGCTGCTTCTGCGCGGCGCGCAGGAGAATGACGGCGCGGTCGTGACGACAGGCTATCAGCGGCTGGCAACGCAGACCGGCGTGTCACGCACCCATGTGCGCCGGATCGTCGAGGCGGCGCGCGATGCCGGGCTTGTCGAGACGGATGCGCGCGGCGGCCACGATATCAAGCTGACGCCGCTGATGTGGCATGCCGCCGATCGTTGGTTTGCCGATCAGTTTGCGCTGACAGATCTTCTGCTGCGCGAAGCGCTGGCTTAAGCGGCGGACCCGGCCGCTGCGAGCACGATCGCAAGGCCGATATGCGTAAGGTGATGCAGGCTCTGGTCAAGGCCGAACAGCCACCAAAAGGCTGTCTGGCGCGGTGTCAGCGCCTTTCTGCGGGTTGAAAGGCTCTTCAAGCGGTCGATGGCGCCGTGGATCAGCATGTCGGCGAGCCCGAGCCAGGCCAGCGGCGGCGCGATGGCGAGAAAGAGCGCCGCCGTCATAACACCATGCACGCCGGCATGGGCGGTAAGCGGCAGGAGCCAGCCTTTCGGCCGGTCCTTGCCCGCCGCCATCCAGTCGGTTTGCAACAGAAAATCCGCCAGGAAGTGCTTGATCAGGAACGCCACCGATGCGGCGGCGATCCAGGCGGTCGAGATCTGCTCCGGTATGTCGATCATGTCTCTCCCGCCTGCCTTGCGGCAGAAAGAGGCGGCCTAGCGGCCGCCGGATTCGATGATGCCCTTGGTCAGGCTGCCCGTCGCCGGATAGAGCGGGATCAGGCAGGCCTGCAGAGCATGATAGATGTCCCCCTTGCCGGCGAAAAGGGTGTAGCTCGGCACGAGATCTTCCGTCAGCTCCTCATGCCAGCCGCCGCGGTCCTGATCGAGGAAATGGCGGGAAATGGCATCCCAGATCTTGCGGTACCAGATCTCGTGGAAATCGCTCGGCAGATGTTCGGCGAGGAAGGCAGCAGCACCGACGCCCTCGGCCATCGGCCACCACAGCTTGTTGCGCTTGGCGGGTTCGTCGGCCCAGTCGAGCGTATAGAAGAAGCCGCCCTTCTCCTTGTCCCAGCCGAGCGCGATGGACTGCGAAAAGAGCGCCTTGGCCGCGTCCGGCATCCAGTCGTGCTTCTTGCCGCCGAGCGCATAGAGCTGGAGAATGAGGCGGGCCCATTCCAGCCAGTGGCCGGGCGTGGTGCCGGAGGGGCGGAACATCTCGTTGCCGCGATAGTCCTTGTCGAGCACCCAGTTCTCGTCGAAATGCTCGGGCACGCGGAAACCGTTCTCGCCCGCGCGGCGGCGGATGACGAGGTCGGCGATGCTTTCCGCCTTGTCGAGATAGCTTTTCTCGCCGGTCGCCTCGAAGGCGGCCATCAGGGCTTCGGTCAGGTGCATGTTGGAATTCTGGCCGCGATAGCCGGGAACCGGCGACCAGTCCGCCTCGAACTCTTCGGCGATGGCACCGTGCTTGGCGTCCCAGAAGCGGTTTTCGAGCACGTCGGTAACGTCGGCGATCATGCGGTCGGCGTCCGGATGGCCGGCGAGCTTGGCGCTGGAGGAGGCCAAAAGCACGAAGGCGTGGCCGTAACCCTGCTTGCTCGAATCGAGCAGGCCGGAATTGTCGAGCGACCATTGGTAGCCGCCGCGTTCGGCGTCGCGATGCTTTTCCCAGAGGTATTTCATGCCATGGTCGACGATGTCGTCCGAGCCCGGACGGCCGAGCAGGCTGCCGATCGCAAAGCAATGCACCATGCGTGCGGTGGAATGGATGCCGCGGATCGGATTGCCGGCGTTGAGCGGCCGTCCTTCAGCGTCGAGCTCGTGGAAGCCGCCGAGCGGGTTGAAAGCCCGGTTCTGGAAGAAATCGAACAGGCGGTTTGCTTCCCGCCAGAGCCATTGACGATGGTAGTCGCGCTTGCGCCAGGCCGTGCCAAGATGTCCCATGATGCGTTCTCCTTTTTGTCGGTCCGCATTGTCGTTACCCATGCCGGGGCCAACCGGAGCGCGGGGGGATTTGCCGTGGCGTGAGAGATCACGCACGGCCCGCAACACTCTTGATGACGGCTGGCCTTCGACAGGTGGGGAGCGTTTTATGGCCCAGAACGCATGGCGTCGCAACCCGCAAGCGGTGCCCGCCTCAGGCCGGCTTGATACTAGCCCCAGGGCTCTCGTTGTCGAAGGAGATGATCTGCTTGCTCGAGATAGTCCGAACGCCTTCGCCGTGGGGCGGGCTCGATCACCTCTAACATGCGGCTCCAGAGGGGCGAAACCCAGGTGCGGCCGATGACGAGATGGTCACGCCTTCCTGTCTTCGGTTCGGATGGAGGCCTCGCTCAGCACCCTGACGATTTCCTCCGCAGCGCGGGCGACGCCCGCGGCCTTGTGCATTTTTACCGCATTCGCCTTGAGGCGCTTGTGCATGGCCTGATCGCCGAGCAGGCCTTCGATTGCGGCCGTGAGGTCGGCATCGCTCCAGTCATAGCGGTCGAGCCGCCGGCCGACGCCGGTTTCGGCGGCGCGGGCGGCATTGTCGTGACCGTCCCAGCAATAGGGCATGACGAGCGACGGCACACCGTAATAGAGCGCCTCGCAGAAGGAATTGTTGCCGCCGTGATGGATGAACAGGCTCGCCTGCTCAACCACCGAGGGCTGCGGGAACCAGCTGTCGATGAAGACATTGTCGGGCACGTCGCGATAATCCTCGCGCCAGTGCCCGGCATTGACGAGGAAGCGATAGGGCAGCGTCGCGAAGACGGCGATCATGCGCTTCGTCATCGCCACATCCATCGCGCCGAGCGAGCCGAAGCTCGTAAGCACGAGCGGGGCATCGTTGTGGCTGGCGAAACGCGGCGGCGTATAGGGCGCCTCGTGACGCACGCAGCCATCGAGGAAGACGACGTTCTGGGCATCGAGCGGCGCGCGGCGCGCATGGCGGATGATCTCGGGCGCCAGGAGCAGGTTCAGCCAGGGTGAGAGATCGAGGAATGTCGGAGCAGCCGGAGCCTTGAGGCCGCAGTCGGCCAGGAAGGCGGAAAAGCGTCGGTGGGCAGGGGCGACGGTCTTTTCGTAGCGGCTGGCAAATATGGTCCAAGCCTCGCGTTCATTGTCGCCGCAGCCGGAGAGATAGGGCGGGATGGTCTCGTCGGGAATTTCCGTTTCGGCGCAGGAGACGACGCGGATCCAGGGCACGCCGGCATTGGCGATGGCCGGGAACATCACGACGTTGTCGAGCACGATCGCATCCGGCTTCAGCCGGGCCAGAAGCTGGCGCAGCGGCTCCTCCACCCGCATCGCGGTGTCAACGATCGCCTCCCAGGTCGGGCCGACATAGCTTTCGAGCTGATCGAGCGGCGTCTGGCGGAAGGCGTCCTGGTGGCGTTCGATGAAATCGGTCCAATCCGTCGGTGCGGCGTCCGCCTCGGTCAATTGATACTCGGCAAAACCGTATTCGGCAAAGACGCTGGAAAAGCCCGGATGACAGATGAAGACCGGGCGATGGCCCATGCGCCGCAATTCCTGGGCGATGCCGACACAGTTCAGCGCCGCGCCATAGCTTGCTTCCGGGAACAGGGCGATGGTCTTTGCTGACGCCATGGACGACTAACGCACGACAAGCTTGAAGGCGGGGGGGACGCCGCGGCCGGCGAGCCGGGGGCGCTGCGATTGGGAGAGCTGTATATGCACACGCATTAGATCGGCGGCAAGCTCCATCTGGCCGCGCTCGATCTGCTCGAGGATCTGGATATGTTCGAGGTTCGACTGCATCAGCCTGTAAGCGTTGACGTGGCCGGCCGGCGGACTGGCGCGGCGGCGGCGATGGTGGTTGGCAAGCGCTTCCGCCATGAAGGGATTGCCGCAGGAGCGGGCGATCAGCAGGTGGAAATCGTAGTCCGTGCGGTCGAAGAGCTTGCGGTCGAAATTCGTCTCGTTCATGCCGCGCAGGATCAGCATGGACTGGCGCAGCGCCGTCATCGCCGGGATATCGCGCTTGAAATCCGGCAGGGTCAGCGCCAAAGGCTCCGTCGCGAGACGGAACTCGTAGCTTTTCGCCGCCGCGTCGCCGCTGATCGCGAAGTGTTTCAGCAGCCATTGCTGGCCGGCGCCGCGTTCGGCGAGGTTTTCCTCCGCCAGTTTCATCAATGCATTTTGTACCGTCTGGCGCGACACGTCATAGCGCCGCTGGAGGGCGGCGACGGTCTGGTTTTCGGCAATGCGACCGGCTGAGAGATCGCGCAGGATCGCGGCATAGATTTCGCTTTCGCCGTCACCGTCTGCGATGTCTTCGAGGCGTGCCATCGCGGCCGGATCGACCGCCAGGAGATAGCCGCCCTCGGTGTCCGACGTCACCATCTCGCGCTCGGCAAGTATCTGCAAAGCCTTGCGGATCGGCGTTCTCGAGACTTTGCAGAGCGAAGCCAGCGCCTGCTCGGCCAGCCGCTCCCCGGGTGTCATGCCGCGCTCGCCGGCGACATCCAGTATTTTTTGCGCCAATTCGACATGGCGGAAATTGGGGCGTTTCGGCTCGGGGGTCATTCTTTGCATTTGCCTTCCATTGCCGTGCATGCTGCCCTTTGAGCCGTGGTTTCGCAAGTCCGGAAATACGCGGGCCACAAAAATGCATTTGGCCTATTGACGTATTTTTTTTCTAAATAATACTGCCAGCCGACAGGGAATGAGACCGGAGAACCGGCGCGCCCGTCGAAGAGGTTGGAACAACGTAAAACAAGGGAGTCTTCCGTGACCGTGAAGAACCGACTGACTGCGACCTGCGCGGCCGCGGCGCTGGCTGCCGCATGCCTTGCGGCGGGTACGGCATCCGCCGCCGATCTCGTCATCTCGAACTGGGCCGGCTACATGGCGCCCGATATCGCGGATACCTTCAAGGCCGCGACGGGACTGGAAATCGAGGTGGTCAACCACGCCACCAACGAAGAGGTCATGGGCAAGCTGATGGCGAGCGGCGGCAAGGGCTACGACGTCGTCTTCGTCTCCTCGCCCTTCGCCGAAATCCTGAACGGGCAGGGGCTCGCCGCACCCATCGACAAGGCCGCCGTGCCGAATCTCGCCAATCTCTACCCGGAAGCGACGACGCTCGCTTACGATCCCGGCAACACCTTCTCTGTCCCCTATACCTGGGGTACGACCGGTCTTTGCTATCGCTCCGATCTCGTCAAGGACACGCCGGACAGCTGGCTGAACCTGCTCCAGCCGGCCGATGCCATCAAGGGCAAGACGACGATGCTGGCGACCGACCGCTGGCTGATGGCCGCAGGAGAACTCGCCAAGGGTTTCTCCGTCAACGAGAAGGACCCGGCCAAGCTCGAGGAGGTGAAAAACCTGCTCATCGAGGCGAAGAAGACGCTGCTCGCCTATGACGACACGACCTTCTATTCCAAGCTCGTCTCCGGCGAGGCGTCGCTGGTGCATGCCTGGGACGGCTGGTGCAACTACGGCATCACCGAAAACAAGGACATCAAGTTCGTCGTGCCGAAGGAAGGCTCCGACCTCTGGATCGACACGATCGTCGTGATGAAAAGCTCGGAGAAGCAGGAAGCGGCGATGAAGTTCATCAACTTCATCCTCGATGCCAAGAACCACGCCTGGGCCGCGCAGAACATCCTCTACAAGGTGCCGAACAAGGCGGCGATGGAGAGCCTCGACAAGGCGTTGATCGAGCAGTACCCGACCATGGCGATGGCGCCGGCGGACCTCGTGAAATACGAGCTGCTGCGCGATCTCGGCACGGCGCAGAAGGACTATTCGCGCATCGTGAGCGAGATCAAGGCCGCGAACTGAGCGTGGCCCTTCCCGTGGCGGCCGGGAGGCCGCCCGCTGCCGCGGGCGATTTTTCCTCTGAAATCCATTCATGCGCGATGCCGTGACGGCATTGCGGGAGCGAAGCCTTGTCCTTCAATGCCACCAGACCGTACCTGCTCGCCGCGCCCGGCGTCGCCTGGCTCGTCGCCTTCATGGTGGTGCCCTGCGCGCTGGTGCTGAGCTATGCCTTCTTCCAGCGCGGCGTCTGGGGTGGGGTGGAATACACCTTCACGCTGGAGAATTTCGCCCGCGTCCTCGACCCGCTCTATGCGAAGATCTTTCTCAATTCCGCGCGCATCGCGCTGACGGCGACGGTCGTCGCTATCCTCATCGCCTATCCCGCTGCCTACGCGATTTCCCGTGCGCCGAAAATGTCGCAGCCGATCCTGCTGTTCTTCGCCGTGCTGCCCTTCTGGAGCAATTACCTGATCCGCACCTATGCCTGGATCGTGCTCTTGAACCGCGAGGGCCTGATCAACAACCTGCTGCGCTGGTTGGGTTACACCGGCGAGCCGCTGTCGATGCTCTATACCGAGAGCGCCGTCATCACCGGCCTCGTTTATAACTATCTGCCCTTCGTCATCCTCGCGATCTATTCCACGCTGTCGCGGTTGAACCCCGAGCTGATGGAAGCCTCACGCGATCTCGGCGCCGGGCCGGTGCGCACTTTCCTGCGCGTCACGCTGCCGCTCACTCTGCCGGGCGTCGCGGCCGGTGGCGTCTTCGTCTTCGTGCTTTCCATCGGCAATTTCGTGACGCCGGCGCTGCTCGGCGGCGGGCGGTTCCAGATGGTCGGCAACCTCGTCTATGACCAGTTCCTCACGGCGAACGACTGGCCCTTCGGTGCCGCGCTCGGCGCGGCGCTGATCCTCACCATGATCGTGCTGCTCCTCCTGCAGGCCCGCGCCACGGCGCATGCCAGCGGCGAGCGCAAAGGGGAGGCGACGCAATGAACGCCTCGTTTTCCGGCAAGCTGCCGGGCCGCATCGTGCTGCTTCTGGTCTTCGGTTTCCTCTACCTGCCGATTGCCGTGCTCGTGCTGCTCTCCTTCAACGACAGCGGCCTGCCGACCTCCTGGTCCGGCTTCTCCATTCGCTGGTATGGCGCGCTGCTCGCCAACACCGACATTCTGCGCGCCGCCGGCAACACGCTCATCGTCGCGATCTTCGCCACCGTCATCTCCACCGTGCTCGGCACGCTCATGGCGCTCGGCATGGAGACGCGGCGCCGCAAGAGCAACGGGCTGGAAGCGCTCGCCTTCGCGCCGATGGTCATTCCGGATATCGTGCTGGCCGTGGCGCTGCTCACCTTCTTCTCGCGCCTCGGGCTGGCGATGGGCCTGCACACCATCGTCATCAGCCATGTCATCTTCGATCTCGCCTTCGTCTGCTCGGTGGTGCGTGCGCGGCTCAAACATTTCGATTTTTCGATCGTCGAGGCCTCGCGTGATCTCGGTGCGTCGGGCTGGACGACCTTCTGGCGCGTCACCTTCCCGGTGCTGCTGCCGTCGATCGTTGCGGGCGCGCTGCTTGCCTTCACGCTCTCGGTCGACGAGTTCATCATCGCCTTCTTCACGGCGGGCGCTGGGCGCTCGTCCATCACCCTTCCCATGCAGATCTATTCGATGATCCGCTTCGGCATCACGCCCGAGGTCAATGCGCTCGCCACCATCGTCATGGGCGTCAGTGCGACGGCGCTGCTGATCTCGCAATGGCTCAACAGAGAACAGCAGGTCCCATGAACGCATCCAGCAATCCGATCCTGCGCATCGAGGGCGTCGGCAAGGCGTTCGGCCCGGTGACGGCGGTCGACAATGTGACGCTCGATATCCGCGAGAACGAGTTCTTCGCGCTGCTCGGCCCCTCCGGCTGTGGCAAGACCACGCTTCTGCGCATGCTCGCCGGTTTCGAAAGCCTGAATACGGGGCGTATTCTGCTGGAAGGCAAGGACATTTCCCCGCTGCCGCCGGAAAAGCGGCCGCTCAACCTGATGTTCCAATCCTATGCGCTGTTTCCGCATATGACGGTGCGCCAGAACCTCTCCTACGGCCTCGAAATGGAGCGGCTCTACAAGGCCGAGATACGCCGCCGGGTCGACGAGACCATGGCGACGACGGACCTCACGCAATTTGCCGATCGCAAGCCCGAACAGCTCTCCGGCGGCCAGAAGCAGCGCGTGGCGCTCGCCCGCGCGCTGGTGAAGCGGCCGAAGGTGCTGCTGCTCGACGAGCCACTGGGTGCGCTCGACAAGAAGCTGCGCGAAAAGATGCAGCTCGAACTGAAGCGCATGCAGCACGAGGCCGGCATCACCTTCATCATCGTCACGCACGACCAGGAGGAAGCGCTGGTCATGGCCGACCGCATGGCGATCCTCAGGGATGGCCGCCTGTTGCAGGTCGGCGCACCGGAAGACGTTTACGAGCGCCCGGCCGACCGCTTCGTCGCCAATTTCATCGGCGTCATGAACTTCATCGACGGCAATGTCAGCGCGGATGGCGCGTTCGCTGCGGAAGGCTTGCAGGTCAAGGCAACGGGCAGTGCCGGGGCGGCAACGCTGGCTGTGCGCCCGGAAAACATCACCATCGGCCCGCCCGGAGACCTGCCGGTATCCGGCGCCGTCGTCGATATCGCCTATCACGGCCTCGATCGGGTGCTGCATGTCAAGACGGCCGCCAGTGCGTTGCCGCTTCAGGTCCGCATTCCCGCCAGCGGGGCGGGCAACTGGAAGATCGGCGATGCGCTGAGCCTCAAGATCGATCCGGCGAAATGCCGGCTCTTCCAAGAATAAAGAGGGAAACACCATGTCCAAGACCATCGCATTCTTCCCGGAAGCGGCCTTCGGCCCGGCGCTGAATTCCGTCGGCATCGCCCAGGCCGTCGAAGCGCTCGGCCACAAGGCCGTCTTCCTCTCCGATCCCGGTTTCGTCTCGGTCTATGAGGGCTACGGTTTCGAGGCCCATGCGGTGAACCTTTCCGAGCCGATGCCGGCCGAGCAAATGGCGAAATTCTGGGAGGATTTCATCAACGGCCACATCCCGAACTTCCGCAAATCGCCCTACGACCAGGTCGACAACTATGTGAAGGATTGCTGGACGGCGATCGTCGATAGCGCCAAATGGGCACAGAAGGACCTGCCGGCCGTGCTGGCCAGGATCAAGCCGGACCTGATCTGCGTCGACAACGTCATCCTCTTTCCGGCGATCAAGCAATATGGCACGCCCTGGGTGCGCATCATCTCCTGCTCGGAAAACGAGATCGAGGATCCGAAGATCCCGCCGCATCTCTCCGGTTGCGGCGAGAAGGATTTTGCGGGCCATGCCGCCTATCGCGATCACTTCAACGCCGTCATCAAGCCGATCCACGACGACTTCAACGCCTTTCTTGGCGAAAACAATGAGGCGGCCTATCCGATCGGCCAGTTCTTCGAGGCCTCGCCCTTCATGAACCTGCTGCTCTATCCGGAGGCCGTGAAGTTTGACCGCGAGCATCCGCTCGACCCGAAACAGTTCCAGTATCTCGAAGGCTGTGTGCGCAAGGAGAAGCCCTATGAGGTGCCGGCCTTCGCCGAGAACAACGACAAGCCGCTGATTTACATCTCCTTCGGCTCGCTGGGGGCAGGGGATACGGATCTTCTCAAGCGTCTGATCGCGACCATCGGCAAGCTGCCCTACCGGGCGCTGGTCAATGTCGGCGATTACAAGGACCAGTATGAGAACCTGCCGGGCAACGTCATCGTCGACAGCTGGTTCCCGCAGCCCTCGGTCATCCCGCAGGTCGATGCGGCCATTCATCACGGCGGCAACAACTCGTTCACGGAATGCCTCTATTTCGGCAAGCCGGCGATCATCATGCCCTATGTCTGGGATGGTCACGACAATGCGACCCGCGTCGACGAAACCGGCCACGGCTTCAAGATGCCGCGCTACGACTGGACGGATGCCGACCTCGCAGCGAAGTTGGAGGCCTGCGTCAACAACCCGACCATGAAGACGCGCCTTGCCGCCACCAGCGCTCATATGCAGGCCCGCAACGGCCCGAAGAAGGCCGCCGGCATTCTCGACGAACTCGTGAAGACGGGTGCCTACAATGGTTGAGACGACAAATTCTTCGGCGCCGCATATCTACAATGCGACCACCTTTTCCGACCTCGTCGATTGGGGCGACCAGCCGAACAGCCAGGAGGGGCAATCGCATTCCTCCGGCCGGCTCGTCTTCAAGGGGCCGAACAACCAGCCGGAATCCGGCATCTGGGTCTGCACGCCGGGCCGCTGGCGGCTGTCGATCCCGCGCGACGAATTCTGCCATTTCGTGGCGGGACGGGCAGTCTATCGCTCGGACGAAGGCGAGGTGATCGAGGTCGAAGCCGGCACCGTCGTCATGTTCCCTGGCGGCTGGACCGGCGAATGCACCGTCATCGAGACCATGCGCAACATCTACATGCTGGCCTGACGCAATAGACATTGAAAGGAAAAATCCCATGACCGCGACACCGCTGATGCGCAAGCCGCTGGAAGAAACCGACCTCAAGGACTGGGGTATCATCCCCACGATGATCGAGGGCGAAAGCCGCACCTCCGGCAAGGTCATCCACAAGGGTCCGAACGGCCAGTCCGAATGCGGCCTGTGGATCTGCACCCCCGGCAAATGGTTCTGCCATGTCACCAGCGACGAGTTTTGCCACTTCCTCGAAGGGCGCTGCACCTATGTGCACGAGAGCGGCGAAGTGATCGAGATCACCCCCGACACCGCCGCGTTCTTCCCGAAGGACTGGAAGGGCGAATGCACCGTCCATGAGACGGTGAAGAAGGTCTACATGATCCGGTGAGGCATGGCCTCTGCCCCTTATCCGCCTGCCGGCACCTTCTCCCCGCAGGCGGGGAGAAGGGACTTGCCGTGCCCTCTCATCTCGCTCGCCCCGCTTGCGGGGAGAGGGCGGGGTGAGGGGCAAGCGCCGTTCCGATCCGCAGAACGTCAAGGAAATATCGCCATGTTCAACCCCGCCGAACCCGTGTTCTACCGGCATCCGACCTATCTCCCGAGCCAGGGGACGCGCCATCAGGTGATCGACCCCGCGACGCTCGTCACCGTCGGCACCATCGCCGATACGACGCTGGAGAACATGGAGGCCGTGCTCGATGCCGCTGCCGCGGCGCAGCGCGACTGGAAACGGCTCGACGCCAAGACGCGGGCGACGATCCTGCACCGCATCGCCAACCGCATCGAGGCGACCGACATGCGGCGCTGCGCGGAACTGATGTCGCGCGAGATGGGCAAACCCTATCCGGAGGCGATCGGCGAGGTGGCGAACTGCGCCGGCGCCTTCCGCTATTTTGCGGAAATGGCCCGCGATGAGGGCGGCAAGGTGGCGGGCACCACGCAGGCCGGCTCCTTCCAGCACGCGCGCTACGAAGCGCTCGGCACGAGCGTGCACATCATGCCGTTCAATTTCCCGATCCTGCTGATGTGCTGGACGGTCGCGGCGTCGCTCGCATCCGGCAATGCCTGCATCATCAAGCCGGCGCCGGCGACGACGCTTTCGACTTTGGCCTTCATGCCCGTTTTCGAGGCGTTGCCGGACGGCTTGATCGCCTGCCTGCCGGGTGGCATCGAGCTCGGCAGCGCCTTGATCGCCTCTGCCAAAACCCATGCGGTGGCGTTCACCGGCTCCGTTGCGGCAGGCAAGGCCGTGGCGATGGCCGCCGCAGCGCAGATGAAGCCCGCCGTCATCGAGGCGGGTGGCTCGGATCCGATGATCATAACCGCAAATGCACCGCTCGATGTCGCCGCCGCCGGCGCCGTCACGGCCGCATTCCATATGTCCGGCCAGGTCTGCACCTCGGCGGAGCGGTTCTTCGTCGTCGATGCCGTGCATGACGCTTTCGTCGAAAAGTTCGCCGCCGAGACGCGGCGTCTGCGCATCGGCAACGGCCTCAGCCGGGCCGAGATCGGCCCGCTCGTCAGCGAGGCGGCGCGGGCCAAAGTCATCCGGCTGGTGGAGGACGCCAAGGCCAAGGGCGCGACGGTGGTGCTCGGCGGAAAGATCCCGGACAGCGAGCCGACGGGCTGGTTCTACGAGCCGACCATTCTCACAAACTGCACGCCCGACATGGCGATCCTGCGTGAGGAGTGTTTCGGCCCGGTCGCCGCCGTCATGCGGGTGAAGGATTTCGACGAAGCGATCGAACGGGCCAATGACAGCGAATTCGGCCTCGGCGCTTCCGTCTTCACCACCTCGCTCGAAGAGGCGATGGAGGCGGCGGACCGGCTGGAGGCCGGCATGGTCTGGGTCAACAATCCGCTCATCGACAACGATGCGCTGCCATTTGGCGGCTGGAAGAAATCCGGTCTTGGCCGCGAGCTGTCGAAACTCGGCCTCGATGCCTTCCGCCGCTCGAAAATGGTCATCATCGACCACAAGCCGGTGATCCAGGGCTGGTGGTATCCCTATCCGGACGACTGGTTTTACGAGGAGGGCGGGCGCAAGCACGTCTGAAGGACGGGCCGCTATTTTCTACGGAAAGCTGTTTGGAGGCGGCAATCCATGCCTTCAAACGCGGAAAGGGAAAATTTCGTATCGCGAAGCCTGCCGCATGACAGAAGTATGAAACGCGAATTTACGAGTATGGCGAAATTGAGAATAAATACCCTACCAAACTTATAGGGATCCTATATAACTTCCTTCCAGAGAAAGGGGCGGGCATGACTGCACGCCTCCGGAAGGCTCGAAAACGGGCCTCCAAGAAGGGATGATGGCGAATGAGCAATGCGAAACTCGACGGCCGTTCCACCTATGGCGCGCTTGGCGCCATCAACGATCGTCGTGCACGCCGTGCCGAGCGGCAGATTCTCATCAG
The DNA here is from genome assembly GCF_057798995.1 of Shinella sp. 20P9.1.1. Taxonomy (NCBI): domain Bacteria; kingdom Pseudomonadati; phylum Pseudomonadota; class Alphaproteobacteria; order Hyphomicrobiales; family Rhizobiaceae; genus Shinella; species Shinella sp. 20P9.1.1. The sequence continues at coordinate 332,096 of NZ_JBYOLC010000001.1, forward strand.
CAACATCGCCGTCGTCGGCGCTTTCCTCTTCGTCAGCGCCGTCATTTTCGGCTTCGTCGGCTGATATCGGCCGCCATTCGGACTAGGTGGCAATAGCGCCAGCCGGAGCGGTTGTGGCGCTTGCAGCCGTTTTCATTCTTTCACGACATTTGTTGGCCGAGACCCGGACACGGTTTTCCATTGTCCGCCCCGCGCATGCGCATCGCATGCGCGTTATTTCTGCTTTGGCCAGAGAGCGAATGCCCCAAACGAGGCAAGCCGCGCGCAAAAAACCGATCCACCGACCAAAATTTTGTCGCGGATGTGGAAGAGACGGGGTAGTTGATCGTCATAGTCGCAGTGCCGATACTGAAAGCCTGATTGATGTCCGACCTTTTGAAGCGTTTTGCCGCCTATTATCGCCCGCACCGTGGCTTGTTTGCGCTCGATTTCACGTCCGCCGTCGCCGCCGGCCTGCTGGAGCTCGCCTTCCCGGTTGCGGTGACGCTGTTCATCGACCGCCTTCTGCCCACCGGCCAGCTCGAGATGATCGCGCTTGCCGCTGTCGGCCTTTTTCTCATCTATTTCTTCAATGCAGGCCTGCAGGTCATCGTTACCTATTGGGGCCACATGCTCGGCGTGCGCATCGAGGCCGAGATGCGCCGCAAGGCTTTCGATCATCTGCAAAAGCTTTCCTTCGGCTATTTCGACAACCAGAAGACCGGCCATCTCGTGGCGCGGCTGACCAAGGACCTCGAGGAGATCGGCGAGGTCGCCCATCACGGACCGGAAGACCTCTTCATCGCCATCATGACGCTGGTCGGCGCCTTCATCCTGATGCTCTGGGTGCATGTGCCGCTGGCGCTGATCACCGCCGTCATCGTGCCGCTGACGGCCTGGGTCACCACGCATTACGGCGCGCGCATGACGACCACCTGGCACGCGCTCTATGGCCGCGTGGCCGATTTCAATGCCCGCATCGAGGAGAATGTCGGGGGCATCCGCGTGGTGCAGGCCTTCGCCAACGAGGATCACGAGCGAAAACTGTTTGCCGAGAGCAACAACAATTATCTCACGACCAAGATGCAGGCCTACAAGGTGATGGCGGCATCCGCCTCGCTCTCCTACCTCTCCATGCGCTTCGTGCAGGTCGTCGTGATGCTGGCGGGCGCCTGGTTCGTCGTGCATGGCGAGCTTTCGGCCGGCGGCTTCGTCGGCTTCCTGCTGTTGATCAACGTGTTCTTCCGGCCGATCGACAAGATCAACTCGATCATCGAGACCTATCCGAAGGGCATTGCCGGCTTTACGCGCTACACGAAGTTCCTCGACACAGAGCCCGATATCCGCGACCGCCCGAATGCAAAAGAGGTGAGCCGTCTCGAGGGCGATATCGAATACCGCAACGTCGGTTTCGGCTACAGCGCCGACAAGGCGGTGTTCGACGGGCTGAACGTGTCGATCAAGGCGGGCGAGACCATCGCATTTGTCGGTCCCTCCGGGGCCGGCAAGACGACGATCTGCTCGCTTCTGCCGCGCTTCTACGAGATCACGACGGGCACGATCGCCATCGACGGCATCGATATCAGGGACATGACGCTCAGGTCGCTGCGCTCCAATATCGGCATCGTGCAGCAGGACGTCTTCCTCTTTGCCGGCTCGGTGCGCGAAAACATCGCCTATGGCCGGCTCGATGCGACGGAAGCGGAAATCCTGGATGCGGCCCGGCGCGCGCGCCTCGACGACGTGATCGCCAATCTTGCCGACGGGCTCGACACCGTCATCGGCGAGCGCGGCGTGAAACTCTCGGGTGGCCAGAAGCAGCGGCTTGCCATCGCGCGCATCTTCCTCAAGAACCCGCCGATCCTCATTCTCGATGAGGCGACGTCGGCGCTCGACACGGAGACGGAGCGGGCGATCCAGCAGTCGCTCGCCGAGCTTTCGGCCGGACGCACGACGCTGGTCATCGCGCATCGCCTTGCGACCATCGCCAATGCGGACCGCATCCTCGTTGTCGATGATGGCCGTATCGTCGAGAGCGGCAACCATGCCGATCTCATCGCGAAGAAGAACGGCCGCTACCGCAATCTCCAGGCGGCCCAGAGCGAAGGCGGATCGGTGCATCCGTTCCAGATCAAGGGATAGGCGCGGGCTTTCGCGGCCCCGCCCACTGCTATTCGATGTCCATCGCCCGCTTGTGTTCGGCGACCTCGGCGAGCAGCCAGTCCTGGAAGACGCTGGTGCCGGCCTTGTTGCCGACGCTACGACGCTGCTGGAGATAGTAGCCGGCCGGATAGGCATGGCGGGCGGCAAAGGGGGCGACCAGCTTGCCCTGCCGCAACAGGTCTTCCGCCATGATCGTGTCGGCCAGCGCCACGCCGGCACCATTCATCGCCTCGCGCATGATGAGAGTGCAGTCGTGCAGGGTGGAGCTCGCCGGAATGCCGGCGTCGGAAACGCCTTCCTGCTCCAGCCATTGTTTCCAGCGCGTCGTCTCGCATTCGTGGATGATATGGTGGTGCACGAGATCGGCCGGCGAACGCAGTGGTGCCGGCCCTTCCAACAGAGAGGGCGCGCAGACCGGCGTCAGCAGCAGCGGGATCATCAGCGTCAGGGCCGGGCCGGCCTTGTAGACGAACTCGTCGATGATGGCGAGGTCGACATTGGTCCGCTTGCCCGAGGTGGAGATTTCCAGATCGACGCTCGGATGCAGGCGGCGGAAGTTCGGCAGGCGATCGGCCAGCCACAGATTGAGGAAGGTCGGCTCGCACATCAGCTTGACGCGCTGCGCCTTGTGGCTGCGCGGCCCGTCCTGAAGGCTCACATCCTCCGTCGCGCGCCAGATCGTCTCGAAGGCTTCCGAAAGCGTGCGGGCATAGTAGGAGCCGCGCATCGTCGGCGTCACCTGGCGGAAGCCGCGCTCGAACAGTTCCTGTCCCAGTGTCTTTTCCAGAGTGCGGATATGCCGGCTGACCGCCGAAGGCGTCAGATGCAGCTCTTCCGCCGCGTCCTTGATGCTGCCGAGGCGTGCGGCGGCCTCGAAAGCGCGCATGCCGTTGAGTGAAGGTAGGGCCATGGCGGGACCATGGATTATCACCTGAGTTTTTGTCAATCGATATGGTCGAAATTGACGCTTGAACGCCCGCCCCCTTCGGCGCTACCGATTTGAAACGAGCCTCTAAGTCGCCATGAGAAAACGTTTATTTGCTCTGGCACCCATTCGCCATCGGTGATGGCTGGTTTCCGGCACGGCCATCGTTTGCGGACTGGCGAGATACATCGCCCGCGCGGTGGGACATGTCCGTGCAGCCAGCCTTGCGTTGCTGTAACAGGAAGTAGTCTTCATGCCCCAATCGCCCGTCCCGGTCTTCGAAGCGGCTGACGCCATCGCCAAGGATGCGCCCGTCATCGTCATCCTGAAAGCCGACGGACAGGGCCTTGGCCCGCGCGCCGCAGAGCTCGATGCCGCGGCCGGCGGGATTGTTTCGCGCGCCTGTTCCGCCGCTGCCGATGCCGGCACTTGCATCGACCTCGTTCCGCCGCAGGGTGTCGCGGCTCACCGCATTATCGTGCTTTCGCTCGGCAAGGCCGAGGCCGTCAGCGCGCTCTCGCTGGCAAAGGCCGGCGGCAGCCTTGCCGCACATCTGGAGGACAAGGGCGAGGCTGCGGCGACGCTGGTCCTCGATCCCATCGCGGGTGCGGCCCTTTCGGAGGCCGAAATCCTCGCCCGTGTCGCGCTCGGCCTGCGGCTCAGGCGCTATCGCTTCGACCTGCGCAACAAGCGGCCAATCGCGGCCGACGACAAGGCCTGGAAAATCCAGCTGGTCGGCGCGGACAAGACCGCGCTCGATGCCGCGCTGGTGCGTGCCAATGCCGTGGGCGAAGGCGTCGAATATGCCCGCACCCTCGTCAACTTGCCGCCGAACCATCTCCACCCCGACAGTTTCGCCGAGCATCTCGAGCCGCTGCGCGCAGCCGGCATCGAGGTCGAGGTTCTGGACGCCGACCGGCTCAAGGATCTCGGCATGAACGCGATCCTGGCGGTCGGTTCCGGCTCGGTGCGGGCGCCGAAGATCGCGGTTTTGCGTTATCGCGGCGAGGGATCCGGCGAGCAGCCGCTCGCCTTCGTCGGCAAGGGGGTCTGCTTCGATTCCGGCGGCCTCTGCATCAAAGGCGGCGCGCAGATGTTCGACATGAAGGCCGATATGGGTGGCGCTGCCGCCGTCGTCGGTCTCTTGTTGTCTTTGGCGCGGCAGAAGAGCCCGGTTCATGTCGTCGGCGTTCTCGGCATCGCCGAAAACCTGCCCTCCGGCACGGCGCTGAAGCCGCGCGAGATCATCACCACAGGCTCGGGCCAGACGGTCGAGGTGTTCGATACCGATGCGGAGGGACGGCTGATCCTCGCGGATTGCCTCTATTACACCGCCACGCGCTTCGAGCCGTCTGCTATCGTCGATCTCGCAACGCTCACCTATTCCGTCATGCGCGGTCTCGGCTCGATCTTCGCCGGTCTGTTCAGCACCGATGATGCGATTGCCGCCCAGATGATTGCCGCCGGCGAGGTCGTCGGTGAGCGCTTCTGGCGCCTGCCGCTTGACCCGGCCTATGACGAGGGCTTGAAATCGCCGCTCGCCGACCTGCGCCACCATGCCAAGGACATGGAGGACGGCGACGCGCCCTATGCGGCGGCGTTCCTGCGCCATTTCACGGAAGGCCGCCCCTGGGTGCATCTCGATATTGCTGGCAAGGAACTTTTCCCGGAGGATCGTCCGTTCGGCCGGGAAGGCGCCAGCGCCTTCGGTGTGCAGATGCTGGAGGAATGGGTGCAGACGAACAGGCTGGGCGCCTAGGCGGCCATGGGAGGAGGAAACATGGCGGCTCATATCAACAGCATCGAGGGACGCGCGCCCTTCCGGGGTTATGAAACCTGGTATCGGGTGACCGGCGATCTCGGCAGCGGCAAGCTGCCTCTGGTCATCCTGCATGGCGGTCCGGGCGTCGCCCATAACTATGTCGATGCCTACAAGCTGCTCGCCCGCGATGGCCGCGCCGTCATCCATTACGATCAGCTCGGCTGCGGCAACTCCACCCTGCTGCCGGAAAAGGGTGCCGATTTCTGGACGCCGCAGCTCTTCATCGACGAGCTGGAAAACCTCGTCGATCACCTCGGCATCCGCGTCGGCTTCCATGTGCTCGGCCAGAGCTGGGGCGGCATGCTGGGTTCCGAATATGCCGTCCTGCAGCCTGACGGCCTCGCCTCGCTGACCATCGCCAATTCGCCCGCTTCCATGAAGCTCTGGGTCGAGGAGGCGAACCGCCTGCGCGCTGACTTGCCACAGGATGTGCAGGACACGCTGACGCGGCATGAGACGGCCGGCACGACGGATCACGCCGACTATCAGGCGGCGACCATGGTCTTCTACGAGCGGCATGTCTGCCGCGTCGTGCCGTTCCCGCCCGAGGTGACGGCGAGCTTCGAGCAGGCGGCGCGCAATCCCACCGTCTATACGCTGATGAACGGACCGAACGAGTTCCACGTCATCGGCACGCTGAAGACCTGGAGCGTCATCGACCGCCTGCCATCCATCGACGTGCCCACGCTCATCATTTCCGGGCGGTACGACGAAGCCACGCCTGCGACGGTGCAGCCCTTCAAGGACGGCATCAAGGGCGCGCGCTGGGAGATATTCGAACAGTCCAGCCACATGCCGCATGTCGAGGAGCAGGAAGACTGCATGCGCGTCGTCGGCGACTTCCTTAATCAGAACGATCGATAGAAAAGGGGACAAACATGAAAAAACTGCTTTTGACGGCGTCGGCCGTCGCCCTCCTCGCTGGCGCGTCGCTCGCCCCGGCGCAGGCCGAATATCTCAAGGAACATCGCGGCGGCACCATGCGCCTGCTCGCCCGCTCGGCGGCCGGCACGCTCGATCCGCATATCAACTACACCGATCAGGGCTGGCAGATGTACCAGCCGATCTATGACGGCCTCGTCGCCTTCCGCAAGGCCGAGGGCATGGACGGCTTCACCATCGTTCCCGATCTCGCCGAGGCGCTTCCCGAAGTCTCCAACGACGGCAAGACCTTCACCTTCAAGCTGCGCAAGGGCGTCATGTTCTCCAACGGCCAGGAGGTCGGCGTGAAGGACGTGGTCGCCTCGTTCCAGCGCATCTTCAAGGTCTCCGGCCCGACTTCCGGCACCTTCTATGCCGGCATTGTCGGTGCCGACAAATGCCTTGCCGACACCAAGAGCTGCACGCTGGAAGGCGGCGTCGTGGGTGACGAAGCCGCCGGCACGGTGACGATCAACATCGTCAAGCCGGATGCCGAACTTCTCTACAAGCTCGCGCTGCCCCATGCCGTGACGCTGCCTGCCGATACGCCGGCCGAGGATGCCGGCTCCGTGCCGATCCCGAGCACCGGCCCCTACATGATCTCGGCCTTCGACCCCAACAAGGGCATGACCGTCTCGCGCAATCCGCATTTCAAGGAGTGGAGCGCTGACGCCCAGCCGGACGGCTACCCCGACGTGGTGCAGTACGATTTCGGCCTTTCGGAAGAAGCGGCCGTGACGGCGATCCAGAACGGCGAAGCCGACTGGATGTTCGACGCCTTGCCGAGCGATCGTCTGGGCGAACTCGGCACCAAGTACAAGGACCAGCTGCACATCGCGCCGCTGTCGGCCTGGTGGTATGCGCCGCTCAATACGCGCATCGCCCCCTTCGACAACGTCAAGGCCCGCCAGGCGGTCGCCTTCGCCATCGACCGCAACACGCTGGTCAAGCTGTTCGGCGGCAAGGTGCTTGCCTCGCCGGTCTGCCAGGTCCTGCCGCCGGACTTCCCCGGCCATGTCGACTATTGCCCCTATACGAAGGATCCGGGCGCCAAGTGGTCGGCGCCTGACCTCGAAAAGGCCAAGCAGCTGGTCGAGGAATCCGGCACCAAGGGCCAGAAAGTCACGATCATCGTCGAGGATACCGCGGTTTCCCGCTCGATCGGCGTCTATCTGCAGAGCGTGCTGACGAGCATCGGTTATGTCGCCGACGTCAAGCCGATTTCCGCCAACATCCAGTTCACCTATATCCAGAACACCAACAACAAGGTGCAGATGTCGGTGACGCAGTGGTACAAGGATTATCCGGCGGCCTCCGACTTCCTGCACATCCTGTTCGGCTGCGCCTCGTTCCGCGAAGGTTCGGACGCTTCGATCAACATTGCCGGTTTCTGCGATGCGAAGATCGATGAGAAGATGCAGAAAGCGCTCGACCTCGGCGTGACCGACCAGGTTGCTGCCGATGCGATGTGGGCGGAGATCGACCGTGAAGTGACCGATCAGGCACCGGCCATCGGCCTCTTCACGCCCAAGCGCCTTGACTTCGTCAGCAAGCGCCTCGGCAATTTCCAGTTCAACCGTCAGTTCAACTGGATGATCACCCAGTCCTGGGTGCAGTAACACCCGTCGGAGGGGTTTGCGTGTCGAATGAAGCCGTTGCCGTGCAGCGCCGGACGCGAGGGCCTTGGGCCCTTGCTTTCGCGCGGTTGAGACGCAACAGGGCCGCCATGGCGTCCCTGGCCATCGTCGTCGTCATCGTCCTTTCCTGTCTCAGCGCGCCGCTTTATGCGCGCTGGGCGGGCGTGGATCCGTTCACATCGACGCTCGATGCCGTCATCCATGTCGATGGCGTCGAGGTCCCGGTGATGGAGGCCTCCACGGAAGGTCTCGGCCTCGGCTACACGCCGATCGGCCCGACCTGGGAGCTCGGCAATTATTTCCTCGGCGCGGACAACCAGGGCCGGGACGTCATGGCGCGCCTGCTCTATGGCGGCCTGAGCTCGCTGATGATCGCGGCCGCCGCCACGGTCTTCACGCTGATCGTCGGAACGACGGCCGGTCTCGTCGCCGGCTATTTCGGCGGCGTCACGGATACGATCCTGTCGCGGCTGCTCGATATCCTCTGGGCCTTCCCGATCTATCTCCTGGCGATCTCGCTATCCATCGTCACCATCACCGCCGGCATTTCCATCGGGCCGGTTACCATTGAGTCCGGCAGTCTTTGGCTGCCCGTCATCATCATCGGCATCGTCTACGTGCCCTATGTGGCGCGGCCCATTCGCGGCCAGGTGCTGTCGCTGCGCAACAGCGAATTCGTGCTGGCCGCGATCAATCTCGGCGTGCCCGGCTGGCGCATTCTCTGGCGCGATATCCAGCCGAACATCACGACGACGCTCATCGTCTTCGTGCCGCTGATGATGGCGCTGAACATGCTGACGGAATCGGCCCTGTCCTTCCTGTCGATCGGCGTTCAGCCGCCGGCCGCAAGCTGGGGCACGATCATCCAGGACGGCCAGGCGCTGCTCTACACCCGCCCGCTCGTGGCACTGGCGCCCGGCATTGCCATTGCGCTGGCCGTGATGGCGCTCAACGTCTTCGGCGACGGTCTGCGCGATGCGCTCGACCCGCGCTCGAAGGTTCAACTGGGGCGCACCTGATGATCTACGCCATCCTGCGCCGCTTCTGTCAGATGCTGTTCGTGATGTTCGGCATTTCCGTCATCGTCTTCCTGATCTTCTTCGCCACGCCCGGTTCCGATCCCGCCGCGCGCATCGCCGGCCGCAATGCCTCGCCCGAGGTACTGGAGGCCGTGCGCCACTCCTTCGGCTTCGACCGGCCGCTCTATGTCCAGTACGGCCTGATGATGCAGAAGATCTTCGTCACCGGCGATCTCACCTCCTTCGTCAATCGCGGCTGGAAGGTCGTGCCCGCCGTGCTCGACGCTATCCCGGTCACGCTGTCACTGGTCTTCGGCGCGGCGATTCTTTGGGTCGTGGTCTCCGTGATCATCGGCATCGTGGCGGCCGCTACGCGCGACAGCTGGCTGGACAAGCTCCTGATGGCGCTCGGCCTTATCGGCATCTCCATGCCGGTCTACTGGCTCGGCGAGGTGATGAACCTCATCACCCAGAGCCGCTATCACGATACCTGGCTGTTTTCCTGGGTGCCGCCGCTCGGCTACAAGCCGCTGATGAGCGATCCGAAGGGCTGGTTCCTGACGCTGGTCATTCCTTGGATCACGCTCGCCGTGCTCTATATCGGCATCTACGGCCGGGTGCTGCGTGCAGCGATCATCGAATCCATGCAGGAGGACTTCATCCGCACCGCGCGGGCGAAGGGTCTCTCGGAGACGCGCATTCTGCTGCGCCATGCGCTGCGCACCTCGCTGATCGCCTTCGTCACCCTGTTCGGCCTGGATTTCGGCGCGCTCGTCGGCGGTTCGGCCCTGCTGACCGAGGTGGTCTTCGGCCTCAACGGCATCGGCAAGCTCACCTATGACGCGATGCAGAACCTCGATCTGCCGATGATCATGGCGACGGTGATGTATGCCTCGATGTTCGTGGTCATCGCCAATGCGGTGGTCGATTTCGTCTATATCCTTCTCGATCCCCGCGTGAGGACGTCATGATGCTCTCCGTGCGCGACCTCAAGGTCTCGTTCCGCACCGAAGACGGCCTCGTGCGGGCCATCGACGGCGTCTCCTTCGATCTCGAAGAGGGCGAAATCCTCGGCGTCGTCGGCGAATCCGGCTCCGGCAAGACCGTCTCGCTGCTCGCGGTCATGGGATTGATCACCGATCCCAACGCGGCGATCGAAGGCTCGATCCGCTACAAGGGCCGCGAACTGATCGGCCTGCCGGCGAAGGAGCTGCGCCGCCTGCGCGGCAACGAGATCGCCATGATCTTCCAGGACCCGATGACGGCGCTGACGCCGGTCTATACGATCGGCTGGCAGATTGCCGAGCAGATCCGCGCCCACCAGAACATCAGCAAGGCGAAGGCGCTGGACCGGGTGGAGGAACTGCTTGCGGAGGTGAACTTCCCCAATCCGCGCGAGGCGATGTCGCGTTATCCGCACCAGCTGTCCGGCGGCATGCGGCAGCGCGCCGTCATCGCCATGGCGCTCTCCTGCAACCCGGCGCTGCTCGTTGCCGACGAGCCGACGACGGCGCTCGACGTCACCGTGCAGGCCGGCATTCTCGATCTCGTGCGCAAGCTGCGCACCACCTATAATTCGGCGGTCGTCTTCATCACGCATGACATGGGCGTGGTGTCCGAACTCGCTGACCGGGTGATGGTTATGTATGCCGGGCGCGTGGTGGAGCGCGGCAGCCGGGCCGCGTTGTTTTCCGATCCGCGCCATCCCTATACCCGCGCATTGCTCGGCTCTATCCCCCCGTTGACTGGCGAGAAACCGCGTCGCCTGCCGGCCATTCCCGGCTCGCCCCCCTCGCTGCTGCGCCTGCCGCAGGGCTGCGCCTTCGGACCGCGCTGTCCCGTGCGTTTCGACGCCTGCGCGGCCGAAAAACCCGCCCTTGGGGATGGCCTCCACGCCGCCGCCTGCCTTCGGGAGGTGCAAGCATGAGCGACATGATGACGACGACAGAAGGCCCCATCCTCGAAACCCGCGCGCTGATGAAGCGTTTTTCGATCGGCACGCGTTTCTCGGCGGAGGGACGGCGGACCGTGCATGCCGTCGACAATGTCTCGCTGAAGGTGCGGCGTGGCGAAACGCTCGGGCTCGTCGGTGAATCCGGCTGCGGAAAGTCGACGCTCGCCCGCTGCCTCGTCCGGCTCTACGACATTACCGGCGGCCAGCTGTTCTTCGAGGGCGATGACATTACCGGCAAATCGCTGCGGGAGATGCGGCCGCTCCGCCGCCGTCTCCAGATGGTGTTCCAGGACCCTTCGGCCTCGCTCAATCCGCGCCGCCGCGTCGGCGATCTGGTCGCCGAACCGCTGCGCATCCACACCAAGCTCTCGTCTGCCGAGATCGACAGGCGCGTCGCCGAACTCTTCGACATCGTCGGCCTCCTGCCGGATCATGTTAAACGCTATCCGCATGAATTCTCCGGCGGCCAGCGCCAGCGCGTCGGCATCGCGCGCGCCATCGCCCTCAATCCGGACCTCGTGGTGCTGGACGAGCCGGTCTCGGCCCTCGACGTGTCGGTGCAGGCGCAGATCGTCAACCTGCTTGCCGATCTCCAGGAAAAGCTCGGTCTCACCTATATTTTCATCGCCCATGACCTGTCGGTGGTGCGGCAGGTCTCGACGCGCATTGCGGTGATGTATCTGGGCTCGGTGGTCGAGGAAGGTCCGGCGGAAGCGGTGTTCTCCGCGCCGGCCCATCCCTATAGCCAGGCGCTGATCTCGGCCGTGCCGGTGGTGGAAACGACGCCGGGCGGATCGCGCAAGCGCATCCTGCTGACCGGCGACGTGCCGAGCCCGCTCAACCCGCCCTCCGGCTGCCGCTTCCACCCGCGCTGTCCGATTGCCCAGGATCGCTGCCGCACCGAGCGCCCCGAGCCGCAATCCTTTGGCGTGGGTCGCAAGGTCGCCTGCCATTTCCCGACGCTATAGACGGCGGCTTTCGGGACAAGGACGTAAAAGGGAGCACGCGAACGGCTCCCTTTTTTCGTAGAGGGCACCCCTTAATCCGGGAGTATTTTTCTCTTCCCGATACGATCTTTCTCCCTGTCGCTTTTGAAGCTCCAGATTGCTTTTCGCGCCACGACATCGTGCTTGCACGGGCATAGGGCCGTGCGCTCTCTGCAGGTTCACAACCATCGCCTTGACAGCATTCCATGCGCCCTCATATATAAACGAAGAATTCACATAGAAATTGCGCGAAGCTTTCAGGTTTGGCGCGGGGGGAGAAAATGGACGACAACGGACTGTTGGCCGGCCTAACTGTCATCGATATGAGCCAGTTTCTGTCGGGGCCCTATTGCTCGCTGCGGCTGCTCGATCTTGGCGCCCGCGTCATCAAGATCGAGCGGCCCGACGGCGGCGATCTTTCGCGGCGGCTCTATCTCAGCGATACCGAGGTGGGTGGGGATTCGACCCTGTTCCACGCCATCAACCGCGGCAAGGAAAGCCTAGGCATCGATCTGAAGAATGCCGATGATCTGGCTTTCCTGCGCAAGCTGATCGGTGAGGCCGATGTTGTCATCCAGAATTTCCGGCCCGGCGTCATCGAGCGGCTCGGCTTGGATTACGACGCGGTGAAAGCGATCAATCCGGCCATTGTCTATGCCTCGATCAGCGGTTATGGCGAGGAGGGGCCCTGGGTCATGCGGCCGGGGCAGGATCTTCTGGCGCAGGCGCGCTCGGGGTTAATGTGGCTGAACGGCGACGAGCAGCAGGGGCCGGTGCCCTTCGGTCTGGCGGTTGCCGACATGCTGGCCGGCGCCAATACCTGCCAGGGCATTCTCGCGGCGCTGGTGCGCCGGGGCATTTCCGGCAGGGGCGCGCATATCCAGACCAGCCTGCTGGAAAGCCTCGTCGATTTCCAGTTCGAGGTGCTGACCACCCATCTGAACGACGGTGGCCGCAAACCGAAACGCTCCGGCTTCCGCAGCGCGCATGCCTATCTGTCCGCGCCTTACGGGGTCTATCCGGCCAAGGACGGTTATCTCGCGATCGCCATGACGCCGCTCGGCCGCTTGCAGGACCTGCTGGATCTCGAAGCGCTCGCGGTCTATCGCGACGACGCCAAGGCCTGGTTTACCGAACGCGATACGATCAAGCAGATCATTGCGGCGCGCATCGCCACGGAGACGGTCGACCATTGGCTGTCCATCCTCGAGCCTGCTGATATCTGGTGCTCGAAGGTGCTGGAATGGCCGGAGCTTTTGACGAGCGAAGGCTTCCAGATCCTCGACATGCTGCAGACCGTGACGCGCGAGGACGATGTCGCCATCGGCACGACGCGCTGCCCCATCCGTGTCGATGGCGCGCGGCCGTCCGGTGGCCGGGCTGCGCCGCGTATCGGCGAACACACAGCGCGCATTCGAGAGGAATTCGCATGAGCGCGATCACCCTGAAAGGCATGACGTGGAGCCATCCGCGCGGGTACGATCCGATGGTGGCCTGCTCCGCGGATTGGCTGAAGCGGACCGGCGTGCGCATCGAATGGGACAAGCGTTCGCTGCAGGATTTCGAGAGTTTTCCCGTCGAGGAGCTTGCCCGCCGCTATGATCTCATCGTGATCGACCATCCGCATGTCGGCCAGATCACGGCGGAGAATTGCCTTGCGCCGCTCGATATGCCCGGCCGGGAGGCGGAATTTGCGGCCCTTGCGGCCGGAAGCGTCGGGGCCTCCTTCCCGAGCTACAACTGGCAGGGCGCGCAATGGGGCTTTCCGATCGATGCCGCCACGCAGGTGCTGGCCTATCGACCCGACCGGCTGAATGCCGCGCCCCGGACCTGGGGTGAGGTGCTCGACCTGGCGAAGGACGGGGAGGTGTTGCTGACGCTGCGCCCGCCGCATTCGCTGATGTCTCTCTTCTCGCTTTGCGGCAATCTCGGCCGGCCGTGTTCGGTCGAGAAGGATCGAGCCTTCGCCGATGCGGAGATCGGCATTCAGGCACTTGAGATGATCCGGGAGCTGGCAGCACTGGTCGATCGCGCCTGCCTCGGCATGGATCCCATCGCGGCGCTCGACCGGATGGGCGAGGCGGGCTCGCCCTACACCGCCTCACCGCTGATCTACGGCTATGTCAGCTATTCGCTGGATGGATTTCGCGCGAACCGCATCGCCTTTTCGGATATGCCCGTGGCAGGCGGGGCAGGGCCGTCAGGCTCGGCGCTCGGCGGCACGGGCATTGTCGTTTCGGCCTTCTCCGAAAACCGCGCGGCGGCCATCGACTTCGCCTACTGGATCGCAAGCGGGCCGGTGCAGGCTGACCGCTACTGGCGTTCGGGCGGCCAGTGCGGCCACGCTGCGGGCTGGGAGGACGACGGGGCGAATGCCGCCACGCTTGGCTTTTACCGGCAGACGCGCAAGACGCTGGAAGGCGGCTGGCTGCGGCCGCGCCACGATGGCTACATGCCGTTCCAGGCCGCGGCGTCAGAGCGCATCAATCAGGCTGTGACCAGCAACGAGCCGGCGGCCAAGGCGATTGCCGACCTGAATGATCTCTTCGTGAAGAGTTTCCCGTAGGCTTACAGCGCCTCAATCCTCGGCCGAAAAGCCGGCGCCCGCCATGTCCGACAGCGTCTTGGTCGCCTCCATGAGGAGTTGGATCGACGTCGAGATATCGGGCGCCGCCGGCGCATTGATCAGCGTGATATAGGGCACGGTGAGGGCCGCAATCGCGGTGCCGTCGGCGCCGAGCACGGGGGCCGAAAGGTTGATGACGCCGGCCGTCTGGGCGCTCGGCATCATCTCGTAGCCGCGTGAGCGGATGAGGTCGAGGCGCGCCAGGAATTCCGGCGTCGCACGCCCGTCCTCGCCGCCGCTGCCGACATTTTCGGCGATCATGCGCATGCGCTCCTGCGGCGAGCGGAAGGCGAGCAGGGCATGGCCGGAGCCGGTCTCGAACAGGCTGATGCGCGAGCCGACGCGGATGGAAATGCCCCAATAGCCGGGCGCTTCCTGCTGGGCGATGACGACGGGATTGCCGCGGTCGAACACGACGAGCTGGTTGGCCTGCCGCGAGGTCTCGGCAAGCTCGCGCATCAGGGGAACGGCGAAGGAGACGAGGCGCCGCACCGGGGCATGGAGCTGCGCGAGGCCGAAGAGTTTCAGCGTCAGCGAAAATCGGTCGCCGTCGATGCGCGTGACATAGCCGCGTTTCACCAGCCGATCGAGCATCCGGTAGAATTCGTTAGGGCTGCGATCAAGCCGCTTGGCGATCTCCGCCTGGGTCAATCCGCCATCCACGGCAGCAAGGAGTTCGAGGATATCCAGGCCCTTGTCGAGCGCCGGCGCCCTGTAGCGATCATTTTCGTCTTCTGACACGCGGCATCCCCTGTGAATAAGCAATTTCATATACGCACAAACCAGTCATGACAATCGGCCGTTTTCAGTTATCGCTTGACGACAAGTGAATAAATGGTTTGTATATGAATGAAGCTCTTATTGGTAAGGGCTGGCGAAAAGCCAATGGGAGGAGAGAATGACGAGATTTCTAGCCGGCGTTGCCGCCGGTGCCGTGATCTGCGCCTGGGCGGGTGCCGCGCTTGCTGCCGATCTGCCGGGTAAGTTTGAAGGTGTCACCGTCGATGCGAAGCTCATCGGCGGTCAGCAGTATGAGGCGCTCTATGCGCGCATCGCCGAATGGGAAAAGGCGACCGGCGCGAAGGTGAACGTTCTCTCGAAGAAGAACCATTTCGAGCTGGACAAGGAGATCAAGTCGGACATCGCGACCGGCAACATCACCTGGTGCGTCGGCTCGAACCATTCGTCCTTCGCCCCGCAGTACCCGGATATCTACACCGACCTGAACGCGCTCCTGCCGAAGGAAGAGATCGACGCTTTCGTGCCGGCCAACATCGCCTCCTCGACGCTCGGCGGCAAGCTGGTCATGCTGCCGCGCGCGCAGTTCGACGTGTCCGCGCTCTACTACCAGAAGAGCCTCTATCAGGACGATGCCAAGAAGGCGGCGTTCAAGGAAAAGTACGGCTACGACCTTGCGCCGCCGGATACCTGGCAGCAGGTCACCGACCAGGCGATCTTCTTCTCCAGCCCGCCGGATTTCTACGGCACGCAATATGCCGGCAAGGAAGAGGCGATCAACGGCCGCTTCTATGAGATGCTGGTCGCCGAAGGCGGCGAATATCTCGACGCCGACGGCAAGCCGGCCTTCAATTCGGAAGCCGGCGTGCGCGCACTCGACTGGTTCGTGAACCTCTACAAGGCCAAGGCCGTACCGGCCGGCACGACCAACTATCTCTGGGACGATCTCGGCCAGGGCTTTGCCTCCGGCACCATCGCGGTCAATCTCGACTGGCCTGGCTGGGCGAGCTTTTTCAACGACCCGAAGTCGTCCAAGGTTGCCGGCAATGTCGGCGTGAAGGTGCAGCCGGCTGGCTCTTCCGGCAAGCGCACCGGCTGGTCCGGCCATCACGGCTTCTCGGTCACGGAAAGCTGCGCCAACAAGGAAGCGGCCGCCTCGCTCGTCTGGTTCCTCACCAACGAGGACAGCCAGAAGCTGGAATCCGCCGCCGGCCCGCTGCCGACGCGCACGGCCGTCTGGGAATACAACATCAAGCAGGCTGAGAGCGATCCCTATCGCAAGGAAGTGCTGAGCGCCTTCCAGGAGGCCGCAAAACACGCCTTCGCGGTGCCGCAGACGGCGTCGTGGATCGAAATCTCCAACGCCGTCTATCCGGAGCTTCAGGCCGCCATCCTCGGCGACAAGACCTCCAAGGAAGCGCTGGATACCGCCGCCGCCAAGGCGACGCAGATCCTCGAAGACGCCGGATCGCTCTGAGCCTATCCTGTGGCGCCGCTTTGCGGCGCCACTTGCCACCCCTCGTGACATTTCGGAAAACGAGAGAACGCCGCCAGTTTCGGCAGGCGGGTTTTCCTTGCATTCGTGAAGACAGGAGAAGCCGATATGAAAGGCTGGAGGCCACCGGCACCGTTTCTGCTTCTGCTGCCCGCCGTTCTGGTGCTCGCAGCCGTCGTCATCATTCCGCTGATCCTGTCGCTCTATTCGAGCTTCACGCCCTTCCGGCTGACGCAGCCGGCGTCGCTCTTCACGCTGATCGGCTTTCGCAACTATGTGCGCATCCTGACGGATATCGAGTTCTGGACGGCCTTCGGCCGCACCGTGCTGCTGCTCACCGTCGCGCTCAATCTCGAGATGCTGCTCGGGCTTGGCCTTGCCATGCTCGTGGAGAAGGCGACGCGCGGCCAGCGGCTGCTGCGCACCATCATGATGTTCCCGATGATGTTCTCGCCGATCCTCGTCGGCTTCCAGTTCAAGTTCATGTTCAACGACAATATCGGTCTCGTGAACAACGCGCTGCAGTCCCTCGGCCTGACGGATCAGGCGATCCCGTGGCTGATCGATGGGTCGCTCGCCTTCTTCGCGATCCTCGTCGCCGAAATCTGGTCGTCCACCTCGGTCTTCGCCATCCTCATTCTGGCCGGCCTGCTCGCCATGCCGAAGGAGCCGATCGAGGCGGCGCGCGTCGATGGCTGCACGCCCTGGCAGACGTTCCGCTACGTCACCTGGCCCTTCATCATGCCCTTCGCCTATATCGCCATGACGATCCGCTCGCTCGACGTCGCCCGCGCCTATGACATCGTCAAGATCATGACGGATGGCGGGCCGGCCAAGCGCACGGAGCTGCTCTGGACGCTCATCTCGCGCACCGCCTATGCCGATGCCCGCATGGGTCTCGCCAATGCCATGGCCTATGTCGCGATCCTGCTGTCCATCCTCTTCACCGTCTATTTCTTCCGCAAGCTTTCGGCCGCGCGGACACAGATCGCAGCCGAATGGTAGGAGGAGTGGTCAGATGAACGAGAACGCAAAAGCCCGTTTCAACGGCTTCCTCCTCTCCGCCGCCCACAAGATCGGCCTCTTCCTGGCGATGGCGGTCATCTGCCTGCCGGGCCTGTGGATCGTGCTCGCCTCCTTCCGCCCGACGGTCGAGATCATGGCGAAGCCGCCGGTCTGGATCCCGCAGGACCTGTCCTTCGATGCCTATGTCGCGATGTTTTCCGGTGTCGGGCAGGGCGGCATCCCGATCATCGAATATTTCCGCAATTCGCTGATCATCTCCGTCACCTCGACGGCGATCGCGCTCGCCATCGGCATGGCCGGCGGCTATGCGTTCGCACGCTTCCGCTTCAAGGCGAAGTCGTCGATCTTCCTTGGCCTGATGCTGACGCGCACCGTGCCCGGTATCGCGCTGTCACTCCCGCTGTTCTTCGTCTATTCGAAGCTCGGCATCATCGACACGCATTTCGGCCTGATCACCGCCTATGTCGCGCTCAACGTGCCCTTCACCATCTGGCTGATCGACGGCTTCTTCCGCCAGGTGCCGAAGGATTTGGCCGAGGCCGCGCAGATCGACGGCTGCACGCGCTGGCAGGCCTTCTGGCAGGTGGAGTTTCCGCTCGCCGGCCCCGGCATCGCATCCGCCGGCATCTTCGCCTTCCTCACCGCGTGGAACGAGTTCGCGCTCGCCTCGCAGCTCACCCGTTCCGTTACCTCCAAGACCCTGCCAGTCGGCCTGCTCGACTACACCTCGGAATTCACCATCGACTGGCGCGGCATGTGCGCGCTGGCGGTGATCATGATCATTCCGGCCCTCGTCCTGACCTTCATCGTGCAGAAGCATCTCGTTTCCGGCCTCACCTCCGGCGCAGTCAAAGGATAATCCATGGCAACCGTTTCCCTTGAAAAGCTGGTGAAGCGCTACGGCTCGCTCGAAGTGGTGCACGGCATCGATCTCGAAGTCGCGGACCGCGAATTCATCGCGCTGGTCGGCCCTTCCGGCTGCGGCAAGTCGACGACGCTGCGCATGATCGCCGGCCTCGAGCCGGTCTCCGACGGCAACATCAAGATCGGCGGCCGCGTGGTCAACGATCTGCCGCCGCGCGCCCGCAACCTCGCCATGGTCTTCCAGTCCTACGCGCTCTATCCGCATATGACCGTGCGCGAGAATATGGGCTTCTCGCTGAAGATTGCCGGCCAGAAGCCGGAGGATATCGCCCCCCAGGTGGAAGAGGCGGCCAAAACGCTCGATCTCACGCACCTGCTCGACCGCCGTCCCTCGCAGCTTTCCGGCGGCCAGCGCCAGCGCGTCGCCATGGGCCGCGCCATCGTGCGCAATCCGGATGTCTTCCTGTTCGACGAGCCGTTGTCGAACCTCGATGCAAAATTGCGCACCCAGATGCGCGTCGAGATCAAGAAGCTGCATGCCAAGGTGCAGTCGACGGTCATCTACGTCACGCACGACCAGGTGGAGGCGATGACGCTCGCCGACCGCATCGTCATCATGCGCGACGGCTATATCGAGCAGGTCGGCACGCCGGAGGATGTCTTCCAGCGGCCCAAGTCGAAATTCGTCGCCGGCTTCATCGGTTCGCCGCCGATGAACCTCAAGGATGCGGAGGTCGCGGATGGCCATGTGGTTTTCGCCAATGGCGACCGCCTGCCGCTACCGGCCCGCTTCAGGGACCGCGTCACAGCAGGCCAGAAGGTGACCTTCGGCCTGCGTCCGGACGATCTCTACCCCGCCGGCCACGGCATTCATTCAGGCGAAGATGCCGATGTGCACAAGCAGGACCTGCGCGTCATCCTGACGGAACCGCTCGGGAATGAAACGCTTGTTTTCTCCGATTTTGCCGGCGCCGAATGGGTCGGCCGCATGCTGAACCCGCGGCGGCTTTCGCCGGGCGAGGCGCTGCCCTTCTGCTTCGACCTGTCCCAGGCCCATCTCTTCGACCGCGAAAGCGGCCGCACGCTGAGAGGCTGACATGGCAAAGATCGAACGCGTCGAGCTGAAAATGGTCGACCTTCGTCCGAAGGTCGAGCGCACCGATGCCATCCAGAGCTTCGTTTCGCAGGAAACGCCGCTCGTTACCATCACCGACAGCGACGGCGCTGTCGGCACCGGCTACAGCTACACGATCGGCACCGGCGGCTCCTCCGTGATGCGGCTGCTTGCCGACCATCTCGTGCCCCGTATCATCGGCCGCGACGCGGATCGGATCGAGGCGATCTGGCACGAGCTGGAATTCGCCACCCACGCCACGACGATCGGCGCGATCACCGCGATCGCGCTCGCCGCCATCGACACCGCGCTCTGGGATTTGCGCGCGCGAAAGCAGAACCTGCCGCTCTGGAAGCTTGCCGGCGGTGCGAAGGATCGCTGCCCGCTCTATACGACCGAGGGTGGCTGGCTGCATATTCCTGTCGAAGCGCTTGTCGAGGACGCGCTGGACGCCAAATCGAGGGGTTTTACCGGCTCGAAGGTAAAGATAGGCAAGCCGCATGGTTCCGAGGATGTTGCGCGCCTTTCGGCCGTCCGCAAGGCGGTCGGCGATGGCTATGAGATCATGACCGACGCCAATCAGGGCTTTTCGGTCGACGAGGCGATCCGCCGGGCGGAGCGCCTGCGCGATCTTGATCTCGGCTGGATCGAAGAGCCGCTGCCGGCCGATGACATCGGCGGCCATGTGCGCCTCAACCAGTCCACATCGACGCCGATTGCCATTGGTGAATCTCTCTATTCGATCCGCCATTTCCGCGAATATATGCAGAAGGGCGCCTGCTCCATCGTGCAGGTCGATGCCGGCCGCATCGGCGGTATCACGCCCTGGCTGAAGGTGGCGCACGCGGCGGAGGCCTTCGGCATGCCGGTCTGCCCGCATTTCCTGATGGAGCTGCATGTCAGCCTGACCTGCGCGGTGCAGAACGGCAAATATGTCGAATACATCCCGCAACTCGACGATATCACCACCTCGCGCCTGAAGATCGAGAACGGCATGGCGCTCGCGCCGACGGTGCCGGGCCTCGGCATCGATTGGGACTGGGACGCCATCCGCGCCCGCTCGATTGGCGAATTCGAGCGTGAAATCCGCAAGGGAGCCTGAGGCATGCAACGCATCGGCATGGTGATCGGCGTCAAGCCGGAGAAGATCGAGGACTACAAGCGCCTGCACGCCGCCGTCTGGCCGGAGGTGCTGGCGCGGATTTCAGCCTGCAACATCAGGAATTATTCGATCTTCCTGAAGGAGCCGGAAAACCTGCTTTTCTCCTTCTTCGAATATCACGGCACCGATTATGCCGGCGACATGGCGAAGATGGCCGCAGACCCGAAGACGCAGGAATGGTGGGCCGTCTGCATGCCCTGCCAGACGCCGCTCGACACCCGCAAGGAAGGCGAGTGGTGGGCGAACATGGAAGAGGTGTTCTTTCATGCCTGATTTTGATCCGACATCGCTGGCTCAGTCCTGGCCGCTCCCGTCAAATCCCCGCCCGATCGTCACCTTCGGTGCCGGTTCGATCGTCGGCGATGCGCATTATCCGGCCTATCGCAAGGGCGGTTTTCCGATTGCCGGGGTCTATGACCCCGATCACGACAAGGCCAAGGCGCTGGCCGAAAAATGGGAGGTCGCAGCCTACCGCTCGGTTGAGGAAGCGGCCTCCGTTGAAGGCGCGATCTTTGATCTCGCCACGCCGCCGGCGGTCCATGCGAAAGTGCTGGCCGCCCTGCCGGATGGTGCGGCGGCGCTGATCCAGAAGCCAATGGGTTCGGATCTTGCAGCGGCGACGGAAATCCTGCGCATCTGCCGCGACAAGAAACTCAAGGCGGCCGTCAATTTCCAGCTCCGCTTCGCGCCGATGCTGCTGGCATTGAAGGATGCGATCGCCAAGGGCCTGCTCGGCGAAGTCGTCGATTTTGACGTCTATCTGGCGCTCGATACGCCGTGGGAACTCTGGTCCTTCCTCGAAGGCCTGCCGCGCATCGAGATCGCCATGCATTCGATCCACTATCTCGACGCCATCCGCCAGATCCTGGGCGATCCGCAAGGCGTGCACGCCAAGTCGATCGGCCATCCGAACCACAAGATGGCGCAGACGCGCACCACCGCGATCCTCGATTACGGCGACCGGGTCCGCTGCGCGCTGTCGATCAACCATGACCACAAATTCGGCCGCCGGCATCAGGCTTGCGAGTTTCGCGTTTCGGGCACCGAGGGTGCGGCCTATCTCCAGCTCGGCGTCAATCTCGACTATCCGCGCGGCGAGCCGGATATTCTGGAAATCTATCCGAAGGGCGGCGATGGCTGGGTGCCGGTGCCGCTTCAGGGTACCTGGTTCCCCGATGCCTTTGTCGGCCGCATGGCCAATCTCCAGCGCTTCGTTGCCGGCGAAGACGCCGAGCTCATCTCCTCGGTCGAGGATGCCTGGATGACCATGGCGCTCGTCGAGGCCGCCTATGCCTCCAGTGCTGCCCCCGCCACACCGCTTGCCGTGCGACCCTGAACAGGAACAGCAGATGGAACAGGTCAAATATTTTGAAGACTACGAGATCGGCGAGGGGCGCATGACGAGCGGGCGCACGATCACCGAGACGGATTTCGTCGTGCATGCCGGCCATACCGGTGATTTCTTCCCGCATCACATGGATGCCGAGTTCATGAAGACGCAGCCCTTCGGCCAGCGTATCGCGCACGGCACCATGGTGTTCTCCATCGGCGTCGGCCTGACGGCGAGCGTCATCAATCCGGTCGCCTTTTCCTACGGCTATGACAGGATGCGTTTTGTCAGGCCCGTCTTCATCGGCGATACGATTCACACCCGCGTGACGATATCGGCCAAGGAGGACGATCCGAAACGCGCCGGCTCCGGCCGCGTCATCGAACGCACCGAGGTCATCAACCAGAAGGGCGAGGTCGTCCTCGCCGCCGACCATATCTACGTCGTCGAGCGCCGCCCGAGTGCCTGACGCCTCACGCAAGGAGCAACCATGAGCCTTTCCCTCGAAAACAAGCGTGTCCTCCTCACCGCCGCCGGCCAGGGGATCGGCCGGGCGAGCGCGCTGGCCTTCGCGCGTGCCGGTGCCAAGGTCATTGCGACCGATATCAATGCCGAAGCGCTGAAGAGCCTCGCAACCGAGGCCAATATCGAAACCTATGTGCTTGACGTGCTGGATGCAGAGGCCGTCAGCCGCGTGGTCTCCGCGACCGGACCATTTGACGTGCTGTTCAACTGCGCGGGCTTCGTGCATGCCGGCTCGATCCTCGACATGGCAGACAAGGATCTCGATTTCGCCTTCGATCTCAATGTCCGCGCCATGGTGCGCATGATCCGTGCCGTGCTGCCGGCGATGCTGGAAAGGAAGGACGGTGCCATCATCAACATGGCCTCCGTCGCCTCCAGCATGAAGGGCGTACCGAACCGCGCTGCCTATACGATCACCAAGGCGGCCGTCGTCGGCCTCACCAAGTCGGTCGCCGCCGACTATGTCGCCCAGGGCATCCGCTGCAACTGCATCTGCCCCGGCACGGTGGAAAGCCCCTCGCTGCAGGACCGCCTGCGCGCGCAGGGCGATTTCGAGGCCGCGCGTGCCGCCTTCATCGCCCGCCAGCCGATCGGCCGCATCGGCACGCCGGAGGAAATCGCCGATCTCGCCGTCTATCTCGCCGGCGCCACCTATACGACGGGCCAGGCCTACGCCATCGACGGCGGCTGGACCATCTGACCGATCAACGGCTGTCGGCATCGCGTCGATGGCCATCCGACCATTTCCAAGGGCCGCTTCCATGACCAAGATCACCAGCCTCCGCTCCATCGACCTGCGCTTTCCCACCTCGCAGAGCCTCGACGGCTCGGATGCCATGAACCCCGATCCGGATTATTCGGCCGCCTATGTCGTGCTCGGCACGGATGGAGCGGGGCTGGAAGGCCACGGCCTCACCTTCACCATCGGTCGCGGCAACGAGATTTGCTGCGCGGCGATCGATGCGATGAAGCATCTCGTCGTCGGCCTCGATCTCGACTGGGTGCGCGAAAATCCCGGCCGCTTCTGGCGTCATGTGACCAGCGACAGCCAGCTGCGCTGGATCGGCCCGGACAAGGGCGCGATGCATCTGGCGACAGGTGCGGTGGTCAATGCGGTCTGGGACCTGCTCGCCAAGCAGGCCGGAAAGCCGGTCTGGCGCCTCGTCGCCGAGATGAGCGCGGAAGAAATCCTCGACATTATCGACTTCCGCTACCTCACCGACGCGCTGACGCCGGAGGAGGCGCTGGCCATCCTCAAGAAGGCCGAAGCGGGTAAGGCGGAGCGCATCGCAACACTCGAGAGCGAAGGCTACGCCTGCTACACGACGTCGGCCGGCTGGCTCGGTTATGACGACGAGAAGCTGCGCCGTCTCTGCCAGGAGGCGGTCGATCAGGGCTTCACCCATATCAAGATGAAGGTCGGCCGCGACCTTGAGGACGACAAGCGGCGCCTGCGCATCGCCCGCGAAGTGATCGGCGACGAGCGCACCATGATGATCGACGCCAACCAGATCTGGGAGGTCGGTCAGGCGATCGACTGGGTGAAGGAGTTGCAGCCCTACAAGCCGTTCTTCATCGAGGAGCCGACGAGCCCCGACGATATCGCCGGCCACAAGGCGATCCGCGACGCGATCCATCCCGTGAAGGTGGCGACCGGCGAAATGTGCCAGAACCGCATCGTCTTCAAGCAGATGATCGCCGGTGGCGCGATCGACATCGTGCAGATCGATTCCTGCCGCATGGGTGGCCTGAACGAGGTGCTGGCCGTGTTGCTGATGGCCGCGAAATACGGCCTGCCGGTCTGGCCCCATGCCGGCGGCGTCGGGCTCTGCGAATATGTCCAGCATCTCTCGATGATCGACTATATCGCTGTGTCGGGCACCAAGGACGGACGGGTGATCGAATATGTCGACCATCTGCATGAACATTTCCTCGATCCCTGCCGCATCGAAAACGCCGCCTACATGCCGCCATCGCTGCCGGGCTTCTCCATCGAGATGAAGCCGGAGTCGATCGCGACCTATACGTTCCGGCCGTAAAGCGGTCGGCGCTCCCGGAAGAGGGAGCGCCCTCTCAGGTCGGGAACTGCCGGTAACATTCCTCGGCGATCTGCTGGAGCAGGTCGCGGGGAATGTCGCCGGTCACGGCGTAGCCGAGTGCGCCGTCGATCCAGTAGAAGGTTTCCACATTCTCCGCCGAGGCGAAGCGGAAGCTGGTTTCCCGGTTGTCCTCGTTGCGACCCACCAGAACGGTGATGCGCTGGCCAGTCTCGTTTTCGTACATGAACATCGCGCCCGGCTTGTCCGCGACTGGCAGCAGGCGGCCGCCGACGAGCTTGAAGCCGAGCGTTTGCAGGTTCGGCACCTTCATGTCGTCGATTGAGAGGCGTTTTCCAAGCCACGTTGCCAGATGCGCTTCCTGATCGGCGAAGACTTCGACGGGGTGGCGGACCTCGCTTGCATAGATCAGATAGGCATTGCGCGCCTCCTGCGGCAGCGCCTCTATCGCCGTCTGCGGCGTGGGTTTCCCGAAAATCTGCGGCCCGAAATGACCGGCGAGGCCGCCGAGCGAGAAGACCAGCACGGTAGCGGCCACCATGGCAAGGCGGTGCGGCGGGCTGGCGGTTTTCGCACCCGCGACGAGCTGGAGATCGGACGGCCGCGTGGTGGCATAACCGGCGAAGGCATTGCGCAGCCCGTCGTTCTGCGCCTGCCAGTCGGCGACCATGCGCGCCGCTTCCGGATGTTCGGCGAGATGGGCCTCCACGCGACTACGCGCGGCCTCGTCGAGCAGGCCGTCGGCATAGGCGTGCAGGTCGGCTTCGGCAACGGGATGCGTCTCGCTCATCTCGGGCTCCGCAACTGGATCACGTTTTCCTCCTGCAGCTTCTGCCGCAGCATCTGGCGGGCGCGCGACAGGCGCGACATGACGGTGCCGAGCGGGATGTCCATGATATCGGCGACCTCCTGATAGGAATGCCCTTCCACCGCCACCAGCATCAACACCGCCCGCGCATCTTTGGGAAGGTCTTCCAGTGCCCGCACCAGCCGGTTGCGCTCCAGCGGATCGGCCGCAAGCGTGTTCGACGCGACACCCTCCGCCTCCTCGATGCCGACGGAGGGACGGCGGGCGATGGCGCGGCGCGCGTTGAGGTGAAGGTTGGTCATGATGCGATAGGCCCAGGCGCGGATATTCGCGCCACGCCATTGCGCGCGGTTGACGAGCGCCTTCTCGACGCAATCCTGCAGCAGGTCCTCGCTCTCGGCATCCGAGCGCGTCAGGCTGCGCGAATAGCGCCGGAGCTGTGGCAGGAGCGCCAGGATCTGGGCGTCGAAGGACGGCGGCGGGGAGGTGATGCCCTCCCGCCTGCTTTTCTCGGGCTTCTGCGGCTGGTCAGGGCTTGGCGACATTCCAGACGCCGTTCATGCCGTCGCCGGTCGCATCGCCTTGCTTCTTGTCCTTGACCCAGTAGTAGAGCGGCATGCCATCCTTGGCCCATTGTTTGGCGCCATCCTTGCGGGTGACGAGCGAATATGCACCGTCCGCCTTCGCATCGGAAGCGGCAATGGCCGGCGGCCAGTTGGCGGCGCATTTGTCGTAGCAGTAGGATTCGCCCTTCTCGTCCTTCTTGAACGTATAGAGCGTCATGCCCTTGTCGCCGGCGAGAACCTCGCCCTTGTCGGTCTTGACCGTCTTGAAAGGTTCGGCGGCAAAAGCGCTGCCGGCAAAAGCGGCAACGGCGAATGGCAAAAGGATCAGCAACTTCATGGTCGTCTCCTATCGTTACGGCGACGTTTTCCGTGCCGCCGATGTCAAGACACCGATGCTCAGGGGATTATTCCATCGCCGCTGGAAAAATGCGGGGCAGGCGTCTTTATCTTTTCTTTATGCCGCCAGCCCGCCTTCCCAATCGAAACCTGACCCGCGCCGCGCCTAGTCTGTCCTCCGCATAGACAGGAGAACGGACATGTCCGATTTTATCTTCCTCGCGGTGCTCGTCACCATCAGGCCGCTCGGCCTCTATATCGCCCGCGTCTTCGCAGGCGAGCGCATCGCGCTATCGCCGATGCTTGGTCGCCTCGAGGCCAGCCTTTACCGCATCTCCGGCATCTCGCCGGACAAGGAGCAGGGCTGATTGGCCTATACGCTCTCGATGCTCCCTTTTCCATCGCCGGCTTCGTAGCGCTAAGCCTATCTGCCGCTCAACCCGTAGCGTTTTGCCGGCATTGCGCCGGACCTCGCCTTCAACACGGCGGTCTCCTTCGTCACCAACACCAACTGGCAGAACTATGACGGGGAAACCAGGCTCAGCCATTCCAGCCAGATGGCCGGCCTGACGGTGCAGAACTTCCTCTCCGCCGCGACCGGCATGGCGCTCGCCATCGCGCTGACGCGGGCGCTGGCCCGATCCAAGATCTCGACGCTCGGCAACTTCTAGGTCGATATGACGAGGGCGACGCTTTATGTGCTCCCTGCTGATGACCGCGCTCGTCGTGAGCTCGTCGGCACCTGCGGCAGGGCTGGGCTATCATCAGCGCCATGGCCGTCCTGTTGATATCGGGTGTCGCCGTGATCTACTGTGCGGAGTCCGCGGGTAATCCGATCCTGACGGCTGCCGGCGTCGATCCCACGCTCGGCATCGCCATGCTGTTCGCCGCTTCGCCTATGTCGTGCCGGTCATGGCGATCGCCCGCTCGCTTGCCGAGGCGGCGCTGATCGCCATGTGCGGCGGCGGCACTAATGATGCGCCTGCCCCTCGCCTAGGCCTATGTCGGCGTCGCCATGCAACCGGCACGCAGGCGGCGCGCGAGGCGGCAAACATGGTGGACCTCGATGCCAGCCCGACGAAACTCATCGAGATCGTCGAGATCGGCAAGCAGCTCCTCATGACGCGCGGCTCGCTCACCACCTTCTCGATCGCCAACGACGTCGCGAAATATTTCGCGATCATACCGGCGCTGTTCGTCGCGACCTATCCGGCGCTGGCCGCACTCAACGTGATGAATCTCGCCTCGCCGCAATCGGCCATCCTCTCGGCCGTCATCTTCAACGCGCTGATCATCGTGGCGCTGATCCCGCTGGCGCTGCGCGGTGTCGCCTATCGCCCGGCGGGTGCCGCCGCCCTGCTGCGCCGCAACCTCCTCGTCTATGGCCTCGGCGGCCTGATCCTGCCTTTCGCGGGCATCAAGGCTATCGATCTTGCCGTCAGCGCCCTACATCTGGTGTAACCATGCTGAACCATCTTCGCCCCGCCATCACCCTCGTCCTCGCCCTGACCGTGCTGCTCGGGATCGGCTATCCGCTTGCCGTAACGGGCGTCGCGCAGGCCGTGATGCCTGCCGCGGCCAATGGCTCGCTCATCGAACGAAGCGGCGCCGTCATCGGCTCCGACCTGATCGGTCAGGCCTTCACGACGGAGCGATACTTCTGGCCGCGCCCGTCCGCGACCGGACCGGATGCCTATAATGCCGCGGCCTCCTCCGGCTCGAACCTTGGCACGACCTCGGTGAAACTGCGGGATCGTGTTGCGGCCGATGTCGAAAGGCTCAAGGCGGCGGGTCTCGTTACCCCCGTGCCGGCCGATGCCGTGATGACGTCCGGCTCGGGTCTCGATCCGCATATTTCCCCGGCTTTCGCCCATGCGCAGATAGCGCGTGTTGCAAAGGCGCGGGGACTTTCGGAAACGGAGATAGCGAACCTTGTCGAAAATCGTATAGAAAGCCGTCTTTTCGGCGTCATCGGCGAACCGCGGGTGAACGTGCTACAGCTTAATCTCGCGCTCGATGCGCGCGGACCTTGAGAGTGAGAATGACGGAAAACGAGCGAGACGACAGTCTGAGGCCCGATCCCGATG
Organism: Shinella sp. 20P9.1.1; assembly: GCF_057798995.1. NCBI lineage: Bacteria > Pseudomonadati > Pseudomonadota > Alphaproteobacteria > Hyphomicrobiales > Rhizobiaceae > Shinella > Shinella sp. 20P9.1.1. Next base: position 360,236 of record NZ_JBYOLC010000001.1, read on the forward strand.
CATTGCTTGCCTTGGCGGAGAAAGACCGCCGGGGCAAGTTGAGCGTTTTTCTGGGAGCGGCGCCGGGCGTGGGCAAGACCTACGCCATGCTGACGCGCGCCGGGCGGCTGAAGGCCGAAGGCGTGGACGTTGTCGTCGGCCTCGTGGAAACCCATGGACGCGGCGAGACGGCTGCGCTCGTCGACGGTCTTGAAGTGCTACCGCGTGTCGGTATCGAGTATCGCGGCAAGGTGTTGCAGGAATTCGACCTCGACGGTGCGCTTGCCCGACGCTCCAAGATCATTCTGGTCGACGAACTTGCCCATTCCAACCCCGAGGGAAGCCTTCATCCGAAGCGCTACCAGGATATCGAGGAGCTGATCGCCGCCGGCATCGATGTCTGGACCGCGCTCAACATCCAGCATCTTGAAAGCCTTTCCGACGTCGTGGCGCAGATCACCGGCGTGACGGTGCGTGAACGGGTGCCTGATGTGGTGCTGAAAAAGGCCGACGAGGTGTTGCTGGTCGATCTGCCGCCGAACGACCTGATCGAACGGCTGAAGGAGGGCAAGGTCTATCTGCCCGAAAGCGCCAGCCGCGCCGTCGACCGCTTCTTCCGCCTCGGCAATCTGACCGCTCTGCGCGAACTGGCGCTGCGCCGCACCGCCGACCGCGTCGACGAGCAGGTGGTCGATTACCTCAAGCAGAACGCCATCGAGGGGCCTTGGGCCAGCGGCGAACGGCTGCTGGTTTGCGTCGGGCCGGATGACCTCTCGGAAAAGGTCTTACGCGTGGCCAGCCGTCTCGCCTCCGGCCTCAATGCGCCCTGGATCGTCGTCTCCATCGAGCGCGCGGACCGGGAGGTCGAGACGACCGAACGTCTGCAGCGCATGGAAGCACTCTTCCGGCTCGCCGAACAGCTCGGTGCCGAAACACGCCGGGTGGTCGGCAACGACTTCGTCGAGGAGATCCTGAAGCTCGCCCGCCGCGAGCATGCGACGCAGATCGTCATCGGCGCGCGGCGTAATCGTGGCTGGCGGAAATTCCTGCTGCCGTCGCTGCCGGATGCCCTGTCGCGCAAGGCCGCGGGCCTTGGCGTGTATTTCGTGACGCCCGACAAGACGGAAAAGCCGCCGGCGCCCGCCCGCTTCGCTTTGCCGGGCATCGCATCCTACAAACAGTCGGTGCTGATTGCCGTGGCGCTCAGCGCGGCCACGGCGGCCGTCGGCAAGCTCGTCTATGTCTTCGCAGAACTGCCCAACATCTCGCTGCTGTTCCTGCTTGCCGTTCTCGGTGCCGCGGTGCTTGGCGGCTATGTCTCGGCCTTTATCGCGGCGGTGCTGTCTGCGCTCGCCTACAACTTCCTCTTCATCGATCCGCTGCACACCTTCACGATCACCGCGCCGCATGAGGTCTTCGCGCTGATCGTCTTCCTGTCGGTGGCGATCATTGCCGGCGGCTTCGCGTCGCGCATCAAGGAGCAGGCGGAGGTTGCCCGCGTGCGCGCCACCGCCTTGCAGTCGCTCTATGAATTCTCGCGCAAGCTCTCGACGGCTGGCAAGTCGGACGATGCGATCTGGCTCGCCGTCTCCCATCTCCAGGCGAGCCTCAAGCGCAACATCGTGCTGCTCCTGCCCGACAAGAGCGACCTGAGGGTCGCCGCCGTCTGGCCGCCGGATACCGAACTCGACGTCACCGACTTCACCGCCGCGCGCTGGACGCGCGACAAGCAGGAGGTGGCGGGTGCCGGCACAGGCACGCTGCCGAATAGCCGCTTCGAGTTCCGACCCCTGATGGGACCGCATGGCCTTGTCGGCGTTTGCGGCATCCAGCAGAGCGAAGAGCAGCTTGGTCCGAATGCCGAGCGCGCGCTGTCGGCCATTCTCGACCAGACCGCGATTGCGCTCGACCGCGCGCGCCTTTCGGAGGAAAGCCTGCAACAGGCCGCGCGTCTGGAGGGCGAGCGCTACCGCGAGGCCCTGCTGTCCTCGATTTCGCACGACCTGCGCACGCCGCTCGCCACCATCATGGGCGCCGTCACCAGCATTCGCCAACTTGGCGACAAGATGGAGCCGGAGAGCCGCGACGATCTGTTGGAATCGATCGAGGAGGAGGGCGGCCGTATGAGCCGCTTCGTTTCCAATCTGCTCGACATGACGCGCATCGAGGCCGGCACGTTGAAGCCGAAAAGTGACTGGATCGACGTCTCCGACGTCATTCATTCTGCCGTCGAGCGGGCGCGCAAATATTTCCCGGGCACGGTGATCGAGACGGGCATCGCACCCGACCTGCCGCTGATCGAGGGCGACAATGTGCTGCTCGGCCAGGTGCTGTTCAACCTGCTCGACAATGCCGTGAAGTTCGGCGGCGAGGAGCCGGTCAATGTCTATGCACGGCGCGACGGGCAGGATGTGCTGATCTCCGTCACCGACCTCGGCAAAGGCATTCCGCCGGCCGAGATCGACCGTGTCTTCGAAAAATTCTACCGGCGCGGCAAGCCGGACGGGCGTTCGCCGGGCACGGGGCTCGGCCTTTCCATCGCCCGCGGCTTCGTCGAGGCGATGGGCGGCAAGATCCAGGCGGAAAGTCCGGCCGTGAAGAAGCGCGGCACGCGCATCGTGATCCGCTTCCCGGCGGGCGAGGCGGCAAAGGCTGAAAAGGCGAAGGGATGAGCGAACGCATCCTCGTCGTGGATGACGAGCCGCAGATCCAGCGGTTCCTCAAGCCCGCCCTCAAGGCGGCGGGCTACGACGTGGTGGAAGCACTGACCGGCAGCGAGGCGCTGAAGGCGGTGGCGACGGCCGCACCCGACCTCGTCATCCTCGATCTCGGCCTGCCCGACATGGACGGCAAGGATGTTCTGACGAGCCTGCGTGGCTGGACGACGATCCCGGTCATCATCCTCTCCGCCCGCGAGCGCGAGAGCGAGAAGATCGCTGCCCTCGATCTCGGCGCCGACGATTATATCGAAAAGCCTTTCGGCATCGGCGAACTCACCGCCCGCATCCGCACGGCGCTGCGCCATCGGGAGCGGGCGGCGGCCGCGCCTGCGGTCATCACCACCGACGGCCTGGTGATCGATACGGTCAGGCGTTTGGTGACGCGCGGCGAGGAGACGGTGCGGCTGACACCGAAGGAATACGATCTGCTGACATTGCTGGCGCGCCATGCCGGCCGCGTCGTCACACACAAGACACTGCTCACCTCGGTCTGGGGGGTAGCGCATGGTGAGGACCTGCACTATCTGCGCGTCTTCATCGGCCAGCTTCGCCAGAAGATCGAGCGTGACCCGACCCGGCCCGCCATCGTGCGCACCGAACCCGGTGTCGGCTACCGGCTGGTCATTGACCTCTAGCCTATCTTTTCGACGATGGGCGGTATCTGCACTACCGTGATATCCGTCGCGCCGGAATCGATAATGCCGAAGACGGCCTCCAGCATTTTCGGCACGTCCTGCCGCACCATCTCGATGTGATCGCCGAGCATGGCGACGAAGGGATCCCAGTCGAAGCAGCCGAGATGCGGCATGCGCTCGGCATAGTGGCCGGAGCGGCAAATCCAGCGCATCACGCCTTCCAGCGAAATCGTCGAATTGACGAACATGCCGCGCGGCAGGGTGCTCGTGCGCTCGGCAAGCTGCTTCATGACGGTCTCGGCCTTTTCCGGTGCGTAGCCGCATGTCTGCACCAGTGCCTCGTCGACGGCAATGCCGGCCTCCGCATGGGCGTCGCGGAAACCGCGCACGCGCTCCATCGTGTTGTGATCCGTGCCGCGGCCGCCGACGAAGAGGAGAGGGGCTTTTTCGCCGAATTCCCGCTCGCAATTGGCCAGAACCCGGCGCGTCAGTTCCAGCGCGCCGCCATAATTGTCGGAGATGACGGAGGGGGCGCGGGAGCCGGGCAGGTCGAGATTGATGGTGCGCACGCCGGCGCCGGCGCAGAGATCGACGATGCGGTCGGGATCGGTGGCGCCGGTCGCGATCAGGCAGTCGACCTGATAGGACAGCATGGCGCGTGCCGCCTCCACCTCCAGCGCCGGGTCGCGCCGGGTGCAGGTGATGATCGGGAACAGGCCGCGCTCGCGCGCCAGATTTTCGAACTGCTCGACGATCGAACCGAAATAGCGGTTGTCGTATTTCGGCACGATCATGCCGATGATCTTCGAGCGTTCGCGCCGCAGCACGCTCGCCTGCATGTTGACCGCGTAGCCCTGTTCTTCGGCCAGTTTCGTGATCTTTTCCGCAAGCTTGGCGCTGATGCGCCGCTTCTTCCAGTTGCCGTTGAGAACGGCGCTCACAGCGCTGGCGGAGGTGCCTGCCAACTCTGCCAGATCATAGATGGTCGTCCTTTTCGCTGATGTCGTGCGATTCACATGTCATCTCCATTTCGAAAGCCACCTTGACACCAATCCCGTTTGGTGACAATTCTTGCTTCATCGATTGAGCACGCTTGCTTCATCGATGAAGTTGCCTGAACAGCAAGGCTGACCCAAGGGAGGAGTCAGACGGAGCATCGACGAACCGGACGTTGCGGCATCGCTGCAGCGAACGATGATCTGCGCGCTTATGGCGTGTGGAAGGGTCGAGCCCTGTCGCCCTTGGCGGCTTGTGGTCGCCGGCGAACCGAACTGAAAATCAACTGTGGAGGAACCCCATGAAGACGCTTAACATCCTGCTCGCCTCGACCGGCCTTGCCCTGTCGCTCGGCAGCGCCGCCCTTGCCCAGGAAAACGCGACCGTCGCCTTCCTGATGCCCGACCAGGCCTCGACCCGCTACGAGCAGCACGACTATCCCGGCTTCAAGGCCGAGATGGAAAAGCTTTGCGCCACCTGCACGGTGATCTACCAGAACGCCAATGCCGACGTGGCGCTCCAGCAGCAGCAGTTCAACTCGGTGATCGCGCAGGGCGCCAAGGTCATCGTGCTTGACCCGGTCGATTCCGCCGCTGCCGCAGCCCTCGTCGAAATCGCTCATTCGCAGGACGTCAAGGTCATCGCCTATGACCGCCCCATCCCGGACAAGCCGGCCGACTACTACGTTTCCTTCGACAACCAGGGCATCGGCAAGGCCATCGCGCAGTCGCTGGTCGAGCATCTGAAGGCCAAGGGCGTTCCGGATGGCGCTGGCGTGCTTGAGATCAACGGTTCGCCGACCGATGCGGCCGCCGGCCTGATCCGTGACGGCATCCACGAGGCGCTTTCGGCTTCGCCCTACAAGACGCTCGCCGAATTCGACACGCCGGAATGGGCGCCGCCGAAGGCGCAGGAATGGGCCGCCGGCCAGATCACCCGCTTCGGCGACGAGATCAAGGGCATCGTCGCCGCCAATGACGGCACGGGTGGTGGCGCCATCGCGGCTCTGAAGGCCGCCGGCGTCAAGGAAATGCCGCCGGTGACCGGCAACGATGCGACGATCGCAGCCCTTCAGCTGATCATCTCGGGCGACCAGTACAACACGATCTCCAAGCCGTCGGAAATCGTGGCCGCCGCTGCCGCCGGTATTGCCGTCAAGCTCCTGAAGGGCGAGACGCCGGAAGCCACCCAGAAGCTCTACGAAACGCCGTCGCAGCTTTTCGTTCCGGCGGTCGTGACGGCAGAAAACATCAAGGCCGAAATCTTCGACAAGGGCATCAACAAGCCGGAAGAAGTCTGCACCGGCGAATATGTTGAAGGTTGCCGCAAACTCGGCATCATCAACTAATTGCGCCCAGCGTGTCCGGCCGTGGCCTCCCGCGGCCGGACATTCCGATCAGTCGTAAGGTCTTTTTGAAGGTGCAGGGGCCATGACAGCCATGCAGAGTCTTCCCGCCAAGGGGCAATCGGTGATGCGTCTCACCGGCGTATCCAAGAATTTCGGGGCCGTATCCGCGCTGACGGATATCGAGCTCGACGTCAAGGCCGGCGAAGTCGTCGCGCTGGTCGGTGATAACGGAGCCGGCAAATCGACGCTGGTCAAGGTGCTCGCCGGCGTGCATCAGCCCTCGTCCGGCACGATCGAATTCTGTGGTCAGCAGGTGTCGCTCGACACGCCCGCCAAGGCGCTGGACCTCGGCATTGCCACCGTCTTCCAGGACCTTGCGCTCTGCGAAAACCTCGACGTCGTCGCCAACCTCTTCCTCGGCCACGAAATGTCGCCCTGGGCGCTCGATGAAGTGGCGATGGAAGTGCGCGCCTGGACGCTGCTGCGCGAGCTTGCCGCACGCATCCCGTCCGTCCGCGAACCCATCGCGTCGCTCTCCGGCGGCCAGCGCCAGACGGTGGCGATCGCCCGCTCGCTGCTGCTCAATCCGAAGCTCATCATGCTGGACGAGCCGACGGCTGCCCTCGGCGTGGCGCAGACGGCCGAGGTGCTGAACCTCATCGAGCGCGTGCGCGATCGCGGCCTCGGCGTCATCATCATCAGCCACAACATGGAGGACGTGCGCGCCGTGGCGGACCGGATCGTCGTGCTGCGGCTGGGCAAGAACAACGGCGTCTTCACGCCTGATTCCTCCAACCAGGACCTCATTTCCGCCATTACCGGTGCCACGGACAACTCCGTCTCGCGCCGCGCCGACCGCAAGGCCGGCGAAGCACACGAACATCACGGGGGAGCAGCATGAACCAGAATCCGTCCCAGCCGATGCTGGACCGCAGCGACGAGCGCGTGCGTCACGACGACAGCCTCGCCGCCATGGCCAAGGGCTTTTTCGACCGCGTGCGCTCCGGCGACCTCGGCATGCTGCCCGTGGCCGTCGGCCTCGTCGTCATCTCCATCGTGTTTTCCGCGCTGAACCCGATCTTCCTCGCGCCGAACAACCTCGTTAATCTGTTGTTCGACTGCGCCACGGTTGGCGTCATCTCGCTTGGCATCGTCTGCGTGCTGGTGCTCGGTGAAATCGACCTGTCGGTCGGCTCGATGAGCGGCCTCGCCTCGGCCATGGTCGGTGTGCTCTGGGTCAACCAGGGCTGGCCGATCGCCGGCGCCATTCTCGCGGCCCTTGTCGTCGGAGCGGGCGTCGGCCTGCTCTATGCGACGCTCTACAATCGTCTCGGCATGCCGAGCTTCGTCGCCACGCTTGCCGGCCTGCTCGCGCTGCTCGGCATGCAGCTCTACATTCTCGGCCCGACCGGCTCGATCAACCTGCCTTACGCCTCCTCTCTGGTGCGCTTCGGCCAGATCCTGATCATGCCGGACTGGCTGTCCTATACGCTGGCACTTCTGCCCGGTCTCGTCATGATCGGCCGTGGTCTGCGCACCCGCACCCAGCGTCTCGCCGCCAATCTGTCGGCCCAGCCGATGCGCGCGCTGATCCTCAAGGCTGTCGTGCTGACGGTCGTGCTGGAAGCCGCCGTGTTCTATCTCAATCTCGGCCGCGGCATGCCTTGGATGTTCGCACTCTTCATCGCGCTTGCCGTCATCCTCAACTATGCGCTGACGCGCACCCAGTGGGGCCGGTCGATGTTCGCCGTCGGCGGCAACAAGGAGGCGGCGCGCCGCTCGGGCATCAATGTGCGCCGCATCTATATGAGCGCCTTCATGCTCTGCTCGACGCTGGCGGCACTCGGCGGCATCCTCTCGGCCTCGCGCCTTGCCTCTTCCAGCCAGCAGGCCGGCACGGGCGACGTCAACCTCAATGCGATCGCCGCAGCCGTCATCGGCGGCACGAGCCTCTTCGGCGGACGCGGCAGCGCCTATTCGGCCCTGCTCGGCATCATCGTCATCCAGGCGATCTCGAATGGCTTGACGCTGCTCAACCTGTCGTCTTCGCTGCGCTACATGATCACGGGCGGCGTTCTCGCCATCGCCGTCATCGTCGACTCGCTCGCCCGTCGCTCCCGCGTCAGCCACGGCCGCGCCTAACGCATATTGAAATGGAGTTTTAGACCATGGCTGACCTCATGAAGGGCAAGATCGCCGCCATCACCGGTGCCGCCTCCGGCATCGGCCTCGAATGCGCCAAGACGCTTTTGGCCCAGGGTGCGAAAGTGGTGCTGGTCGATCGCGCCAAGGACAAGCTGGAGCAGCTCTGCAAGGAGCTCGGGCCGAATGCTCTGCCGCTCGTCGTCGATCTGCTGACGCCGTCCGACGTCTCCGGTATGCTGCCGCGCATCCTCGAGATCGCCGGCGGGCTGGATGTCTTCCATGCCAATGCCGGCGCCTATATCGGCGGTCCGGTGGCGGAAGGCGATCCCGACGCCTGGGACCGTATGCTGAACCTCAACATCAACGCCGCCTTCCGCTCGGTCCATGCGGTGCTGCCCTACATGATCGAGAAGAAGACGGGCGACATCCTGTTCACCTCGTCGATTGCCGGCGTCGTTCCCGTCGTCTGGGAGCCGATCTACACGGCCTCGAAATTCGCCGTGCAGGCCTTCGTGCATTCGACGCGCCGCCAGGTGGCGCAGCATGGCGTGCGTGTCGGTGCAGTCCTGCCGGGTCCGGTCGTCACGGCGCTGCTCGACGACTGGCCGAAGGAGAAGATGGACGAGGCGCTGGCCAATGGCAGCCTGATGCAGCCGAAGGAAGTGGCCGATGCCGTGCTCTTCATGCTGACGCGGCCGCGCAACGTTACGATCCGCGACCTCGTCATCCTGCCCAACAGCGTCGATCTCTAAGCGTGTGGCAAGCGGCATGACGCCGCTTGCTCCAAGAACTCCTGATTGCAGGCGGTAGACCCATGACCACTCCTTCCTCCGCGCAGCCTCCGGGCGGCGAACGCTACCTTGTCGGCGTCGATGTCGGCACGGGCAGCGCCAGAGCCGGCCTCTTCGATCTTTCCGGCCGCATGCTGGCCTCGGGAAAACGCGATATTTCGCTGTTTCGCGAACCGGGTGCGATGGTCGAGCAATCGAGCACGGAAATCTGGGCCGCCGTCTGCGCTTCGGTACGCGAGGCGGTCGAGAAGGCGGGTGTCGCACCGGAAACGGTTGCCGGCATCGGCTTCGATGCGACCTGCTCGCTGGTCGTGCTCGGGGAAGGGGGCAAGCCGCTCCCGGTCGGTCCTTCGGAAGACCCGGAACGTGACATCATCGTCTGGATGGATCACCGCGCGGTCGATCAGGTCAAGCGCATCAATGCGGGTGGCTATGATGTGCTGCGTTATGTCGGCGGCATCATCTCGCCGGAGATGGAGACACCGAAGCTCCTGTGGCTGAAGGAAAACCGCCCCGAGGTCTTCGAGGCCGCCTGGCAGTTCTTCGATCTCGCCGATTTCCTGACCTGGCGCGCGACGGGTGATCTTGCCCGCTCCACCTGCACCGTCACCTGCAAATGGACCTATCTTGCGCATGAAAAGCGCTGGGACCCCACCTATTTCCACGGTATCGGCCTTGGCGTTCTCGCCGACGAGGATTTCGCCCGCATCGGCCAGCACGTCGTCGAGCCTGGCACGCCGCTCGGTCGCGGCCTGACCGGGACGGCGGCTGCCGAGCTCGGCCTTGTCGAGGGCATTCCGGTCGGCGCCGGCATGATCGATGCCCACGCGGGTGGCATCGGCACGGTCGGTGTGGATGGCCCGCCGGAAAACAATCTCGGTTATGTCTTCGGCACGTCCTCCTGCACCATGACCTCGACGCACAAGCCGGTCTTCGTGCCCGGTGTCTGGGGGCCGTATTTCTCCGCCATGGTTCCGGGCATGTGGCTCAACGAGGGCGGCCAGTCGGCGGCAGGTGCCGCCATCGCGCAATTGCTTTCGTTCCACCCGGCGGCGGGTGAGGCCGAAGCATTGGCAAAATCGCGCGGCCTTTCCCTGCCGGTGCTGCTGGCGGAGCTGGCTGCGGAGAAGGTTGATACGCTCTCCGACGTCGCCAAGCTGGCGGATGGCCTGCATGTCGTGCCGGAATTTCTCGGCAACCGCGCACCCTTCGCCGATCCCCATGCCCGTGCGGCCATCGTTGGCCTCGGCATGGAGCGCGACCTCGACAATCTCGTCGCGCTCTACATCGCCGGCCTCTGCGGCATCGGCTACGGACTGCGCCAGATCATCGACGCGCAGGCTGCGGCCGGCGCACCGGTCGACAAGATCGTCATCAGCGGCGGCGCCGGCCAGCTCGATCTCGTGCGGCAGCTTCTGGCGGATGCCACCGGCAAGCCGCTGCTGGCCACGCAGGCGGAAGAACCGGTGCTTCTCGGCGCCGCCATTCTCGGCAGCGTTGCCGGCGGTGCCTTCCCGGATGTGCGGGATGCCATGGCCGCCCTTTCGGCCGTCGACCGCACCTACCATCCGGCCGGCGCGGAAACCAAGGCTCTGCACGCCAGGCGCTACGACGCCTTCCGGCGATTGCAGGATCTGGCGCGGGATATCCGCTAAACGCTGACGAGCAGCGCGACGGGCTCGCCGGAGAGCACGTCCGCAAGCGGCATCGCGCCGCCGAGCGTAATCGTACGGCCATCGAGCACTGACCGTACCGTTCGCCCTTCGAAACCGATGGGGATGAGCAGCGAAATATCCTGCATCGCCTCGTCGTGCAGCCGCAGGCTGTCATGCGCCGTCTTGCCGAAGGCGAGCCGCGGCACGACCGTGATCGCAAAGGCTTCCGGCGTGCCGCGCAGAAAGGCGAGGGCCTGACGGCCGCCATCGGAAAAGTCCAGAGGAAGATAAGGTCCGTCGAACGGTCGGGGCGTCTCGTTGCGCGCGGCAAGCACCGTTGCGGTGAGCCATTGTTTGTAGTCGGCGAAGGTTTCGCGACTTGGGCGCACCCTTTCGGGAACCGCCAGCGAGGCTACATCCAGCAGCGGCCGGTTGTCCGGATCGACCAGGGAAAAGTCGCCGCGCTCACTGCCCTGATAGAGATCGGGAATACCCGGCGCCGTCAGTTTGATCAGCGTCTGCGACAGCGAATTCAAAAGCCCCGCATCGATGAACGGCGACAGCGTTTCCGCAAAGTCGTCCAGAAAGGCCTCGTGAAGCAGGATATCGTCGACGAAACTTGCGACCTTTTGTTCATAGTCGGAATCCGGCCGGTTCCAGTTCGTGCCGATTTTGGCCTCGCGCAACGCCTTCTCCATGTAGGCGGTCATGCGCTTGCCGAGGTCCGCGCGGCCTGATAACGGCCAGATTCCGGCAAGTGCCTGATAGATCAGCCACTCGACATCCGGCTCCGGCACCGTCCTTCCCTGGTGCATGCGGCGGAAACGGTCGTTGAGGCTGGTCCAGCGCGCCACGGCAGCGATCCAGCGCTCGGGGGCTTCGCTGAGCGTGTAGAGGCGCGCCCGCGCGTCCTCGCCGCGTTTCGTGTCATGTGTCGATGTTGCGGAGAGACCGTGCGGCATGGTTTCCAGCCGTGCCTGCATGGCGGCGTGGAACGCGGCTGGGCCGCCCGCCGGCTCGCCGGGATTGCCGCCGACCTCGTTGGCCGCAATGAACGCGTTTTCGCGATAGAAAAGCGTGTCCTCCAGCGCCTTGGCCATGATCGGGCCGCTCAACTGCTGGAAGCGGCTGCGGAATTCGGCGCAGGACGCGTAGGTACCGGCGACGCAGTCGTCGACAAGGATCTCCCAGATGAAATCGATCGCTTCTCGCGCCTCCGGCAGGGCGCGTTCCTGGGCGGCCTGACGCGCGGCTGCAAGAAGCTGGCGATCATGCTCCGTCACCCCGGCCGGCGTGATATAGGTGCGATAGACGGGTAGCGCGATGATGATCGCACGGATCGCCTCGGTCAGCGCACTGCGCGAAAAGTCGGCTTGGGAACGGTCGGCAATGCCCTTCGCCAGCGCGGCCAGGCGATGCATTTCGCCCTCGAAATTCTCGGTCAGCATCTGCTGCTTGCTGGCTTTCGCCTCTTCGGCGTAGCCGTTGCGATGCTCCTCGTTTTTCAGGGGCAGGAAAGCCGCCGCGAGCCGTCCGCCTTCCTGTTCGTCGACAAGGACATCGGCAAGCGCGGCGATGAATTCGTAGCCCGTCGCCCCCGCCACCGGCCAGTCCGGAGCGAACGGCTCGTGTTTCTCGAGGATCTTTTCCACGACGATATAGACGTCAGGCCCGACGGCTGCACGCAGGCGCTCCAGATAGCCGGCGGGATCGGCAAGTCCGTCGACATGGTCGATGCGCAGGCCGTCGACGATGCCGTCGCGGACGAGATCGAGCGTCAGCCGGTGGCTGTCGTCGAAGACGGCGGGGTCCTCGACGCGCAGGCTCGCGAGGCCGGCAATCTCAAAGAAGCGGCGGTAGCTGAGATGCCGGCTCGCCGTCTTCCAGTCCGTCAGTTTCCAGGGTTGCGCTGCGTGGATAGCCGTGATCCGGTCGCGTAGCGCCGAGAGGGTGCCGAGATGGTTTTCCAGCGCGCTGCGGGCGGCGGGATCGAAGAGCACGGCAGAGAGAGCCTTATTGCCCTGCGGATCTGTTGATGGATGCGAAAGCGGAACGGTGATGCCCGCTTCCTGCAAAAGTGTCTGGCAGGTCTGGGGATGCAGCGGATAGAAAGTGTCGTGATAGGCAAGCGCGATCGCATCGTGCTGTGGATCGATCTCGAGCCGGATCGTGCCATCCGCCAGTTCCTCGGCAAACCCCTTGCCGAGAAAGGGCAGCGTCAGTTTCTGCGACCAGTCGATATCGAAATGACGGGCGAAGACGCTTTCGGCGCCCCAGGCAACGATGCTGCGCCACCAGGGGTTTTCGAGGCTCGCCGCCATATGGTTCGGCACGATGTCGAGAACGAGGCCCATATCCTGGTGGTGGAGCGCATCCGCCAGTTCGCGTAGGCCCTCGAGGCCGCCGAGCACGGGATCGATCTCGTTTGGATCCGTGACGTCATAACCGTGCGTCGAGCCGCTGACGGCAGTCATCAGGGGGGAGGCATAGAGATGGCTGATCCCCAATCGCTTGAGATAGGGAACCAGCTGACGCGCCCGTGCGAAGTCCATGCCATTGCGGAACTGCAGGCGGTAGGTAGAGCGGGGAGATGTCATAAAGCCCAGAAGATGCGAGTAAAGCCCGCCCTACAACGCAGATCCACCCGCTTTGTTCCAAAAAATCTTTCAGCCCTGGGGACCGCGCTTTTGCGATCACCGTTCCCACTGGCGCGCGCCGCGCCCGATGTGACAAGGTATAGGCAGCAGGGAGAGGGCGCATCCATGGGCAATCATCTTTTCGACGCGATCCGGGCGATCGCAAAGCCGCAAGCCGTTTTCATCGAGACGGCCGATGGCCGGCGATGGACCTATGGCGACATGATCGCGCTTTCCGGCCGGCTGGCGGGCACGCTTCGCACGCTCGGCGTGCGGCCGGGCGATCGTGTCGCGGTGCAGGTGGAAAAGAGCCCGGAGGCGCTGATGCTCTATCTCGCCTGCGTCAGGGCGGGCGCGGTCTATCTGCCGCTGAACACCGCCTACACGCTGGCGGAACTCGATTATTTCATCGGCGACGCCGAACCAGCGCTCGTGGTCGTAGGGCCGAAAACGCGCGAGGGTGTCGAGGCGATCGCCAAGGCCCATGGCAGCCGCGTCGAGACGCTCGATGCCGCCGGCCACGGGAGTCTCACCGAGCGGGCAGCGGACGAGAGCCCTGAATTCGCCGATGTCGAGCGCGGGCCGGATGATCTGGCGGCGATCCTCTACACATCGGGCACGACCGGCCGCTCCAAGGGCGCGATGCTGACGCATGACAACCTGCTTTCGAATGCGCTGACGTTGCGCGACTATTGGCGTTTCAGCAGCGAAGACCGGCTGATCCATGCCCTGCCGATCTTTCACACGCACGGTCTCTTCGTCGCGTCGAACGTCACGCTGCTATCAGGCGCGTCGATGTATCTACTGCCGAAGTTCGATGCCGACGAAGCCTTGAAGCTGATGGACACGGCGACGGTCATGATGGGCGTGCCGACCTTCTATGTCCGGCTCGTGCAGCATGCCGGCCTGACCCGCGAGGCGACCGCGAAGATGCGCCTCTTCGTTTCCGGTTCCGCGCCGCTTCTGGCGGAAACCCATCGGGCCTTTTCGGAAAAGACCGGCCATGCCCTGCTCGAACGCTACGGCATGACCGAGACGAATATGAATACATCAAACCCCTATGACGGCGACCGCATCGCCGGCACGGTGGGCTTCCCGCTGCCCGGCGTTTCGCTGCGGGTCAGCGATCCGGAGAGCGGCGCGCCGGTGCCGGATGGCGAGACGGGCATGATCGAGGTCAAGGGGCCGAACGTTTTCAAGGGCTACTGGCGCATGCCGGAAAAGACGGCGGCGGAGTTTCGCGCCGACGGTTTCTTCATCACCGGCGATCTCGGCAAGATCGACGCGCGCGGTTATGTGCATATCGTCGGCCGCGGCAAGGACCTCGTCATTTCGGGCGGCTACAACATCTATCCGAAGGAAGTGGAGACCGAGATCGACGCCATGCCCGGCGTCATCGAGAGCGCGGTCATCGGCGTGCCGCATCCGGATTTCGGCGAGGGCGTGACGGCGGTGGTGGTGCTTTCGAAGGATGCCGCGCTCGATGAAAAGGCGGTTCTGGACGGCCTGAAGGACCGGCTGGCGCGCTACAAACAGCCCAAACGCGTGCTCTTCGTCGATGACCTGCCGCGCAACACGATGGGCAAGGTGCAGAAGAACGTGCTGCGCCAGACCTACGAGGATCTCTACAAGGCCTGATCGTAGGCGAAATGCCGCCGCAGGATGTCGAGCACCTCGGTTGCAAGCTCGCCGACGATGCCGTTTCGCTCCCACGAGTAGAGCGAGGCGACGACGGGCGGTTCCGGCGCGAAATCGGCCAGCGGCTTGATCCGCCACCCTTTCGCGGCATCGACCGGCAGCAGGGAGAGGCCGAGCCCGGCTTCGATGGCCATCAGCACGTTGCGCAGGCTGGCGGAGGTGAAGGCGACGTACCAGCGTCGCCGCTCCCGTTCCAGCCGCTCGAACATCGCGTCGCGATAGAGACCGCCGGGCGGGAAGGTGACGAGGGGGACGGGATCGGGAAGGTCGTTTGCCGCATCCATGGCCGCGTACCAGGCGATGGGTTCGGCGAAGCTCGCCCAGGCGTCGGCGTTCGGCGTATCCTCCTTCAAGACCACGATGTCGAGTTCGCCGGCCCTATAGCGTCGCGTCAGGTCGGAGCGCAGGCCGGTGGTGACGTCGAGCCGAGCTTCCTTGTGGCGCTTGGTGAAGCCGGCGAAGACGCGGGCCATTTCGGGGGTCGCGATATCGTCGGGCATGCCGATGCGCACCGAGGTCGTTCCGGATGTCTCGGCCACCAGCGTCAGCGCTTCGCTCTGGAGCGTGAGGATGCGCCTTGCATGGCCGAGCAGGCGCTCGCCCGTCACCGTCAGGCGCACGGGGCGGGCGGCGCGGTCGACGAGGTCGCGGCCGATCGCCTCTTCGAGACGGGCGATCTGCTGGCTCATCGTCGACTGGGTCATGTGCAGGCGGTCGGCGGCGGCCGTGAAGCTGCCGGCATCGGCGACCGCCACGAAGGCCCGGAGCAGGCGCGGATCGAGCACGATACCTCCATCGAAAATCGGAATGATGGGTATCTAAACATGTAATTTGCGCATGATTCAAGCGAATGGTAGCGATGTCGGAAGGGTGGCGCGAGTCCGCGAGCCGCCCGGCATCAGCAGAAAGTCGAACCATGGCAGATACCACGCAACCGCGCCCGGCTCGCGATTGGGCAATGCTCGGGCTGGTCGTCCTTGTCGCTCTCAACCTTCGGCCCTTCATCGCCGCGCCCGCCCCGATTCTCAATGAGATCGTGGCGGATACCGGCCTCGGACTTGGCGGGCTGTCGCTCCTGACGCTGCTGCCGATGTTCCTGATGGGTGTCGGTGCCTTCATCGCACCGGGGTTGCAGCTGCGCATCGGCACGCGACGGGGCCTGCTCGCAGCACTCGCCATTCTTCTTGCCGGCTCGGCGCTCCGTTTCTATGCCGGCAGCGGTGTTGCGCTGATTGCGACGGCCGGGCTCTGCGGCATCGGCGTCGCCTTCATCCAGGCTGCCTTTCCCGGCATCATCAAGGCGCGCTTTCCGACGAGCGTGCCCGTCGTGACCGGGCTCTATTCCGCGATGATCATGGCGGGCGGCGCCTTCGGTGCGCGGCTGATGCCGGTTCTCACCCATGCGGGCTATTCCTGGCGCATGGCGCTTGCCTGGCTGGCCGTTCCGGTCGCCATCGCGCTTGCCGCGGCCTGGAGCATCCTCTCCGACACCAAGGCGAGCCGCCCGGACGGCACGCTTACGCGCAAGCTTTTGGCGCGGCCGCGCACCTGGGTGCTGATGGCCGCCTTCGGCCTTGTCAATGCCGGTTATTCCTCGATGATCGCCTGGCTGGCCCCCTATTATCAGGCGCAGGGCTGGACGAGCGCCGACAGCAGCGGTCTCGTGGCGATCATGGCCGCCTGCCAGGCGATGGCCGCCCTTGGCCTGCCGACGCTGGCGCGTGGCAATATCGACCGCCGCCGCTGGCTGTGGCTGACCATCGCCTTTCAGCTCATCGGTTTCTTCGGACTGGCCAACCTGCCGGGCGCGGCACCCGCTGTTTGGGCGGGGCTTTGCGGTGCCGGTCTCGGCGGCAGCTTCTCGCTTGCCATCGTCACCGCGCTCGATCATCTGCCGCGACCCGAACAGGCGGGCGCGCTGGCCGCCCTCATGCAGGGCGGCGGGTTCCTCATCGCAGCACTCGGCCCCTATGCGGTCGCCCTGCTGCATGACTGGACGGGCGGCTTCGCGGCCGGCTGGCTGCTGCATTTCGGCTGCGTGCTGGTGACGGCGCTGCTCTATCTGCGCTTCGACCCGCGCCATTACACGGTGGCGATGCCCTCCGCCGGTTGAACGAAAAAGCCCGCGCCGGTAGCGCGCGAGCTTTAACGGAACTGCTAACGTTTAGCGACGGCCGCCGAACGGCTTCAGCGCCGCATGGCGGTTGACGTCCTTGTAGAGCAGGTAGCGGA
Source organism: Shinella sp. 20P9.1.1 (assembly GCF_057798995.1). Taxonomy (NCBI): domain Bacteria; kingdom Pseudomonadati; phylum Pseudomonadota; class Alphaproteobacteria; order Hyphomicrobiales; family Rhizobiaceae; genus Shinella; species Shinella sp. 20P9.1.1. The sequence goes on from NZ_JBYOLC010000001.1 coordinate 377,071, forward strand.
ACGGGCCGGGGCCGCCGGCATAGCAGGCCTGCGGGCAGAAGGCGCGCAGCCACATGAAGTCGCCGGCTTCCACTTCCACCCAGTCCTGGTTCAGGCGATAGACCGCCTTGCCCTGCAATACGTAGAGACCATGCTCCATGACATGGGTTTCGGCGAAGGGAATGACGGCGCCGGGCATCAGCGTGACGATGGTCACATGCATGTCGTGGCGCAGGTCGTTCGGATCGACGAAGCGGGTCGTTGCCCAGCCGCCATTCGTGCCGGGCATTTCCGACGGCTTGATGTCCTTTTCGTTGAGGATCAGCGGCTCGGGATGCGGCAGGCCTTCGACGGCCTCATAGGACTTGCGGATCCAATGGAAGCGCGCGTGCGCCCCCGAGCGGTTGCGCAGCGACCATTTCAGGCCCGGCGGCAGGAAGGCATAGCCGCCCGGTTCCAGCGTGTGCGTGCCGGTCGGGATCGTCAGTTCCACCGTGCCGTCGACGACGAAAAGCACGCCTTCGGCATCCGGGTCCTGCTCCGGATTGTCGCTGCCGCCATCAGGCGCCACTTCCATGACATATTGCGAAAAGGTCTCGGCAAAGCCGGAGAGCGGGCGAGCGATGACCCAGAGCCGCGTGTTGTCCCAGAAGGGCAGGAAGCTGGTGACGATGTCCTGCATCGTGCCCTTGGGCAGCACCGCATAGGCCTCGGTGAAGACGGCGCGGCCGGTCAGGAGGTCGCTCTGCGGCGGATGGCCGCCGAGGGAGGAATAGTAGCTTCGTTGCATCGTCTCAGGCCCTTTTGCTGTGAGTGTTTCCGATTTTTTATGAACGCAGCCTTTTCCGCCGCGCCGTTTTTGGGGAGCGTTACTTAGCCCTAGCCTTTTCGAGAAGCGCGACGATCTCGCTATAGCCGCGCCCGCGCGCATGCTGCAGCGGCGTCACGCCGTCATTGTCCGCAAGGTTCACATTCGCGCCGGCCTTGATCAGCAGGTCGACGATCTCGACATGCCGCCGGCCGCCGTCGCCGAGGATGACGGCCTCGAGAAGCGCCGTCCAGCCGAGCCGGTTGATATGGTCCACATTCACGCCGGCCTTGATGAGGGTATCGACCGTCTCGACATGGCCGCGCTCGGAGGCGGGGATAAGCGCGGTGCCGCCGTAGCGGTTGATGCTCTTGAGATCGGCGCCATATGCGAGCGTCAGTTTCAGGATGTCCAGATGGCCGCGCGCGCCGGCATAGAGATAGGGGCTGTCCTCGATGCCGTCCTTGGCGTTGACGTCAGCCCCGGCCTCGATCAGCGCGCGGGCGGCATCCACATTGTTGGCGTGGGTGGCGACGAGAAGGGCGGTGGCGCCGCTGCCGTCGCGCGCGTCGATGTCGGCACCTTTGCCGAGCAGAGCCTCGATTGCGGCCACATCATTGGCGGCTGCCGCCTTGTGCAATTGAAGGTCCATGGCATCACCGGCGGCAAGAAGGGAAGAGGAGAGGGCTGCGAGGAAGAGCCAGGCCGACAGCAGGGAGAATTTCAGCATGCGCCATCCCATGGGGTTACGCCGGCAAAATTAACAGGCGCGCGCGCCATTTAAAAATTAAATGTATAAATCCCTATCATGCAGAAGATGGAATTTGTCGATGATCGGCGCGCTCGCTCGATATCTCCTCCAGAAGGCCGGTAGCCAGCTTTCCGGCAAGTGCTCTATAAGCAGGAAACACCGGGAACACGGAAAGGACTGAACCATGCAGACGGAACAGGGGCTGTTGCGCATTTCGATTGCGGTCACCATCGTGCTGGCCGGCGTCGGCATCCTGTTCGGCATTCTCTCGGGCTCCTTCGCCATCGTTTTCGACGGCGTCTATGCGCTGACGGATGCGGTCATGACCGTGGTCGCCCTGCTGGTCTCCAATCTCATCGCCGCCTCGGCTTCTGGCAGCGGGCGTTTCGTCAAGCATTTCACCATGGGCTTCTGGCATCTGGAGCCGATGGTGCTCGGCTTGAACGGCATCATGCTGACGGGCGCTGCCATCTACGCCCTGATCAACGCCATCGGTTCCATCATGGATGGCGGCCGGCCGCTCGATTTCGACCAGGCGATCATCTATGCCGTGCTCACCATTATCGTCACCGTCGTCATGGCAATCGTCGGTACACGCGCGAACCGCACCATCCAGTCGGATTTCGTGGCGCTCGACGCCAAGGCCTGGATCATGTCGGCGGGGCTGACCAGCGCGCTGCTTGTCGCCTTCGTCATAGGCTACTTCATCCAAGGCACGGAGCACGAATGGCTGTCGCCCTATATCGACCCGGTGGCGCTGGCGCTCGTCTGCCTCGTCATCATTCCTATTCCAGCCGGCACGATCCGCCAGGCGCTGGCCGACATCCTGCTCGTCACGCCCTCGGACCTGAAAGGTCATGTCGATGCGATCGCAAAGGCGATCGTGGAGAAACATGGTTTTCTGTCCTACCGCGCTTATGTCGCCCGTGTCGGCCGCGGCCGGCAGATCGAACTCTATTTCATCGTACCGGAAAACTTCCCAGCGCAGAAGCTGCAGGATTGGGACCAGATCCGTAACGAAATCGGCATCGCCATCGGCGATGAAGGCCCGGATCGATGGCTCACCATCGCTTTCACGACCGATCCGGAATGGGCGGACTGATCATTCCTTTGCGGAATGCTTGGTATTGTGACTATCTATTTGTGTAATGCATGGTCCTGTCCGATCTTCCTCTCAGCCAACCAAGGGGAACGACATGCTCAAAAGCCTTCTATCCTTCGCCACGGCCGCGGGCCTTGCTCTCTCCGTTCTCGCGACGCCTTATGCGGCGAGCGCCGACGACTTGGAAACCATCAAGGTCGCCGGTGAATTCAAGTTCGCCAACAGCGGCGCTTACCCGCCCTTCAGTTTCGTCGACGACAGCAACCAGACCGTCGGCTTCGACGTCGATATCGGCAACGAGATCGCCAAGCGCCTCGGCGTGAAGGGCACCGGCCTCAGCACTGCCTGGGACGGCATCATCGCCGGCCTGCTCGCCGGCAAGTACGATTCGGTCATCGGCAGCATGACCATTACGCCCGAGCGTGAAAAGGCCGTCGATTTCGTCGGCCCCTATTACAAGTCCGGCCGCGGCGTCTTCGTGCTGGATGGCTCTGAGGTCAAGTCGATCGACGACCTCAAGGACAAGACCATCGGTGTGACGCTCGGCGAAACCCACGAGAAGTGGGCCCGCGAGCGCGGCGGCTGGGAAATCCGCACCTACAAGGGCCTGCCGGAACTCTTCCTGGAACTGAAGGCCGGCCGTATTCAGGCGATGATCGTCGATGCCGTTCCGGTGTCGATCGCCATCAAGGAAACCGGCGAGAAGTTCACCAAGCTCGACGTGCCGGAATTTGCGGGCACCGAAGACAAGATCGGCATCGCCATCCGCAAGGGCAATCCCGAACTGAAGGCCGCCATGCAGAAAGCGCTCGACGACATGATGGCCGATGGCACCTATGAGGCTATCGCCATGAAGTGGATCGGCTCGGACATCCGCTGATCGTTTTCGCATCCTGAGACGGCTGGCCGGCGGGAAAACCCGCCGGCGGCCTGACCGACTGCCGAGGATCCGGGAATGGACATCGCTCTCATCGGCCGCATCATCCCTGTCTTCGTCCAGGCGGCCTGGACAACCGTTCAGATTTCGCTGCTTTCGCTGGTCCTCGGCCTTGCCGTGGCAGCGCTGATCGCGGGCCTGCGGCTTTCGCATCTCTCGGTGTTGCGCTTCATCGGGGCTGCCTATGTCAGCGTCTTCCGCGGCACGCCGGCACTTCTCCAGATATTCCTGCTCTATTTCGGTGGGCCACAGCTCGGCATCCAGCTCGAACCCTTCGCGGCGGGCGCCATCGCGCTCGGCCTCAACATCGCGGCTTACATGGCGGAATCGATCCGGGGCGGCGTGCTCTCGGTCGATCGTGGGCAGATGGAGGCGGCGCGGTCGCTCGGCTTCGGCGAGGGACAATCCATGCGCTGGATCGTGCTACCGCAGGCCGCCAAGCTGATGATCCGTCCCCTCGGCGTCAATGCCGTGGCGCTGGTCAAGGGCACGGCGCTCGTCGCCACCATCTCGGTCGTGGAGCTCACCTATACGGCGCAGCGCTTCATCGGCTCCACCTACAAACCTTTCGAGATCTTCGCGGTGACGGCAGTGCTCTACATGATCATGGTCTATGGCCTGACGCTCGTCATCGACTGGCTCGACCGCGCCTATGCCGAGGAGGCGTAAGCCATGCAGGGTCTCGATTTCAGCATCGTACCGGAATACCTGCCGCTGATCGGCAAGGGCCTGTGGTGGACGGTCGTCATCTCCGCCGTCTCCGCGCTTTTCAGCATCGTCGCCGGCATGGGCTTTGCCCTCATCGTGCTCTATGCGTCGCCCGTGGTGCGCTATCCCGTGCGCCTCTTCATGTGGCTCTTCATGGGCACGCCGCTGCTGTTGCAGTTGTTCCTCATCTATTTCGGCCTCGTGCAGATCGGCATCGATATTCCCGCCCTCTGGTCCGGCATCATCGGCCTCAGCCTGCATTTCGCCGTTTACAATGCCGACATTTTTCGCGCCGGCATCGCCTCGCTGGACAAGGGGCAGACGGAGGCGGCGCGTTCGCTCGGCTTCGGCGCCTGGCAGACGCGGCTCTACATCGTCGTGCCGCAGGCGCTGCGCAACACGGTGCCGGCCGTCGGCAACATGATGATCGCGCTGCTCAAGGAAAGCTCGATCGTCTCGATGATCGGCATCGCAGAGCTCGTTCACAGCGCCCAGCTCGTCATCAGCGAGACTTACCGGCCCTTCGAATTCTACCTGACGGCTGCTGCCCTCTATTACGTCCTCAATCTCATTCTCGAAGCGGTCCTCCGGGGGATCGAACGGAAAGTGGAGCTTTCGCGATGACCGATGTCCGTCCGATGATCGAGGTGCGCGGCGCGCGCAAATTCTTCGGGCCGCTGGAGGTGCTGAAGGGCATCGATTTCAGCGTGGCGCGCGGCCAGATCGTCGCCGTGATCGGCCCGAGCGGTTCGGGCAAGAGCACGCTGCTGCGCTCGATCAACCATCTCGAAACGCTCGACGGCGGCGAGGTTTGGCTGGATGGCGTTCAGGTCAACCAGACGCTCTCCCGCCGGGCCTTCGAAAAGCACATCAACAGCGTGCGCCAGCAGATGGGCATGGTTTTCCAGCATTTTAACCTCTTCCCGCATCTGAGCGTGGCGGAAAACATCGCCATCGCGCCGATGAAGCTGAAGCGCATGGCGAAGGCGGATGCCCGCGCATTGGCGCTCAAGATGCTCGACAAGGTGGGCCTTGCCGACAAGATCGATGCCTTCCCGGCGCGCCTTTCCGGCGGGCAGAAGCAGCGTGTCGCCATCGCCCGGGCGCTCGCCATGCAGCCGAAGGTGATGCTGTTCGACGAGGCGACCTCGGCGCTCGATCCGGAGTTGGTGGACGAGGTGAACCTCGTCATGAAGCAACTCGCGGCCGAGCACATGACCATGGTGATCGTCACCCACGAAATGCGCTTTGCCGCCGAGGTCGCCGACCGGGTGATCTTCATGGCGGACGGCGCGGTCGTCGAGGAGGGAAAGCCCGACGATCTCTTCCGAAATCCGGTGCAGGAACGCACCCGCAGCTTCCTCAAGAAGTTCCTCAACGGCTAGACTGTCTCCGGCCGCTCAATTTTGTCTTCTTCAATGGATCGATCATGAGCCAGCAATCGACTGCGCCCGGTGAACGCCCGGCATCGCATCTCTTCTACCAGTCCCGCATGCGCCGGCCGCTCGCCGACCGCGCCGAGGGCATCTACATCTGGGACGAGCATGGCCGTAAGGTCATCGACGGTTCAAGCGGCGCGATGGTCGTTAATATCGGCCATTCCAACCGCAACGTGCTCGACGCTATGAAGCGGCAGATGGACAAGGCGACCTTCGCCTATCGCCTGCATTTCGAAAACCAGCCCGCGGAAGATCTGGCACGCCGGCTCGCCGGCCATATGCCCGAGGGGCTTGACCGGGTGTTCTTCGTCTCCGGCGGTTCCGAAGCGGTGGAATCCTGCCTGAAACTTGCCCGGCAATGGGCGCTCGCCACCGACCAGCCTGAGCGCTGGAAGGTCATCTCGCGCTTCCCCTCCTATCACGGCTCGACGCTCGGCGCGCTCGCCGTCACCGGCTACGACGCGCTGAAAAAGCCCTTCCTGCCGATGCTGCGCGACATGCCGAACATCAAGGCGCCGACCGCCTATCTCGACCGCGACAATTTTTCGATGGAAGAGCGCGGGCTGCGTTATGCCGACATGCTCGAGGAGAAAATCCTGGAGGAGGGGGCCGAAAGCGTGCTCGCCTTCATCATGGAGCCGATCGGCGGCGCCTCCACCGGTGCGCTGGTAGCACCCGACAGCTACTATCCGCGCATCCGCGAGATCTGCGACAAATACGGCATCCTGCTGATCCATGACGAGGTGATGAGCGGGGCGGGCCGCACCGGCCGCTATCTTGGCGGCGATCACTGGAACTGCCGGCCTGACATCATCGCCCTTTCCAAGGGCCTCGGCGCCGGCTATTGCCCGCTCGGCGCGATGATCGCCCATTCGAAGCTGGTCAAGCCGGTGCTCGACCGCGGCGGCTTCGCGCATGGCTATACCTATGCCGGCAATCCGCTCGCCTGCGCCGCCGGCCTTGCCGTGCTCGACGAGATCGAGCGGCAGGATCTGCTCGGCAACGCCAGCCGCATCGGCGACCTGATGAAGGCCGAGCTTGAAGGACTGGCGGAACGCTACCCCTTCATCGGCGACGTGCGCGGCAAGGGCCTGCTGCTCGCCGCCGAATTCGTTTCCGACCGCGAGACCATGGCGCCGCTGCCCAAGGCGCTCGATGCGCACCAGCGCGTCGTCGACATCGCCTATGAGCGCGGCCTGATCATCTATTCCCGCCGCACGCGCGGCGGCGTGGAGGGCGACCATTTCCTCGTCTGCCCGCCGATGATCACGACGGAAGAACAGGTCGGCGAGATCGTCACCATCCTCGACGCTACGCTGGCGCAGCTTGCCGGCGAACTGTCGCTGCCGGTGCGGAAATAAGGGGCGGGCCATGAAATCCAGAAAGGTTATCATCACCTGCGCCGTGACGGGCTCGGTGCACACGCCCTCCATGTCGCCGCACCTGCCCTACAAGCCGGAAGACATCGCAGCGCAGGCCATCGAAGCGGCCGAGGCCGGGGCGTCCATCCTGCATCTGCATGCCCGCGACCCGGAAAACGGCCGACCGACGGCCGACCCCAAGGTTTTCATGCGCTTCCTGCCCGTCATCAAGCAGGCGAGCGATGCGGTGATCAACATCACCACCGGCGGCTCCTCCTTGATGACGTTGGAGGACAGGACGGCGGCGGCGTTGGCGGCCGAGCCGGAAATGTGCTCGCTCAACATGGGCTCGATGAATTTCGGTCTCTACCCCATGCTGGACCGCCCGCGCGAATGGCAGCATGCCTGGGAGCCGGAGCTTCTGGAGGCGACGCGCAACACGATCTTCCGCAACACGTTCGGCGACATCGAGACGATCCTGAAGCGGCTCGGCGAGGGCTGCGGCACGCGCTTCGAGTTCGAATGCTACGATGTCGGGCATCTATACACGCTCGCGCATTTCTGCGACCGCGGCCTGATACCGGGCACGCCCTTCATCCAGTTCGTGCTCGGCATTCTCGGCGGCATCGGCGCCGATCCAGAGAACCTCATGCACATGAAGCGCATAGCAGACAAGCTGTTCGGCGATGACTACCGCTTCTCCGTGCTGGCCGCTGGCCGCAAGCAGACGCCGATGATCACCATGGCCGCGACTCTGGGAGGCAGCGTGCGCGTCGGGCTGGAGGACAGCCTGTTCGACGGGCGCGAGCTTGCCACCTCCAATGCCGTGCAGGTGCGCCGCATCCGCGCGATCCTCGAAAGTCTGTCGCTTGAGGTCGCGACGCCCGACGAGGCGCGCGCTATGCTCGGCCTCAAAGGCGGCGATCGCGTCGCATTCTGAGGAGACACCATGCAGGACGATATCCGGATCCGATCCGCCGCCATCGATGATGCCGAGACCATTCACGCGGCTTTGCGCTTGATGGCCGAGGGTATGAAGGCGGGGCCGAAATTCGTTTCGACGGTCGAGGATATCAGGCATCACGGCTTTGGCGTCGCGCCGGCCTTCGAGGTGCTGATTGCGGAAGCGGGGGACGCCTTCGCCGGCCTCTGCCTCACCTTCCCGAGCTTTTCGACCTGGATGGGCACGCCGGGCATCTATGTGCAGGACCTCTTCGTCACTGACGCCTTTCGTGGCCGGCGCATCGGCGAGCGCCTTCTGCACGCCGTCGCAAGGCGCGGCCGGGAGAAGGGGGCACGCTATCTGCGGCTCTCCGTCGACGTGGAAAATCCGAGGGCGCAGGCCTTTTACGACCGTATCGGCATCCGCCATTCGCGCGATGAGCTGATCCACATGATCAAGGGCGCAGATTTCGATGCCTTCGCCGGTGAGGACAAGACATGAAGACCTTTTTTGCCGAGGAACAGAAGCGCCACAATCCGAGCTTCTTCCTGTCGAGTGGCGCACCGCAGCCGAACCCGGAACAGCCGGAGCGTGTCGAGCGTCTGCTGTCCGGCGCCAGGGTGGCGGGCATGGAGATTCTGCGGCCGAAAGACCATGGTCTCGGCCCGGTCTCGGCCGTGCACACGCCGGAATACCTCGATTTCCTGCGCCGCATCTATGAGCGCTGGCAATATATCGAGGGCGCGTCGGCTGAGGTCATCCCCAACATCCATCCCATCGCCCGCACCGGCAGCTATCCTGCCTCCGCCGTCGGCCAGGCCGGCTACCATATGGCCGATACGTCCTGCCCGATCTCCGAACACACCTGGGAAAGCGCCTGCTGGAGCGCCTCCACCGCAGTCTCTGCGGTCGAAGCCGTCATGGCCGGCGACGCGTGGTCTTACGCCCTCTGCCGCCCGCCGGGGCATCATGCCTTTCGTGACGTTGCCGGCGGTTTTTGCTTCTTCAACAATTCCGGCATCGCCGCGCAACATCTGCTGCAACAGGCAAAACGCGTCGCCATCCTCGATGTCGACCTGCACCATGGCAACGGCACACAGGGCATGTTCTACGAGCGCGCCGATGTGCTGACCGTGTCGATCCATGCCGATCCAGTGCGCTTCTATCCGTTCTTCTGGGGCCATGCGGACGAGCGCGGCGAGGGGCTTGGCCTCGGCTACAATTTCAACCTTCCGCTCGCCCGCAAATCCGGCGATGCCGTCTATCTCGAAGCGCTCGCCGCGGCGATCCGGCGTATCGAGGCGTTTTCGCCGGATGCGCTGGTCGTGGCGCTCGGCCTCGATGCCTTCGAGAAGGACCCGTTCGGCGGCCTCTCGGTCTCGACGCCCGGCTTCGCCCGCATCGCCGAGGCGATCGCAAAGCTCCGCCTTCCATCGGTCATGGTGCAGGAGGGCGGTTATCTTTGCGACGAACTCGGCGACAATCTGACGGCCTTTCTTACCGGTTTCGGCGCGACGGCTTAAAGGTAGGTCCGTTGCTCGAAGGGGATCGTCGCAATCGCCTGGCGCAATTCCGCCAGCAGCAGGTTTTCGGCGCGGCTGCGGCGGGCCGCACCGTCATAGACGACATGCACGTCAATGACGGGCGTGTTCTCGTAAGGCGGCAGCCGCCAGAGGCGGCCGGCGCGCACGTCCTCCTCCACGACATGGATCGGCAGCGGTCCGAAGCCGAAACCGGCGATGATCAGTCGCTTGACCTCCTCAAGGTTCGAGGAGGTGCCGACGGTCTGGCCCTCGAAACCCTCCTGCTGGCGCAAGAGTGCCACCGGCCAGAGCGCGCCGGACATCTGGTCCGTCTTGAAGGAGACATAGGGCTCCTGCCGCAGGGCCGAGATCGGCAGGTCTTTCACGCCGAACAGCGGATGTCGCTTGCCGCAGAAGTAGCCGAAGGTTTCGCGGAACAGCACGTCATATTCCAGCCGCGGATGGCGCTCCTGCATCAGGCAGATGCCGAAGCAGACGTCGCGGTTCAGCACCGCGGCCACCACATCGTTGCTGGAGGCGACGGAAAGCGACAGCGTGACCTGCGGAAAGGCGCGGTGGTAGGCGGCCAGCGCCTCGTCGAGGATCGGGCAGACGACATGGCTGGCGAGCGCGATCTCGATATGCCCGGTCAGGTCGCCCGGCTGTTCCTCCATCTGCTGCGGCAGTCCGGAGACGATGTCGAACAGCGCGACGCATTCGCTGTAGAGCCGCTGGCCGGCCGGCGTTACGGCGAAATGCGAGGCGTTGCGCTCGATCAGCCGGCTGTCCATGTGGGTTTCGAGCCGTTTCAGCGCATTGCTGACCGTCGGCTGCTTCAACGAAAGCTTTTCGCCGGCCGCCGTCAGCCCGCGCTCCTGCACGATCACCATGAAGGTCCGCAGCAGGTTCCAGTCGATTTCCCAGACGAAACGCCGTCTTTGCCGGGCCATGCGCATCATTCCCCAAAACTATGCTCTCGGGAAAAGCTATTGCATGGTGCGATCCGGCATCAAAGTCCCGTGACGGACAAAGGAGGTTTGCCGTGCCGCTTCTGACCTATCAGGGCGTGGTCTATCCCGCGCAATGCGACGCGATGGGGCACATGAACGTGCAATACTATATCGCCGCCTTCGACCAGTCGCTCTGGCACCTGATGGCGGCGGCCGGCTATTCCGCGGATTGGATCAAGGATCGCAGGGAAGGCTGGGCGGATCGCCGCTACGAGATCGATTTCCGGCAGGAGTTGCCGGTCGGCAGCCTGTTCGAAATCCAGTCTTCTGTGGTCAAGGTGGGGCACACATCGCTCACCACAAGGCACACGCTGACGAACAAGGCGGATGGGGCGTTCTGCGCGGAACTCCTCGCCGTCTCGGTCTATTTCGATCTTGCCGCGCGCCAGTCCCTGCCGTTGTCGGCCGCAATCGTCGCTGCAGCCGGCAATCTCGTCGAGCCTTCCTAGAGACCGGCGGCCGCGATGGCGGCATCGAGGCGTTCGCGGGCCTTCTTCGGCAGCTTGCCGGTCTTGACGGTGTCGAGGTTGGCCGGCGCATCGCCGACGACGACAAGACCCACCATGCCCATGCCGACATGCGGCGTGCACTTCACGCCATAGGCGCCGGGCTTGTCGAAGGTGACCTTGTAGGTCTCGTTCATCTTGCTCTTGAAGGCTTCCGCGCCGTCGGGGATGAAGTCCTTGATCGTCTCGACATTGTGGCCCTTGTCGGTGGGGATGAAAGTGACCGTGTCGCCGGGGGCGACCTTCACGAAGGCGGGCTCGAACACCATGGCGCCCTCGGCACCCTTGTTGAGCATGTGCACTTCAAAATCTGCCGCACCGGCGGGAAGGGCGAGCGCGAAAAGGACTGCTGCTGCGCCGACGATGCTCTTTGCCATGATACGCACTGGAATTCTCCTTGCTGACGAACGTCAATCGTTCATGCGCAAGAGATAGGCCCGCGAGGGGCCGCCTTCTTTGACTTTGGTCAAACAAGACGGCGATGCGGCGTGGCGAGCTGTCGCAGGCGTCAGCGGATGCGGGCGCCTGCGCTGTCGAAGAGGAACGACTTCGCAGCGGAGAGGCCGACGGTCAGCCGGTCGCGGCTATCGGCCCCACGGGACCCTTCATGCTCGACGATGATGCGCTCCTCCGGCGAGACATTGGCATAGACATAGCTGGTATTGCCGAGATGCTCGGCCACGTCGACATCGAGCACCAGATCCACATCGCCGTTTCCGGCCGGCAGGAAATGCTCAGGCCGAACGCCGAGGCTGACCGCGTCACCGGGTTTTGCGGTGGCCGATTGGATGGGAAGGCTGAGTTTGACCTCGGGCTGGTTTACCAGCGATACCGTGACATATCCGGCGTCGGCGGCGACCACGCGGGCCTTCAAAAAGTTCATGCGCGGCGAGCCGATGAAGCCGGCGACGAACGTGTTGTCGGGATCGTCGTAGAGATCGAGCGGCGCACCCACCTGCTCGACGATGCCGGCGCGCAGCACGACGATCTTGTCGGCGAGCGTCATCGCCTCCACCTGGTCGTGCGTTACGTAGATGATGGTCGATTTCAGCGCCCTGTGCAGCTTGGCGATTTCCACGCGCATATGCACGCGCAGCTCCGCGTCGAGGTTCGACAGCGGTTCGTCGAAGAGGAAGACATCGGGATTGCGCACGATGGCGCGGCCGATGGCGACGCGCTGGCGCTGGCCGCCGGAAAGCGCCTTGGGCTTGCGCTCCATCAGCGGCCCAAGTTCGAGGATGCGGGCGGCGTCGTTGACGCGCCGCTCGATCTCCTCTTTCGCCATGCCTGCGAATTTCAGCGCGAAGCCCATGTTCTCGCGCACCGTCATATGCGGATAGAGCGCATAGGACTGGAAGACCATGGCGATGCCGCGCTTCGACGGATCGACATCGTTCATGACGGTGCCGCCGATGGTCAGTTCGCCGGAGGTGATGTCTTCCAGGCCGGCGATCATGCGCAGCAGCGTCGATTTTCCGCAGCCCGAGGGGCCGACGAAGACGACGAATTCCCCTGTCGTGATCGAGAGGTCGACACCCTTGATGATCTCAAGGGAGCCGAAACGCTTGCGAATGTCGGTAAGGCGAACATCGGCCATGGGCTAAACCTCAGCTGACGGTGAAGGTGATGGACTGGGGCAGCAGGCGGCGTGTCGAGACGGTCAGGTAGAGCTTGGCCTTCTCGTCGCCGGCCTCCACCCAGAAGCCGGTTGCGCCGCCTTTCAGCGTGTGCTCGGTCGGGCCGATGATGCGGCCGGGGCCGGAGAGCACAAGCGATACCGGTTCCTCGAAATAGGGTAAGAGGTTGCCGCACTGGTCGAGCACGCGCACGACGACGCGCACCGCGTCCTTTTCGCCGGCGCGTAGCGCCGTGTCGTCGGCCACGACTTCGAGCGTCGTCGGCACCGGATCGGCCGGCAGCGTCATGGTGGTCACCGCCTTGCCGTCGACATAGCCGGTGAAGATGCCCTCGCGCCAGACGCGGCCCCAGGTGCCGAATTCCTCCGGCGTGACGGAGCGCAGGTCGAGCACGACGGGCGGGTGCGCCAGATGCGGATAGTTTTCCTTATCCGGATAGACGCGCTTGGCTGGCCATTCGCCGAACTTCACCTCGACATAATCGCAGTTGGTGAGAATGATCAGCGGCAGCACGCCGCCGATATTGCGCTCCCCGCGCGCCCAGAAGGTCACGGGCTGCATCACGACCTTGTCCTTCGGATCGCCCTGCGAGGCATAGGCATAGGCGGCGAATTTCGGGATGCGGTACATGTCGAGCACGCCGTGATAGCAGACGCGGTCGCCGGAGCCGAAATCCTTGTGCGTGTTGTAGTCGAACATGCACCAGCCGGTGGAGCCGGAAATGTCGCTGTCGCCGGCGACAGCGTTGAGGATCAGGAGATGGCGGGTGACGTGCTCGGCCTGGCGCTGCTCCTGATCGAAGCGCTTGGTCGGGTACATGTGGCCATTGTATTCGGTGATCATGTAGGGGATCGGCTTGGTGATGCCCGTCGTCTCCACCCGGTCGCGCAGCACGACGCGGCCGCGGTTGTTGCCGGGCATTTCCTCCTGGCCCAGGATGAAGTCGTTCATCGTATAGACGTCTTCGAGCATCTCCGAATTGGTGATGAAGCGCACGCCGCCGGTCTGGCGCGTCGGGTCGAGTTCGCGGGCGAGACGGTTCGTCTCGGCGTAGAAGGCGTGGTTGTCCTGGCTTTCGTTGATGCGCACGCCCCAGATGATGATCGAGGGATGGTTCCAATCGCGCTCGATCATGCGGCGGACATTGGCAATGGATTCCTGCTGCCAAGCCTCGCCGCCGATATGCTGCCAGCCGGGGATTTCCTCGAAGCAGAGCAGGCCGATCTCGTCGCAGCGCTCGATGAACCATTTCGACTGCGGATAGTGCGAGGTGCGCACGATGTTGCAGGCGAGGTCGTGTTTCAGGATGTCGGCATCCTTCTCCTGCGCGCGCCGGCCCATGGCATAGCCGGTATGCGGCCAGGCCTGATGGCGGTTGAGGCCGCGCAGCTTCAGCGGTCGGCCGTTGAGCAGGAACCCGTCCGGCGTGAACTGGGCGGTGCGGAAGCCGAAACGCTGCGTCAGCACGTCTTCGCCATGGGCGGTGGTGAGCTTCAGCGAGAGCGCGTAGAGGGCGGGGTTGTCGATATCCCAGAGCTCGATGCCGGTGAGGCCGGAGAAGGTCAGGGTCGCTTCGTTGCCGTCGATGGCAACCGAGGTCGCCGCGACATCGCCGCCGCCCTTGCGGCGGATTTTTGCGTCAAGCGTGCCGGAGATGGCGAGACCCTGCGGATTGGCGAGGAAGACGCGGGCGGTGACGGTCTTGGCGTCGGCCAGCGCATCCGGCGTCTCGATCTTCACATTGGCGATGGAGACGGGGCTTGCCACCTTGAGCCACACGTCGCGATAGATGCCGGCATAGCAGAGATAGTCGATCTGGCCGCCGAAGGGCGGGATTTCCGGGTTTTCGGAGCCGTCGATCTTCACGGTGATGAGGTTTTCGCCCTGCTTTAGATGCGGCGTCAGGCGTGCCTCGAAGGGCGTGTAGCCGTCCCTGTGGGCGATGATCTCCTTGCCATTCAGATAGACGACGCTGTCGGCCATGGCGGCGTCGAAGACGAGGGAGACTTCTCGACCCTCGAAATCCGCCCGCCAGTCGAGCACCTTCTGGTAGGTGAAGGGCTTCTGGTACTCCGTCTCGTCGAAATAGTTATAGGGCAGCTCGACGGCGCTGTGCGGCAGGCGCACGGTCTCGCCCTCCTGCACCACGCCCGCGCGAGTGGCGTCGAAACCGTGGCGGAAGAGCCAGTTGCCATTGAAGTTTTCGGTAATGCGCATGGGGGTATTCCTATTTGACCGAGCCGAGCATGCCCTGCACGAACTGGCGCTGCATGACGAAGAAGACGAAGAGGGTGGGGAGGGTGGCGAGGATCGTGCCGATCATGACCACGCCGTAATCGGGATAGTAGGCGGAGGCGAGCGAGGAGACGACGAGGGTGATCGTCTTGGTCTCGTTCGACTGGAGAACGATGAGCGGCCAGAGATAGTTGTTCCAGTTCGTCATGAAGACGATGACGAAGGCGGCCGCATAGGTGGAGCGCATCACCGGCATGTAGATGTAGAAGAAGATCTGCCATTCCTTCAGCCCGTCCACCTTGGCCGCGTCACGCAACTCCGTCGGGAAGGCTTTCGTCGACTGGCGGAAGTAGAAGATGATGAAGGCCGACGCGATGGTGGGCAGCATGATCGCGATATGCGTGTTGATGAGGCCGGTCTTCGCCATCATCATGAAGAGCGGGATCATCAGCGCGCCGAAGGGGATCATCAGCGTGAGAAGCACCAGCGAGTAAACGCGCTCGCGCGCCTTCGACTTGAACATCTCGAAGCCGTAGCCGGCAAGCGAGGAGACGACGATGGTGAGAACAGTGGCGAGCACCGCGACCTTGGTCGAGTTCCAGAACACCAGTGGCACATCGACCTGCGTGAAGAAGTTCGCCACGTTAGTGGTAAACGCATCACCGAAGCTGGTCTTGCCGCCGATGATGTCGATCGATTTATTCGAGGCGCTGATCACCATCCAGAAGAACGGGAAGATCGAGAGGAAGGCGGCAAGCCCGAGAAAGGCATATTGCAGCGCCGTGCCCAGGATACGCGAGGTATTCATGACCGGTCCCTCGCGGCATAGAACTGGAGGAAGGAGAACAGCGCCACCATGATGACGATCACATAGGAGATCGTCGCCGCATAGCCGAAGCTCGGCATGAAGCGGAAGGTGAGGTTGTAGATGTAGAGCGAGAGCGTGATGGTCGAATTGGCCGGGCCGCCCTTGCCCTCGGTGAGGTTATAGACCTCGTCAAACAGCTGGATCGTGCCGATGGTCGAGATGATCGTCGTGAACAGGATCACGGGTTTGAGCATGGGAACGGTGATGTAGACGAACCGCGCCCAGGCCGGCACGCCGTCGATCCTCGCCGCCTCATAGATCGACTTGTCGATATTCTGGAGGGCCGCGAGATAGAAGATCATGTTATAGCCGGTCCAGCGCCAGGTGATGGCGAGGATGACCAGAACCTTGGCCCAAAAGGGCTCCGTCAGCCAGCCGATCGGCGAGCCGATCAGGCCGATCGCCATCAGCGCCTGGTTCACCACGCCGTCGACGGAGAACATGCTCTTGAACAGCACGGAATAGGCGACGAGCGAGGCGACGCAGGGCAGGAAGATCGCGGTCCGGAAGAAGCCGATGAACTTCAGCTTGTCGTTGTTGAGCACGGCCGCCAGCATCAAGGCCAGCAGGATCATGATCGGCACCTGCACCACGAAGAAGGTGACGGTGTTGGTCAGTGCCTGGATGAAGACCGGGTCGTTCCACAGACGGACGACGTTTCCGAAGCCCGCGAACTTCATCATCATGCCCTTGCCGGAGAAGAAGGACAGATAGAGTGAGCGGAAGATCGGATAGACGAGGAAGACGCCGATCAACAGGACGGACGGGGCGATGAACAGCCAGCCGTTCAGATCGTGATAGCGCTTCAATCCGCCTGTTTTGCCGGAAGCCATGGGACGACCTTGTGTGCAGGAGACAAGGACCGGACCTCCTGCCCTGAGGACAGGGAAGGTCCGGCAGTGGGGCGGGCGTCAGACGCCCGCCGGGAGGATCTTACTGGATCTGGCCCTGTGCCTGGCTGTCGATCGCCTTCAGGACCTCATCGATATTGGCGCCCTGGCCGAGCGACGGCAGATGTGCCGTGACGGCGGTGTCCACCTCGTTGGTGAAGACGCCGTAATTGACCGAGGGAACCTTTGCGAGCCAGTCGGAGAAGTTCTGCCAGACCTTTTCGCCGCCGAAGAAGGCGTCGGCCTCGGAATAGGCTGCACCCGTGCGGGCGGCGAGCAGCGAGCCGACGGCGCCGCGATCCGCCAGGATCTTCTGGTAGAAATCGACGTCCTTGGCATAGACCTCATTGAGGAAGTCGATCGCCTCGTCCTTTTCCGCCGAGCCCGCCGTAACATACCAGCTGGAGCCGCCGAGGTTGGAGGCGTGGGTTGCGCCCTCGACATTCAGCTTCGGAATGGGGGCGACACCCCATTTGCCGCTCTGGTCGGCCTGCGCCTTGACGGTGCCGGTGATCCACACGCCCGTCGTGACGGTCGCGACATCGCCCGAGGTAAAGGTGTTGACCCATTCCGTCCAGCCGGCAGCCGGCTTGTGGATATTGGCCTGCAGGATCTTCTGCTCGGTTTCGAGCGCGGCCTTCAGCGCGGCATTGTCGGCGATGGACAGGTTGCCGTCCTTGTCGAAATACCAGCCGCCGGCCGACTGCATCAGGATGCGGACGAAGCCAGCATCGTTGACGTCGAGGCCGAGCATCTTCTTGCCGGTCTTGGCTTCCACGGCCTTGCCGATCTCGATGAAGCGGTCCCAGGTCAGGTCCTGCATGTCCTCGGGTTTGAAACCGGCCTGTTCGAGATAGTCCTTGCGGTAATAGAGGCCGGTGACGCCGGAATCAAAGGGCATGCCGTAGACGGCGCCGTCGAGCGTCATCAGCTGGACCTTATAGGGCGCAAAGCCCGAGAAATCGATCTTGCTCGACAGTTCGGCGAAGGCGCCGGGGAAGGACTGGAGGTATTTCTGCGCGCCGTAGTCTTCGATCAGCACAATATCCGGCAAAGCGTCCGTGGTGCCGGAAGACAGGCCCGTCTGAAGCTTCTGCTCGACGTCGGCCTTGGCGAAATCGACGATGTTGAAGGTCGTGTCCGGATGCTTCGCCGTATAGCGCGCGGCGGCTTCCTTCATAATGGCGACGTTGAAGTTCGGGTCCCAGCACCAGACGGTGACTTCGCCGGCAAAGGCGGCCGTGGATGCCAAGAGGCTCGCACCGGCAAACAGGCCGGCGGCAAGGCGCGACAGAATCATCTTGTTCATCGTTTCCTCCCAAGAAACCTATGCGGCAGGGATCTCCTCTCCCGCCGTCGGAGGGAAGATTTACCGAATTTCAGGAAACGCGCAAGGAAAATTTAGTAAATATTTATTGCGCCTGCGAAGGTATCTGAAAAGTATTATAATTCCAAGGGCTTGCGGCAGCTGTCGCGCCAGATCAGTTCGGTGGCGATGCGCACCTGCTTGCCATAGCTGCGCCCGGACAGGCGTTCCAGCAGCAGGTCGACCGCCGTCTCGCCGATATGCTCGCCGTGAATGCGCACGGTGGTAAGCGGCGGGGTGAGGAACTGCGCGACGGGGATGTCGTTGAAGGAGATGACGGCAATATCCTTGGGGATGGAGAGGCCGGCTTCCTGTAACGCGCGATAGGCGCCGATCGCCATGTTGTCGTTCGAGGTGACGATGACGTCGGGCCGCTCCGCCAGCGCGAGGAGATCCTGGGCGAGTCGGTAGCCGGTGTCGAGCCGCAGACTCTGGCCGTTGGAGCAGTCGGCGAGCACCAGGAGGTCCGGGTCGAAGGTGCCGTTCTTCTTCTGCCAGTCGATGAAGGCGACGCAGCGTTTTTCCGCGAAATGCTGCACGCTGCCGTTCAGGCTCTCATGGCTGCCGATGAAGCCGACACGCTTGTAGCTGCTGGATTTCAGGGAATCGAGGATCTTTTGCGTGGCAAGCCCGACATCGGAGAAGACGCTGTCGAGATGATCGCTCTTGGGGTCGAAATCGGCGAAGACGACGTGGCGGGCATGTTGCCGCAGCCAAGCGATTTCATGATCGGAATGTTTGCCGATGACGATGACCCCGGAAGCGCTTTCGAGCAGCGCCGCCTCCGGCAGGTCGTCGGAATGGAAGACCTTCACGATCTCCGTCTTGAGATCGCGGCAACGCGTTTCGATGCCGAGGCGCACGCCGACATAATAGGGGTCGGAGATCTCGTCCGACGGCTCCAAGAAATGCACGATGACGAGTTTGGTAAGCAGGCTTGGCGCGACAGGGCCGTTCGCCTTGTTGCGGTTGCGCGGCGTCTCGTAATTGAGCGCCTCGGCCGTCTCGATGATCGCCTGCCGCTTGACGGGCGAGATCGACAAACCAGGGTCGTAGTTCAAAACGCGCGAGACCGTAGCGGAGGAGACCCCGACGGCCTTGGCGATTTCCTTGATCGTCACCATCCCGACATTCCGTTCCTTGCTCGCCGCAATGTGACACGGATTTGGGAAAATCGAAATCGCTTTCAGTAAATTTTTACTTCGGCACGACGCGCGAAAAACCCGCCCGGACGGCGATAACGGCGTGAATGCCGTATCTTGCCGGTATAACCAAGCGGTAAAATCTTCTCAAGGCGCGACGAAAGATTGACGCGGGAATGGCCAAACCGTCGCCGGTGGTAAAAAGCGCTGGTAAAAGCTCTTCGAGCGCCGTGCTCAGAGAACGGTGACTGAGATCGCCCCGAGCCCGTCGATTTCACCGCGCATCACATCACCCCGCTGTACGGCCCCGACGCCGGCCGGCGTGCCGGAGAAGATCAAATCGCCGGGTTGCAGCGTGAAGAGGCGGGAGAGATAGGCGATCATTTCCGGCACCTTCCAGATCATCTGGTTGAGATTGCCGTCCTGACGCACCGCGCCGTTGATCGAGAGCCGGATCGCGCCCTCGCTAAGGGGGCCGACAGCGCTTGCCGCATGCAGCGGGCCGCAGGGCGCGGACTTTTCGAAGGCCTTGGCAACCTCCCAGGGGCGGCCGTGTTTCTTCGCTTCGGCCTGGAGGTCGCGCCGCGTCATGTCGAGGCCGATGGCATAGCCGAAGACGCAGTCGAGTGCCTTTTCGACCGGAATGTCGCTGCCGCCGCTTTTCAGCGCGACGACCAGCTCGATTTCATGATGCACGTCCGAGCTGGCGGAGGGGTAGGGAAAGCCATCGGCGGGTGCCACCAGCGTGTCGGGGTTCTTCTGGAAGAAGAACGGCGGTTCCTTATCCGGGTCATGGCCCATCTCGATGGCATGGTCGGCGAAGTTGCGGCCGACGCAATAGATGCGATGCACCGGAAAAAGCGCCGCGCTGCCGTCAACCGGCAGGGTGGGCACCGCGGCGGGGGCGAAGACATAGGCTTGGGTCATGGCGGCTGCACTTTCGAGAGGCTGATTTGCGGCGGACCGTAGCATGGCGCCCGGCGGCAATCGACCCGTTCGTCCTGGCCTATACTGGCTTGCGATTGCGCGAACTCTAAAAATCGCGGATAGAGGCAGAATGACGAAGGATGCCTCAGTGGACATGGCCACCCCCAACACGACGGACAAGCCGCGGCGCGAACGCCGGCGGTCCCTGGCAATCGGTCTTCTCAAGGCGCGTGAAGCCGTCATGAGCCATTTCCGGCCGATTCTCGCCGATCATGACGTGACGGAGCAGCAATGGCGCGTGCTGCGGACGCTGTCGGATGCCGGCCTGCTCGATGCGACGGAAGTGGCGGAGAAGGCCTTCATCCTGGCGCCGAGCCTGACGCGCATGCTGCGCTCGCTGGAAGAGCGCGGCTTCATCAGCCGTCACAAGGACAAGGCCGACGGGCGCCGCGTGCTGCTCAGGCTCGAGCCGGCTGGGCAGGCGGTTATCGACGAGGTGATGCCGGATTCGCGCCGCGTCTATGCCGATCTCGACGCGCGCTTCGGCGGCGAGCGGGTCGAGCAGCTGCTCGACATGCTGGAAGAACTGGCCGCCCTCAAGCTCGAGGGCAAGGCGGGCGGCGAGGAATAACCCCGCCGCCGCGAGGGCTTACGTCAATCTGCGGGCGATTTCGGTGATCACGGCGAAAGCCGTGTCCGCGTCGTCGCGCGTCATCTCGAACTGGCCGGCCTGGAAGCGGATGGCGATGCGGCCGTCCACGCGTGTCTGTGTGAGATAGATGCGGCCGTCGTCGTTGATGGCATTGGTGAGTGCGATATTGTGCTGGTCGGCATCCGTGCCGCCCGTGTGGCGGAAGGAGAACAGCGACAGGACCGGCGCGCTGACGATCTCGAAATCCGGCTCCTTTGCAAGGCGTTCGGCCAGTTCCTCGGACCAGGCGACATGGTTGCGGATCATCGTGCGCAGGCCTTCCAGCCCGTGATAGCGCATCAGGAACCACAGTTTCAGCGCGCGGAACCGGCGGCCGAGCGGCACGGACCATTCCGAATAGTTGATGATGCCGTCATGGCCGTGGGTCTTGAGATATTCCGGCTGGATGGCGAGCGTGCGCACCTGATCCTCGGGGCTCCTGATGAACTGCACCGAGCAGTCGAAATTGGCGCCAAGCCATTTGTGCGGGTTGAAGACGATCGAATTGGCCTGCTCGACGCCGTCCCAGAGCGTGCGGAATTCCGGGCAGATCATCGCCGAGCCCGCCCAGGCCGCATCGACATGCAGGTAGAGGCCATGCGCCTTGACGACGGCGGCAACGTCTCGGATCGGGTCGCAGGCGCCGATCGAGGTGCCGCCGGTGCAGGCGATGACGCCGGCCGGGATATGGCCGGCGGCGAGATCGGCCTTGATGGCGGCGTCGAGCGCTTCCGGATCCATGCCGTTGAGCAGGCCCTTGGTCGGGATGCGCACGAGGTTCGCCTCGCCGATGCCGGCAATCCAGATCGCCCGGTCGATGGAGGTGTGCACCTGTTTCGAGGCATAGACGCGCACGGCCTTGTGCGCGGCAAGCCCTTCGCTGTTGCCCTTCCAGCCGAGCGCCTTCTCACGCATCACGAGGACGGCGGCAAGCGTTGCGGTGGAGGCGGAATCCTGGATGACGCCGGCAAAACCGTCCGGCAGGCCCATCGCCTGGCGCAGCCAGTCGACGACGCGGGTTTCCAGTTCGGTAGCGGCGGGGGATGTCTGCCACAGCATGCATTGCGCGGCCACCGAGGTCACGAGGTAATCGGCAATCACCGAGACCGGCGCGGCATTGGCCGGGAAATAGGCGAAGAAGCGCGGATGCTGCCAATGGGTCAGGCCATCGGGAATGATGCGCTCGAAATCCGCGAAGATCGCCTCCATTGCTTCACCGGCCTCCGGTGCCGCGACGGCAATCTGCCTGAAAATGTCGCCCGGTTGCGTCTGCGCGCGGACCGGCCGCTCGCGCAGTCCGGCACGATAGTCCGCACCCCAATCGGCCACCGTTCGCGACCATTGACGGAATTCTTCGCTGTCCATGTCTCACTCCCTGTCCGGTTGCCTTTCTCGGCGGTCGGATGCGCAATTGCAATGCCCCTCACGCGTGTCTGGGGATGAAATACTAAATATGTTAAATATCAAGCGAGTGCATTCAGGGTTCATTATATGAACCGTCGCTTCAAATATAGACTTGCAATGCGTTTCGTTTCTTGTCAGATTAATTCGCATGTTAAGTAATCTGCCGTGCCGCCGGAGGGGCGGGATGGGCAGGTCGGGCTTGACGCCGGAAGGACCAATGGATGTCCTGGCAGGGCCTGTCATAACAACAAGGAGGAATGGTTGATGAGCCTGAGCGCCCGTCCGCCGAAGATTCTGGTGATCGGTACCGGCGACACCAAGAGCGAGGAATTGCTGTTCATGGCCGAGATCATCGGCACGGCCGGCGGTGTTGCCGTCATGGTCGATGTCAGCGTACTCGGCGAGCCGCCCTATGCCCCCGCGCATTCCAAGCATGATATCGCGAGCGCCGCGGGCACGAGCATTCAGAACATCATCGACAGCGGCGATGAAAACACCGCCATGTCCTTGATGGCGAAGGGGGCGGCCGCGCTGGTGCGCGGGCTCTCCGAGGCCGGTGAGGTCGATGGCATGATCGCGCTCGGCGGTTCGCTCGGCACGGATCTCGCGCTTGACGTTGCCGCCGTGCTGCCGCTCGGCGTGCCGAAATTCATCGTCTCCACCATCGCCTACTCTCATCTCCTGCCGCCGGAGCGCATCGCGCCCGACCTCATGATGATCCTGTGGGCCGGCGGGCTCTATGGGCTGAACCCGATCTGCCGGGCGGTGTTATCGCAGGCCTGCGGCGCCGTCGTCGGCGCGGCGAAGGCGGCCGAACGGCCGGACCGTGCGCGGCCGCTGATTGGCATGACCTCGCTCGGCTCCTCCTGCCTCAAATATATGAAATTCCTCAAGCCGGAGCTGGAAAAGCGCGGCTACGACGTCGCCGTCTTCCATTCCACCGGCATGGGCGGCCGCGCCTATGAGGCTGTGGCCGCCGACCGGGGCTTTGCCGCCGTCTTCGATTTCTGCATCCAGGAAGTCACCAATGCGGAAAACGGCTCGGTCGTCACTTCGGGCCCGGATCGCCTGGAAAATGCCGGCCGTGCCGGCATTCCGCAGATCGTCGCGCCTGGCGCCGTCGACATGGTGGACATGCCCGCCTGGCAGGACACACCCGCGCGCTTTGTCGGGCGCCCCTATCATGCCCACAACCGGCTGATCGCCTCCGTCACCGTCTCGCCGGAACAGCGCCGCGACGTCGCCCGCGTCGTCGCCGCCAAGATGGCCGGCGCCATGGCCCCGGTCGCTTTCCTCCTGCCGACGCAGGGCATTCAGGAATGGGATCAGGAGGGTGAGCCGCTGCACGAGCCCGCCGCCCTCGAGGCCTTTCTCGACGAGATGCGCAAGGCCATGCCGGCAAGCGTCACCTTTGAGGAAGTGGATACGCATATCAACGCCCCCGACTTTGCCGTGAAGGCTTTGGAAGTCTTTGATCGCTGGGTCGTCGAGGGCATCGTCGTAAAAGGGCGCATCGCATGAGCAAGGCATTGATCCTCGATTTCGGTGGGGTCGTCACCCGCACGCTGTTCGAGACGCATGACATCACCGAACGTGCGCTGGGCCTGCCGGCAGGCACTTTGACCTGGCGTGGTCCGTTCGATCCTTCGACCGACCCGCTCTGGGTGTCCATGCAGGCGCGCGAGATCACCGAGCGCGACTACTGGATGACCCGCACCCGCGAAGTGGGCGCGATGCTCGGCGAAGACTGGACGGATATGAAGACCTTCGTGCAGCGCGCCCGTGGCGCGGATGCCGAGCTGGTGCTGCGCCCGGAAGCGCGCGACGCGATCCTGAAGGCGAAGGAGGCCGGCCTGACGCTCGCCATCCTCTCCAACGAACTCGACCTCTTCTACGGCGTCGAGTTCCGCAAGCGCTTCCCGCTGATCGAGCTTTTCGACGTCATCGTCGATGCCACCTATACTAAGATATTGAAGCCCGATCCGCGCGCCTATGAACAGGTGATCGCCGAGGTCGGCATCGACCGCGCCGACTGCGTGTTCGTCGATGACCAGTTGAAGAATATCGCGGGCGCGGCTGCCGTGAACCTACCCTATGTGCATTTCGACGTGCTCCAGCCCGCGCAATCCTATGCGCAAGCGCTGAAAATGCTTGGACTCTGAAAGGATATCCCCATGCGCGATTCCAACTTCCTGATCGAAAACAACGCCCGCCATCTCTGGCACCCCATGGCGCATCCCGCCGAAATGCAGGCCAAGCCGCCGCGCATCATCAATGGCGGCGCGGGCGTCGAGGTGGTGGATATCCACGGCAAGACGGTGCTGGATGCCGTCGGTGGCCTGTGGAACGTCAATCTCGGTTATTCCTGCGAGCCCGTGAAGCAGGCGATCCGCGACCAGCTCGACGCGCTACCCTACTATTCCACCTTCCGCGGCACGACCAATTCGCCGCTGATCGAGCTTTCCTATGAGCTTGCCGAATTCTTCAAGGAAGACGGCCTGACGCGCTCCTTTTTCACCTCGGGTGGGTCGGATTCGGTGGAGACCGCGCTCAGGCTCGCGCGGCAGTACCACAAGATCAACGGTCAGCCGGAGCGCACGAAATTCGTGGCGCTGAAGAAGGGCTATCACGGCACGCATTTCGGCGGCGCCTCGGTCAACGGCAATGCCAATTTCCGCCGCAACTACGAGCCTCTGCTGCCCGGCGTCTTCCACCTTGCCGCACCCTTCCCCTACCGCAACCCCTTCAACACGACCGATCCGGCCGAGATCGCGCAGGCGATCGCCCGCCAGTTCGAGGACGAGGTGGCCTTCCAGGGCGCCGACACCATCGCCGCCTTCATCATGGAACCGGTGCTGGGTGCCGGCGGCGTGATCGTGCCGCATGAGACCTTCATGCCGCTGATGCGCGCCATCTGCGACAAACACGGCATCCTGCTCATCGCCGACGAGGTCATCACCGCCTTCGGCCGCACCGGCGCCTGGACCGGCTCGCGCGGCTGGGGGGTCAAGCCCGACATGATGACGACTGCAAAGGCCATCACCAACGGCTACTTCCCCTTCGGCGCCGTGATGATCTCCGACAAGGTCGCGACGGCCTTCGAAAGCAACAAGGACAGTTTTGGCGCCATCGGCCACGGCTACACCTATTCCGGCCACCCGGTCGGTGCCGCTGCCGCCCTTGCGACGCTCAAGGAAACCGCCAAGGTCAACACGGCCGCCAATGCCGCCGCCCGCGGCGTCGAGCTGATGGCCGGCCTCGAAGGTCTGAAGGCGAAGCACGAACTGGTCGGCGATATCAGAGGCATGGGTCTGATGGCGGCGCTGGAGCTCGTATCCGACCGCGCCAAGAAGAGCGCGGCCGCAAAGGACGTGGTGCAGAAGGTTTACGATACGGCTTACGAGGCCGGCGTCATGGTGCGCACGTCGGGCGCCAATGTCATCATCTCGCCGCCGCTCATCATCACTGCCGCCGACGTTCAGAAGATCGTCTCGGCGCTCGATGAAGGTCTCAGCGCGGCGGAAGGCAAATAAGATGGCGGGCGAGGAGGCTCTGCGCGCGCGGCGCGAAAAACTGCTCGGCCGCAACATGTCGCTCTTCTACGAGGATCCGGTCCACCTCGTGAAGGGCGAGGGTGTGTGGCTGTGGGATGCGGACGGGAAGAAATATCTCGACTGCTACAACAATGTGCCGCATGTCGGCCATTGTCATCCGCGCGTGGTGGAGGCGATCTGCCGGCAGGCCTCGACGCTCAACACCCATACCCGCTACCTGCACGAAGGCATTCTCGATTATGTCGAGCGCCTGACGGGGACCTTTGACGGGAGCCTCGATACCGCTATCCTCACCTGCACCGGCAGCGAGGCGAACGATGTGGCGCTGCGCATGGCGCAGGCCGTGACCGGCAAGACGGGCGTGATCGCCACCGACTTCACCTATCACGGCAACACGACGGCCGTGTCGCAGCTTTCCACTCGCATGCCGCCGGTCGGCGGCTATGGCGGCCATGTCCGTCATGTGCCGGCCCCGGATGCCTATCGTCCGCTCGGCAGCGAGGGTGGCGCGGCTTTCGCAACGGCCTGGGCGACGAAGGTGGAGGAGGCGATCGCCTCCCTGCAAGAAAGCCCCTTCGGCTTTTCCGCGCTGATCATCGATCCCTTCTTCGCCAATGAAGGCTTTCCCGACCTGCCGGAGAATTTCCTTGCGCCGGCCGTGGCGGCAGTGCGCAAGGCTGGCGGCCTGGTCATCTGCGACGAGGTGCAGCCCGGTTTCGGCCGCACCGGCACCCATATGTGGGGCCATCAGAAGGCGGGCATCGTCCCCGACGTCGTCACGCTCGGCAAGCCGATGGCCAATGGCCACCCGGTCGGCGGTGTCGTTGCGAGCGCCGAGACGCTGAACGCCTTCCGCAAGGCGTTTCGCTACTTCAACACTTTTGGCGGCAATCCCGTCTCCTGCGCCGCGGCCATGGCCGTTCTCGATGTGCTGGAAGACGAGAAACTTCAGGCGAATGCGCTCGAAGTCGGTGCCTATGCGCGGGAAGGCCTGCAAAAGCTTGCGGAGAAGCATGCGCTGATCGGCAATGTGCGCGGCTCCGGCCTTTTCTTCGGCGCCGAACTGGTGCTCGACCGGGCGGAGAAGACGCCGGCCGCCGATATCGCCACCCGCGTCATCAACGGCATGCGCGAGCGCGGTGTGCTGATGGGCAAGCTCGGCATTCACCAGAATGCCACGAAGATCCGTCCGCCCATGCCCTTCTCTAAGGACAATGCCGACCTGATGCTTTCGACCCTCGACGACGTGCTGGGCGGGCTCTGAACCGATGGGCGGCATGGAGGAGATGCTGACGCAGCGGGCCATTGCAGCCCTTGCCCATTGGGACCTGCCGGAGCAGGTGCCCGAGCTGATCAAGTACCGCGAAAACGCGGTCTTCAAGGTGAAGCTCGCCTGGGGCGATCCGGCCGCCCTTCGCCTGCATCGCCCGGCCTATCATTCCCAGGCCGCCCTTGCCTCGGAACTCGCCTTCATGGCGAACCTGCGCGACCGGGGCCTCGCCGTGCCGCAGCCGATCCCGGCCGCGAACGGTGCCCTTCTCGTCGCCTTTGGCGACGGGCCTTACTATGCCGATCTCATCGGGTGGATCGATGGCGAACCGCTGGGCGAAACCGGTGTTCCGCTTGCTCAGGAAGGCCGCGACCTTCAGGCGATCTTCCGCGCCATCGGCCGGGAACTCGCGCTGCTGCATGGTGCTGCCGATGCCTTTCGCCAGCCGGTCGGTTTCGAACGCCCGGCCTGGGATGCCGCCGGCCTGCTCGGCGAGGCACCGTTCTGGGGCCGATTCTGGGATTGCGCCGTGCTGCCGGCCGAAGACCAGGCCTACCTGACGGCTCTGCGCGAAACGCTGATCGCGCGCCTCGCAGCCATTGCCCCCGGTCTCGACTACGGCCTGATCCACGCCGATATCGTGCGCGAAAACATTTTCGTGCGCAAAAATGCGGTCGCCTTCATCGATTTCGACGATTGCGGCTTCGGCTTCCGTCTGTTCGATCTGGCGACGGCGCTTCTGCGCAACCGGCGCGAGCCGTCCTATCCGGCGCTGCGGGAGGCCCTGCTCGAAGGCTATGCCGCGATCCGGCCGCAAGCGCAGTCGGAATTCGAGCATCTTCCGCTCTTCCTGCTCCTGCGCGCGCTCACCTATATCGGCTGGGCCGCCGCGAGGCCCGACCTTGCCGACAACGCCGCCCGCCTGAAACGCTACGTCGCCGACGTGCGCTCTCTGGCGGCGGATCTGGGTCTCTGAAAACGACAACCCCGCCGGAGCGGGGTTGTTTCAGTTTCAAGCCTGATGCTGGATGGGGTTGCCCGAAGGCTGGTGCACGATTCCGGCCCCCTGCTCGCATACTTCCACATGCCGTGTCAGCGCCTGATTGGAGAGGATGGCGCTGATCGTGGTGATGTCACGGCCCTGGTACTTGGGCATCTTCTGGGCGACTTTCAGTCTCTCCAGTAACGCTAAACGGCTCATGACGATCTCCTTTTCAGTGGTTTAAGAATGCGGCTCCGGCCTCTTCAAAGCGGCCGATGGTCCGGGTTGTGGTCCTTCTTCGGGGTTGCCCGACACCGCGGATCCTTCAGGGGCGCGGCAGTTGAATTGTGTTGCGTCAGGCGGCTTTCTTGCCGGCGTCGAACGGGATCTCGATGTCGACGGCGAGCGTCGAAACCTGCGGACCGCGTTCCATCTTGATCGAGACCTTCTCGTCATCGACCTGCATATGCTTGGAAATCGCCTTCAGGATTTCGTCGCGCAGCTTGTTGACGAGGTCGATGTCGCCGGTGGCGGCGCGCTCGTGGGCGAGCAGCACCTGCAGCCGCTCGCGCGCGGCCGGTGCCGATTGGCCCTTGGAAAAGAAGCGGAACAGGTTCATGCCGCCTTCCTTCCGAAGATCTTGCCGAAGAATCCGCGCTTGTCGCCGGGAATGGTGATCGGCAGGTTTTCGCCCTTCAGGCGGCGCGTCGCTTCGAAATAGGCAAGTGCGGGGGCGCTGCGGGTGTCGGCGAGCGTCACGGGGGCGCCGACATTGGAGGCGCGCAGCACGTCCATGCTCTCGGGAATGATGCCGAGCAGCGGGATGGAGAGGATTTCCAGCACGTCGTCGACCTTCAGCATGTCGCCGCGCTCGGCGCGCACGGCGTCGTAGCGGGTGAGCAGCAGGTGCTTTTCGACGCGCTCGCCGTTTTCGGCCTTCAGCGTCTTGGAATCGAGCAGGCCGATGATGCGGTCGGAGTCGCGAACGGACGACACTTCCGGGTTCGTCACGACGATGGCGACGTCCGCATGGCGCATGGCCAGCGTCGCACCGCGCTCGATGCCTGCCGGGCTGTCGCAGATAACCCAGTCGAAGGCGTTCTTCAGTGCCGCGATGACCTTCTCGACGCCTTCGGGCGTGAGATTGTCCTTGTCGCGGGTCTGGGAGGCCGGCAGCAGGTAGAGCGTCTCGACGCGCTTGTCGCGGATCAGCGCCTGGGTGAGCTTGGCTTCGCCCTGGATGACGTTGACGAGGTCATAGACGACGCGGCGTTCCGCACCCATGACGAGATCGAGATTGCGCAGGCCGACGTCGAAATCCACGACCACGACCTTTTCGCCGCTCTGCGCCAGCGCGGCGCCGAGGGCTGCCGACGACGTCGTCTTGCCGACGCCGCCCTTGCCCGATGTGACAACGATTACCTTACCCATGTACCTCTCCAGTGGTTGGGAATTCCGTTCAGCCGAGTGTCGCGGCCGTGATGGTTTCGCCTTCGAGCCAGATCTGCGCCGGCTTGCCGCGCAGGTTCTCTTCCATGTCGTCGGCGGTCTTGTAGAAACCGTCGATGGCGATCAGTTCCGCCTCCAGCTTGCGGCAGAAGATGCGCGCGGATGCATTGCCCGTCGTGCCGGCCATTGCGCGGCCGCGCAGCGGGCCATAGACATGGATCGAGCCGCCGGCAACGACTTCCGCGCCGGAGGCGACCGAGCCGATGATGGTGACATCGCCTTCCGGGAAGAAGATCGACTGTCCCGAGCGCACGGGCCGCGAGACGACGAGCGAAGGCGTGACCGTCGCGGGCGTGGCAACCTGTTCGACCACGACGTTCTCTACCGGATCGGCAGATTTCGCCTTCTTGGAAACGGTCTTCTCGTCTGTCGCAGGCGCCTCGAAATCGGCGGCCGGGCGGCCGTCGGTCATGGCGGGCGGCATGTCCGGGCCGAGCTGCGAGGTGCGGGCGCCCTCGATGCCCATGACGCGCACATTGCGGGTCGAGAGCTCGCTGACGAGATCGCGCAGTTCCTGACGGTCGATATCCAGCCCGTCGATGTCGAGCACGACGGGCCGGCGCAGGAAGAACCCGGCCGAACGGGCGGCCAGATCGTCAAGCCGCACCAGCCAGTCCTGGACAGGCAGCTCTGGGGTCAATGCGAGCGCAAGGAAGGAGCGCCCCTTGAGGCGGATCGGCCGGGGTTGAGTTAACACGTCAGTCATCTTGGTTAATTTTCGGTTGCTCCGGTGTAGCTGTGAAATGGTTAACAAATGGTTAATTTACAGCGCTGGCTGGTGCGAGGCATGCCGCGCCACAATGTGCTGTTTTGCGGGCGTGCGGGAACGCAGCCAGGGTGGAGCATACATCCGTGTTTTGGTTTAAAGTATTGAAAATAAATCGGTTTTTAAAATTACTGGAAATAGAGCGTCTCATGCCCGCCGTCAGGGCCGCGAGCAAATCGACCTGATGATGCAGCTATGGCTTCTGGGAGGATAGGGGGATTCGACTCATGCAAGAGCCGCCGGCCGCCATGGGGCGCCGGATGGACAGACTGAAAGGCCTGCGGCCAACCACGTCCTGTCCGAAGCCGCCGGGATGCAGGGCAATCGCGCGTCTGAAAGATGATTCGGTGTTGCCTTCGGGAGGCAGCGATTCGCGTCGCTCAGACCGGCGCAACCATTCAAATGCGCCGGCCCGATGCCGGCCTTATTTGCCGGCGTTGTACTTGGCGTCGACTTCGTTGATCGCCTGGACGTTGCCGGCCGAGCGGCCATTTTCGTCAAACGTCTGGGCGAGGTAGGCGTCGGCGATGGCCTTGGCCAGTTCCGAGCCGATGACGCGGGCGCCCATGGTGATGATCTGGGCGTTGTTGGAAAGGGCGGCGCGTTCGGCCGAATAGGTGTCGTGCGTCAGCGCGGCGCGGATGCCGGGCACCTTGTTGGCCGAGATGCAGACGCCGATGCCGGTGCCGCAGACGAGGATCGCGCGGTCGTATTCGCCGGCGATGATGGCCGAGGCGACGCGGTCGGAGAGGGTGGCATAGAAGGCATCCGGGCCGGCATCGGTGCGCGAGATTTCGTGCACGTCGTGGCTGGCCTTCAGGTGGTCGGCAAGGATCTTGGCGAGGCCTTCGCCCGCACTGTCACCGGCAATCGCGAGTTTCATGAGAATTCTCCTTCTTCAGATGGTGGCGGCTGAGCGCGCCAGGATTTCGAGATAGCCTTCAATCTTCCAGGCGGAACGGCCGATGAAGAGCCCGTCGATGTCGGGGCAGGCGATCAGTTCTTCGCAGTTCTGCGGGTTCACCGAGCCGCCATAGAGGCAGGGAATGCGCCGGCCAAGCACGTCTTCCGCCACCTTTGCGATTTCCGCATGGCGGGCATTGGCGTAATCGGCGGTGGCGGGAATGCCGTTTTCGCCGATCGCCCAGACGGGTTCGTAGGCGAGCAGGATTTCGGCCTGTTTCTGGGCGCCCTGGAGCTTGCCGAGGGCGCCGCGCACTTCCCTGGCGAGCACTTCGTCCGCACGACCGCTTTCGCGATCGGCCAGCGTCTCGCCGATGCAGATCAGCGGCACGAGGCCGTGACGCACCGCGGCTTCCGTCTTTAGACCGACCGTCTCGTCCGTCTCGCCGAAATGTTCGCGGCGTTCGGAATGGCCGAGCTCGACGAGGTCAAGGTTGCAATCCTTCAGCATGACCGGCGAGACTTCGCCGGTCCAGGCACCCTCATCGGCCCAATGCATGTTCTGCGCGCCGACCTTGACGGAGGTGTCGGCGAGCAGCGCCTTGACCTCGCGCACGGCGGTGAAGGACGGGATGACGAAACGCTGGATGCGGGGATTGCGGCCGCCATCGGCGGCCTTCAGGCCCTCGGCGAAGACTTTCGCCTCGGCAAGCGTCTTGTTCATCTTCCAGCTCGTGCCGACCCAGAAGTTCCTGCCCTGGCTCATGGTGTTGTCTCCTTCGCGATGCGCACCACGGTCTTGCCATCGGTGAGTTCGGCGGATGTATCGTGGGGCAGGTTCTTGTCTGAAACGACGGTGTCGAAATCGGCGAGATCGGCGAGCACATGCAGTGCCGTATTGCCGAAGCGCCTGTTGTTGATCATGAGGCAGGTCTGGCGGCTGGAGGCCATCATCGCCCGCTTGGTGCGCACCACGGCCTCGTCCATGTGGTAGGCGAGGCGGCCCGATGCCGCAGGGGCCGAGATGAAGGCGATGTCGGCGCGCAGGCGCGACAGGGCTTCTTCCGTGACGATGCCGAAATAGGCGTTGAACTTCGCGGAATAGACGCCGCCGACGGAAATCAGCGTCACGCCGGAAAGGCCCTTGGCGCGCTCCATGATCGCCGCATTGTTGGTGATGATGGTGATCGGCTTCTTCTCCGCGAGCACATCGCCGAGCACCGAGGCCATCGAGCCATCATTGATCATCACGGTCATGCCGGGCTCGACAAGCTCTGCGGCCGTCTCGGCCAGCGCGCGCTTGACGTCGGCCTCCTGCAATTCGCGGAAGCGGAAGTCGCTTTCGAACTGCGTGCCGGCATCGATCGTCGCGCCGCCGCGCACCTTGCGCAGCACGCCGGCCCGTTCGAGATCGTCGAGGTCACGGTGGATGGTCATCTTGGAGACGCCGAAACGCTCAGCGATATCATCGAGTTCGACGGCCCGGCTTTCGACGAGCAGATTGATGATCTCCTGCCTGCGCTCTTCCCGTTTCACCGCGTCCTCCCGCTGTCCGAAATTCTATAACACCATTTTCGACAGATTATAACATTGAAATTGTGATTTTGTGATTTTTCTATGCGGAGCTTTGCAGCAGCACGCGCGCCGTCCGTTCATCCGTGATCAGTCCGTGGAGCTTGTGGCTGTGCAGGACGGCGCGGATCGCCTCCGTCTTGGAGCGGCCGCCGGCGATGGCGACGACCCGGTCGCCGCCGGCTTCCGAAAAGGAAACGGCGAGCGTGCGCGCCGTCACCGATGTCTCAAGAATGCGGCCCTTGCTGTCGAAGAAGTGCCCGAGCAGTTCACCGACGCCACCGAGCGCCCGGATCTCCTCCAGCTCGTTCGGTTGCAGCATGCCCGATGTGACGAGATGGGCCTGGTTGTCGACCGTACCGATGCCCACGAGCTTGAGATCGGCGCTGCGGGCGAGGTTGAAGACCTCGCTAACGCCGCGCTGGGACAGCAGGACCTCGCGATCCTCCTCCGTATTGGCGAAGAAGGGCACGGGCATCACATAGGCCTGCGTGCCGGTCTTGGCCGCAAGCCGGTGCATGACATCGTAGGGATTGGCCGCATAGTTGCGGGTGAGGCCGCCGAGCAGCGAGACGAAGCGCGTGCCGCTGGCGCTGATGCGCGGCAGATGATGCACGGCGGCCGACAGCGTTCGCCCATGGCCAAGGCCGATGACGGCGACTTCGCCACGCTCGATCTCGCGCCGCAGGAAATCCGCGCCGACATGGCCGAGCGTCGTCAGCGCCAGCGCATCGTCGTCGACATCGGGCGCGACTTCGCAATAATCGAGCCCGTAGCGCTTGGAGAGTTCGACTTCGAGATTGACGCATTCGGCGATATCGCCATCGATGCTGACCTTCACCACGCCCTCGGCGACCGCGCGCGCGATCAGCCGGTGCGCCTTCACCGAGGGAATGCCGAGGCGCTTGGCCACGGCGGACTGGGTGAAGCCCCCGATATAGTGCAGCCAGGCGGCACGGACGGCGAGGGAATCTTCATTGTCGGTCATCGGCGATGTCCTGTCCTGCTCAGCAACCGGAAGCGGTTTTCCATCCAGTCTTAGCAAGCAGCCCGGATGCGGTCAGCCCAGCTTGAGATCGGATGCACCGGTATCGATATGCGGCGCCCAGAAGGCGATGCTTTCGGCGATCTGCGGAATGACCTGCCGGTCGTTCGGCTCGCGTTCCTTGAAGGAGAGTTCCAGGCAGATCTCGTTGTCGACAGCACCGCCCTCGGCGAAGGCTTTCAGCAGCGGTTCCGGCTGGATACGGCCTTTGGCGTTGAATTCCGCTGTAAAGGGGCGGTGGCCGCCCTTGTCCATCAGGCTCTGCTTGATGTGGATGATCGGCGAGATCTTCGGGACGGCGCGCGCCCAGGCATAGGGCTCAAAGTCGTCGGGGTTGCTGGACGTCACGTCACCATGGTCGATATCGGCCATCATCCACATGGGAATGGCCATGCCGGCGGCGGTCAGCCGGTCCTGGAGCTTGATGCATTCGGCAATGGTTTCGCCGAATTCACGGCCGATGCTCATCGGCTCCCAGAAGACATAGGAGAGGCCGGCGCCCTTGGCGTGATCGGCAACCTCCGCCCAGCAATCCACGGCGATCTGGATCAATTCCTCGCGGCGGACCGGATCGTCGAAATCCTTGTAGGTGAAGATGGCGAACTGCGTGCCGACGGAGGTGCCGCCGAGATCGCCGATGATATCGGCGAAGGTCTTGAACCAATCGACATAGTAGCGGCGCACGTCCGCATCGGGATGGCCGAAATGGTTGAGGCGGCCATAGGGGCCGGTCATGCCCGAGGTGACGCGCACGCCGGTGCGCTGAAGGGCCTTGTCCATCTGGCGGGTCAGCCGGCGAATCGTCGCGGCGTTCCAGCTCGGATTGATGAATTCGTGGGTGAGCTGAAGGTCGCGCAGCTTCAGGTCGCGCGCGACCGTTTCGATGAGGTCGTCGGGATCGGCGAAGCGGTTGACCAGCGGATTGGTGTTGAGCGAGAGCGTCAGCGGCATGGGAACCTCAGGCGGCGGCAAGCGGGGCGTTGAACCAGTCGGCGAAGGCCGCGCGTTCGGCTTCCGTCAGGTGCAGGTAGTGTTTGGTGCGGCGGTAAAGGACGTCTTCCACCCGCTGCGCCCATTCGCTGGCGACAAGATAGTGGGCCTCCGCCTCATAAAGCTGCCCGCCGAAATGGCGGCCGAGGCCTTCGAGGCTGGTGGCATTGCCGACGATCGCCTTGGTGCGGGTGCCGTAGAGACGGCCGTAATGCTGCACCAGCTTACGCGGCATCCAGGGATAGGCGTCGCGCAGGCTGTTGGCGAAGGTCTCGTAGTCGGCGTTCGGCATGTCGCCGCCCGGCAGCGGGGCCTTTTCCGTCCAGTCGCCGCCCATGTTCGGGAAGATGTGCTGGAGGCGGTGCATGCCGCGCTCGGCAAGCTCACGGAAGGTGGTGATCTTGCCGCCGAAGACGTTGAGCAGCGGCGCGCCGCCGGTCTCGTCGAGATCGAAGACATAGTCGCGGGTGACGGCGGAGGGGTTGCCCTTGCCGTCATCGAACAGCGGGCGCACGCCGGAGAAGGAATGCAGCACGTCCTGGCGGCGTAGCTTCTCCTTGAAATAGCGGTTCACCGCCTTCAGCAGGTAATCGATCTCCGCCTCGTCGGCCGAGACATCCTCGGCGCGGCCTTCATAGGCGATGTCGGTGGTTCCGATCAGCGCCTTGTCGCCTTCGTAAGGGTTGATGAAGATGACGCGCTTGTCGTGGTTCTGCACGAGATAGGCATTCGCGCCCGCCCAGAACTTCGGCACGATGATGTGGCTGCCCTTGACGAGGCGCACATTGCGCGACGAATTCGAGCCGGCGACGCGGTTGATGATATCGGAGACCCAGGGACCCGCGCAGTTGACGAGGCATTTGGCGCGGAAGGTTCTGACTTCACCGGTCACGCTGTTCTTCGTCGTTACCGTCCAGGCGCCGTTTTCGCGGCGGGCAGAGGTGGCGGGCGAGCGGGTCAGCACCACCGCGCCCTTTTCGGCGGCGCCGATGGCGTTCAGTGTCACGAGACGGGCGTCATCCACCCAGCAGTCGGAATATTCGAAGCCGCGCGTATATTGGTCGAGGATCGGCGTGCCCTCGGGGTCGCGCGTGAGGTCCAGCGTGCGCGTGCCCGGAAGCTTCCTGCGGCCGCCGAGATGGTCGTAAAGGAAGAGGCCGAGGCGCACGAGCCAGGTCGGACGATCCTCAGGGCTGTGCGGCAGCACGAAGCGCATGGGCCAGATGATGTGCGGGGCGGCATTGAGCAGCACCTCGCGCTCGATCAGCGCCTCGCGCACCAGGCGGAATTCGTAATATTCGAGATAGCGCAGGCCGCCATGCACCAGCTTGCCGGAGCGCGACGACGTGCCCTCGGCCAGGTCGTCCTTCTCGCAGAGCACGACCTTCAATCCGCGGCCCGCCGCATCGCGGGCAATGCCGGCGCCGTTGATGCCGCCGCCGATCACGAAGAGGTCAATACGCTCGGGCTCGTTCATTTGGGTCTCCTTCAGCGCAGCAGCAGAGCGCGGCGCACTCGTCGTTTCGTCAGCGTGCGGCCAGGATGTCCCAGGCCGGCGCAATGCCCCGGCGCACCTCGGAATAGGCGGCGAAGAGGCGGTCCATGCGTTCGGTGTCTTCGGTATCAGGCTGTTCGGCTTCGCCAAGCTCGGGCGTCACCCAGTCGGCGATGCAATCATCCATCGTGCGATAGGCGCCGATGGCGACGGCGGCCATCATCGAGGCGCCGGCAGCGCCCGCCTCTTCACGCGTGCTGACGCGCACCGGCGCGCCAAGGGCCGCACCCAGCGTGGCGCGCAGCGAGGCCGAGCGGGCGGCACCGCCGCTGACGCGCAGCTCCGAGGGGAGGGCGCCCATGGCGGCGTAACAATCGCGTGTCGCCATGCCGAGGCCTTCGACGACGGCGCGCACGAGATCGGGATAGCGGTGGCGGCTGGCGAGGCCGGTGAAATTGGCACGCGCACGGGCGTTGACGAAGGGGCCACGCTCGCCAGCCTCGGAAATATAGGGGTGGTAGAGCACGTTGCCCGGCTTGCTGGCGGCAATCCACTGGTCGACGCGGCCGATCATGTCGTTCAGCCCGACGGTGACGCCGAATTCGCCGAGCAGATCGGCGCCGAGCTGGAGCAGCCAGTCGAGATTGATCGTCGCGCCCATATTTGTTTGCACCTGGGTGACGACGCCGGGGATGGGCAGCGCGATGACATAGCCGGTGCGTTCGGCATTCAGCACGACGTCGGCCACGGATTTCGCCTGGAGATGCACGCCCGTCGAGCCGATGGCGGAACAGGCGGCGTTGCGGCCTTCGCTGCGCACGCCCGCACCCAGCGCCGTCATGCACATGTCGACATAGCCGAGGCAGACGGGCGTGCCCGCCTTGAGGCCTGCGGCTGCCGCGGCTTCCGCCGTGAGCGGATGCGTCGTTTCCGTGCCTTCGAGAACTTCGGGCAGCAGGTTGCGGCGGTGTGTCAGGCCAAGCGCTTCGAGCACGTCGCCGTCGTAGCAGCGGGTGCGGAAATTGCCGAAGGTGAAGCTCACCTCGGATGGGTCGGTGGCGCGCACACCCGTCAGGTTCAGGTAGAGCCAATCCTTGCAATGCATCGCGACTTCAGCGCCGGCAAGCAGTTCGGGGAAATGGCGATCCATATGGGCAAGCTGCGTGCCCTGCTGGCAAGTGTTGAGGCCGGTGCCGGTCGCCTCGAAGCGCTGGCGGTCGGCATCGCTTGCGGCAAGGCGCTCGACGGTCGGTGCCGCGCGGGCATCGAGCCACAACCAGGCATCGCCGACGGGGCGGTTGCCGGCACCGACGAGCCAGGTGCCGTCGCCCTGCGCGGTGACGGCAATGGCGGCAGTGCGTTCGGCGAGATCAGGCACCTTTTCGCCGAGCCCGCGCAAGGCGCGCGTGCAATCGAGCCAGGTCTGGTCGAGGGATTGCGTGACGGAGCCGTCGTCGCTGGTCTTGTAGCTGTTGCGTACGGAGGCGCTGGCGATCTGGCGGCCGGAAAGCGTGAAGGCGACGGCCTTCATGACGGAGGTGCCGGCGTCGATGCCGATGATCAGGTCTGCCGTCTCAGCCATGGTGCGCGCCCGCGCAGCCTGCGACAGCAAGCATCGCTTCGCCTGATCCGAAACAAAGCATTCCATCCTCCCGATCGTCTTTCGCTGGAGCGCGTGGTGTTCCGGCCAAGGTCGAGCGACCTTTCAAGGACTGTACCAAGGGATTAGCGAACCTCACGAGAAACATACCATAAAGTTATCATATGTCTCGTAAAATTTTTCGCGCAACGAATTATTTTTCAGTTATGCTGGATGGCAAAGGGAGGGGTTGACGGGAGCGGGCGTGTTGTGCCTTTGCTGCCGGTGCTTTGCTCCCAATACGACTGGCTGACGGACTTCTCTGTCTTGCGGAAACGCCGAAAATTCTTGTTTTTCAGATAGAAGCAGGAATTTTTGGCTTCTTCGCCAGCTTCGTTTCATTTGCTGAGGAGTGCGGCAATCCGATGGCGTCTCGTAACGAATGCCCGTTCCACATAGGTGGGAACAGGAAAAAAGAAGCCGAATTGTTTCAGGATAGCCTGAAAACGCCGATTGACAGCCTGTGTTAAATTAACATATATACTGGGACATATCACACACATATATCGCAACTGCGAAAAAGTGTGCACTGCAGCGCAAGGCGGATGAGGAGATCCGGCCGGCGCCGCTCATGGGGAGGGCATCATGACATGTTCCGTTTGGAAGGCATCGACACCCGGCCGCAGCGCCTTGGATGTGTCTCTCAGCCTGCTCTCGCCGACACCTCTCTCCCGGCGCCACCGCTGACGCTTCCATCGTTCAACCGCAAGGCCAATCGACATGACTGACGCGACGCTCCCGAATTCGCCCCAGCCCGTACGCAGCTACCGTTGGATCGGCATTGCCGCCGCCGTCGTGCTGGTCGGCGCCATGGCCTTCGACACGAAGATCGTGCAGATCGGTTCGGAGGCCGACGTGCAGGTCCAGAAATTCTCGCCGGAAGCTTTCGGCACGGAGCAGTTCCCGCTTATCAAGCAGAGCGTGGAGACGCGCGCAGCCGATGCGGTCGAACTGGCGCAGGCGATTTCCGCCGACAAGAAGGCGGCGAGCGAGAAATACGGCGTCAACACCTCCACCGGCCCGGTCTTCCCGGTCAAGTTCACCGGTGTGATCGGTGAGCGCAAGGCGAATTATAACGTCATCGCTGTCGAAGGTCTTCCGGCCGAGCTGACGCTGCGCGTCCAGACTGGTCCGGCACTGAACGGTACGGACCTGCGTGATGCGACCGGACAGATCGAATTCGGCCAGTTCAAGAACCAGATTGAGTATCAGGACGCGGGTTCGGCCATCAACAACGAGGTCAAGAAGGTCGTGCTCGGCGGCATCGATCCGGCAGCCCTTTCCGGCAAGACCGTTTCCGTCATCGGCGTGTTCAAGCTCGTCAATCCGAAGAGCTGGATCGTCACTCCCGTGAGGTTCGACGTCCAATGAGCGCGATCCCGGAAGCCGGCCCGAAAGGCGAAGTCGTTCTTGCCGCGCGCAACGTGGCCAAATCCTACGGCAACGTCCATGCCCTCAAGGGCGTCAATTTCGATATTCATCGCGGGCAGGTGACGACCCTGTTCGGCGAGAACGGCGCCGGCAAGTCGACGCTGATGAAAATTCTGTCCGGTGTGGTCAAGCCGACATCGGGCGACATCATTCTCGATGGGGAATCGGTCGTTTTCGCGTCATCCTCCCAAGCCCGTGACCGCGGTATCTCCATCATCCATCAGGAGCTCAGCCTCGCCCCGAACATGAATGTTCGCGACAACATCTTCATGGGTCGCGAAATCATGACGGCGACGGGCGTGGATTTCGCTGAGGAAGAGCGCCAGACGCGCCTCCTGATGGAAGAACTCGAAGAGGATATCGATCCTCTGACGCCGGTCGAGGACCTGCGGCTGGGCCAGCAGCAGATCGTCGAGATCGCGCGTGCGCTGTCGGTCAATTCGCGCATCCTGATCATGGACGAGCCGACCTCGGCGCTGTCGGCCTCGGAGGTCGAGGTGCTGTTCAAGGTCATCCGAGACCTCACCGGCCGCGGCGTCTCAATCGTCTATATCTCGCATCACCTCGAAGAAGCCTTGCAGATCACCCACCATGCGGTGGTGCTGCGCGACGGCACGATGACCGCCTATGCCGAGCGCAAGGACATCGATCTCGAATGGATCGTCCGCCATATGGTCGGCGATAATTTCGACCTCGGCTCCCCGCCCACCGGTTATGACATGGGGGCTGTCTCGCTCTCTATCGAAGGCCTGACCGTTCCCGATCCAGGCGGTGCCGGCTATTCGGTCGTCGACGGCATGTCGCTGTCGGTGCGCGCCGGCGAGATTGTCTGCATCTACGGCCTGATGGGCGCCGGGCGCACGGAACTGCTCGAAACCGTCGCGGGCCGCCTGAAGGCCACGGCCGGGAAGGTCGTGCTGAAGGGCAGGGACGTCACCGGCCAGTCGATTGCCGAATGCATCCGCGACGGGCTCGTGCTCGTGCCGGAAGATCGTCAGCGCGATGGCCTCGTACAGACCATGAGCGTCGGCCGCAACCTGTCGCTCGCCAGCCTCGGCGCTTTCACGCGCGGCCTCTTTACCTCCACGTCGCGCGAAGCCGGGCTCGTCGATAGTGCCATCCGCAAGGTGCATATCAAGACGGATGGCGGGGCGGCACCCATCGGCTCGCTCTCCGGCGGCAACCAGCAGAAGGTGGTTATCGGCAAGATGCTGGCGACGGACCCTGAAGTCATCCTACTCGACGAACCGAGCCGCGGCATCGATATCGGCGCCAAGGCCGAAGTCTTCAAGCTGCTCGCCGAACGCGCCAAGCAAGGGCTCGCCGTCGTCTACACGACCTCGGAAGTCGGCGAATGCCTCAGCATCGCCCATCGCATCGTCGTCATGCGGCGCGGCCGCATATCCGCTGAATTCGGTCCCGACGTGACCAAAGAACAGATCATGGCCGCCTCCGGCGAAGCCGTGCATGCCCACTAGGAGCGCTGAAGCCATGTCAGTCACACCTGCAATCCAGACCAAGGCAGTCAGCGGCGGCAAGCGCAAGAAGAGCTTCATCGAGCTCCTGTTCGAGGGCCGCGCCTTCTTTGCGCTGATCGCCATCGTCGTGGTCTTCTCGTTGATGTCGCCGAACTATTTCACGATCAGCAACTTCCTGATCATGGCCTCGCATGTCGCGATCTTCGGCCTGCTGGCCATCGGCATGCTGCTGGTCATCCT
Organism: Shinella sp. 20P9.1.1; assembly: GCF_057798995.1. NCBI lineage: Bacteria > Pseudomonadati > Pseudomonadota > Alphaproteobacteria > Hyphomicrobiales > Rhizobiaceae > Shinella > Shinella sp. 20P9.1.1. The sequence continues at coordinate 418,172 of NZ_JBYOLC010000001.1, forward strand.
CAACGGCGGTATCGACCTCTCGGTCGGCTCGACGCTCGGTCTCGCCGGCGTCGTCGCGGGCTTCCTCATGCAGGGCGTGACGTTGCCGCAGCTGGGCATCATCCTCTATCCCTCGGTCTGGGTCGTGGTGATCCTGACCTGCCTGCTCGGTGCCGTCGTCGGCGCGGTGAATGGCGTGTTGATCGCCTATCTGCGCGTCCCCGCCTTCGTCGCAACGCTCGGCGTGCTCTATGTCGCCCGCGGCATCGCGCTCTTGATGACCAACGGCCTTACCTACAACAATCTCGGCGGCCGCCCGGAACTCGGCAATACCGGCTTCGACTGGCTCGGCTTCAACCGCCTGGCCGGCGTGCCGATCGGCGTGCTCGTGCTTCTCGTCTTCGCGGTCGCCTGCCATATCCTGCTGGCCCGCACGGCCTTCGGTCGCTGGCTCTATTCCTCCGGTGGCAACGAGCGTGCGGCGGAACTGTCGGGCGTTCCTGTCAAGCGCGTCAAGATCACGGTCTATGTACTGTCAGGCATCTGTGCCGCCGTCGCCGGCCTCGTTCTTTCCTCGCAGCTGACGTCGGCAGGCCCGACCGCCGGCACCACCTATGAACTGACGGCCATCGCCGCCGTCGTCATCGGCGGCGCGGCGCTGACGGGCGGCCGCGGCACGGTCATCGGCACCATGCTCGGCGCCTTCGTGATCGGCTTCCTTTCGGACGGCCTCGTGATCATCGGCGTCTCCGCTTACTGGCAGACGGTTTTCACCGGCGCCGTCATCGTTACCGCTGTTCTGCTGAACAGTGTGAAATACGGCCGTCGCTGAGACCAGCGGCGACCGACACCAACTGACTGCTATCGGGAGAGGCGGACCATCCAGTGGCCCGAGAGCGGAAAGTATTGCCGAAAATCGGCGCAACCGAACTCAACAAAGGGAGTGAGACCATGTTCAAAAAAGGTATGCGAGTCCTCTTCGCGGCAACTGCCGTCATGCCGCTGCTGTTCAGCTCTGCCTGGGCTGAAGGCCTGATCACCGTCATCGTCAACGATCCGTCGAACCCCTACTGGTTCACGGAAGGCGAAGTTGCCAAGAAGACCGCTGAAAGCCTCGGCTACACGGCCAATGTCGGTGCCCACAAGGGTGACACCAACACCGAGAGCAACCTGATCGACACCGCGATCACCAACAAGTCGGTCGCCATCATCCTCGACCCGGCAAATGCCGACGGTTCGGTCGGCGCGGTCAAGAAGGCCGTAGCGGCAGGCATTCCGGTCCTCCTCGTCAATGCCGAGATCAACCAGGAAGGCCTTGCCAAGGCGCAGCTCGTTTCGAACAATGCCCAGGGCGCGGCCCTCGGTGCCCAGCAGTGGGTCGAAGCGGTCGGCGACAAGGGCAAGTATGTCGAACTCTTCGGCGCACCCTCCGACAACAACGCCGCGACGCGTTCGAACGGCTACGAAACCGTCCTGACGCAGTATCCCGATCTCGAAAAGGCCGCCAAGGAAGTGGCTGACTGGGATCGCACCAAGGGCCACGACAAGATGCAGTCCATGCTGCAGGCCAATCCGGATATCATCGGCGTGATCAGCGGCAATGACGAAATGGCGCTCGGCGCCATCGCAGCGCTCAAGGAAGCCGGCAAGCTCGACCAGGTCAAGGTCGGCGGCTTCGACGGTTCGCCGGATGCTGTTGCCGCCATCAAGGCGGGTGAACTGCAGTACACCGTGCTCCAGCCGGTCGCCGTATTCTCGGAAGCGGCCGTCAAGCAGGCCGATAACGTGATCAAGAACGGCTCGACCGGTGTCGACACCGAAAAGCAGCTTTTCGATTGCCTGCTGATCACCAAGGACAATGTCGACAAGTACACCGCTCCCTTCGTTCTGAGCGAGTAATCGATACCGGGAGCGCCCTTTCGGGGCGCTCCCACCCTCATTCCCCGGGTCATCCCGGGTCAGCTTGGCATTTTCCTTGCCGCCCGATACGAGATACGAAAGCTCTCACCTCGAAGCATGGCAGGATCTCCCGTGAACAAAAAAGTCGACGTCAAGGATTTGCTCTCGGAAGAGCTTCCGAGCGACAGCCGGCATGCGCGCCAGCTGGTGCGGCGCCAGATGATCGCCGAGACGGTGATCGCCGAGGGCTCCATCCGCATCGAGGACCTGACCGAGCGTTTCGGCATCAGCCTGATGACGGCGCATCGCGATGTCGATGATCTCGTCAGTCGCGGCCTTTTCCGCAAGACGCGCGGCGTCGTTTCGGCGGCACCCACCAGCCTGATCGAATCCTCCGATGCCTACCGCGCGACCAAGCAGGCCAAGGAGAAGAAGGCGATCGCCAGGGCTGCCATGCAGTTCGTCGAGCCGGGGCAGGCGATCTTCATGGACGACGCCACCACTGTGCACGAGATGACGCGTTTCCTACCGGCCAAGGTGCCGCTGACGGTCATCACCAACTCGCTCGTCCTGATCAACGAGCTGAAGGAGGTCGTTGACCTCAACCTCATCTGTCTCGGGGGGCAGTTCTACCATTGGTGCAATGCCTTCATGGGGCATATCACCACCAACGAAATCCGCCGGCTGCGCGCCGACACCGTGTTCATGTCGCTCTCGGCCATCGTCGACGACGTGGTCTACCACCAGTCGCCGGAGACGGTTGCTACCAAGCGGGCGATGTTCGAAAGCGCGACGAAGCGCGTGCTGCTGGCCGATCACACCAAATTCGAACGGCGCGCGCTGCACCACTTCGCGACGCTCGAAGAGTTCGACGCCGTTGTTGTCGACGAGGATATCCCGATTTCCCACCTGTCGCGCATGCGCTCGAAGGGGATCAACGTCATTGTGGCGGACGGAGAACGGGCCGGCTGAGGGTTCCGCTGTTGCGGATACCTTGATGCTCGGTGCCGTTTCTCCTTCGCTTGAGAATGGAGACAGCGATGTCCTGCATCATGGGTATAGACAGCGGACTGACGGTCACCAAGGCCGTGATTTTCGACGCGGACGGAACGGTGCTCGCCATCGCCCGCCGCCGCGTTCCGCAATTGATCCCCGCGCCGCAGCATGTCGAGCGCAATATGGACGGCCTGTGGGCCGCGACGGCGGATGCCATCCGAGAAGCGGTCGCCGCCTGCGGCCGGCCGGCCTCCGATATCGTCGCGATTGCCGCGACGGCGCATGGCGACGGCATCTATCTGCTCGATGACGACAGGCGGCCGCTCGGCAATGCCATCGTGTCGCTCGACACGCGCGCCGATGCGATTGCCGACGCGTGGAACGAGAGCGAGATCGGCGAGCAGTCGCTGACCCTGACCGGCCAGAAGCCGCACGCCTCCGCGCCCTCCGCCATCCTGCGCTGGATCCGCGATCACGAGCCCGCGCGCTATGTCCGCATCGCGCATTTCATCGCCGCGAAGGACTGGCTGCGCTTTTGCCTTTGCGGAACGATCGGCACGGATCGTACGGAAGCGAGCACGTCCTTCACCAACGTTCTAACGCAGGACTATGCCGACGATGCCTTCAGGCTTTTCGGGCTGGATCGCCTTGCTGGTAAGCAGCCGCCCATGGCTGGCTCCACCGAGATCGTCGGCGGCGTGACGCCGGAGACCGCGCGTCTGACCGGGCTTGTCGCGGGCACACCTGTCATGGCCGGCCTGCACGACGTAACGGCGTCCGCGCTCGGCATGGGCGGTTACGGCGAGGGCGTGATCGCCGTCATCGCCGGCACCTATTCGATCAACGAGACGGTTTCGCCCACGCCCAAAGTCGATGGCCGCTGGTTCTGCCGCAACGGCATTCTGCCGGGCGAATGGAACAACATGTCCATCTCGCCTGCTTCGACGGCCAACTATGACTGGTTCATCGATCAGTTTTGCGCCGCTGATGCCAAGGCGGCAGAGGCTGCAGGCGAAAGCATCCATGCGATCCTCGGCAAGGAGTTCGAAGTTGCGCGCGAACGCCCCTCCAGCGCATTCTTCCACCCCTATCTCTTCGGTTCGCCCTTCGGCGGCGCCTCCAGCGCCGGCTTCTACGGCCTCAATGCCTGGCACGACCGCGGCGATCTGGTCCGCGCCGTGCTCGAGGGCATCGCCTTCAATCATCGCGTCCATGTCGATGCGCTGCGCGAAGGCTTTGCGCCTGCTACCGCCCGCCTGACCGGCGGCATCTCGCGCAATCCCGCGATGGCCGGCCTCTTTGCCGATATCCTTGGCCTGCCGGTCACGGCGACGCGCACGGAGGAGGCTGCCGCCTGGGGTGCAGCACTTTGTGCGGGCGCCGGCGCTGGGCTCTTTGCCTCGCCCACCGACGATCCCCGCGATCTCGCGTCGATCGAAACCACCTACCAGCCGGATCCCGGCCGGCAGAAAGCCTACGACGAGAAATACCGGGTCTTCCTCGATCTCGCCGGGGCCATGAAGCCGCTCTGGCCGGTGCTGCGGCGCCTTGGTGCCGAGAAATGACAGGAATGCCCATCATGACGGACACGACATCCGCGACGGTCGAGACCTTCGACGTCATCATCCTCGGCGCCGGCATCAACGGGGCAGGGCTCTTTCGCGATCTCTGCCTGCAAGGCCTGAAATGCCTCATTGTCGACAAGGCCGATTTCGGCTCGGGCACGAGTGCCGCCCCCTCGCGCCTCATCCATGGCGGCATCAAATATCTGGAGACCGGCGAACTCGGCCTCGTCGCGCAGTCGACGCTGGAGCGCAACCTGCTTTTGCGTAACGCGCCGCATTGCGTCGAGGCGCTGCCGACCTTCATTCCCTCCTTTTCGCTGATGAAAGGGGCGTTTGCGGCCTTGCGCACGCTGTTCGGCTCGACGACCGCGCCGCGCAGCCGTGGTGCCGTGCTCATCAAGATCGGTCTTGCGCTCTACGATCTCTATGGTGCGCGCCACCGCGTCATGCCGAAGCACCAGTTCTTCTTCCGCCGCAAGGCGCTTGAGGAAATGCCGGAAATCACGCCGCGCATCGTCGCGGGCGGCATCTATTACGATGCCAAGATCAGCCGGCCGGAGCGCCTCGTCTGGGAACTGGTGCGCGACGGTCTCGATGCCAGCCCGGGCTCCGCTGCGATGAACGGCACCACACTGCTCGGGCAGGAGGGGGGCGTGCTGCGCCTCCGAGATCCCAGTGGCGGCGAACGCCGCGTTCGCGCCGGCATCGTCGTCAACGCGGCTGGACCCTGGATCGATGTCGTCAACGCGACACTCGGCATATCCGGCAAGCTGATCGGCGGCACCAAGGGATCGCATATCCTTCTGAAGCACCCCGAACTGGTGAAAAGCCTGAAGGGCCGGATGATCTATTTCGAAGCCGACGATGGCCGCATCTGCCTCGTCTATGATTTTCTGGGCCTCGCGCTCGTCGGCTCGACGGATATCAAGGCCGACAATCCGGAGACGGTGCGCTGCGAGGAGGACGAGGTCGATTATTTCCTCGCCAGCCTCAGCTCGCTGCTGCCAAAGCTGGACTTCAGCCGAGACCAGATCGTCTATGCCTATAGCGGCATCCGCCCGCTGCCGGCGTCGGATGCCAGCAATCCCGGCCTGATCAGCCGCGACCATTCGGCACCCGTCGCTGAGCCGGGCGAGGGGCGGCCGTTTCCGGTCATCTCGCTCGTCGGTGGCAAATGGACGACCTTCCGCGGTTTTGCCGAGGAGGTGGCTGACACGATCCTCGCGCGTATCGGACGGAACAGAAAGACCAGCACGCAGATGCTGCCGATCGGCGGCGGGCGCGGCTTCCCGGTCGATGATGCGACGCGGCGTGCCTGGATTTCCGAGCGCACGGCGAAGAGCGGCCTGCCTGTCCAGCGCATCGAAGCCCTTCTCGCCCGATACGGCACGACGGCCGATACGGTGCTCGCCCATATCGCGCAGGTCGGCGATACGCCGCTGCCCCATGTCGATGGCTATGGGCGCGCGGAGATCGACTGGATCGTCCGCAACGAAATGGTCGGTCATCTCGCCGATATTGTCCTTCGCCGCACGACGCTCGCCATCGAAGGCAAGGTGACCGCGGCCGGCTTGAACGAGATCGCCGATATCGCGGCGGCTGCACTCGGCTGGGATGAAGCGCGCCGCGCCGCGGAGATTGCAGCGATTGCCGAGCATCTGACGGCCTTCAACCGCGTAAGCCTTTGAGGGTTCACGGTCCACGAGTGGCGCTTTGCTCTTTTCTCCGCGCCGTCCCTGTTGCATCTTCACGGGCATGATTGCCTGCGGGAGGCCCCTGTGACCAAGATCATCGACGACCCCGAAACCTTCGCCGCCTCCGCGCTTGCGGGCTTTTCCCGCGTTTACGGGCGTTATGTCCGGCTGGTGAAGGGCGGCGTCGTGCGCTCCACGGGGGTGCCGCAGGGCAAGGTCTCGGTCATCGTCGGTGGCGGCTCCGGGCACTATCCGGCCTTTGCCGGCTATGTCGGGCCGGGCATGGCCGATGCGGCGGTCGCAGGAGAAATCTTCGCGTCGCCTTCGACTGCGGCGGTTGCCCGCGTCTGCCGCAATGCGGACTACGGCGGCGGCATCATTCTCGGTTTCGGCAATTATGCCGGCGACGTGCTGAATTTCGGCGTGGCGGCCGAGCGCCTGCGCGCCGAGGGCATCGATGTGCGCATCGTTACCGTCACGGACGATGTGGCGAGCGCCCCGGCGGATCAGCACCTGCGGCGGCGCGGCATCGCCGGCGATTTCGTCGTCTTCAAGATTGCGGGGGCTGCGGCGGAGGCCGGGCTTGATATCGACGCGGTCGAGCGCATCACCCGGCATGCGAATGACCGGACGTTCTCCTTCGGTGTCGCCTTCGGCGGCTGCACCCTGCCGGGCGCCACGGAACCGCTCTTCACCGTACCGCGCGGCACGATGGCGCTCGGCCTCGGCATCCACGGCGAGCCGGGCATCCGCGATGCCGAAATCGTGCCTGCACGGGCGCTGGCGGAGTTGCTTGTCGAGACCGTTCTGGCAGAGCGCCCGGCCGGTGCGCGCCGTGCGGCCGTGCTGCTGAACGGTCTCGGCGCCACCAAATATGAAGAGCTTTTCGTGCTTTGGGGCGCGGTGGAAACCCTGCTTCAGGCGGCGGGCGTCGATCTCGTGGCGCCCGAAGTCGGCGAATATGTCACGAGCCTCGACATGCAGGGCTGCTCGCTGACGGTCTTGTGGCTCGATGCGGAACTGGAGCGCTATTGGCTCGCGCCGTGCGACACGCCGGTCTTCCGTCGCGGCGAAACCTTCCGCACGGAACCGGCGCCGGTTCGCGCGGGCGCCGAGGACGATGCGCCTGCTTTTGGCTCTGCGTCATCGGCGTCGCGGGAGAGTGCCCGCTGCCTTGCCGGCATTCTCGATGCCATGGTCTTGGCGCTGAGCGAGGCCGAGGCCGAGCTTGGCCGGATCGATGCCTTTGCCGGCGATGGCGACCATGGCCAGGGCATGCGCCGCGGCGCGACCGCCGCCCGCGAGGCGATCCATCAGGCCGTTGCGGCCGGTGCCGGTGCGCGGAGCGCGCTTGCGGTGGCCGGTGATGCCTGGGCGGACCGCGCCGGCGGCACGTCGGGCGCCATCTGGGGTCTGCTGCTGCGCTCCTGGAGTTCCGCCTTCTCCGATGAGGCGGCGTTCGAGGATGCCGATGTGGTCCGCGGCGCGCGCGCAGCGCTCGATGATGTGATGCGCCTGGGCGGCGCAAAGCCCGGCGACAAGACGCTGGTGGATGCCTTCGTGCCCTTCGTCGGCGCGCTGGAAACCGCCAAGGCCGACGGCCTCTCTCTCAAGGACGCGTGGCAGAAGGCGAGCGATACCTGCCGGCGGGCGGCGGAAGCGACCGCGCCGCTCTCGCCGCGGCTGGGCCGCGCGCGCCCGCTTGCGGAGCGCAGCATCGGCCATCCCGATGCCGGCGCGGTCTCGCTGGCCCTCATAGCCGCGACGATTGCCGCCCGTCTCTGACGGTTTTTTCGACGCGCTGGTCGCATCGAATATCCCATGCCGGATGTGACATTGAGCCGAACGTCGCGTGACGTTCGGCTCTTCTTTGTTTTTGTCGCGAAGAAAAGTCGTTTCATTCCAGCTTCTTAAGTGGCGGTATCGATGCGGATCGCCGTGCCGCCATCATGTGATGTTCACATAAACATAACATATCCGAATAGATAGTTATTGACTTGTTATACCAGTTGAGAAATATAGACCCATACCGGGCGACCGGTGGAGGAAATTTCCGGCCGGACAGGTTTCGTTCCGGCCGCGCGCATTAGGGAGGTCTTCGATGACATCGATCGCGTTGTTCGGCGCCGGCGGCAAAATGGGCTATCGGCTCGCCAAGAATCTCAAGGGTTCGCGCTTCGACGTCCGCTATATCGAGGTGAGCGACGCCGGCAAAAAGCGCCTGTCCGACGATCTCGGCCTCTCCTGCGTCTCCGCCGATGAAGGCCTCGACGGCGCCGATGTCGTCATTCTCGCCGTGCCGGATACGGCGATCGGCAAGGTTGCCGCCGGCATCGCCGACAAGCTGAAGCCGGGCACCATGGTCGTGGCGCTCGATGCCGCCGCCCCCTTCGCCGGCCACCTGCCGGAGCGTGCGGACCTCACCTATTTCGTCACGCATCCCTGCCATCCGCCGATCTTCAACGACGAGACGGATCCGGCCGCCAAGCGCGACTTCTTCGGCGGTATCGCCGCCAAGCAGCACATCGTGTCCGCACTCATGCAGGGTCCGGAAGAGGCCTACGGCCTCGGCGAGGAGATTGCCAAGGTCATCTGGGCGCCGGTCATGCGTTCGCACCGCGTCACCGTCGAGCAGATGGCGCTCTTGGAGCCCGGCCTGTCCGAAACGGTCTGCGCCTCGCTGCTCGTCGTCATGCGCGAAGCCATGGATGAGTGCGTGCGCCGCGGCGTTGCCAAGGAGGCCGCCCGCGACTTCCTGCTCGGCCACATGAATGTGCTCGGCGCGGTCATTTTCGAAGAGACGCCGGGCGTGTTCTCCGATGCGTGCAACAAGGCCATCGAGTTCGGCAAGCCCGTGCTGATGAAGGATGACTGGAAGCGCGTGTTCGAGCCCGCGGAAATCGCGGCCAGCATCCAGCGCATCACCTGATTATCCGGCGGGCTTCGTCCGCCGCTACCGGCGCCCAGCGCGCCGGACAAAGATTGCACCGGCGCGACCATGTTCAATGGAGGGATGGTCGCAGGGAGCCGGTGTCTAACCGGGAGGAGACATATGAATATTACCCGCAGACTGATCACCGTCGGCTTTGCTGCCGTCATGGCCGCAGGCGTCGCCATGCCGTCCTTTGCTGCCGACCTCATCGCCATCATCACGCCGAGCCACGACAACCCGTTCTTCAAGGCGGAAGCTGTCGGCGCGGAAGCCAAGGCCAAGGAACTCGGCTACGACACGCTGGTTCTGGTGCATGATGACGACGCCAACAAGCAGTCGCAGCTGATCGATACGGCCATCGGCCGCGGCGCCAAGGCGATCATCCTCGACAATGCCGGTTCGGAAGCCTCGATCGCCGCCGTTCAGAAGGCCAAGGATGCCGGTATCCCGTCCTTCCTGATCGACCGCGAAATCAACGCCACGGGCGTTGCCGTCTCGCAGATCGTTTCGAACAACTACCAGGGCGCGCAGCTCGGTGCGGAGGAGTTCGTCAAGCTGATGGGCGAGAAGGGCAATTATGTCGAGCTGCTTGGCCGCGAAGCCGATCTCAACGCCGGCATCCGCTCCAAGGGCTACCACGACGTCATCGACGAATATCCCGATATGAAGATGGTCGCCCAGCAGTCGGCCAACTGGAGCCAGACCGAAGGCTACTCCAAGATGGAGACCATCCTTCAGGCCAATCCGGATATCCAGGGCGTGATCGCCGGCAACGACACGATGGCCATGGGCGCGATCGCCGCCCTCCAGGCCGCCGGCCGCAAGGACGTCATCGTCGTCGGCTTCGACGGTTCGAACGACGTGCGCGACTCGATCAAGGCAGGCGGCATCAAGGCGACCGTCATGCAGCCGGCCTATGCCCAGGCCCAGCTCGCTGTGACCCAGGCGGATACCTACATCAAAACCGGCAAGGGCCCGGCCGAAGAGAAGCAGCTGATGGACTGCGTGCTCATCACGGCCGACAACGCCGCCAAGCTCGAGACCTTCGCGCTCTCGGAATAATCCTCCCGCGATGGCGCGAGGCGGGGGTGCGGCCCCGCCTCGCGTTTTCTATCTATTCGGAGATTGGGAATGCCAAGGTTTCAGGCTGCCTGTACACTCGTGCTCGCCGGCGCGCTTGCGCTTTCCGGCTGCAAATTCGTCAAGACCGAGGACGAACAGAAGCAGGCCGCGGCCGGCGCCTTCAATCCGGACAAGCTGGTTGCCGATATCTGGGATGCCAAGGTCGTGCCCTTCCTTCAGGAGCGTGCCGGCTCCTTCCAGGAGGTCTCGGCGCTTGCGACAAGCAATCTCGATGCGGCCGCTGAAAAATACGGCCACAAGGAAAAGCAGGGCAACGCGCCCTGGACCTTCGCCGCGAAGATCGACGGCGTGATCGTTGCAGAAGAGACGAAGTCCCGCGCCGGCTATGTCGACGTCGATGTGGACGGCGACCAGAAGGTCGATGTGCGCGTCGCCATCGGCCCGGCTGTCCGCGGCACGGCCATCCGCGACAGCCTGAAATTCGTGAATTTCAACGAATTCAAGAACCAGATCGAATGGGCGCAGTACGGCAAGTCGTTCAACACCCATGTGAACGGCTTGCTGCTTGAAAAGCTGGCACGTGAGGGACTGACGGGCAAGACGATCAAGGCGCTCGGCGCCTATCCGCTGCCGGCCAAGGGCCAGCTGCCGCTTTTCGTGCCCGTCACCATCACGGTCGGAGGCTGACATGAACGCCACCGACGACGGCGACGTCATTCTCGAACTGAAGGACATCACCAAGGCGTATTCCGGTATCGTGGCGCTGAAGAAGGCGGACCTGAAGCTCAGGCGCGGCGCGGTGAACGTGCTGGTCGGCGAGAACGGTGCGGGCAAGTCCACGATGATGCGCATCATCGCCGGCGTCGAGCGGCCGACGCTGGGCGAAATCTGGATGGACGGCGAGCGCATCCACCTCAACAGCCCGGCCGATGCGGTGCGCCACGGCATCGGCATCGTCTTCCAGGAGTTGAACCTTTTCGGCAATCTCTCGGTCGCCGAAAACATCTTCGCGACTCGCGAGATCACGCGCGGCCTGCGCGGCATCGACCACAAGGCGCAGGTCGAGAAGGCCAACGAGTTCCTGAACCGTCTGGAAGCCGGTATTACCGCCGATACGCTGGCTGAAGACCTGCCGATCGGCCAGCAGCAGCTCGTCGAGATCGCCCGCGCGGTTTCGCTCGACACGCGCATCCTCATCATGGACGAGCCGACTTCGGCGCTGAGTGCGGCGGAAGTCGACGTGCTCTTCCGCGTCATCGCCGATCTCAAGGCGCGCGGTGTGGCGATCGTCTATATCTCGCACCGGCTGGAAGAGCTGATGCGCATCGGCGACTACATCACCGTGCTGAAGGACGGCCAGATCACCGGCCATGCCATGGTCAAGGACATCGACACGCGCTGGATCGTGCGCTCGATGATCGGTTCGGACGCCAAGGACTTTGCCAAGCAGGTCGAGCATGAGCCGGGTGCGGAAGTGTTCCGCACGGAAGACATCTGCCTGCCGCGCGCACAGGGCGGCTATGCCGTCGACCATGTCTCGCTCGGCGTGCGCAAGGGTGAAATCCTCGGCATTTACGGCTTGATGGGTGCGGGGCGCTCCGAGCTCTTCGAATGCATCATGGGCCGGCACGAGCACTATACGGGGAAAATCTTCGTCGAGGGCGAGGAGCTGAAGGGGCGCGACACGACCCGGCGCATCCGTGAGGGCCTGTCGCTGATCCCGGAGGACCGACAGCGCGAAGGCCTCGTGCAGTCCATGTCGATTGCCGACAACCTTTCCATGGCAAGCCTGAGCCAGTTCCTAAAGGCTGGCTTCCACATCGACCTGAAGCGCGAGAAGGAGGCGATTGCCAACGCGATCCGCAACCTCTCGATCAAGGCGAAGAACCCGGATCTCGACGTCACCTCCATGTCCGGCGGCAATCAGCAGAAGGTCGTGATCGGCAAGGCGTTGATGACCGGGCCGAAAGTGCTTTTGATGGACGAGCCGAGCCGCGGCATCGATGTCGGCGCCAAGGCGGATGTTTTCCGCGCCATGCGGCGGCTGGCGGGCGAGGGGCTGGCCATCCTCTTCTCCACCTCCGACCTTGAAGAGGTCATGGCGCTCTCCGACCGCATCGCCGTCATGAGCAACGGCCGGCTGGTGATGGTGGTCGATCGGAAGGACGCCACCGAGGACATGGTGATTTCTGCCTCCGCAGAGGGACATAAAACCAAAAGGATGCATGCGTGATGACGACAGCAACGCAAACTGCCGCCACCGGCAACCACCTCTCCACCGGCTCGGCCCTGCTCACTCTGATGAAGCTTAGAACCTTCATCGCGCTCTTCGCGGTCATCATCTTCTTCTCGATCTTCGCGCCGAACTTTTTGTCGACCGCGAACATGATCCTGATGTCGAAACATGCGACGCAGAACGCCTTCCTCTCCATCGGCATGACCTTCGTCATCATCACCGGCGGCATCGACCTGTCGGTCGGCTCGATCGTCGGCCTGTGCGGCATGATCGCCGGCGGCCTCATCATGTATGGCGTGGCGCTGCCGCTCGGTTACACCGTCTATTTCAACGTGGTCGAGGTGGCGATCATCGTCGCCATCGTCGGTATCGTCATCGGCGCCGTCAACGGCCTGCTGATCACCCGGTTGAACGTCGCGCCCTTCATCGCGACGCTCGGCACGCTCTATGTGGCGCGCGGCATGGCGCTGCTCTATTCCGATGGCCAGACGCTGCCCAATCTCACCGGCCGCGAAGACCTCGGCAACCAGGGTTTCGCCTATCTCGGTTCCGGCTCTATCCTCGGCCTTCCGGTCTCCGTGTGGATTCTCATCGTCGTGGCGCTGGGGGCTGCCTATTTTGCCCGCTTCGTGCCGCTTGGCCGGCATATCTTCGCCGTCGGCGGCAATGAGCGGGCGTCGCGCATGTCCGGCATCCGCGTCAACCGCGTGAAAATGTTCGTCTATATGTTCTCCGGCTTCTGCGCTGCTATCGTCGGCCTCGTCATCTCCTCGGAACTGATGGCCTCGCACCCGGCGACCGGCACCAATCTCGAGCTGAATGCCATTGCGGCGGCCGTTCTCGGTGGTACATCCATGTCGGGCGGGCGCGGCACGATCGGCGGCACGATCATCGGCGCCTTCGTGATCGGGATTCTCTCGGACGGACTTGTGATGATGGGTGTGAGTTCCTTCTGGCAGATGGTGATCAAGGGTCTCGTGATCATCGTCGCCGTGGTCGTCGACCAGGCGCAGCGCCGCCTCCAGCAGCGCGTCACCCTGATGCAGATGGCAAAGGCAGGCTGAGCATGACGAAGACCAAGGGTGCGCTGATCGGCTGCGGTTTCTTCGCCGTGAACCAGATGCATGGCTGGCAGGATCTTGCCGATGTCGAGATCGTCGCCATCTGCGACCGCGATCCCGAGCGCCTGCGCATCGTCGGCGACCAGTTCAGGGTTTCGCGACGCTATCAGTCGGCGGAGGAGATGTTCGCCGATGGCGGCTTCGATTTCGTCGATATCGCAACGACGGTCGGCAGTCATCGTGCCTTGGTCGAGCTTGCTGCGAGCCACAAGGTGCCGGCGATCTGCCAGAAGCCCTTCGCGCCGACGCTGGCCGATGCCAAGGCCATGGTCGCCGCTGCCGATGCCGCCGGCATCCCGCTGATGATCCATGAGAATTTCCGCTGGCAGACGCCGATCCTCGCCGTCAAGGCGGTGCTGGACAGCCGCGCGATCGGCGAACCCTTCTGGGGCCGCGTCTCCTTCCGCTCCGGCTTCGACGTCTTCTCCGGCCAGCCCTATCTCGCCAAGGGCAAGCGTTTTATCATCGAAGACCTCGGCATCCACTCGCTCGACATCGCCCGCTTCCTCTTCGGCGATGCCAGCCGCATGACCGCCCGCACGCGCCGCATCAACCCAGATATTGCCGGCGAGGATGTCGCGACCATGTTGCTCGACCATGACAACGGCATCACCTCGATCGTCGATGTCAGCTACGCGTCGAAGCTGCCGGAAGAGCCCTTCCCGGAGACCTTCGTCGAGATCGACGGTGCCAGGGGCACGCTGCGCCTCGGCAAGGATTACAAGCTGATGGTTCATGGCCCTGACGGCACGGTACAAAGCGTTGTCGCGCCGAACCTGTTGCCTTGGGCATCAAGGCCCTGGCACAACATTCAGGAGAGCGTCGCGCTCATCCAGAAGCACTGGGCAGAGAGGCTGTCGCAAGGCCGCGAGCCGGATACGTCCGGCCGCGACAACCTGAAGACCTTCGCCCTCGTCGAGGCCGCCTATCTCAGCGCCGAACGCGGCGAGACCATTGCGATTGCGGATCTACTCGCATGAGCGGCGATCTGCTCAGGCTTTACGGCACGAATGAGCGCGAGCCCGAAAGCCGCACGCTCGTCGCCGGCGACCTGAGCGTGACGCTTCAGGACGGCAATCTGCGCACCCTGCGCTTTCGGGGGCACGAAGTGCTGCGCGCCGTGGCGTTCCTCGTGCGCGACAAGGATTGGGGCACTTGTAGTGCCGAGATTGCCGATCTCCGGATCGAGGCCGCGGGGCCGGGCTTTTCCGTTTCCTACAAGGCCCGTTTTACCGCGCCATCCGGCGCTAATCTCGACTGCGCCATCACGATAGCCGGCACGGAAAAGACCGTCACCTTCTCCGCCGACTGCGTCAGCGATGCGGATTTCGAGACGGCGCGGGCGGGCTTTGTGGTGCTGCATCCCGTCATCGGTGTCGCAGGACAGCCCGTCACTGTCCGCCACGGTGATGGCCGCGTCGAGCAGGCGCACTGGCCGGATCGGATCGAGCCGTGGCAGCCTTTCAAGGAGATTTCCGCGATCACCCATCAGGTGGCGCCCGATATTGCGGCCGTGACGGAATTCGTCGGCGACATCTTCGAGATGGAAGACCAGCGCAACTGGACGGATGGGTCCTACAAGACCTATGTGCGCCCGCTCGCGCTGCCGTGGCCTTACCGCGTTCCAGAGGGGGAGCCCTTCAGCCAGAAGGTCGTCGTCGAGATCGAGGCTGTGGACGATGCCGCCCCGGCAGTCGGCACATCGGGCGCCATCACGCTGCAACTGACGCCGACGAAGCGCCGCTTTCCGGAGATCGGCGTCGGCCTGCGCCCGGAATGCCTGGAGCAGGAGCATGCCGCGCTCGGCGCTCTCAAAACCATTGGCGCACGACACCTGATCGCGCATTTCGACCCCGGTGCTGGCCATGGTCTGCCGGCCTTGAAGGGCTATGCCGAGCTCTCCGAACGATCCGGTCTCAACGTGACGCTGGAAGTCGCGGTGCCCTGCAAACGTCCGCTGGACGCGGAGATGGCCGAGCTTGCCGCGCTCGTGCGGGAGGCCGTGCTGGTGCTCGACACGCTGTTCGTCTGCCCCGCGGTCGATCGCCAGTCGACACCGCCGGGCAGCATCTGGCCGGACTGCCCACCGCTGGAGGATGTCTATGCCGCAGCGCGGGCGGCCGTTCCGGGCGTGCGCCTTGGTGGCGGCATGATGAGCTATTTTACCGAGCTCAACCGCAAGCGCGTGCCGGGCGACCTCATCGACTATGTCAGCCATTGCACGAACCCGATCGTGCATGCCGCCGACGATCTCTCGGTCATGCAGACCTTCGAGGCGTTGCGTTTCGTCGTCAGCTCGACCCGCGTCCTCTATGGCGAAAAGCCCTATCGCATCGGCCCCTCTACGATCGCCATGCGGCAAAACCCCTATGGCAGCGCGACGAAAGACAATCCCTCCGGCGGCCGCATTCCGATGGCGAATGTCGATGCCAGGCACAACGGCCAATTCGGCGCAGCCTGGACGCTGGCCTATGCTGCAACCGTTGCGACGGCGGGGCTGGAGGTCCTGACGCTTTCGACGCTCGCTGGTCCGTTCGGGCTGATTGCCGGCGAAGGGGAGGTATCGGCGCGAGGCGAGCTGCGGCCGCTCGCGCATGTGCTTGCGCGCCTTGGGACTGTGAGCGGACAAGAGGTCCACGCCGTTGAGACGTCGCGCCCGGATGCGGTGCTCGGTCTCGCGTCGAAGGAGCGTCTGCTCATGGCCAACATCACGCCGGAGGTGCAGGCGGTGATCCTGCCGTCGCCGCCGCGTGCGGTCATGCTGATCGGTGGAGAGACTTTGCCCGTGACCGGACAGGTATCCTTGCCGCCCTATGGCTGCGTTGAGATCGTGCTCTGACCCTTACTTCTGCCCCTTTAGGGCATAAAGCGCGCGAGAGCGTTCGAGATGTTTGATCATCGCCTTCTCGGCAAGGTCTGCATTGCCGTTCTCGATGGTGCGGATGATTTCCTCATGCTCGGCGAGCGTGAAAGTCTCGCGGCCGGTCCAGATGAGCATTTCGGTATGATAGGATTTCAGCCAGCCCAGCATGGCCCCGCTGACGGCCGCGAAGATCGGATTGCCCGAAATTTGCGCGATATACTGATGGAATTCCATATCGGCATCGATGAAGGCGTCGGCATCGCCGAGGTTTGCCTTCTGCTTGTCGAGCAGGGCGCGCAGTTCGGCGATATGTTCGGGCGTCGCCTTGGTGGCGGCCTCGCGGATCATGCCGCGCTCGAAGAAGATGCGGGCGCTCTTGAGATGCTCAAGCGAGTCGGAGGAGCCGGACAGCATCATTTTGGCCGGCAGGTCCACCTGGCGGATGATGGATTCGGCGGTGATGCGCAGCACCTTGGCGCGCTCGCCCTGCGAAATCTCGACGAGACCCTTGCCGGCAAGCGCCTGCATGGCCTCGCGGATCGCCGGACGGCCGACGCCGTAGCGCTCCATCAGTTCGCGCTCGGAAGGCATGTCGTCGCCGGCTTTCAATTCGCCGGTCTCGATCATGGCCTTCAGCCGCGCGAAGACTTCGTCGGAGAGTTTTTTGCGGACGATCGGTTCGGAAACGACGTTCATGAGTCACCTGGTTTCGACAGGTTTGAATATGCACCAAGTTCCTTCGCCGCAACAGCTTTCGCGGCAATCGGCTTGCAATAACATAAATACTCATTATACCAGTTGAAAAGCCTTAACAAGCGCTATGCCATGCCTGCGGGAGGAGAAAACGTGATCCGTCTGACCTATCGGATAGAGACGCCGGGTTCGGTGGAGAAAATGGCGTCGAAGATCGCCAGCGACCAGTCGACCGGGACCTTCGTGGCGCTGCCGGGCGAGACGGAAGAATTGAAGGCGCGCGTTGCCGCCCGTGTCGTTGCCATCCGCTCGCTGCCGCCGACGGACCGCGCCTCCTTTCCCGATGAGGCGGGTGACGCCACAAGCTTCAACCGGGCGGATGTCGATATCGATTTTCCGCTGGATGCCGTGGGAACCGATCTTGCCGCACTGATGACCATAGCGGTCGGCGGTGTCTTCTCCATCAAGGGCATGACGGGCATTCGTATCGTCGACATGAAGCTGCCGCCGGAATTCGCCGCTGCCCATCTCGGGCCTCAATTCGGCGTCGCCGGCAGTTTTGCGCTCACGGGTGTCAAGGGCCGGCCGATCATCGGCACGATCGTCAAGCCGGCGCTCGGCCTGCGGCCGCATGAAACGGCCGAGATGGTCGGCGAACTCATCGAGGCCGGCGTCGATTTCATCAAGGATGACGAGAAGCTGATGAGCCCGGCCTATTCGCCGCTGAAGGACCGCGTCGCGGCGATCATGCCGAAAATCCTCGACCATGAGCAGAAGACCGGCAAAAAGGTCATGTATGCCTTCGGCATCAGCCATGCCGATCCGGACGAAATGATGCGCAACCACGATCTGGTGTTGCAGGCCGGCGGCAATTGCGCCGTCGTCAACATCAACTCGATCGGCTTCGGCGGCCTCGCCTTCCTGCGCAAGCGCTCCGGCCTCGCGCTGCATGCCCATCGTAACGGCTGGGATATCCTCACCCGCCATGCCGGCCTCGGCTTTGAATTCTCCGTCTGGCAGCAGTTCTGGCGCCTGCTCGGCGTCGATCAGTTCCAGATCAACGGCATCCGGGTGAAATATTGGGAGCCGGACGAGAGTTTCGTGCGCTCCTACAAGGCGGTGACGACGCCGCTGTTTTCGCAAAAGGATGTGGCGCTTCCGGTCATCGGCTCCGGCCAGTGGGGCGGGCAGGCACCTGATACGATCGCGGCGACGGGCGGCTCGACGGAGCTGCTCTATCTCTGCGGCGGCGGCATCGTCAGCCATCCGGGCGGGCCGGGGGCAGGGGTGAAGGCGGTGAAGCAGGCCTGGGGGGCGGCCGCTTCAGGCGTGCCGCTCGCGACCTATGCGAAAGACCATCCCGAACTTGCGCAATCCATCGAAAAATTTGCCGACGGCAAGGCGGCCTGAGCCATGACGCGTCCTCTGATCAGCTACTACGGCGACGATTTCACTGGTTCGACCGATGTCATGGAGGCGCTGGCCTCGAACGGCGTCGAGACAGTGCTCTTCCTGAAACTGCCGGATGCGGACCTGCTGTCGCGCTTCTCCGGCGTTCGAGCCTATGGGCTGGCCGGTACCAGCCGCAGCGAAACGCCTGACTGGATGGAGGTGCACCTCAGCAAGGCCTTCGGCTGGCTGAAGACGCTGGAGGCGGAACTCTGCCACTACAAAGTCTGCTCGACCTTCGATTCCGCGCCGGACGTCGGCAATATCGGCCGGGCCATCGAGATCGGCCGCGCCGTCTTCGGCGAGGCAACGGTGCCGCTCATCGTCGGCGCGCCGCAGATCCGTCGCTACACGGCATTCGGTGAACTCTTCGCTGCCTATCAGGGCCGAAATTATCGCATCGACCGTCACCCCGTCATGGCGCGCCATCCTGTCACGCCGATGGACGAGGCGAATGTGCTGCTGCACCTCGCACGTCAGACGACGCTTTCGTCGGCACTGGTGGACAATGTCGCGCTGCTGGGCACGCCCGAGCCGGAGGCTGCCGATATCCTGCTGCTCGATGTGCTCGATGCGCCGACGCAGGCGGCGGCGGGTGGCTTGCTCTGGAACCGGCTGCGCGCGGAAAGCCGCTTCGTCTGCGGCTCCTCGGGCATCGAATACGCCCTGATCTCCGCCTGGCGAAAAGAAGGGCTGATCGGCGACAAGCCGGCCTTTGCCGATGCCGGCCCGGTGGACCAGATCGCCGTCGTCTCGGGAAGCGTTTCCCCGACGACGGAGCGCCAGATCCGCCATGCGCTTGCCCATGGTTTTGCCGGCGTGACGCTCGATCCGGTCGCCCTGTCCAGCCCGGACAATGCCGCGACGATCGCGGCCGCCATCGAAGCGGGTCTCAAGGTCTTGGAAAGCGGAGAAAGCGTCCTGCTCTACACCGCACTCGGACCTTCGGCCGATCGGGGCGGTGAACTTGATTCCTCCCTCGGCGCGCGCCAT
Organism: Shinella sp. 20P9.1.1; assembly: GCF_057798995.1. Classification (NCBI taxonomy): domain Bacteria; kingdom Pseudomonadati; phylum Pseudomonadota; class Alphaproteobacteria; order Hyphomicrobiales; family Rhizobiaceae; genus Shinella; species Shinella sp. 20P9.1.1. Next base: position 437,675 of record NZ_JBYOLC010000001.1, read on the forward strand.
CGCCTCGGTCGGGCGCTTGGCCGCATCCAGTCGGAACTCGTTGGGCGCGCCGGCCTCTCGCGCGCCATCGTGGCGGGCGGGGACACATCCAGCCATGCGCTCGGCGAGATGGGCATTGCCGCCCTCACGCTGAAAATGCCGCTGCCGCAGACGCCGGGCTCGCCGCTCTGCATCGCCCATGGCGGACCTGCGGATGGCTTGCAGATCGCGCTCAAGGGCGGCCAGGTGGGGGGCGACGACTATTTCAGCATGATCCGGGCGGGCGCGGCATGAGGCTGGGGTTCAGCTTCCCCTTGTCTTGTCTGCATCCGTGCTGCCCATAGCTGCAATCTGCAATGGTTTCTTAATCTTCGCTCAAGCCGCTGCTGGCAATGTGGTGGCATGAGGATAACCACAATCACCAACTGGGCCTATGGCATTACGGTCGTTCTGACTGCGCTGTCGGGTGCCGCCTTCATCCTGTCGTCGCGCAGCGCGCTTGAGGAGCGTGCGGCCGCCGAGCAACATCTCGTGCTCGACACGCTTGCGGAAGAGCTGGCCATCGGCGCCGAAATGACAAGCGACGAGGCGCGGCTTTATGTGATGCGCGGCGAGGCGCGTCACCTTGAGGCGTTTCAGGCCGATGAAGGCGAGGAGCACAAGCGGGAGGCGGCTGCGGCCAAGCTCGCCTCCCAGAGCCTGACGCCGGCGGAAGCGCAAGCACTGCTAGCCGTCGATGCGGATGCGGAGGAGCTGGACAAGGTCGAACGCGCAGCCATCGACGCCTATCGGCGCGGAGACAAGGCCGCGGCGCAGGGCATGTTGTTCGGGCCGGAGCGTGAGCGGGTTCAGAAGGCGCTCCTCCAGACCGTCGCCCATTTTCGTGATCTGACGGCCGCGCGAACAACCGCTGAGCTGGACGCGGCACGCATACGCAGCAACACCTGGAGCCTCGTCGCCAAGATCATGCTGGCGGCGACGGGCGCCCTGTTCGTCGCCGTGCTCTACTTCGTTCTGCGGCGACGCGTCGCGATGCCGCTGAAACGCATGACGGGCATCGTCAGCCGCCTCGCCAAGCAGGATTACACCGTCGAAGTGCCGGTTGATCGGCGAAGTGACGAAATCGGCGAGATGAACGAGGCCATCGAGATATTCCGTGCCAATCTGATCGAGCGCGAACGCCTCGATACAGAACGGCGTGCCGACCAGCACACGAAGGATCTCATCCTGCAGATGATGCACCGCGTGCAGGCATGCCAGAACCAGGCGGAATTGACGGATGTCATCGTTCGTTTCGCCCCGCAGATCTTCCCTGGTCTTGCGGGTGGTCTCTATGTGCTAAGCGAAGCCAACACGTCCCTGCTGAGGGCTGGGGCATGGCTCGAACCGCAGCATTCGGCGGCGGTGTTCCCCGCTGCGGAGTGCTGGGGGCTCCGGCGCGGCCGCTCGCATCACAGCAGCGGAAACGGCTCCGACGTGCCGTGCCAGCACATCGATCCGCCCGGCGTGACGGCGCTCTGCGTCCCGCTGACGGCGCAGGGCGACATGATCGGCCTGCTTTATCTCGAAGAGCGGGAGGCTGACACGCTCGGACCGGCCGGGCCACGGCTCTATCTCGAACTGATCGCCGAAAATGTCGGCCTGGCGCTCGCCAATCTGCAACTTCGGGAAAAGCTCACGACACTCGCCGTCAGCGATCCGTTGACCGGCCTCTTCAATCGCAGGTTCCTGGACGAGACGCTGCAACGGCACGCCCGCGACCACAGGCAGGACCCGCTCGCCTGCCTGATGATCGATATCGATCACTTCAAGCGTTTCAACGACCAGTTCGGCCATGATGCGGGTGATCTCGTCATGCAGTTCGTCGGGCAGACGCTACGCGAGACCTGCGCACCTCTCGGTAACGCGTTCCGCTTCGGCGGGGAGGAGTTTACCGCACTCCTGCCCTTCCTCGAGGAGGAGGAAGCCGTAGCCCTGGCCGATACGCTGCGCGACAAGATCGGCAGCGTCACGCTCTCCCATGCTGGCCAGATTCTCGGCACGGTCTCCGTCTCCGTGGGCGTGGCGGCCGCTCCGACCGGTGGTTCCGTGGAGACATTGGTCACCCGCGCGGATGCCGCCTTGCTGGAAGCCAAGGCCAAGGGACGCAACCGGACGGTTTCGGCGAGCGCCCTGAAAAAGGGGCCCGCTTGAAACACCGCTCTCAGCCCTTTGCGGAGATCGCGCTCAGCTCTTCGAGGTCGAGGTCACGTTCCAGCTCGTGCAGCGTCTCGTCATCGATATCGCCGGCACGGTGGAGGCGGATGAGTTCGCGGCGGCCGCTTGCGACCACTTCGAGGACCAGATCGAAATGGGCGTGCAGCAACGGCGTGTAATGTTCGGTGCGTTCGGCATAATCGACGATCGCCACGGCGCGGCGCTGGTATTTGTCGAGCAGCTGCGGATGGATCAGCTTGCCGTCGCCGTCATAGGCGCGTTCCTGAACCGTCGCGAACTGCGCCTGCGCCATGGTCATTTCGGCTTGGCTCATCGAGAGCCGGGGTTTTTCCGAAATGGATTCGCTGAGGCCGGCCCATTCGATGACCGTGCCGAGTGTCATGCCCTGGATGAGCACTGTGCCAAGAATGACCGCGAAGGACGTGACGAGGATGAAGTCGCGGCCCGGAAAGCCCTCGGGCACGCTGAGCGCCAGCGCCAGCGTCACCACGCCGCGAATGCCGGCCCAGCCCAGCACGATCCCGCCGCGGGCGCCGACCGGCGGGTAGCGCTTGAGGCCGAGCGCGTTGCCCAGGACGATCGACAGGTCCGAGGCAAAGACCCAGGCGAAGCGCGCCAGCGTCAGGGCGACGAGGATGATGAGGATCGGCACGCCCCAGGTGGCGGTAACCACGTCAAGGCCGCCGCCGCGCTCCACCACGCCGCGCAGCGAAAGGCCGATCAGGATGAAGACGGCCGCTTCCATGAGGAAGACGACTACGGTCCAGAAGGAGGTGCCGCGCATGCGCGTTGCGGCCGAAAGCACCGTATGCTGGTGCCAGCTGGCAATGAGCCCGGCCATGACGGTGGCGATGACGCCGGACACGTGAAGATACTCGCCGAGCAGATAGGCGGTCCAGGAGACGAGGGCGGTGGCGGCGATCATCAGGTATTCGTCGCCGAGATGGCGCACCACCACGACCCACACCATGCCGACGGCAATGCCGACGAGCGCGCCGCCGATGGCCAGCACGAAGAAGCTGCCGACGGCCTCCGAGGCGCTGAAGGCGCCCGTGACGCCGGCGGCGATCGCGAAGCGGAAGAGCACGAGGCCGCTCGCGTCGTTGAGCAGGCTTTCGCCCTCAAGCAGGATCTGCAGGCGGCGCGGCAGTTTCACCCTTTGCAGGATGGCGCGGGCGGAGACGGCATCGGGCGGCGAGACGATGGCGCCGAGTGCCGCGCAGGCCGCCCAAGGCAGCGCGGGAAACAGCAGATGCGTGACGACGGCGACGACGGCGGCGGTGAAGAACACCGCGCCGACGGCGAGCGAGAAGATGCCGATGAGATGCCGGCGCAGCCGCCCGACGGCGATGGTCCAGGCGCCATCCAGCAAAAGCGGCGGCAGGAAGATGACGAGCACGAGTTCCGGATCGACCTCGATGGTCGGCAGTCCCGGCACGAAGGCCAGCATCGCCCCGCCGGCCAGAAGTGCTACGGACGGCGGCAGGCCGAGCCGATGGGCAGCGTAGTGCAGCGCGATGATCGCCACGAACATGCCGATCACGAGCTCGAACAGATGGGTCGGGGCCATGGGCTTCTCCGCGGCGGTGTCGGGCCAATCGACCCTGGGGCTCAAGGCCTTTTTATCAGCGCGTTTTGCGCAAACGCAATTGCGTCGGAACCGCTGGCGGCGAGAACGCATGGAAATCACGCTCTCGATCCCTGCCGTAATACGGTTCGCGGACAAGACCGGTGCGAATCCCGTGCCGGCGGATGTGCGCGATACGGCCCGCATCGCCGCTGCGCTCGACGGCGTCGAGGTCGATGTCCTCGTCAACAATGCCGGAATCCTCTCGACCCGCGCAGCCTTCCAGGACATCGATCCCGCCGAGATCGACGCGATGACCGACGTCAACCTCAAGGCGCCGCTGCATCCGACGCGCGCCGTGCTGCCCGGCATGGTGGCGCGCAAGCGCGGGCACCTGATCTATATCGGCTCCAGCGGCGAGCAGGCGCCTTATCCGAACATGGGCGCTTACGGTACCTCGAAGGCCGGGCTCAGCCTGTTTTGCGATAACCTGCGCTGCGACCTGCTCGGCACGTCGGTGCGGGTAAGTGAGATCGTCCCCGGCCGCGTCCAGACGGATCTCTACCGCACCTCGATTGCCAACAACCAGGCACAGGCCATACTTTATGACGGTTACCGGCCGATCCAGCCCGAACACATCGCCCGCATCGTCAATGACGTGATCGCACTGCCCGTCTATGTCGATGTCGCCCGCGTCGAGGTTTTTCCGACCGATCAGGCGACGGGTGGTGGTACAATGGTGAAATACGAGGCGGAGTGACAGGTCTAGCCGTCAGCGTCCGCCGTGTCTGTGGAGGAGGCCATGAACGACAAAGCTGACAAAGAGAAGAGCGCGGAGCGGCCCGATCTGGTTCGAAACTATCGCCCCGTCGCGATCCGCTCGGTTGTTGCTGCCCATGCGATTATCCCGAAATCTCGACCGGATGCGGGTTTCGAGCCACCCGCGACGGGCATAGGTTTTGCCCTTCCGGCCGGTTTTCACAATCCGCCCGACGATTGAACCAGGATATTGCCTGGACGGTGCCGCGATTGCTTTCGGGGCAAAGCTGCGCGTAGGATTTACCGCAAGGCACTACCTTTCGAGGACCGGGATTGAGCAAGGCAGGCTACAAGGACATCGCGCGTGAGGCGGGCGTGGGCACCGCGACGGTCGAGCGGGTGCTCAACGGGCGCGGGGGCGTCCGGCCGGAGCTTGTCGAAAAGGTCGTCGTTGCCGCACGAAGCCTGAACTATCCGCGCCTGCTGCCCGATACGCATCGCGGCCTGCTGCGGATCGATGTCCTCATGGTGCGCCCGGAAACCACCTTCTACCGGCGCCTCTCCAAGGCGTTCGAGCAGATCGCCCACAGCATCGATCCGCTCGTGGTCGTCCATCGCCGCTTCGTCGAGGAGATGAACCCGCAGGAGATCGCAAAGGCGATTGCCTCGACCGACTATCCGCGCGCCGGGCTCATCCTCGCCGTTCCCAACAGTCCGCTTGTCAAGACGGCGGTGGAAGGCCTGGCCAGCAAGGGCCTGCCCATCGTCCATGTTGTCACGCGCGCCTCCGAGCATCCTGTCGAATTCGTCGGGATCGACAACTATGCGGCGGGCCGCACGGCGGCGCATTTCATCAGCCGCATGGCGCGGGCCGAGGGGCCGGTCGTGGCGCTCTGCCATCCGATCTATCAAGTGCATCGCGACCGGGTACGCGGCTTTTCGGATTATTTTAGCGATCACCCCGGTCCGATCGCCTTCGAGTGGCTCGGCTTCACCCGCGATGAAGAGCATTTCAGCGCCGAGACCCTGGCGATGGCGTTGCGTATGTATCCCAACCTCGTCGGCCTCTACAATGTCGGTGGGGCAAACTCGGCTGTCATCGATGTTCTGCGCCGTAGCGGATGCGGCAAGCACCTTCTGTTCATCGGCCATGAACTGACCGATTACACCCGCGCGGCTCTCTGCGACGGCATCATGGATGTGGTGCTCGATCAGGCGCCGGAGGCGCAGGCGCAGCGTGCGCTGGATATCATCCTGCGCAAGGTCGGGCTGACCGAGATCGAGCCGGACCGCAAGCCTATTCGCTTCATCACCATCACGGCCGAAAGCCTTTGATCTATTTTGATCAATGAAGTCTTCGGCCCCCGTGGCTCTTCCTGATAATCTTCAAATCGGGAGGAGGGACGGGGCGCCGCAAGGTGCGACCGCCGCAAGGCAAATCCTGCGCTCTCCATCACTGTGACGATTGTGCGGGCGAAAGCCCGAAGGAGAGCGCAATGGACGACCTCAAATATGGCACGCGCAACAAGCGCGGCGACTGGGCGCCGAACACGCCGGTGGAAACCGCGCCGCTGTTCGTTTTTCCGCCAAGGCTGATGGCGGTTCTCAAATGGCTGCCGCACTATTTCTTTCCGTGGAATGCCATCTTCGCGGCCTCGGCCGTCGCCTACTGGGCCTGGGTCGTACCCTCGGTGGAGACGATGCAGACGCTCGGCATCGGCTGGGCGCTCTGGCTCTACGCGGTGAATGCCGTCTGCGTCTTCCTGTTCTACGGCGCCTTCGAGCTTCATCTCTATGTGCTGAAGCGGCAGGAAAACCGTTTCAAATACAATGGAAAATTCCCCGCCGACCAGAAGAACAGCGTCTTCTGGTTCGACCGCCAGAACATCGACAACATGCTGCGGACGTTCCTGTCCGGCGTGACGATCTGGACGGCCATCGAGGTGACGATGCTCTGGGCCTATGCCAATGGTTATGCGCCCTGGCTAAGCTTCGCGGAAAATCCCTGGACGCTGGCGCTGGTCGCGCTCGTCGTGCCCGTCATTCACGAATTCCACTTCTTCTGCATTCACCGGCTCATCCACGTGCCGTTCCTCTATAAGTGGGTACATTCGGTCCACCACAATTCGGTGAACCCGTCGCCGTGGTCGTCGCTATCGATGCATCCGGTCGAGCATTTCCTCTATCTCGGCACGGCCTTCTATCATCTGATCCTGCCGTCCAATCCGATCCTGATGCTTTACCAGCTGCACTATGCCGGTTTCGGCGCCATTCCCGGTCATGTCGGCTTCGACAAGGTGGAAGTGGGTGAGGACAAGCTGGTCGATAGCCACGCCTATGCGCATTACCTGCACCACAAGTATTTCGAGGTGAATTACGGCGATGCGCTGATCCCGCTCGATAAGTGGTTCGGCACCTGGCACGACGGCTCGGCCGACGGCGAGGCCCGCATGCAGGAGCGCTATCGCAGGCGCAAGGAAAAGCTCGCCGCCCGCAAGGCCCGCACCGAAATTCAGGGAGCCGCAGAATGACCTGGATATCCGCTTGCAAATTCGAAGACATCGAACAGGAAGGCGCCGTCCGCTTCGATCATGGTGGCCGCACCTATGCCATCTACCGTGGTCCGGATGACGGGATCTACTGCACGGCAGGCCTGTGCACCCACGAGGCGATCCATCTCGCCGACGGGCTGGTCATGGATTTCGAGGTGGAATGTCCCAAACATTCCGGCGCCTTCGACTACCGCACCGGCGAGGCGCTGCGCCTTCCCGCTTGCGATAACCTGAAAACCTATCCGGCCGAAGTGGTCGACGGAGAGGTGCGCGTGGCCCTCGGCTAGGGCTGCGTTTCGAAGACCAGGCCCGTCGGGCCTCCGGTGTGCGATCGGGTGAGCCGGCACCCATTGGGAGGATACCATGAAATCCATGTGCCTGGCGGCCGTTCTGGCCGCCTTGATGGGAAGTGCTGCCTTTGCGGAGACGATCGGCGTCTCGATGCAGAGCTTCGACAACAATTTCCAGACGCTTTTGCGCGAAGGCATCAGCGCCCGGGCCTCGGAGGTGAACGGCGTCAGCGTGCAGGTCGAGGATGCGCAGACCGACATTTCCAAGCAGCTCAACCAAGTCAACAACTTCATCGCTGCCGGGGTCGATGCCATCGTCATCACGCTGACCGACACCTCTGCCGCAGCCGGCGTCAGCGAAGCCGCCGCCAAGGCGGGCATTCCGCTCGTCTTCCTCAATCTCGAGCCGGAAAACATCGCCAAGCTGCCGGAAAAGCAGGCCTATGTCGGCTCCAAGGAGACGGATGCTGGGCGGCTTGCCGGCGAGGCGGCCTGTTCTCTGCTGAAGGAAAAGGGCAAGGCCGCGGATGCGCAGGTCTATATCCTGATGGGCGATCTTGCCCACCAGGCCTCGCGCGACCGCACCTCCTCGTTCAAGGAGGCGCTTTCGGCCGGTGCGTGCAAGGGTGTGACGATCGCCGACGAGCAATCGGCCGCCTGGACGCGCACCAATGCCATGGACATGACGACGAACTGGATCACGGCGGGCCAGCCGATCGACGTCGTTTTCGCCAACAATGACGAAATGGCGATCGGCGCCGTCCAGGCGTTGAAGGCAGCCGGTGTTTCGATGGACGATGTCGTGGTCATCGGCATCGATGCCACGCAGGACGGTCTGGCAGCCATGGCGGCGGGCGAGCTTGATGCCACCGTTTTCCAGAATGCCAAGGGTCAGTCGGCCAGTGCTGTGGATGCTGCCGTTGCGCTTGTGCGCGGTGAGCCGGTCGAAAAGCAGGTCTGGGTACCGTTCGAACTCGTCACGCCCAAGAACATGGCGGAATACGCCAGCAAGAACTGAGGCTTAACGGCTGGCGCGTCCGCGCGCCGGCTTTCCCTTTCTCGGAGGAAATCCCATGAGCGGCATCGTTATCATTGGCGCCGGCGAAGCCGGCACACGGGCGGCCTTTGCCCTGCGCGAAGCGGGCTTTTCCGGGCCTGTCACGCTCGTCGGCACGGAGCCGCATCTGCCCTATGAGCGCCCGCCGCTTTCCAAACCCGTGAACAGTGTCGTCCGCATGAAAACGATCTGCTCGGTCGAGACGCTTTCGGCCGCCGGCATCGATTACCTTCCCGGCATGTCGGCAACGCAGATTGACGCCGCCCGTCGCCATGTTCTCCTCGGCGACGGGCGCGCACTTTCCTATGATCGGCTGCTGCTGGCAACGGGCGCGCGGCCGCGCCGCCTGACCAGCCCCGGCGCCGAACGGGCGCTCGATTTTCGGACCTTTTCGGATGCCGATGCGATCTTTTCGCGCGTGGCGACCGGCGGAACCGTAGCGATCATCGGCGGCGGGCTGATCGGCATGGAGCTTGCGGCGGTGCTGCGCGGCAAGGGTGTCGGCGTGCATGTCATCGAGGCGGCGCCGAAGACGCTCGGGCGCGCCGTGCCGCCGCGTTTTGCGGCGCGCTTGCAGGCGCGGCATGGCGAGGAAGGGGTTCACTTCCATCTCGGGCAGGGCCTTGCCGAGATCGGATCGGGAACCGTCGTGCTCGCCGATGGCACCGTGGTTCCGGCCGATATCGTCGTCTCCGCCATCGGCGTGGTGCCGGATATGGAAATCGCTGAGAAGGCGGGGCTCGCCGTCGGTAACGGCATCCTGACGGACGCATTCCTGCGCACCAGCGACCCGCATATCTTTGCGGCCGGCGATTGTGCGGCCGTGGCACAGCCGGGCGGTGGCCATATGCGTTTCGAAAGCTGGCGCAATGCGCGCAGCCAGGCCGAAACCGCCGCCCGCAACATGGCGGGTGCAGCCGAAACCTTCGCCGCCATTTCCTGGTTCTGGTCGGATCAATACGATCTCGGCTTTCAGGTCGCCGGCCTGCCGCAGCCCGGACACCAGAGCATCCTGCGATCGCTCGAACAGGGCGAGCTGGAATTCTACCTCGACGACGGGCGCCTCGTCGCGGCCGCCGGTCTCGGTGCCGGCAACAGCCTCGCCAAGGAGATCAAGCTCGCGGAAATGCTGATCGCGGCGGGCATCTGCCCCAATCCTGCGGCCCTTGCCGATCCCGCAGTGAACCTCAAGGCGCTTCTCAAAAGCGCACGGGCCGCCTGATGCAGAGACTGCATATTTTCCAGTCGCTCTGGGCCATGGAACGCCGGCGTACGGATGGGCACGAGCGAAGCCTTGCCGAAAACATAGCGATGATCGTGGAGGCGGGCTTCGACGGCATCAGCGCACATTATACCAAGCGCGCGGACGTCGTTTCCTTCAACGAAACCATCCGTGGCACGGGTCTCAGGATCGAAGGGGTCTGCTTTCCGCGCTCCGTCGATGACCTGCGCCTGCCGCTGGAACTGGCGGCGGAATTCCCGGTCAGCCACATCAATCTGCAACCCGATGTGCGGCTGCGCCGGGTCGAGGATTGCCTGCCGCTGCTCGATGGCTGGATGCGTCTTGCCGAGGAGGCCGGCATTCCCGTCTTCATCGAAACGCATCGCGACCGGATGACGACGGACCTGTTTTTCACGCTCGATCTTCTCGATCGCCGCCCGGACCTGCCGCTGCTGGCCGACCTCTCGCATTTCCTCGTCGGCCGCGAATTCGCCTTTCCGGTCGAGGAGGAAAACCATGCGCTGATCCGGCGAATTCTCGACAATGCCCAGGCCTTCCACGGCCGCGTCGCCTCGCGCGAGCAGGTGCAGATCGAAATTTCCTTTCCGCACCACCGCCCCTGGCTCGATCTGTTCCTCGGCTGGTGGGATTACGGTTTCCGCCAATGGCGCGCCCGGTCCGCCGAGGATGCGGCACTCGTCTTCACCTGCGAACTCGGCCCAAAACCCTATGCGATCACCGGCCGGGACGGCAACGATACGACGGACCGCTGGGCGGAAGCCCTGCTGCTTCGCGACATGGTGCGTGATCTCTGGGATGCGGGCGCCTGCCCGCAAGCCTGACGCGACGAGCCGTGGTTCGCCGAAGCGGGCGCGTTCCGAGCGTGCCGCAGTCGTGAAATCCTGCCGGCAGGTCATCGGCCCTTGAAACGCGGGCGCCCAATCGATATCCGAGCGTCTCAAGACAGAACTCTCGATAGGTTGATCAGCATGGAACCCGATTTCCTCGTAACGCATTCCGGCGGCTTCCATGCGGATGAGCTGCTGTCGAGCGTGATCCTGACGCGCCTTTTTCCGAAGGCCCGCATCGTGCGCAGCCGCGCGCCGGAATGGATCACGCCCGCCAGCGACAGGATCATCTATGACGTCGGCGGGGCCTTTGATCCGGCCGCCGGGATTTTCGATCACCATCAGCGCGGCGCGCCCTTGCGCGACGACGGCCAGCCATTCAGCTCCTTCGGGCTGGTCTGGCGCCAGTTCGGCCGGGATTATCTGAACGCCATCGGTATTCCCGCCAACGATATCGACGCCCTGCATGCAAGCTTCGACCTCGATTTCGTGCTGCCGGTGGACCTGATGGACAATGGTGCCCTGAGTCCTTCCGAGGCAGGTGCGCTGGCCAAGTTGACGCTGCCCGTCCTGCTCGAAACGCTGAAACCCGTCTTCGACGACAAGGAGCCGGGTGCGGACGACCGGGCGTTCCACGAGGCGCTTGCGATCGCCCGCGGTTTCGTGGAGGCGAGCATAAGACAGGCGGCTGCGAAACTGCGCGCCGAGTCGATCGTGCTTCGGGCGATCGCGGCGGCTGGCGACGGGCGGGTGCTGGAGCTTCCCATGGGCATGCCGTTCCGTCCCGCGATCGTAAAGGCCGGTGCCGACCATCTGCTGTTCGTCGTCCATCCGCGAGATACCGACTGGTGCCTGACCGGCATCCGGCGCTCGAGTGACGGGTTCGAGCTGCGCGCCGATCTGCCGGCGGCCTGGGCTGGGCTGACCGGCGGAAATCTGGCGGCGGTCTGCGGCGTGGCCGGTGCCACGTTCTGCCACAACGGTCGGTTCATCGCCGCGGCGACGACGCGGGAGGCAGCACTCGAAATGGCGCGGATCGCGGTCGCCCATGCGCTTGCACCGCAACGGACCGTCGCTGCCGCACCATAAACGGTCTCCGACCGGGAAGCTCTATCTCTTTGTTTTCACGCAATTCCGAACGCAAAACCGCTGCACACTTTTGCTGGAATTGCTCTAGGATCGCATCTTGCGCTGCTCGGCCTTGTACCGCAGCAGCGCGAGGCTTTCCTCGGTGCCGGACACGAGCTGGGCGGCGATGCCGGCGAAGGTGCGGAACTGTTCGGGGTCGAGCCCGGCAAAGATCGCATCGTTGACGGGACGCTGGGTTTCGGCGAGTTCGGCGAGCAGGGCGCGTGCCTTGTCCGTTACCTTGACGATGACGCGCCGGCCGTCTTCGGGATTGGCGAACTTGTCGACGAGCCCGGCCTTGACGAGCTTGGCCACTTCCAGCGTCACGAAGGCGCCGGACTGATGAAGATGGTCGCTCACCTGGCTGATGCCGACATCGGCATCCTTGGACAGGTGCTCGATGGCGATCAGGATGGAGAAGGCAGGGCCGGAAAGGCCGATGACCTCGCCGAGCCGGTTGCGGATTTCCAGAAGCCGCGTGCTGAAGCCCAGCGCATCGTGGATCATCTGCCGGAAGGGCGCATCATCGCCATCCTCGAGCAGTTCTGTCCTGCTGATCGTCACGGGCATGTCTTCGTCCTTCAGCTTTGCAAGCTACCTAGCTGAGGCGAATATATAGAGCGGTCCGAAGATCCACTCAATGTCAATATGGGACCAATTGCGGGCCAATCGCGCTGCTGCACTCGATTGAAGCGCGACGCTGCCGCGTTCAATGACGACATGCGTGCCTGGCTTCAGTGAGAAGGTAGCGTCGTGCTGGGTTTGGGGGGCGGCATACGAGACATCGAGAAGGCAGACGCTGGGCATCGGACATTCCCATGACTTTCCGATGAAGCGCTCTGGTATCGTTTCCCTGTTGTTTAGCCGTCGCCCCGGCGCGTTGCAGATTTAGGAGATCGAGACGCGCTGGATCATCCGTTCGGCGGCATCGCGTCCCGGCTGGCCCTAGGTGATGGTCTGCCGGATGTGAGACTGATCACCGACGTCGAGCATGGCGGCCACGGCGACCGGGCAAAGAACCTTACGATAGCTGGTCATCTCAATTCTTCTCGGCCCGGACTGCGCCGGGTTCCGATTTGTTTTCGGCCACGCGGCATCGCCGCCCGAAGCGATGCTCCGGAACTGAAATCCGGCGCTGGTTTTCCTCGTCCTGCTCCCTGTTTTGATGATTGCGGAATTCCATCCACTGTGCCACATAAACTACAGTGAAATATCACTGACATTTAAATTTCTGCCAAAGCGATCTTTAATGGCCATCGCGGCGGCCGAGCACGGAGCCGTACCGCATGCCCACACTCAATCTCACGCTGGAAAGCCGCGAGGGCCGCAAGCCAATCGCCTTCACCGTCGCAAACCTCGTCATCGCCGGCTGGGCCGGTCGCAACAAGGAGGCGATGGAGCATCATATTCGCGAACTGGAGGCACTCGGCGTCGCCCGCCCTGCCGTTACGCCCACCTACTACCGCGTGGCCGCCGCCCGCCTGTCGACCGCCGATCTCGTCGAGGATGCCGGTACGGCCGGCAGCGGCGAGGCCGAGGCGCTTTTGCTCGCCAAGGACGGCAAGCTCTATGTCGGCGTCGGTTCCGACCACACGGACCGCAAGGTCGAGACCTATGGCGTCACCGTCTCCAAGCAGGTCTGCGACAAGCCCGTCGCCGCCACCGTCTGGCCCTTCGAGGAGGTCGCCGGCCATTGGGACGACCTGATCCTGCGCAGCTATGCCGTCATCGACGGCACGCGCGTGCTCTATCAGGAAGGGCCGATCTCCGGCCTGCTCGCGCCGCAGGACCTGATCGGCGGCTGGGCCGCGGATGGAAAATTGCCGGATGGCACCGCCATGTTCGGCGGTACGATGCCGGCCATCGGCGGCGTGCGCCCGGCAAGCCGCTTCGAGGGCGAGCTGGACGATCCGGTTCTGGGCCGCAAGATCGCCTTCGGTTATGACGTGAAGACGTTGCCGATTGCGGGTTGATCTGCTCAAAGAGGAGGCAATCCGCGTGCTGCGGCCGGCGAGTCGATCCCGATCGACGTCGCCGGCCGCGCCGGCGCAACGACGATCCGGAACGGAACGATGACGGCCGAAACATTTCCTGCCGAAACCGACGACGCAACACCAGGCCGACGCCGACGCGGCGATCCCGTCGTCTCGCTGCGCGATACGGCCTATGATGCCATCAAGCGCCGCATCATTACCTGCGACCTGAAGCCCGGCGAGGTTTTGAGCGAGGGTGTATTAAGCGCCGAACTGAACATCGGCCGCACTCCCGTGCATCAGGCGATCGACCGCCTGGCCGCCGACGGCCTGATCGACGTGCTGCCGCGCAAGGGCATCATGGTCAAGCCGATCAGCCTCAACGAAATCTTCGACATCATCGACGTGCGCCTCGTCAACGAGGCTTTTTGCGTGCGAAAAGTCGCGGAGCTGGCCGAGGCCGCTGACATTGCGCGTCTTTCGGACAATCTCGACGCGACCTGGCAGGCCGCAAAAGACCGCGAAATCGAGGCCATGATGAACCTCGACCGGGCCTTCCACGCGCTGCTTGCGGGAAGCTCGCGCAATTCCATGCTGCCCGACATCATGGGCAACCTGCACGACCGCTCGACGAGGCTGTGGTTCATCTCGCTGCGCTCCAACGAGCACCATGTCCGCGTCTGCGAACAGCACGCCGCCGTCGTGGAGGGCATCCGCAAGCGTGATCCCGACCAGGCGGAAAAGGCGATCCGCGAGCATATCGAGGCTTTCAGGGAAAATATCGTCCGGCAGTTTTAAGGGTAGTCTTCGGGAGGATGTTTGCCCTCGCTCTGACCCTCTCCCCGCTTGCGGAGAGAGGGTGACGGTAGCCGCTGAGACTATCTGTCCGCTTAGCGCCGCAACGCGGCCTCGACTGCCCGTGCATTGGCAAACAGCGCCGCATCGCGCCCGCCCGCCGCCGCCAGCATCAGACCCACCGGGGCCTCGCCCTTGCCATGCGCCGGCAGCGAGATGGCGCAGCCGTCGAGCATGTTGATGAGCGTCGGGTTGCGCAGTAGCGTCAGGTTGGTCTTCACGAAGAGGTCGTTGTCGGCTTCGAGTGACGCGATGGACGGGGCGATCATCGGGACGGTCGGCATGGCGATCGCGTCATAGGGCGAGATCGCGCGGTTGGTTTCCTCGATATAGGCGCGGCGCAGGTGCAGCATGTCGATATAGTCGGCTGCCGTCTGCTCCCTGGCGCGCAGGATGCGGGCGCGGACGCGCTGGTCGTAGTCATCGCCGTGTTCTTCCAGCAGGTCGCGGTGCCAGAAGAGGGCCTCGGGGGCCGGGAAGCCGCCCTTGCCGTTAATCTGGCCGACCATTTCGAATTGCTTGAGCGCGATCTCCGTCACGATCGCGCCGGCATCGGCGAGGCGCTTGATTGCGGCTTCGAAGGTCTTTGCCACCTGCGGTTCGATGCCGTCGAAGACGACGGATTGCGGCACGGCGATGCGCAGGCCCGCGACGGAACGGACGCCTTCGCCGGCAAGCGTGGTGCCGCTCAGGATTTCGTGCAGGCTGGCGCAGCAATCGACGCTGTTGGCGAGCGGGCCGATGGAATCGAGCGTGAAGGAGAGGGGAAGCGCGCCCTTGAGCGGCACGGTGCTGGCGGTCGGCTTGTAGCCGACGATGCCGCAGAGCGCTGCCGGGATGCGGCAGGAGCCGCCGGTATCGGAACCGATCGCCGCCGCCGCCATGCCGTCCGCCACGGAAACGGCGGCACCGGAGGAGGAGCCACCGGGAATGCGGCCGGTGGCGCGGTCATAGGGGTTGGCGGGCGTGCCGTAATGCGGATTGATACCGACGCCGGAAAAGGCGAATTCGGTCATGTTGTTGCGGCCGACGACGATGAAGCCGGCCGCCTTGAGGCGGGCGATGGCGGGCGCATCGGCCTCGGCGGGCGCGGCCTTGGCCAACACCTTGGAACCGGCCGGCGTCGGCTCGCCTTCGAGGTCGAACAGATCCTTCACCGCAATCGGAATGCCGGCGAAGCGCGAGGGGGCGAGGCCCGCCTTGCGCAGTGCGTCGGCGGCTTGTGCCGCAGTGCGGGCCTTGTCCGCATGGACCTTGACGAAGGCGCGTGCGCCTTCGCCTAAGGGATCGGCAATGCGCGCCAGGGACTGCTCGACCAGTTTCGACGACGTGACCTTGCCCGTCGCCAGATCGGCCGCAAGTTCGTTCAGTGTTGCGCGCATTGCTTCTTTCTCCTGCCTATGCCCGAATCAGACCGGATCAAAATAGTGGATTTCGAGCAGCATGCAGCCCTTCTCCGACTTGAAGGGACCATGCGGCGCATGCGGCGGGCGGCAGGCATAGGTGTTCGGCGGAAACGTCTCGCCGCCATTGCCCTGGTCGTCGCTGCCGACCGTCAGGTCGCCGGAGACGAGATAGACCTCTTCCCAATAGTCGTGTTCGAACGGCTTGGTGGTGAAGACGCCCGGATCGAACTTCAGGAGACGCGTGCGGCTGCCGCGGCGGTTCTGTTCGTCCAGCGCGCCGGAGATGATCTTCTGCTTGATGCCCTGCGGATAACCGGCGGGCACTTCCCAACCCGTCGTCATGTCGAGCGTGTAGAATTCGTCGTGTTGCTTGTTGACCGGCATCGGGTCCTCCTGTGGTGCGTTTGATGGGCAGACACGCTGAGGGCGTGAAGGCCATTTTTGGGGGCGGCGGCGCTTGCGGCTGTGGATGGTCGGGTCAAGCCCGACCATGACGGAGGAGAGGTTGGCGAGACGTGTGGCCAGAGGTGTTGGCTTCCGCTCTCTGCCCTCTCCTCCGTCATCCTCGGGCTTGACCCGAGGATCCACTGCATCCGCGAAAGCGCACTTCTTCTGGCTTAGGCGGCGTCGGCGGCCTTCAGGCTGTCATCGAGCGAATAGGAATCGAGCATGTTCTGCAGCAGGCTGTCGGCGGCCGACCAGTCGTAGGTGCGGAAGGCGTGGTTCTTCGTCACGAAGGTCGCACCCGCATAGAACATCTCGTACTGATGATGGCGCGAGCCGAATTCCGAACCGACGGCATCCCAGGCGAGCTTGTAGAATTTCACGCGGTCACGCGAGGCGGCGGCGGGCGACTGCTGCGTCTTGTCGATAAGGCGCGCCAGTTCCGGATTGCCAAAATCCTCGACCGAGGAGGGCAGCATGATCATGCCGCCGCCGGCCAGCTCACGCAGCGTGTTGAGGATCTTGGGATAGAGCTGCTGCGTCAGCACCTGCGCGCTGTAGAGCGTGCCGGCATCCGGCACGAAATACGGTCCGACCTGCTTGCCCTTTGCTTCCATGGCCGCGACCAGCGCGTCCACCATGCTGGCTTCCGCCGCGAGCTGGCCGAGCATTTCACGCACCTGCGGGAACTGCGAGATGCCGTTGACATCGGTGGTGCGCTTGGCGATGCCGACGAGGAAGCGCAGCTTGACCGACAGGCGGATCATCGCCTGGTAGTTCTGATAGACATGCGCGGGCGTCGCATGGAACTGCTTGGCACACATGGCGACGTCGCCATCGACGAAGACGCGGTCCCACGGAACCTTCACGTCGTCGAAATAGAGCACGGCGTCGTTCTCGTCGAAGCGGCTGGCCAGCGGATTGTCGAAGACCGAAGGCGAGGCCGCCTCATAGGACTTGCGCGACAGGATCTTCAGGCCCTTGGCATTCATCGGAATGGCGAAGGAGACGGCGTAGTTCTCTTCACCGGCCTTCAGCGGTTGGATGCAGGTGACGAAGACCTCGTTGGCGACGACACCGCCGGTCGCCAGCATTTTCGCGCCGCGGATCGTGATGCCCTCGGCGTCGCGGTCCACCACGCCGGCCGTCAGGAACGGATCGGCCTGTTCTGCGGCATTCTTGGAGCGGTCGGCCTGCGGGTTGATGATGACATAGGTCAGGTAAAGGTCGTTATCGCGGGCATATTTGTAATAGTCGGCGAGGTTGCGGGCGAATTTCGGATTGTAGTCCTCGAACACGTTGCGGCCCATATACATGCCGGCAAGGCAGGAGGCGACATGATCGGGCGCGCGGCCGAGGAAGCCGCCATGCAGGCCCGTCCAGGCTTCGAGGCCGGCGCGGCGCTTGACGAGATCCTGATAGGTGCCCGGCAGTTCCCAGATGCGGTTGGCACGGCCGCCCTCCGGGGTGAGGTAGGTCATCAGGTCGGTGTTTTCAGGCGCCTTGGCGAAGTCGAACATCGTCTCGACCGAGCGGGCGACATTGCGGAAGGCATGGTGCGACGTCACGTCGTCGACGCGCGCACCGTTGATGAAGATCTCGCGGCCGTCGCGCAGGCTGGCAAGATGCTCCTTGCCGGATTTGATTTCGGGCTTGCTCATAATGTCCATCCTCCAGAGGGGTTCAGTAGTGCAGGGGCAGGGGCCAGGCATCGACGTCGATGCGCGGGCCGGCGACGCTGTGGTAGCGGCCGCGGAAGAACAGCAGCGGCTCGGCCGCCGTATCGGACGTGCGGAAATTCACCACGCGGCCGAGGAAGATCAGGTGGTCGCCGCCGTCGTGGCAGGCATGGGGCTCGCATTCGAACTGGGCGATGGCGTTGGTCAGCCGCGGCGCGCCCTTGTGGCCCTCGCTGTGGTGCACGCCGGCCCATTTGTCGCTCGACGCGCGGGCGAACTGGTTGGAGAGGTTTTCTTGCGTACGGGCGAGGATGTTGACCACATAGGCGTCGGCCTCGCGCAGCGCCTGCAGGCTCAGCGCCTTGAGGCCGACGGAAAACAGAACCAGCGGCGGATCGAGCGAGACCGTGTTGAACGAGGTCATCGTCATGCCGATCTTCTCGCCGCTCTTCGTGCGCGCCGTGACGATGGTCACGCCGGTCGCATATTCGGCAAGCGCATTGCGGAACTGCCGCTCCTCCATCGCCCGTCCTCCCCGGTAAGGCTTTACAAGATAGCTAAGTTATAAAGCTATTTTATATATTGTCAACGCAGTGAAATATCACGGCGAGGCAAGGGAGAGCACATCGATGCGCCGCGCGTTACGACGGTGTCTCGAATGATTTCGCTGTTTAGGAAAACGCCGTGACGTCGGGTGCAGCGGCGATGTGGTTCGGATTGGCCTTCAGGCCGAGGGCGTTCCGGCGGATGGGCGTTTCGCCAGGTGATGCTCGCGCCAGATGGTGAAGAGGCCTGCGCCGACGACGATGGCGGCGCCGATCACCATGTTAAGGGTGATGATCTCGTTAAACAGGGTAACGGCGAGGATGACGTTGAGAACCAGCTGGAAATAGGTGACCGGCTGGATTTCCGCCGCGGGCAGGAGGCCGTAGGCGCGGATCAGGAAATAGTGGCTGAGGGTGCCGCAGATGCAGAGCGCGGCGAGCGCGAACCAGTCGGAGGCAATGACCTCTGTCCAGTAGAACGGGCCGACAAGCGAGATCGCGACGGCGCCTGCGGTGCCGGCATAGAACAGGCTGGTGACGGCCGAATCCTCGCGGCTGACGGCGCGTGTGGCGATGCTGTAGAGCGCGAAGAGCACGGAGGCCCCGAGCGGCAGGAGCAGCGACCGGTCGAAATGCACGTTGACGGGATTGATGATCACGAGCACGCCGATGAGGCCGACCAGCACGGCGGTGCCGCGCCGCCAGCCGACCGCCTCGCCCAGCAGTGGGATCGACAGGATCGTGATGATGAGCGGCGTCGCCTGGAAGATCGACTGGCTCATGGCAAGGCCGGCATGCACATAGGCGAAGACGATGAGGACGATTTCGGCGACGAGCAGGAGGCCCCGGGATATCTGCAGCCACGGGCGGCGCGTCCGGATCGCCTGGCGCAGGCCGCCCGGCGACGACGCGGCAAAGCCGCTGACAAACAGCGCGAAGGCCCAGAACCGGATCATCGTGATGAACAGCGCGGGATAACGATCGCCAAGATATTTGGTGATCGCGTCCTGGCCGGCAAAAATGCAGATGGCCAGGAAGGCGAAAAGGTAACCGCGGGTTTTGGGGCTCATGACGATACAAACTGAGAATCGGTGATCCGTTGATAGCACGGAGCAAGGGTCGGGGCTCGACCAAACGAATTCGGGCCGCGCCTTTCCGGTCTTGATCGAAAGCACCGGGTCTGGAGGCCAGGCGGGGGCGGGCTTCATAGCCCGCCGCTGGATTGACGATCCGCGCCCCTTACCGGGCGATGGCGCGGGTCAGCGTCAGCGCCGCGATGGTGCAGATGGCGCCCGATATCAGATAGCCGCCGATGAAGACGATGCCGAAGGTGGTGGCAAGGCCGAGCGCCACTAGCGGCGCAAAGCCGGCGCCGAGCAGCCAGGCGAGGTCGGAGGTCAGGGCCGCTCCCGTATAGCGGTATTGCTGCGTGAAGCGCGAGGAGACGGCGCCCGAGGACTGGCCGAAGGTCAGGCCGAGGATGAAGAAGCCGATCAGGATATAGGCATCCTGCCCCTTGCCGCCGGCATCGAGCAGGAAGGGCGCGGAGAAGGAGAAGATTGCAATCAGGATCGCGCCGACCATCAGCTGGTTGCGCCGGCCGATCCGGTCCGCCATGACGCCCGACAGGACGATGCCGACCGCGCCGACCGCCGCACCCGCCACCTGCACCCAGAGGAACTGCGCGGCCGACTGGCCGCCCGTCAGCGTGACCCAGGACAGCGGGAAGATCGTGACGAGGTGGAACATGGCGAAGCTGGCGAGCGGCACGAAAGCGCCGAGCACGACGTCCATCGCATGTTTGCTCAGCATTTCGAAAATCGGCCGGGCCTGAAGCTCCTGCGCTTCCATGGCTGCGCCGAATTCCTTGCTGGCGACGATGCGCAGGCGTGCGAAGAGCGCCACGACGTTGATCGCGAAGGCAACGAAGAACGGATAGCGCCAGCCCCAGGCGAGGAAATCTGCCTCGGAAAGATTCGTGACGAAATAGGCGAAGAGGATGCTGGCCAGCGCAAAGCCGAAGGGCGCGCCGAGCTGCGGGATCATTGCATACCAGCCGCGGCGGTTCTCCGGTGCACTGAGATTGAGCAGCGAGGCCAGCCCGTCCCAGGCGCCGCCAAGCGCAAAGCCCTGTCCGAGCCGGAAGAGTGCGAGCAGCGCAACGGCCCAGTAGCCGATCGTGTCATAGCCGGGCAGGAAGGCGATCGAGGCGGTGGAGCCGCCGAGGATGAAGAGCGCTGCGGTCAGCTTGGTGCCGCGCCCGTAGTTCCGGTCGATCCACATGAAGACGAAGGAGCCGACCGGACGCGCAAGGAAAGCCAGCGGGAACAGCGCAAACGACATCAGGGTCGCCGCGACCGCGCTCGACGCAAAGGGGAAGATCAGCTTCGGGAAGACCAGGATGGAGCCGAGGCCGTAGACGAAGAAATCGAAGAATTCGGAAGTGCGGCCGATGACCACGCCGATGGCGACACTGCCCGGCGACAATGGCTTGTCGTCGTGATGCATGCGACGCGCATCCCGTTCCAGGCCGGATGATGTGGGATGTTGGGTGGCCGAACTCATGAACTCCTCCGCGCGGATTTGCGTCATGTGGTTAGAATGTTGATCAATCGGCGTCCGATATCAAGGACAGATCGCGAACCGGAGCACATTGTCCTTCAGGTGCCGGAATTGATAACGGGCATTTCTAATGCGCTAGTACAAACGCGCATCGACAGATAGTCCCTGATTGACTAACCTCCTGCGACAGAATGCTGCGCTGCGACGATGGACCTCATTTCCAACCGTGGCCATACACGACTATTGCCGACTAGACAGAACGCAAGTTGAGGCCGAAATGCCGAAGCAATTCAGTTTAGCCCGAAGATTCACCGTTTTTGCCCTGATGATGGCCACCCTTTCGGGGTGCAATTTGGTCGTTATGTCGCCCTCGGGCGATATTGCGGCGCAGCAAAGAGACCTCATCGTCATCTCGACGATCCTGATGCTTGTCATCATCGTGCCCGTGCTTTTCCTGACGTTGTTCTTCGCCTGGCGCTACCGCCAGTCGAATACGGCGGCAAAGTATGATCCCGAATGGCACCATTCGACCGGCCTCGAAGTGATCATCTGGTCGGCGCCACTCGCCATCATCATCGCGCTCGGCGCCATCACCTGGGTGAGCACGCACAAGCTCGATCCCTATCGCCCGCTCGACCGGATCGATGCGGCCCGGCCCGTTACCGAAGCGGTGAAACCGATCACCGTGGAGGTCGTGGCGCTCGACTGGAAGTGGCTGTTCTTCTATCCGGACTACGGCATCGCCACCGTCAACGAGATGGCGGCGCCCGTCGACGTGCCGATCAATTTCAAGCTCACCGCCTCCTCGGTGATGAATGCCTTCTACGTTCCCGCCCTTGCCGGCATGATCTACACCATGCCCGGCATGGAGACGAAGCTGCACGCCGTCATCAACAAGGCCGGCGAGTATGAGGGCCTGTCGTCCAACTACAGCGGCGACGGTTTTTCGCATATGCGCTTCAAGTTCCATGGCGTGGATCAGGCCGGTTTCGATGCCTGGGTCGCCCGCGTGAAGCAGAACGGTACCGCGCTCAACCGCGACGCCTATCTGAAGCTTGAAAAGCCGAGCACCAAGGAGCCGGTGCGCTACTACGCGACCGTTGAGAACGGGCTTTACGAAGCCGTGCTCAACATGTGCGCCCGCGAGGGTCAGATGTGCATGAAGGACATGATGCATATCGACATGATGGGCGGTGCCGGCAAGGAGAGCCACGAGAACAAGGCCAAGCTGGAGCACGACAACCGGCACACCGCGGAAGAGGCGCCTGCCGCCACCTTCCCGGAAACCGGCAATGCCGCGCGCAGCGAAGAGCCCGCCGAAGGCATCGACGAGCGGCAGGAGGAGCCGGCCATGATGAGCCACGACGCGCACCAGTCGCACTAGATTTCATGGCACCCGCGCTTGACGCGGATGCGCACTCGATAAGCTATTGGACGATCCCATGTTCGGTGACATCAGCCTCACGAAATTCCTCTTCGGTCGGCTTTCCCTTGAAGCGATCCCCTATCACGAACCCATCCTCGTCGTGACCTTCGCGGCCGTGGCCATCGGCGGCCTCGCCGTTCTGGCGCTCATCACGAAGTTCAAGCTCTGGGGCTACCTCTGGAACGAATGGTTCACGAGCGTCGATCACAAGAAGATCGGCATCATGTACATCATTCTCGCCATCATCATGCTGCTGCGCGGCTTTGCAGATGCGATCATGATGCGCATCCAGCAGGCGATCGCCTTCAATGGCAACGAGGGCTACCTCAATCCGCATCACTACGACCAGATCTTCACGGCGCATGGCGTGATCATGATCTTCTTCGTGGCGATGCCCTTCGTCACCGGCTTCATGAACTATGTCGTGCCGTTGCAGATCGGCGCGCGCGATGTCTCCTTCCCCTTCCTCAACAACTTCTCCTTCTGGATGACGACGGCCGGCGCGATCATCATCATGATGTCGCTGTTCGTCGGCGAATTCGCGCGCACCGGCTGGCTGGCCTATCCGCCGCTTTCGGGCGCGGACTACAGTCCCGGCGTCGGCGTCGACTATTATATCTGGGGCCTTCAGGTCGCCGGTGTCGGCACGACCTTGTCGGGCATCAACCTGATCGCGACCATCGTGAAGATGCGTGCGCCGGGCATGACCTTCATGAAGATGCCGATCTTCACCTGGACGTCGCTCTGCACGAACATCCTGATCGTCGCGACCTTCCCGATCCTGACGGCCACGCTGGCGCTGCTGTCGCTCGACCGTTATGTCGGCACGAACTTCTTCACCAATGACCTTGGTGGCAACCCGATGATGTATATCAACCTCATCTGGATCTGGGGCCATCCGGAAGTCTATATCCTCGTCCTGCCGGCCTTCGGTATCTTCTCCGAGGTTGTCGCGACCTTCTGCGGCAAGCGCCTCTTCGGCTATGCCTCGATGGTCTACGCCACCTGCGTGATCATGATCCTCTCCTATCTCGTGTGGCTGCACCACTTCTTCACGATGGGCTCGGGCGCTTCGGTCAACGCCTTCTTCGGCATCACCACGATGATCATCTCGATCCCGACGGGCGCGAAGATGTTCAACTGGCTCTTCACCATGTATCGCGGCCGTATCCGCTACGAGGTGCCGATGCTCTGGACGATCGGCTTCATGGTGACTTTCGTCATCGGCGGCATGACGGGCGTGATGCTCGCGATCCCGCCGGCCGATTTCGTGCTGCACAACTCGCTGTTCCTCATCGCCCACTTCCACAATGTTATCATCGGCGGTGTGCTGTTCGGCCTGATGGCGGGCGTCGTCTACTGGTTCCCGAAGGCCTTCGGCTACAAGCTCGATCCCTTCTGGGGCAAGATGAGCTTCTGGTTCTGGCAGATCGGCTTCTTCTTCGCCTTCATGCCGCTCTATGTGCTCGGCCTGATGGGCGTCACCCGCCGCGTCAGCCAGTTCGAGGACCCGTCCCTGCAGATCTGGTTCATCATCGCAGCCTTCGGTGCGGGCCTGATCGCCATCGGCATCGCCTCCTTCGTCATCCAGCTCGTCGTCAGCTATCTCAAGCGTGATGAGCTGCGTTGCGACAGCGGCGACCCGTGGAACGGCCGCACATTGGAATGGTCGACCTCCTCGCCGCCGCCGGACTACAATTTCGCCTTCACGCCCGTCGTGCATGACCATGACGGCTGGTACGACATGAAGAACCGCGGCTACGAGCGTCCGACCGACGGCTTCCGGCCGATCCACATGCCGAAGAACACCGGCACGGGCGTCATCCTCGCCGGCATCAGCATCGTGCTCGCCTTCGCGCTGATCTGGTACATCTGGTGGCTCGCGGCCGTTTCCTTCATCGCCATCATAGCGGTATCGATCGCCCATACCTTCAACTACGATCGTGACTTCTTCATCCCCGCCGAGACCGTGACGGCGACGGAAGATGCGCGCACGACGCTGCTTGCAGAACGGACCTGAGCCCATGAGCGCGACCCAAGTCCACAATCCCGACGAAAAGCCGGTCTTCTACCTGAGGGAAGAGCATCACCCGGAAAACAGCACCATGCTGGGTTTCTGGCTCTACCTGATGAGCGACTGCCTGATCTTCGCCGTGCTCTTCGCAACGCATGGCGTGCTCGGCCGCAACTATGCCGCAGGTCCGTCACCGGCCGATCTCTTCGACCTCAACCTCGTCGCCATCAACACGGCGATGCTGCTTCTGTCCTCCATCACCTATGGCTTCGCGATGCTCCAGATGGAGCGCAACGCCAAGATGGAGACGCTGGTCTGGCTTGGCATCACCGGCGTGTTCGGCGCGGCCTTCCTCGGGCTGGAACTCTACGAGTTCTACCACCTGATCCTCGAAGGCGCCGGCCCGACCCGTTCGGCCTTCCTGTCGTCCTTCTTCACGCTGGTCGGCACGCACGGCCTGCACGTTACCTTCGGCACGATCTGGCTGATCACGCTGATGGTGCAGGTCAAGAAGCGCGGCCTGACGCCTGAAAACCGCCGCCGTCTGATGTGCCTGTCGATGTTCTGGCACTTCCTCGACGTCATCTGGATCGGCGTCTTCTCCTTCGTCTATCTGCTCGGAGTCCTCGGATGAGCGCGAACCCAACTCACGACCACGCCCATCACGATCACCATGACGGTGCCAGCCATGGCTCGTTCAAGGGCTACATGATCGGCTTCGTGCTCTCGATCATCCTGACGGCCATCCCGTTCTGGCTGGTCATGGGCGACGTGCTCGACAGCAAGCTCTTCACCGCGGTCCTCGTTATGGGCATCGGGGTCGTGCAGATCGTCGTGCACATGGTCTATTTCCTGCACATGAATACCCGCTCGGAGGGCGGCTGGACCATGATGGCGCTGATCTTCACGCTCATCATCGTCGGCATCGCGCTCGCTGGCTCGCTCTGGGTCATGCATCACCTCAATGCCAACATGATGCCGATGACCCACGAGATGATGAAGAACATGCCCTGACGTGGCGATGAGCGCGGATCAAGTGTCGGACCGGGAGGGCAAACCGTCCTCCCGCACCCGGTTGGCCCTGACGGTCTTCCTGCTCTGCCTTGTTGTGATCTTCGTCGCGCTTGGCAGCTGGCAGGTGCAGCGCCTGTTCTGGAAGCTCGACCTCATTTCCCGCGTCGAGACACGCATCCATGCCGATCCGGTGCCGGCGCCTTCGGGTACGATCGATCCGGCGGAGGACGAATACCGCCGCGTCACCGCAACCGGTCTTTTCGATCACGCAAAATCGGTGCTGGTGCAGGCCGTCACGGAACGCGGGGCCGGCTTCTGGGTGGTGACGCCGCTGCGGCAGGCCGACGGATCGACCGTTCTCGTCAACCGCGGCTTCGTTCCCACGGACAAGCGGTCTCCCGAGGCGCGTCTCGCCAGTGAACTGGCCGCCGGGCCGGTCTCCGTGACGGGGCTCTTGCGCCTGAGCGAACCCGGCGGCGCCTTCCTGCGCGCGAACGACCGGGCAAATGATCGCTGGTTCTCCCGGGATGTGGCGGCCATCGCAGCGGCGAAGGGACTGACGAACGTCGAGCCCTATTTCATCGATGCGGATGCGACACCCAATATGGGCGGTCTTCCCATCGGTGGGCTGACGGTCGTGACCTTCCGCAACAGCCACTTGGTCTATGCGCTGACCTGGTATGCCCTGGCGATCATGAGCGCGGGCGCCGTCTATCTCGTGCTCCGGCGGCGGGCATTTTAGCTTTCTCTCATTCTTGTGGCATGGTAATCTGGCGGCTTGGGGACAACACGGTTTCATCCGTACCGGAGGCTGCCATGACCGCATTCAATGTCGTGCGTTTCAAAGTCACGCCGGGCATGGAGGCGACCTTCCTCGATGCCCATAGCAATGTCGTCGCCGACTGGCCGGGCCTGCGTCATGCCAATATCATCCAGTCGGGCGAGGGGCGTTACTGCATCGTCGCCGAGTGGGACAGCATGGATGCGCTGGCGGGATGCCGGCCGCAGATGATTGCCACGCTCGACAGTTTTCGCGCGACCCTGGAGGACTTGGGCGGCGGGCTCGGCGTAACCGACCCGGTTGCCGGGTCGGTGGTTCTTGCGCTGAAGTAGCGCGCCGTCAAATCTCGAAAAAGTTCTCGAAGGATTCCGGAAAGCTCTGGCGGGCGACACGCTCGTTGATCTGGAGCATCGCCTCGTAGGACAGCGGATCGAAGTCGTTGTCCGCCGCCACGACTTCTCGCCCGAAGAGCAGGCTGAGGCGTGCGGCATCGAGATTGCCGCGCTCGAAGGGCTCGGCGCCGAAATGATGCCAGAGCGCATGCATGAAGGCGGCGTCGATACGGTATTCGGCCGTTCCCGCGCGCGCCTTGCGGGGCAGCGCCTTGACGGGCGTCACCCCGCGCGGATTGGCGCGGCGGATTGTGAACTGGACACCGGTTCCCGGCATGCCCGAGGGAAAGCCGCGGTGTTTGATCATGTCGGGCAGGGTCGCTTTTCCCATTTCCTCAGGTCCCGTTCTGGCCGATCTTATCCTGCGTCTTCGTGTCGAAGTCGGAGGCGTCGTGGCGTTCATGCAGCTGTTCGGACGGATCGCCGGTCAGCTTGTTGACCATGCGGCCGCGCTTGACGGCGGGGCGTGCGGCGATCTCGGCCGTCCAGCGCTGGACGTTCTTGTAGCTCTGCACATCGAGGAAGGTGCCGGCATCGCCGTAAGCCTGCCCGAGTGCGAGGGCACCATACCACGGCCAGATCGCCATGTCGGCGATCGTGTAGTCGGTGCCGGCCACATATTGATTATCGGCGAGATGGCGGTCGAGCACGTCGAGCTGGCGCTTCACTTCCATGGCATAGCGGTCGATGGCGTATTTGATGTGGATCGGCGCATAGGCGTAGAAATGGCCGAAGCCGCCGCCGAGGAAGGGCGCGGAGCCCGTCTGCCAGAACAGCCAGTTGAAGGTTTCCGTGCGGGCGCGCAGATCGCTCGGCAGGAAGGCGCCGTATTTTTCGGCGAGATAAAGCAGGATCGAGGCGGATTCGAAGACGCGCACCGGCGCGCCGCCGCCCTTCGGCGCATGATCCATCAGCGCCGGGATCTTGGAGTTCGGATTGACATCGACGAAGCCGGAGCCGAACTGGTCGCCATTGCCGATGCGGATCGGCCAGGCGTCATATTCCGCGTCCGTGTGGCCGGCGGCGAGAAGCTCCTCCAGCATGATGCCGACCTTCACGCCGTTCGGCGTGGCCAGCGAATAGAGTTGCAGCGGATGTTTGCCGACCGGCAGGTCCTTGTCCTGAGTCGGGCCGGCGGTCGGGCGGTTGATATTGGCGAAGGCGCCGCCATTGCCCTGTTCCCATTCCCAGACCTTGGGCGGCTGGTAGCCGGCGGGGAAATTGTCGCTGGGTGATTTTTCGGTCATGAAATTCAACCTTGTTTCACGGGAGGAAATCGATCTGCCGGAATTGGCACGCCTCCATATAGGAATGCTATCGGCTTTACTCACCCCTCCTGCGCCCGCTTTCAAGAGGTGTTTTTCGTATCCCCCGCAAGAAACGAAAAACGCCCCGCAAGAGGCGGGGCGTTCGTTGTCGGCTTGCCGTGAGAAATATCAGGCGGCCTGACGGTTTTCGACGTCGGTCGGGACCGTGGCGATCGTCTTCAGGATCTGCGAAGCGATCTGGTAGGGGTCGCCCTGCGAGTTCGGGCGGCGGTCTTCCAGATAGCCCTTGTAGTCGTTGTTGACGAAGCTGTGCGGGACGCGGATCGAGGCGCCGCGGTCAGCCACGCCGTAGCTGAACTGGTGGATCGAGGCGGTCTCGTGCTTGCCGGTCAGGCGCATGTGGTTGTCCGGGCCGTAGACGGCGATGTGGTCGGCGCGGGCTTCGGCGAACGCATCCATCAGGTCTTCGAAATAGGCCTTGCCGCCGACTTCGCGCATATATTCGGTTGAGAAGTTGGCATGCATGCCCGAGCCGTTCCAGTCAGTGTCGCCGAGCGGCTTGCAGTGGTATTCGACGTCGATGCCGTACTTTTCCGTCAGACGCTGCAGCAGGTAGCGGGCGAGCCAGATTTCGTCGGCGGCCTTGCGCGAGCCCTTGCCGAACACCTGGAATTCCCACTGGCCCTTGGCGACTTCGGCGTTGATGCCTTCATGGTTGATGCCGGCAGCCAGGCAGATGTCGAGGTGCTCTTCGACGATCTTGCGAGCGACGGCGCCGACATTGCTGAAGCCGACGCCGCAATAATACGGGCCCTGCGGAGCCGGGAAGCCGGCATCCGGGAAGCCGAGCGGGCGGCCGTTCTGGTAGAAGAAATATTCCTGCTCGAAGCCGAACCAGGCGCCCTCGTCATCGAGGATTTCGGCGCGGGTGTTGGACGGATGCGGCGTCTTGGCGTCGGGCATCATGATTTCGCAGAGCACGAGAACGCCGTTCTTGCGCTCCGGGTCCGGATAGGAAGCGACCGGCTTCAGTACGCAGTCGGAGCTGGAGCCTTCGGCCTGCTGGGTCGAGGAGCCGTCGAAGCCCCAGTTCGGGAGCTGGTCGAGCGTCGGGAAAGCATCGAATTCCTTGATGAGGGTCTTGCCGCGCAGGTTCGGGGTGGGCTTGCAGCCGTCGAGCCAGATGTATTCGAGCTTAAACTTGGTCATTTCGTTCTCTCACGTGACGCTTGGTTCCAAGACCACCGGACATCCTGTCGGCAGTCACCGATCTATCGAATGCATGCGCCGTGCCAGATTGAAATCGGCATCGAAATCCGCGGATTTTTTTGCATTATCGCGACCTCGTGCACCTTGCGCGCCGCGGCTTCGCGCAAGGAAGAGGCGGCATGCCTAAAAATTAGGCGGTACGGTGCAAGGTAGGAGGCAGAGCCATTTCTCGCTTGGCAAAGAGCAAGCTTTTCCTCGAAGCATTTGCGAATCTACGCTAAATTAGCGGTCGGCGACGTCCTTCACATCAGGACGATCGGCCGGACGGAGGGGATGATGGATCATGTGCGCACATTCGCGCCCGTCTCTGCGGAAGAGGGCATCGTTGCTTCCAGCGTCTATATGGCCGGGCGGCGCATTGCGGATATTCCCATCGAGGAGGCCGGCGCCTGGGCGGGAAAGGAAGGCCATGTGGTCTGGATCGGGCTTCTGGAGCCGAGCCGCGAGCTTCTTTTGCGCGTGCAGGCGCAGTTCCACCTGCACGATCTCGCCATCGAAGATGCCGAACACCCGCATCAGCGCCCCAAGCTCGAGCAATACGGCGATGCGCTGTTCATCGTAGCACGCACCGCGCAGCTGATCGACCGTCGCGTCACGTTCGGCGAAACGCATCTCTTCGTCGGCAAGGGCTATATCGTCAGCGTGCGGCATGGCCCCTCGACCTCCTATGCCACCGTCCGCCAGCACTGGGAAACCTGCCCGCATTCCCTGGCGAAGGGCGAGGATTTCGTGCTTTACGCCATCCTCGATTTCATCGTCGACAACTACATGCCGGTGCTGGAGCAGCTCGAATACGAGGTCGAGGAGATCGAGGACAAGGTGCTGCTCAAACCGATGACCGGGCCGGAAATCGAGCGGCTCTACATGATGCGGCGCGATCTCCTGCGCCTGCGCAACGCCGCGCTGCCGCTGGTGGAGGTCTGCCGGCGGCTGACGAGTTCCGATCTACCGCAAATTCAGGCAGCCATGCATCCGCTGTTTCGCGATGTGACCGACCATATCCGCACGGTGCAGGAAAAAATCGACAGCCTGCGCGAAGTGCTGGCCTTCGCCTTCGAGGCGAGCCTGCTGGTCGGGCAGAGCCAGGAAACGGCGATTTCCAAGAAGCTGGCTTCCTGGGCGGCGATCCTTGCCGTGCCGACGGCGCTCGCCGGCATCTACGGCATGAACTTTTCCGACATGCCGGAACTCAGGATGGAGTACGGGTACCCGATGGTGCTCACCGCCATCGTGGCGACTTGCAGCTTCCTATACTGGCGGTTCCGCAAGAACGGATGGCTGTAGGAACGATGCATCTCGCCGAGGCAATGGGCCTCGGCGAGACTGCGATTTCCGCTTAGAATTCGTCCCATCCGGCTTGTGCCGCAGGCGCGGCCGCCCCGCCGCCGAAGGCGCTGGCGATCTTGCCGACCATGCGGCGGGCCGGCGAAGCGACGGCGCGCGAGGCGGTGTTGGCCGCGACGACCGGTGCTCTTGCCGGCGCCACAGCACGGCTCGACGTTCCGCCGACCTGGAACTGGCCGACGAGCTGGCGCAGCCGCTCGGCTTCGGTGGCGAGCGACGCGCTGGCCGCGGTCGACTGCTCCACCATGGCGGCATTCTGCTGCGTCGTCTGGTCCATCTGGTTGACGGCGGCATTGACCTCGGCAAGGCCGATCGACTGCTCGCGGGCGGATGTCGCGATGGCGTTCAGCTGGCCGTTGATGTCGTTGACATGCTGGCCGATGATCTTCAGCGCCTCGCCGGTTTCCGTGACCAGACGAACGCCGCCTTCCACTTCCGTGGCCGAATGGCGGATCAACTCCTTGATTTCCTTCGCCGCTTGCGCCGAGCGCTGGGCGAGTTCACGCACTTCCTGCGCGACGACCGCAAAACCCTTGCCGGCCTCACCGGCGCGGGCCGCTTCGACGCCGGCATTCAGCGCGAGCAGGTTGGTCTGGAAGGCGATCTCGTCGATCACGCCGATAATGTTGGAGATCTGGCGCGAGGATTCCTCGATGCGCTGCATGGCCGAGACGGCATCGGAGACGACCTTGGTGGACAGGTTGGCCGAACCGGTGGCTTCCGATGCCTTGGCGCGGGCCTCTTCAGCGCGCTTGGAGGAGTTGGAGACGTTGGCGGTGATCTCGTCGAGGGCGGCGGCGGTCTCTTCGAGGGCCGCGGCCTGCTGTTCGGTGCGGCGCGACAGGTCGTTGGCGGCCTGGCTCAGTTCGCGCGAGCCGCTGTCGATGGCGCCGGTGGTTTCGGAGACGGATTGCAGCGTGCTGCGCAATTGCCCGACGGCGGCGTTGAAATCCTGGCGAAGGGTCTCGAATTCCGGGGCGAAGGATTGCGTCAGCTCGCAGGCGAGATCGCCGTCGGCCATGCGCTTCAGACCGCCGGCAAGGCCTTCGGTCGCCTCGGCCATGGCGGCGGCGCGCACCCGGTCGACTTCGGCGCTGCGTTCACGCTCGGCTTCGGTTGCGGTGCGCTGGGCCTCGGAGGAGGCTTCGAGCGCGCGGGTGCGCAGGCCGTTTTCCTTGAAGACCTGCACGGCTCGCGCCATGCCGCCCACTTCGTCGCGGCGCTCGGTCTCGGCGATCGCCACATCGAGGTCACCGCTGGCGAGCGTCGTCATCGTGCCGGAAAGAATGTTCAACGGGCGGGCGATCCAGGCACGCACGGCGAAGAAGCCGGCGACGAGGATGACGGCCAGGCCGATGACGACCGCGAGGATCGTCGTCAGAATGGTGGTCCGCGTGGCCTCGACGAGGGCTTCGTGGCGCGCTTCGCCGACAGTGGTGATCTTGCCGATCTCATCGGTGATATCGTTGATCACGGTGGCGAAGGCGGGTTTGCAGGTCGCGGCGAAATCACCCTGGGTGCTGGTCACCGCAGCGTCGTCCAGCGCCGCGCTGGCCGCGGCGATCAGCGCGCTGCACTGGCTGTTCAACGCGTCGAGCGCTGCCGTCTTGATGGACTTTATCCGCTCGTTTGCGGGCGCGGCGGCACTGGCCGCATCCATCTGCTTGGAGAAGAAGCCCTCGCTGAGCTTCATGTCCGCAACGGCCGCTTCCTTTGCCTCGGGCGTGCGCGCAATCAGGATGTCGGCGATGGCGGATCGGATCGAGACGAGGCTGCGGCTTGCCCGCGCCAGCATCAGGGTCGCGGTCGATTCTTCGTCCAGAAGCGTGGAATAGGACGTATCGATGAAGGAGATGCGCGAGGTGCTGTAGGCGGTCACGCCGGCGACGAAGAGGCCGAAAGCGCAGAGGATGACGAGGAACTTACCGATGATGGGGATATTGCGCATGGCGGCTGCCTAAGCTGGAGAAACTGGTCCAGTCGTAGGCCTCGACCGTTAGATTTCGCTTAAAATTTTATCCATCATTCGGTACAGCAGTTTTTCGCAAGGGGCATGAATAAGCATTAGCGAATAAAGATCAGACCCATGCCGAGAATGACGAGAGCGGCCCCCGCCCAGGCGCCGGCCGCCGGCCGTTCTCCCGTCCGCAGCCACAGCATGGGAAGGATGATGGCGGGGGAGGTTGCTGAGAGCGTCGAGACGATGCCGACCTTGCCGCCCGAAAGCGCGAAAAGCAGCAGCGTCATGCCGATGGCAAGGGCGGTAAAGCCGGTCAGCGCCGTCATGGCCAGGACCTTCAGCGTCAGCGGTCCCTTCGGCTTGACGGAGGCGATCGGCAGCTGCGCCATGACGCTGAGACAGGCGGCCGCGACGCCGACGCGCAGCAGCGAGGCGACGAACGGGTCGAGCCCGGTTTCCATGACGGGCCGCGCGATGATCGAGCCGATGGCCTGGCCGGTTGCCGCACCGAGCCCGAGCAGCACGCCGATCCACAGCGGCCCCTTGATCGTCTCCCACTCGTGCATCTGCGCCTTGCGCTTGCCGAAGATGATGGCGAGGAAGACGCCCGCCGCCGTCAGCGCGATGCCGGCAACGGCCGAGACGGACAGCGCCTCGCCCAGCACGAGCCAGCCGAGCAGGGCGGCGATGGGGGCATTCAGCGCGAAGAGGATGCCGGAGCGGCGCGGGCCGACGCGGTTGAGCGTCGAGAAAAGCAGGGTATCGCCGATGAAGATGCCGATGAAGCCCGACAGCAGCAACGGACCGACCGTCGTCGCATCCAGTTCGCGCCATGCGCCGGTGGCGAGAACGTAGAGCGTCAGCAGTCCTGTCACGAAAATCTGGCGGACACGGTTGAAAGTCGGTGCGCCGAGATGGCCGGCAGGTCCCGCCGAAATCAGCCCCGTCAGGGCCCAGCAGGTCGCGGCGCCGAGCGCGGCAAGTTCATGAACTGGCATTGTCGTCCGATCGGCAGGCTGAAGGGCGGAAATCGCATTCCGCACGCTCCGTTAAAGCGCGATCAGGGGCACGCCGTCCAGACGCATTGCAAGGGATCAACAGGCTTTCTGTGCACGGAAGAAAGCTATTCCCTGGCCTCCCGTTCCGTAGAACCCGCGCGCTCGGCAGCACTGGCAATGAACACGGCCTTCAGGTGCTCCGCGGCCGGCGACAGGCTGTGATGGCGGCGCTGCAGAAGCGAGACGTCGCGCATGACATGCGGGTCGACAAGATCGACCGCGGTCACGCGCACGGCGGAGGCGAGCTGGCTCGAATTTTCCGGTAGCACGGCGACGCCCATGCCGGCGGCGATCATGCTGATGGCGGTCGTCGAGAAACGCACCTCGTATTTCGGCTTATAGTTCGGCACCACGCGGATGAGGTTATGCTCGACGATGCTGCGCAACGGATTGGCGGCGGCAAGCGTGATGAGGGTCTCGTCCTTCAGCTCCGCCCAGCGCACGGATTTGCGCCGCGCAAAACGATGATCCTCTCGGCACATGAACATCAGTTTGTCGCGCAGCAGCGGCGTCGCGGTGATTTCCGGATCGTCTTCCGACAGGGTGCCGACGGCAATATCCACCTCATTGCGTTTCAGCGCCGGGGTGATCTGCTCTTCCGGCATATCCCTGATATTCACGGAGATTTCCGGATACATGCGCAGGAAGCGCGCGATGATCGGCGGTACGATGGTGGCGGCGAGCACGATGGCCGCCGCAATCGTCACCTGGCCGCGCTTCAGCGAGGCGTTATCGCGCACATCGCCGACCGCAAGCTCCAGATCCTTCAGGATCTTTCGCGCCTGCGGCAGGAATTCCTGGCCGACGAGGGTCAGCGAGACCATGCGGGTGTGCCGGTCGAACAGGCGCACACCGATTTCCGATTCCAGGTCGCGGATGAGGATGCTGACCGCCGACTGGGTCAGATGCATGTTTCGGGCGGCAAGATTGAACTGGCCGAGTTCGGCCACCGCGATGAAGGCCCTGAGTTGCCGCAGGGTGATGTTCATGAATACGGAGGCCTCCTGTTACG
This sequence comes from Shinella sp. 20P9.1.1, assembly GCF_057798995.1. Taxonomy (NCBI): domain Bacteria; kingdom Pseudomonadati; phylum Pseudomonadota; class Alphaproteobacteria; order Hyphomicrobiales; family Rhizobiaceae; genus Shinella; species Shinella sp. 20P9.1.1. The sequence continues at coordinate 472,296 of NZ_JBYOLC010000001.1, forward strand.
CAGCTGCCATCAAATCCTGCCGCCCCTGTCCTGTCTAGCCCGCAAGCGCCGGTTGTTGCCGCTGGCCCGCCATCAGCAGGCCGAGTTCTTCGAGGCGAGTGCGGTCCGGTGGCAGTTCGCCGAGGATTTCGCCGTGGAACATCACCAGAATGCGGTCGCAGATCGCGAACAGTTCCTCCAGTTCGGTGGAGATGAGCAGGATGGCGCGGCCGTTGTCGCGCTGCTTCAGCATCTCCTCCATCACGAACTCCATGGCGCCGATGTCGATGCCGCGGGCGAGCTGGTTGACCAGGATGAAATCCGGGTTGCGGGCGAGTTCGCGTGCAACGACCAGCTTCTGCTGGTTGCCGCCGGAAAGAGAGCCGATCGCCTGGTTATGGTCGCGGCTCTTCACGCGGAAACGCTTGATCAGGTCGCGGGTGTGCTCGCTAATCACGCCGCGGTTCAGCATGCCGCCGCTGGCGAAAGGTTTCTGGTCGTAGCGCTGGAGGATGGTGTTTTCGCTGAGCGACATCGAGACGACGATGCCGTGTTTGTGCCGGTCCTCAGGAATGTGGGAGAAGCTGCTGGCATTGATGCGGGCGGGGTCGAGGCCGGTAATGTCCTTGCCGTTCAGCATCACGCGACCCGAATCGACGGGCAGCAGGCCGGAAAGCGCGAGCGACAGTTCCGTCTGGCCGTTGCCGGAGACGCCGGCGATGCCGACGATCTCGCCGGCACGCACGTTGAGGCTCACGCCGCGCACGGCGGGCAGGCCCGTCTCGGCGCGGCAGGTCAGGTTTTCCACCGACAGCACGGTGCGGCCGGGCGGCTCGGGGCTGCGGGGAAGTTCCATGCGCACGTCGCGGCCGACCATCATATGGGCGAGCGCGCGCGCATTGGTCTCGCCAACATGGACGGTGTGCACCACGCGCCCGTCGCGCATGACGCTGATGCGGTTGCTGACGCGCATCACCTCGTCGAGCTTGTGCGAGATGAAGACGACCGTCTTACCGTCCTTGACGAGGTCGCCCATCAGCGACAGCAGGCGGTCGGTCTCCTGCGGGGTCAGCACGGCAGTCGGCTCGTCGAGGATGAGCAGGTCGATGCCGTGAAACAGGACCTTCAGGATTTCGACGCGCTGCTGCTCGCCGACCGAGAGGTCCTCGATGATGGCGTCCGGGCGCACGTCGAGGGCGTAGCGGTCGGAGAGCTCGCGGATTTTCGCATGGACCTTGTCCATGTCGTTGATGACGCGCAGCGCCGAGCCCTGGCCGAGGATGTAGTTTTCCGCCACCGTCAGGTTGGGCACGAGCATGAAGTGCTGGTGCACCATGCCGATGCGCTGGCGGATCGCCTCACGCGGGCTGTTGAAGCGCACAGTCTCGCCCTTGAAGACGATCTCGCCCTCGTCGGGCCGCACCATGCCGCAGATCATGCTCATCAGCACGCTCTTGCCGGCGCCGTTCTCGCCGAGCAGTGAATGGATCTCGCCCTCCTCGATTTCCAGCGAGACGCCGTCGCTGGCGATGATGGGACCGAAGCGCTTGCGGATATTGTCGATGCGCAGGAAGGGTTTCTGGGACATGTCCGTTACCTCATCTCGTAGGGCTGGCCGAGCTTGCTGGGGGCGGCCCCCTTGCCGCGGACCACGACGAGCGTGACGATCGTCATGATGTAGGGAAGCGCCTGCAACACCTGGTAGGGCACGACGATGGATGCCTGCGCCTGGAGCATCAGTTGCAGTGCGTAGAACAGGCCGAAGAGCAGCGAGACGAAGAAGGCGCCTGTCGGCGACCAGCGGGCGAAAACCACGACGGCAAGCGCGATGAAGCCGCGGCCCGACGTGATGCCCTCGACGAACTGGTTGGAATGACCGAGTGTCAGGAACGCCCCGCCAAGGCCGGCAAGGCCGGTGCCGACCAATACGGCCGCGTAGCGATAGCCCGCGACATTGCGCCCGGCCACGTCGACGGCTTTCGGATGTTCGCCGACAGCCCGCAGCGTCAGCCCGAAGGAGGTGCGGAACAGCACGAGGCTGGCGAGGATCGCGACGAGAACAGTCGAATAGACGATGAGGTTCTGCCGGAAGAAGGCCTCGCCGAGGAACGGGATATCGCTGAGGAACGGGATATGCACGGGCTGGGCGATCTCGATGCCCTTGCCGGTCGAGACGTAATAGGTGCGGAACAGGAAGGCGGTGAGGCCCATGCCGAGCAGGTTGAGCGCTGCCCCCACCACGATCTGGTCCGCCTTGATGGTGATCGTGAAGAAGGCGAAGATCAGGCCGAACAGCATGCCGCCCGCCACCCCGGCCAGCAGGCCGAGGAGAATGCTGCCGGTGGCGAAGGCCGCCGCGAAGCCGCAGAACGCGCCGACCAGCATGGTGCCTTCCAGCCCGATATTGAGCACGCCCGCCCGTTCGGAAAACACCTCGCCGATCGAGGCGAAGATGAGGGGCGTCGCAAGCCTCCAGGCGGCGCCGGCAAGCGCTGCGAGGAAGGTGAGGAACATCATGTCGTCCATGGAGAGATCCTTCAGGAAGGTCGCCTTGAGCAATTCCAGCAAAAGTGCCTAGCGGTTTTGCGTCCGGAATTGCGCAACTCTAAAGCTTTGTTTTCCCGCAGGGCTCATGCGCCCTGCCGGAGTTTCCATTCTTCAAGCCACGATCCTGAGGATGTCGCGCAGCTTGGCGAAGGCGACGACCGAGAGGATGACCATGCCCTGGATGACCAGCACGAGGACCTGCGGCACCTGCGAGGTGATCTGGAGCACTTCCGAACCGGAGCGCAGCGTCGCGAAGAGCCCGCCCGAGATGATCGCCGCCAGCGGATTGTTGCCGGCAAGCAGCGCGACCGCGATGCCTTCGAAACCGTAGCCGGGCGAGATGTTCTGGTAGAGCCGGTGCGTGACGCCGGCCACTTCGAAAGCGCCGGCAAGCCCTGCCATCGCGCCGGAAATGCACATGGCGATCATGACGTTTCGGGCGACCTGCATGCCGGCATAGCGTGCGGCATTCGGATTGAGGCCGACGACGCGCAGCGCAAAGCCGCGGCTGCTCCTTTGCAGGAAGATGTAGAGCGCGACCGCCAAAACGATGGCAACGAGGATGCCGATATGCAGGCGCATGTCGGAGACGATGCGCGGCGTCCAGGCTTCCCGGATCAGGCGGGCGGACTGGGGATAGGCCGCACTCGCATCGCGCATCGGGCCGGTGACGAGATAGCTCGTCAGGATCAGCGCGATATAGTTGAGCATGATCGTGGTGACGATCTCGCTCGCCTGGAAGCGTACCTTGAGATAGCCGGCAATGCCGGCCCAGGCAGCGCCCGCCAGAGCGCCGGCCAGCATGACGAGGGGCGCATGCACCCAGACGGAGAGCCCGTCGAAGCTGGTGCCGACCAAAGTCGCGGCAATCGCACCGGCATAGAGCTGGCCTTCGGCGCCGATGTTCCAGATCGAACAGCGGAAGGCGACGCAGAGGCCGGCGCCGATGAGGATGAGCGGCGTTGCCTTCAGCAGGATTTCGCCGACAGAGCGCATGTCCTGGAACGAGCCGAAGATCATGACGGTGACGACGTCGCTGCCGTTGAAGCCGTTGAGCCACAACAGGAGGGCGCCGAAGGCGAGGGCGACGAGGACTGCCGCGATCGGAGTCACGGCGCTGATCGCGATCTGCGAGAGCGTCCGGTAGAGGGTCTGGGCTGCTTGAGGATACACGGTCTCGCGCACTCCCTGGTTTACCTGTGCCATAGGATCGGTCCGGATGTTTGTGTGGCATTCGGCGCGGCAGGCTGCGGCCGGAGGACCGGCCGCAGCGCAAGGCCGTTTATTCGCCGTCCGTCTTGATTTCGCCGGCTGCGATCTTGTCGCTGATCGCCTTCACTTCCGCGCGGATCTCCGCCGGCACGGAGACCGGACCGTCATCGCGGAAGGTGAAGGAGATGACCTTCGGATCCTTCAGGCCGAAGACGACGTTTTCGGTCGGCGGGCTGCCGTCCTTGATCGACTTGACGACCTCCACCACGCCCTGCGCGTAGTCGGCGACATAGAGGCCGAGAATGTTGTTGGGCGCGACCGGCGTGAAGTCGCTGAAGATCGAGAAGGAGCGCACGTCCTTGCCGGATTCGGCAATCGCCTGGTAGCCGCCGACGGTGGCGCCTGACGCGTTCGGCACGACGAAATCGGCACCCTGCGAGATCATGCTCAGCGCCGCTTCCTTGGCCGCCGTCGTATCGGTGAAGTTGCCGATATAGGCCTCGCTGATCGGGAAGTCTGGATTGACGCTCTTGGCGCCGTTCTTGAAGCCGGCGAAGGCTTGCTGGATCGGCGGGATTTCCATGCCGCCGACGAGGCCGGCTTTCTTGCCCATCTTCGCGGCGATCACGCCCATCAGGTAGAAGGGCTGGCTTGTATCGGTGTTGAGGCCGATGACATTGCCCTCATGGATGCTGCTCGACGAAATCAGGAAGTAGACGTCGGGATAGTCGAGCGCGACTTCCAGCGCTGCATCCTGGAACTCGAAGCCATGGCCGAGAATGACCTTGTAGCCCTGGCTCGCATAGTCGCGAAAAGCCTTTTCGAAGGAGGCCGGGTTCTGCTGAAGCTCGACATAGCTGATCTTGGCGCCGAGCTGGCTTTCCACGCCCTTCAGCGCGTTGAAGCCGATGCGGTTCCAGCCCTCTTCCGAGACGCTGCCCGGCACGAGAAGGCCCATCTTGAAATCGTCTGCCTGAGCGATTGCCGGGATGGCAAGGGCGATCGACAGGGCGGCTACGCCTTCCAGGAACAGTCTTCTTGAGAATTTCATTGCATTTCCTCCCATTGTGTTGGTTTTCCGGGACCCGCGCCGGATCTTCGCGTCACTTCGCGCGGGTCTGGATGTCGCCTGCGACGATTTTTGCGCTCACGTCATCGACGAATGTGCGCAGGTCCGTGGGCACCGGTCGGGTGGCCGCGTCGTTGTAGGTAAACTTGATGACGTCGGTGTCCTTCAGGCCGAAGTCGACATTGCTGTCCGGCACCTTGCCGTCCTTGATGCCTGAAACGATACGGACGATGCCCTGGCCGTAATCGGCGAGGAACGTGCCGAGCACGTTCTGAGGCGCGGCGTGGGTATAGTCGCTGTAAACGCTGAACGTGCTGGCCTTGCCGCCCGATTCCCGGGCCGCCTGGATGACGCCCATGCCGGCCGAATTGGCATTGGGAATGACGAAATCCGCGCCCTGCAAGATCACGCTGAAGGCGGCTTCCTTCGCCGCGCTCGCATCGGTGAAACTGCCGAGATAGACGGTCGAGACCGGGAAGTCCGGGTTCACGCTCTTCGCGCCGTTCACGAAACCTTCGAAGGCCTGCGTGATGGGCGGGATTTCCATGCCGCCGATGAGGCCGGCGCCCTTGCCCAGCTTCGCGGCGATCACGCCCATGAGATAGAAGGGCTGGCTGGCATCGGTGTTGAGGCCGATGACCTTGCCCTCGTGGATGCGGCTCGACGAGATGAGGAAGACGGTGTCCGGAAAATCCTCCGCCGCCGTCAGCGCCGCATCCTGAAACTGGAAGCCGTGGCCGAGCACGATCTGATAGCCTTGGCCCGCATAGTCGCGGAACGCCTTCTCGAAGGCCGCCGGGTTCTCCGGCAGTTCGACATAGCTGATCTTGGCGCCGAGTTCCTTCTCGACGCGCTTCAGCGCGTCGAAGGCGATCCGGTTCCAGCCTTCTTCCCCGATGCTGCCGGGGACGAGAAGTCCCATCTTGAAGTCGTCGGCACGGGCGGGCGTCTGCCAGATCGAGCCGACAAGCGTGAATGCGATAGTGGATGCAAGCAGCGAACGATGTGAAAATACAGTCTTGTTCATTCCAGTCTCCCCTTAGATTGACGTCCAATCCCCCCGGAGTCGCCGCTCGGTTATGCATCCTCCTTCGTGGCAATGCTTTCGGTCGCGCTCTGCGAGACGAGACGGCCCCTCGAGAAGACGAAGGCGCGGTCCGGTCCGCCGGCAACCAGCGTGTCCGTGTCGATGCAATCGGTGACGACGAAATCGGCGCGCGCACCGGCCTTCAGGCCATGGTCCTTGCCGAGGCCCATCAGGCGAGCCGGCGCCGTCGTGATCATGCGGTGGGCGGCGGCCAGTTCGTCGCCGCGCAGATGACCGGCTAGCAGCGTCCAGCGCGCGATTTCCAGCATGTCGCCGGAGCCGGTCGGCACGAACGGATCCTGGATGTTGTCGGAGGCCGTCGCGATGGTGACGCCGGCGCGGTAGAGCTCGGCAACGCGCGTCAGGCCGCGCGGCGGCAGCATTTCGGCGTCGCGGCCCTGGAGATAGAGGTTTGCCGCCGGAAGCGTTACGACGCCGACATCGAGCGCCAAGAGCCGTTCGGCGATGCGCTGGAATTCCGAGCGGGGCAGCGCACTCAGCACGGAGACATGGCTGAACACGGTGCGGCCCTGCATGCCGAAGCGCTCGACCCGTTCGAGGGCGGCATCGAGCAGATGCACGTCTGCCTTGAGGTGCTCGTCGAGATGCAGGTCGACCGGCTTGCCGGCCTTCACCGCGGCGGAAAACAGGATGTCGAGATAGCGCGGCGGGTCTTCGGAGACCGCGGGCGTGCCGCCGACGGCATCGGCCAGTGCCACCGCGCCGTCGATGTTCTTGCCGAGCCAGTCGAAATCCTGGCCCGGATGGGGCGTCATGAAGGCGACGAGCTGGAGGGTGATGCGATCCTTTTCGGCATCGCGGATGCCGGCCAGCGTCTCGATGCCGTGGAAACCGGCATCCTTGTCGACGTTGATGTGGCTGCGGATGCCCGTCGTGCCGCGGGAGAGACATCGCTCGACGGTGCGCGTGGCACGCTTGTGGATGTCGTCGGGGCCGGCGGTGCGGGCATATTTGGCGAAGGCGTCGCGGGCGCCTTGCAGCGTGCCCGACGGATTGGGTGTGAAGCGCAGCACGCCCGTCTTGTCGAGATGCTGGTGCGCATCAAGGAAGCCCGCAGTCACCAGCATGCCGGTGATATCGACGCAGGCGCCGCAGGACGAGGTGTCGAGATAGGGTTCGACCGCGATGATGCGTCCGTCGGCTCCCACAAGGATGTCGCTGACCGATTGCGAACCATCGCCAAGAATGACGGTTCCGCCCGTAAGCGCAAAGGACTGACCGGCGGCCAGATTTGCGAGCGACGCTGTTGCAGTGTCTCGTACCATTCGTTCCCACCTTCTCGTTATGGCGGAAAACTAAGCATGGGCGATTAGTTCAAACAAATTCATTATTTCAATTGTTTGATGAAATATCGATATTAATCGCAGTTGCTCAGTTCTATCGCATTCGCAAAATCATTCGAGGAAAAACACAAATATTCAAAGCGTTGTCTTCTCGAAGAATGGCCGCCTTCGGCCTTTGCAATGAAGGCCATTCATCAAAAATTCAGTGCCGATATTGTGGTTCTTCCGCGTCCAATTGCCGGCGAATGGCCGCAAGATGGGCCTTGGCGGACTCCGGATCGCCTTCGCGCATCTGCCGGTAGGCGGCTTCCGCAATGGCGGGATCGACCGGCGAGACCGTGCGGCCGGTCGACATGGCGAGCACCTGCACCTCGGCGGCGCGCTCGAGATAGTAGAGGTCGTCCCAGGCCTCCGCGATGGTGGGGGCGAGCACCAGCACGCCATGGTGCTTCAGGAAAACGATGTCGGCATCGCCGACCGTGCCGGCGATGCGCGCGCCCTCGGCATAGTCGAGCGCCAGGCCGTTGTAGTTCTCGTCGACGGCGGTGCGGCCGTAGAATTTGAGCGCGGTCTGTCCGGCCCAGATCATCGGCGGCCCGTCCGTCATGGAGAGCGCGGTCGCATACGGCATATGCGTGTGGAAGGCGACCTTGGCACGCGGCAGGCGGCGGTGGATTTCGGCGTGGATGTAGAAGGCGGTGGCTTCCGGCGCGCCGTCGCCGTCGATGACGGTGCCGTTGAAATCGCAGATCAGCAGTTTGGAAGCGGTCAGTTCCCGGAAGGCGTAGCCGTAGGGATTGACGAGGAAGAGATCGTCATGGCCGGGCACGACGGCGGAGAAATGGTTGCAGATGCCTTCCTCGAAGCCGTTGCGGGCCGCCATGCGGAAACAGGCGGCGAGCTCTTCCCGGGCGGTGCGGATGGCATCGGTGGAGAGGTCGGGGCGGTTCGGCCGGGTGGTCCCGCCGGAATGGGCGGCGCGGTCGTTCAGGGAATGAGCCATGGATGCTCCTGGTCTGGCGTGGCTGGGAGCGGCGGCTGGCCTGAAGGCGCGTCATGCGCCGGCCTCCGCGCACAGCGTCGAGCCGCTGCGCCCTGCCTGCCCGCGTCCTGCGCGGTCCAGCAGCGCCTTCAGATAACGCCGGAATTTTTACCGGGTCAATGGACCGATTTCAGCAGGAAATCGCGAAAGCGCCGCGCGGCCGGCGACAGCGAACGCCCGCGTTTCTGGATCAGGCTGACCTCGCGCTTGATATGCGGTTCCTTCGGCGTGCGCACGACGAGGCCCATGGAGGTGGCAAGCCGGGTGACGGCCGAGGTCATGATCGCGACGCCCAAACCGCCTTCGACCATGCCGATGATCGTCAGCGGCAGCGCCACCTCCTGCATCGACTTGTCGAGCGGCAGGATGATGCCGTTGCGCGCCAGTTCGTTCTCCAGCCGGTCACGGATCGGGTTGCCGCGCTGCGGGCCAATCAGCTTGCAATCGGCAAGATCCGTCCAGCGCAATTCGGGGCGCTTGACCAGCGGATCGTCGGCATGGAGCACGACGAGGAACTCGTCCGTGGTAAGCCGCGTGCCGACGAGTTCCGGATCGTCTTCCGGCACCGTGCCGAGGCCGAGATCGACGGAACCGTTCGCCACCTGCTCCAGCACGGTCTTCTCCGCCACGTCATGCAGCGCGACGGCGATTTCCGGATAGAGCTTGGTGAAGCCGTGCACGAGCTGCGGCAGCATCAGCGCCGCCTGCACCGTGCCGGCCGCCATGGTGACCTTGCCGCGGCGCAGCGCCGTCAGCTCCTGCGAACTTTCCACCATGCCCTCGATGTCGGCGACGGCGCGCGCGGCGATCGGCAGGATATCCATGCCCGCCTGGGTGAGGCGCAGAAGCCGCGTGTGCCGGTCGAAAAGACGCAGGTTCAGGTTCGTCTCCAGCTGGCGCACCAGCGTGCTGACCGCCGATTGCGAGGAGCCGAGCTTGTCGGCGGCAAGCGTGAACTGCCCGAGATTGGCCACGGTGACGAAGGCGCGAAGCTGTTTCAGCGTGATGTCCATGTCATCAATTCATTCAATTACCAGATGAATAAATATAATTATGCCGATTGTTTGCTGATTTGGTCAACAGCATGATCGGCCTTGTACGGCGTGCGGTGCCAAAACATGAGGCCAAGATGCCCCCCACCGCGCCGGAACACTATTCGCTGGGAGGAAAGCGAATGTCCAATTCCGAAACGACGGATCCCGTCGAGAAGAAGTACCCTGTCCCGAGCCTTTTCGCTCTCGGTCTGCAACACGTTCTCGTCATGTATGCCGGTGCGGTCGCGGTGCCGCTGATCGTCGGCACGGCGCTTCACTTGCCCAAGGAGCAGATCGCGCTGCTCGTTAGCGCCGACCTGTTCGCCTGCGGCATCGTCACCATCATCCAGGCGCTCGGCATCTGGAAAATCGGCATTCGCCTGCCCATCATGATGGGCGTCTCCTTCACCGCCGTGCCCTCGATCATCGCGACCGGCACCAATCCGGAACTCGGTATGCCCGGCGTCATCGGTGCCGTCATCGGATCCGGCATCTTCGTCCTTCTCGTCGCCCCCTTCTTCGGTCGATGGGTGCGTTTCTTTCCGCCGATCGTTACCGGCACGGTCATGCTGATCATCGGCCTTTCCCTGATGCGTGTCGGCGTCAACTGGGCCGCGGGCGGCCAGCCGATGATCAAGGGCCCTGACGGTATGATCCCGAACCCCGCCTATGGTGCGCCCTTTGGGCTCGCCGTGGCAGCTCTCGTGCTCCTGTCGATCCTGCTGCTCACCCGCGTTCTCAAGGGCTTTCTCTCCAATCTCGCGGTGCTGATGGGCATCGGCATCGGTTTTGCAATCGCCATTGCCGCCGGCAAGGTGGATTTCCACGGCGTGGCGGATGCCGACTGGCTGCGTGTCATCCACCCGCTCGCCTTCGGCTGGCCGGTCTTCGAATTCTGGTCCACCCTGTCGCTCTGTGCGGTCATGGTGGTCATGATGATCGAATCGACCGGGCAGTTCCTGGCGGTCGGCGACATGGCCGGGCGCAAGATCACCCAGCGCGATCTTACCCGTGGCCTGCGCACCGATGGCGTCGGCAACATAATCGGCGGTCTGCTCAACACCTTCACCTACACGACCTATGCGCAGAATGTCGGCCTGCTCCAGATCACCGGCGTCCTGAGCCGCTTCGTGGTCGCCGCGGGCGGCGCCATCCTGATCCTGCTCGGCGTGTTGCCGAAGGTGGCCTTCATCAGCGCATCGATCCCGAGCTACGTCGTCGGCGGTGCCGCCATCGTGATGTTCGGCATGGTCTCGGCGACCGGCGTGAAAATCCTGTCGAAGGTCGATTTCGCTGCAAACCGCCGCAACCTCTACATCGTCGCGGTCAGCGTCGGTCTCGCCATGGTGCCCGTCGTCGCCGACAACATCTTCGACCAGCTGCCCGCCGCCGTCAGCAAGTTCCTGCATAGCGGCGTGCTGGTCGGCACCTTCGCGGCGGCACTTCTCAACATCCTCTTTAACGGCGTGCCCGCGAAAGAGCCCGAGGAGGCCGAGGAGGAGCATGGCGTGTCCGCAGCTGCGGACCTCGCCTGAACAGCACCACCCTATTAGTCCGGCGGCGTTGCGCCGCCGGAGCCCAGAGCCTCCGGCCAGAGCGCAGGAAGCCAGAATTCAAGAGGAACGCCATGAGGCGCTTTGAATACCACCGGGCAGACACGCTGGAGCAGGCCTCCCGCCTTCTCACCGATCTCGGCGAGGACACCTTTCTGTTCAACGGCGGAACGGATTTGCTGGTCGAGATCCGCGAGCGGCTGCGCCGTGTGCGCAACGTCGTCGATATCAAGACGATTCCCGGCCTCTCCGACATCACCTATGACGAAACCCGCGGCCTGACCTTCGGCGCGCTGGTGACCGTCGGCCGGCTGGAGCGTCTTGCGCTGGTGCGCGAACGTTATCCGAACCTGCGCGCGGCCTTCGCCTCGCTCGGCTCCATCCAGGTGCGCAACCGCGCGACCGTCGTCGGCAATGTCTGTCGTGCCTCGCCATCGGCGGATACGATCCCGCCGCTGATCGCCGACGGTGCCTTCATCCACATCTACAGCCGCACCAACATGCGCGTCGTGCCGCTCGCCGAATTCTTCACCGGCCCCGGCAAGACCGTGCTCGCCAAGGGCGAAATCGTCACCGGCATCACCGTGCCGCCGGCCGCCGACAATGCCGGCAAGGCCTATCTCAAGCACGGCCGCCGCAAGGCGATGGAGCTTTCCACTGTCGGCGTCGCCGTCAGCCTCTCCATGGATGACGGCGTGTGCAGCGATATCCGCATCGCGCTCGGCGCGGTCGGCGCGACCGTGCTGCGGGCGCCGGAAGCCGAAGCCATGCTGCGTGGCACGCGGCTCGACGCGGCAACCGTCAAGAGCGCCGCCGACAAGGCGATGGAAGAGTGCACGCCGATCAGCAACGTGCGCGCGAGCGCCGATTACCGCCGCGACATGGTCGGTGTCCTGACCGGCCGCGCGATCAAACAGGCATTGGAGGCCTCCGCATGAAACGGATCGTCGAACTCACCATCAATGGCGAGCCGCGCGACATGACGGTGGAGACCTGCTGTTCGCTGCTCGACGCGCTGCGCGACGATGTCGGCCTCACCGGCACCAAGAAGGGCTGCGACGTCGGCGACTGCGGCGCCTGCACCGTCATCGTCGATGGCCAGCCGGTCAATGCCTGTCTGATGCTCGCCGTCGAGGCGGAGGGCTGCACGGTCGAGACCGTCGAAGGGCTTCAGCCTGGTGTCGATGTGCTGCATCCGTTGCAGGATGCCTTCATGCGGCACGGCGCCTCGCAATGCGGTTTCTGCACGCCGGGCATCCTGATGATGGCCAAGAAGCTGCTCGACGACAATCCGCGCCCGACGGATGAGGACATCCGCTTCGGCCTGAGCGGCAATATCTGCCGCTGCACCGGTTACACCAAGATTTTCGACGCGATCAAATCCGCCGCGCTCGAGATGGAGGCAGCAAGATCATGAACATCAACACCCCTATCGAAGAGCGCGAATTCAAGATCGTCGGCAAGAGTGTTCGCCGCGACGACGTGCTCGAAAAGGTGACGGGCGAGGCCGAATATACCGGCGACGTCAAACTGTCCGGCATGCTGCACGGCAAGATGAAGCGTGCCGCCATCGCGCATGCCCGCATCAAGAGCATCGATGTCAGCAAGGCGCTCGCCTATCCCGGCGTCAAGGCCGTGCTGACCCATGAGACCGTGCCACGCGTGCTGCATTACGGCTCGCCGCATCCGCGTTCGGCCTCCTGCACCAAGGACCAGTACATCCTCGACAACAAGGTTCGCTTCTGGGGCGAGGGCGTCGCTGCCGTCGCCGCTATCAGCGAGGAGATCGCCGACGAGGCGCTCGACCTGATCGAGGTCGAATACGAGCCCTTGCCTGCCGTCATCGAGCCGGAAGACGCAGCCCTGCCGGGCGCGCCGCTCATCCATGAGGTCGGCCCCGGCGGCAACCTCGTGCTCGATCCGGTGCGTGTCAACCGTGGGGATATCGAAGCCGGCTTTGCCCAGGCGGATTTCATTCTCGAAGGCACCTTCTCCGGCGGCCGCCCGCATCCGGCCTATATGGAGCCGAATGTCTGCATCGCCGATTGGGATGGCTCCAACAAGCTGACCTTCTGGACCTCGACGCAGTCGTCCTTCATGGTGCGCGGCATCCTGGCCGAAGTGCTCGGCCTGCCGCTGACCAAGGTGCGCGTTCTGGTCGATCACATGGGCGGCGGCTTCGGCGCTAAGCAGGATTGTTTTCAGCACGAATTTTTGTGCGCGCTTCTCGCTAAGGAGACGCGCCGGCCGGTGAAGATGGAGTTCACCCGCCACGAGACCTTCGTCGCCGGCCGTGCCCGTCATCCCTGCAAGGTCTGGCTGAAACAGGGCTTCAAGAACGACGGCACGCTCGTCGCCCGCGACATGAAGCTCGTTTACGATTCTGGCGCCTACGGTTCGCACGGTCCGGGTGTCACCATCGTCGGCACGACGGCCGCGACCTCGCTCTATCGCTGCGAGAACATCCGGCTCGAAGGCCGCTGTGTCTATACCAACACGCCGATCAACGGCGCGTTCCGCGGTTACGGCGTGGTGCAGAGCTACTACGCGCTCGATATCCAGATGGATGAGGCGGCCGAGCGGCTCGGCATGGACCCGGCAGACCTGAAGCTGAAGAACGTGGTGCGGGCCGGCGATATCGCGCCCTCCGGCCACCCGATCCTCGGCCATGGCCTGGAAATCTGCCTCCAGCACGGCATGGACGTGCTCGACTGGAAGTCGCTGCGCAACCGCGACCGCACGCCGGATCCGAAGCATCCGCATATCCGCAAGGGTTGGGGCATCGGCTGCGAAATGCACGGCTCCTCGGCCTATCCCGGTATCAAGGAGCAGGGCAACGCCACGGTGAAGGTCAACGAGGACGGCACCGTGACGCTGCTCACGGGGGCTGCCGGCCTCGGCACCGGCGCACACACGGCGCTGGCGCAGATCGTCGCCGAAGAACTCGGCGTCCGCTTCGAGGATGTCGGCGTCATCCACGGCGATACGGACGTCGTGCCGTGGGATATCGGCGCCTTCGCCAGCCACACGACCTATCTCGTCGGCACCGCCGCCAAGATGGCTGCTACCAAGGTGCGCGCGTCCGTTCTCGAACGCGCCGCGATGAAGCTTCAGGTCAAGGCCGACGAGCTCGACCTTTCCGAGGGGAAAATCTTCGTCACGGCTGAACCGGGCCGCTTCACGTCGGTCGCGGAAGCTATGGGCCCGTCCCGCGGCATTCCCGCCGCCAACATCTTGGCGAATGGCACCTACGAACCGACGAAGTCCTATTCCTTCGCCGCCCACTTCACCGAAGTGGATGTCGATACGGAGACGGGCATTGTCGAGGTCAAGCGCGTCGTGCCGGTGCACGATATCGGCCGGGTCATCCACCCGATCGCCGCGCAGGGCCAGATCGAGGGCGGCATCCAGCAGGGTATCGGCCACACGCTGACCGAGGACTACATCATCGACAAGAAGACCGGCCGGTCGCTCAATGCGGGCCTCGTCGACTATAAGATGCCGCTGTCCATGGATATGCCGGACATCGAGACGATCATCCTGGAAGCTGCGCCCGATCCGGGCGGCCCCTGGGGCGCCAAGGGCGTCGGCGAAGACCCGATCATCGCCATCGGCCCGTCGATCGCCAACGCCATCCACGATGCCATCGGCGTCCGCTTCCACCACTATCCGATCACCCCGGAAGACATTCTGAAAGCCTTGAGGGAGAAGGGCGCATGAACATGCACATCGAACCAGCCACGAAGAAACTCCCGATCACGATCCTCACCGGTTTCCTTGGATCGGGAAAAACCACACTGCTCAACTACATCCTCACCGAACGCCACGGTCACCGCATCGCCGTCATCGAAAACGAGTTCGGGGAAGTGGACGTCGACAGCGATCTCGTGCTCGCCTCGGACGAAGAGATCTTCCAGATGCAGAATGGCTGCATCTGCTGCTTCGTCGACGTGCGCAACGATCTCATCGACGTGATGAAGAAGCTGCTCAGCCACAAGGACAAGTTCGACCACATCATCGTCGAGACCTCGGGTCTCGCCGATCCGACCCCGGTCGCCACCGCCTTCTTCGTCGACCGCAGCGTCGCCGACGAGGTGGAGCTCGACGCTATCGTGACGCTGGTCGATGCCATGCATATCGACCAGCACCTCTACGACCCGGTGCTCGACGGCAGCGACAACCAGGCGGTCAACCAGATCGTTGCGGCCGACCGCATTCTCGTCAACAAGGTCGATCTTGCCTCCGAGGAAGGCCTTGGTGAGCTGGAGGGCTCGCTGCGCAAGCTCAATCAGACGGCGCCGATCCTGCGCTCGACCTATGGCCAAGTGGACCTGTCCAACATTCTCGGCGTCAAAGGCTTCCGCCCATCCTATGTGCGCGAGCGCGCGGAAATCCTCGACATCGACATGGATGACGATGGCGATGCGCACGGCCATCACAGCCACGATTGCCATGACGCGGCCTGCGACCATCCGGAGCACGACCATGGGCATCACCTCGAATGCCACGACGCTACCTGCGATCACCCGGACCATCATCATGACCACAAACATGATCATGCCCCGGCAACGGCGCTGCGCCCGCACCGCCACGATGCGACGGTGAAGTCCCATTCCTTCGTCTACCCGCAATCCTTCGACGGCGAGAAGCTGGCCGGATTCCTGAAGGACTATCTCGGCGAACACGGCGACGAGATCTTCCGCACCAAGGGCATCGTGTCGGTGGCGAACGACGACCGGTTCTTCGTGCTCCAGGCGGTGCACAAGCTGGTCGATTTCCGGCCGGATCACGCCTGGGGCGAGGATACGCCGAAGTCGAAATTCGTCTTTATCGGCCGCAATCTCGACCGTGACGGCATCGACAGAAACTTGCGCGCCTGCCTGGCGGCCTAGCGGCGCTTCTCCTGCCGCTATCTGCCTGCTCAAGACCTTCTGTCTGAACCGCCCGCGCACCCTCCAGCGCGCGGGCGGTCGCTGGCGTTTTTCTGGCAAAACATATTAAAAAACAATCGCTTAGATTGATATTTTTATTGACATAAAGCCGCCGCCATGGTCTTTTTGGCGTCGAGTATAAGCACCGACAATTGCTCACCGTCTGTTGGAAGATGAGGCTGCGATGTCGATGCTGACTACGATAGGAACACCCGCCGTTTGCGCCCCGTTCGGGGCCTCGGCCGTTCTTCTCCGTCATCGGCGTTTCCTGAGTTCGCGGATCCACGCCCGGCTTTTGCCGGCATGGCGTTCATCGCGCGGCCCCGCATCGACCGGACCCTCTACGACAGGAGAACAGGAATGATAATCGACCTAAGCTGCTACCCCACCGACCTGGTGGACCTGGCTTGGCGCCACGATGGACTGCCCTTCACCGGCGATAAGCTTTTGAAGATGATGGACGGCCCGTATTATGTGAACGGCAAGCCGCGCCGTGTGGACAAGGCCTTTATTCAGCCGCCGCAGGGCAACACCATCTACACCCACGAGATCATGGACCTGGAAGGCAAGGCCGCCATTCGCCAGTACATGGGCTATACGGAAAAGATGGTGACCGAGCATCCCGACCGCTTCCTCGGCTGCTTCGTCTACAATCCGCGCTACGGCGTGCAGAACGGCGTCGACGAAATCGAACGCTACGCCAAGGAATTCGATTTCAAGATGGTCCAGCTGCAGGCGAACATGCACGCCTACCGCCCGGACCGCGCGCTCGACTGGCTGCGCCCGGCCATGAAGAAGTGCGCCGAGCTCGGCCTGATGGTGAAGGTGCACACCGGCGACGGTCCGTACTCGATCCCGACCGAGTTCTACCCGATCATCCGCGAGTTCCCGGAAGTGAACTTCATTCTCGCGCATTTCGGCGTCCAGACGGGCGGCGTCTATGTGTTCGAGCCGATGCAGATGGCGCTGGATACGCCGAGCGTCTACGTCGAATCCGGCTGGTGCCTCCAGTCGCGTATCGTCGAATTCGCCAAGGTCCTGCCCAAGCACAAGATCCTCTTCGGCTCCGATACGCCGCCGAACGAGCCGGGCATGTGGATCAACCTTCTGGAGGTCCTCTGCCACGAGCCGCCGCAGGGCCTGAACCTCTCCGAGGACGATCTGGAAGACTACCTGGGCAACAACCTCGCCCGCATGATCGGCCTCGAGCCGACCAAGCCGCCGGCAAGCGTCGAGGAAGCCGAGGCGTATCTGCGCCAGCACGGCGTCCAGATCGCCGCGTAAACGAACGGAGTGAACAATGATCATCGATACCCATCTTCACCCGACCAACCTCGTCGACGAGGCATGGCGCCATACGGGTACGCCCTTCACCGGTGAGCGCATGCTCAAGCTGATGGACGGCCCCTACATGATCAACGGCAAGCCGCGCCGTATCGACATGGGCTTCATCCAGCCGCCGCCGGGCAACACGGGCTACCGTGACGGCAACCGCAAGGGCCGCGAGGGCATTCGCGACTACATGGCCTATATCGCCGAGCTGTGCGAAAAGTATCCGGACCGCTTCATCGGCAACTTCAACTACAACCCGCGCTGGGGGCCCGAAAACGGGGCGGCGGAGCTGGAATTCCACGTCAAGGAATACGGCTTCAAGATGCTGAAGCTGCATGCCAACATGCACGGCTACCGCCCCGACCGCGCGCTCGAATGGCTGCGTCCGGCGATGAAGAAGTGCGCCGAACTCGGCGTCGTCGTCCTCATCCACACCGGCGACGGCCCGTACACGATCCCGACGATGTTCTACCCGATCATCCGCGAGTTCCCGATGGTCAACTTCATCATCGGTCACTTCGGCATCCAGACGGGCGGCAACTACTCGTTCGAGTCGTTCTGGATGGCGATGGATACGCCGAACGTCTACTGCGAATCCGGCTGGTGCTTCCAGTCGCGCATCGTGGAGTTCGCCCAGCAGCTGCCGAAGAACAAGATCGTCTTCGGCACGGACAGCCCGCCGAACGATCCGGGCATGTGGCTGCGCGAGCTGGAAGTGCTCTGCAAGGACCCGCCGCACGGCATCAACCTCTCCGAGGACGATCTGGAAGGCTATCTCGGCAACAACATCGCCAAGCTCGTCGGCATCGATCCGTCACCGCCGCCGCGCAATCTGCAGGACGCTCAGGCCCGCCTGACGGACAGCTATGCCGGCGTCGACCGCGCCACCGGCAAGCACCTGCTGCAGCCGGCTTGATCTGAAACGAAATGCCCGCCGCTCTCCGGCGGCGGGCAAGACCCCTTATCCGGTCTTCGGCGACCTTTTCCCTGTGAGAGGGAAGTGCCGATTTTCCTTTCTCTGCAAGGAGATGGCGCCGAAGGCGGATAAGGGCGTTTTTACATATCGGGCGGCCTGATGCGCCGCCAACCCCGAGCACCGAGGCCGAGAGATGAGCCAGTACCACAAGCAAGACGTCCGCCGTTTCCTGGCCGATTACCAGGTGGAGCATCCCGAGGACGTCATCACCATCGACCGGCCGGTCTCGGACGATCAGGACGCCACGGCGCTGATCTGGAACCTCGCGGACAAGGGCCAGCATCCGATGCTGCACCTCAAGAATGTCAGCGGCATCGGCGCAGAGGTCGTCTGCAATATCTTCGCCTCGCGCGATCGTATCGCCCGCCTGCTCGGCTCGACCGCAGACAAGCTGCACGAGGCCTATCAGGCCCGCTCCAACCGACCGTTCACGCCGGAAGTTCTGGAAAGCGGCCCGATCACGGAAGAGATCATCTCCGGCGATGACGTGGATCTCAACGCGCTGCCGATGCTGAAGCACTTCGACACCGACCGCGCGAAATACATCACGTCGGGCATCATCATCGGCGAGCACCCGGAAACCGGGGCGGGCAATCTCAGCTATCACCGCGCGATGATCCATTCGAAGAATTCGCTCGCAACTTCACTGCATTCGCGCGGCCATCTCTGGCGCCTGATGAACATGTCGAAGGAGAAGGGCAAGCCGATGCCGGTCGCCATGGTGATCGGCGGCCACCCGCTGTTCATGATCGCCGCTTCCGCCCGCCTTGCCTTCGGCGAGGACGAGCGCGATGTGGCCGGCGGCCTGATGGGCGAGCCCTTGCAGGTCGTGCGCACGCCGAAATACGGCATCCGCGTTCCCGCCCATGCCGAGATCGTGCTGGAAGGCGTGATCGATCCCGAGGCGCATGTCGAGGAGGGACCGTTCGGCGAGTTCACCGGCTATTCCTCCGACCGCTCGACCAACAACCTCTTCACCGTCGAAACCATCATGCGCCGGCGCGATGCGATGCTCGTCTCCGTCGCCGGCGGCAATTCGGCCGAGCACCTCAACCTCGGTCGCGTACCGCGCGAGGCCGAGGTGGTGGAAAAGCTGAAGGCCCGCTTTCCCTCGATCACCGCGGTGCACTACCCGTCGTCCGGCACCCATTTCCACGCCTATATCGCGATGAACCAGACGCGCGAGGGTGAGGCACGGCAGGTCATGCTCGGCCTTCTCGGCTGGGACCAGTATCTGAAGAATGTCGTGGTGGTGGACGCGGATGTCGATATTACGAAGGATTCGGAAGTGCTCTGGGCGCTCGCCACGCATTTCCAGCCGCACAAGGATGTCGTGATCATCGAGGGCCTGCCGGGCAATGCACTCGACCCTTCGGCGAGCGGCATCGGCACCACCTCGCGCATGGGGCTGGATGCCACGCGCGGCCCGAATTTCCATGGCGTGCGTGCGCGTATCAGCGATGAGGCGTCCGCGCGTGCCGCCGCCCTCCTCAAATCAGCGGGATAAAGGTCATGACGCGGCCAAGACGCATGATCGTCGGCATTTCGGGCGCTTCCGGGGTCATCTACGGCAAGCGCATCCTTGAAGTGCTGCGCGACCTCGAAATCGAGACGCACCTGATCATGTCGCGCGCCGCCTGTATCACGCTCGCGGCCGAGGCGGATTTCACCAAGCAGGACCTGGAAGCGCTGGCGACGACCACCCATTCCAACAAGGATATCGGCGCGGTCTGCTCCTCCGGCTCCTACAAGACGCTCGGCATGATCGTCGCGCCCTGCTCCGTGAAGACCATGGCGGAGATCGCGACGGGCACGACGGACAACCTGCTGTCCCGCGCCGCCGACGTGGTGCTCAAGGAGCGCCGACGTCTCGTCCTGATGCTGCGCGAGACGCCGCTGCATCTCGGCCATATCAGGAACATGGCGCAGGTCACGGAAATGGGCGGCATCATCTATCCGCCCGTGCCGGCCTTCTACGCCAAGCCGAAAAGCCTTGAAGAGATGGTCGATCACACGGTCGGCCGCGTGCTCGATCTCTTCGACCTCGACCCCGGCATCGTGCGCCGCTGGGAAGGAACGCAAGGAGGGGAATGACATGGCCGCCCGTATCGCTGAGAGCCCGGAATGGATTGCCGCTGAACCCCGCGCCGCCTTCCTCTCCGACGATGCGATCGACATTCTCTCTTTCGCCGCCGATGCGCTGGATGACGGTCGCGCCGCTGCGCTTGTCACGCTTGTCGAAATTCGCGGCGGTGCCGCCCGCGCCATCGGCGCGCAGATGTCAGTGCGCGACGACGGTCTCTATTGCGGCTTCGTCTCCGGCGGTTGCACGGAAGCCGCCGTCGCCGCCGACGCCGTCATCGCCCTGAGCAAGGGCATGGACCGCAATCTCCGCCTGGGCGAGGGCTCGCCTTTCTTCGATATCGTGCTGCCCTGCGGCGGCGGCATCACGCTCGCCATTCATGTCTTGCGTGACGGTGCGGTGCTGCGCCGCACGCTGACGGCACTTCGGCGTCGCAGCCCCGTGCGTCTGCGTTACCACCCTGGCACCCAGGCCCTGTCTTTCGAGCCGGGCGAGGGCGCCAGCGGCTGGGAAGACGACACGTTCGTGCGTGCCTACCGCCCGAAGCCGCGCCTGGTTCTGGCCGGCACGCCGATGGAAGCCGGCGCGGTGGCGCGGATTGCGACGGCTTCCGGCTACGAGGTCGTGACCATTGAGCGCGGCCAGGCGCCGTCG
This sequence comes from Shinella sp. 20P9.1.1, assembly GCF_057798995.1. NCBI lineage: Bacteria > Pseudomonadati > Pseudomonadota > Alphaproteobacteria > Hyphomicrobiales > Rhizobiaceae > Shinella > Shinella sp. 20P9.1.1. Next base: position 493,099 of record NZ_JBYOLC010000001.1, read on the forward strand.
CCCGACCAGCTCGATGCCGATACGGCCGTCGCACTGTTCTTCCACGATATTGACCGCGAATTGCCGCTCTTCGATGCAGCTCTTGCCTCATCCGCCTTCTATATCGGCGCGCTCGGCAGCCGCCGCACCCATGCCAAGCGCTGCGAGGCGTTGCGCGGGCGTGGTCACGGCGAAGACGACCTTGCCCGCATCAAGGCGCCGATCGGCATTTTCGACAAGGCTCGCGACGCCAATGCGCTTGCGCTCTCCGTCGTCGCTGACATTGCCGAGACCTATCTGCACGCCGCGCGCGCCTGAGCACTGCCCCTTCATCGCGTCCGTCGTTGCGCCTATCGTGACCCGACGAGAATCACCGGGCGGACGACGATGGCGGAACGACGATATGGCGAGGCAGCGCCGAAAACCGAGATCACGATCGCCGGTGCGGACTGGTATGGAAGGCAGATCGAGCGCGAGCGCCATGAGAAGACGCTGTTTTCCGATCTCGATATGAGCGAGGCGCAGACGCTCGGCGCGGTGTTCCAGGAATGCACGTTCCGCCGTGCCCGCTTCAATGCCTCGACACATCAGGCGAGTGCTTTCGTCAACTGCACCTTCGTCTCCTGCAAATTCTTCGACAGCCGCTTCACCGAATGCAAGCTGGTCGGCAGCATGTTCGATGCCTGCGATTTCGACCAGATGCAGGTTTCCGGCGGTGACTGGTCCTTCACCGGCCTGCCTGGCGCCGTGCTCGGCCGTGCCGTCTTCAAAGGCATCCGCCTGCGCGAGGCCGATCTGACGGGCGCCTTTTGCAAGGGTGGCTCGATACGCGATGCCGACCTCTCCGGCGCCTGGCTGCATGCCGCGGACTTCACGGCCTGCGATCTGCGCGGCAGCGACCTCAGCGCCATCGACCCGGCCAATGTTCACCTGAAAGACGCGATCATCACGATCGACCAGACCATCGTCATCGCCGAGGCGCTTGGTCTCGACGTGCGGATGACGTGATTTTTCGCCTCGCATCGGGACGTGTTTTCGGACGGTGGCGGCGCAGAGGGTGAGGTCGGCATGGGAACGGCGGTAGATGACCTAGCTGCACGGCACGAGCCCGCGCGGTACCCGCGCGCCTTGAAAACGAAGGGATAGGCGACCCACTTGCGGATGCAGATCAGCGCGTTGCAGCCGAGATATCATAGATATATTATATTCGCGTAGACGCGTTTTCTGGGAGGCCTAGATAGAGTGTAAAGGAACCGGACGGTGCTGGTCCGGGCCTGAGGAATCGCTTTCACCACGCGGGACGGTCATCCCGGCCTACGGAAGTCTCAGAGAAACGGCGTAACGGCCAGCGGCAGGGTCACGACGATGACGAGGCTCAGAAACAGGGCGGAAACCAACTTTAGACGGTTGCGCTTTCGGGTGGATTCTCCGGTCCAGTCATACGCCATACTCTTCCCCTCATAGGCACGCGTGTCGCGATTGCATTCGCGAGCGGGCAAATCTGTCTGCAACGGGACGTCACTGCAACCCCTTAAATCTTTGGGTTCTTTCAAAAAATCCGTTTCCCGCGGCTCGAGCGAGCCCCGGCACAGGCGATGCGCAGCCGTGCGGCCTGCGTTTCCCGTTTCCCGACAGCGGCGAAGCGCTTCCTGTAATATGCGGCGGGCGCGATAGGCGCTGAGGGGCGCAGGCTGGCCGGTGCTGCGGGCCTGTTCGAGATGCTTGTCGATATTGCGGATGGCGCGCGCCAGGCGTTCGGTGGGCGGCAGTTCGGGCAGGGGCGAGCGGAAGCGTCGCAGGGGCATGTTCATTTCCTCGAATCGGCCCCGTCATGGCGCCGCGTGGACCCTAGCCGGCTCGTCGTTCGAACCAAGCGACTCATGATTGCGAGGCCTGTTGCGGTGCGTAAGGCCTCAAGGCCGGCCGGAAAATTTGAATCGAATGCCGTCTATCGCCAGGCCGCAGGCATCGGGCGGACGCCGCCGCGCCTCATTTTGAGACGCGGCGGCGTTCCGAGCTTTACCCGCGCGGCCTGCGCTGGGCGACCACCATGCCGGCCATGATGAGCACGACGCCGAGACTTGAGAGCCAGAGCGAAAGCCGGCCGGATTGCAGGAGATCGATCGCAAGGCCGCACACCATCTGGCCGCCGATGATGAGAAGTGCTGTGTTGACGGCACCGATGCGGGCGACGAGCCAGCTGCTGAGCGCCACGAAGACGACGCCGATCGGGCCGCCGAGATAGGCGTACCAAGGCGCATTCGTGGCACCGGCGGGCCACAGGCCGCCGAGCGCGAGGCCAAGCAGCGTCAGCGCGATAAAACCGACGAAGTGGTTCCAGAAGGAGGCGATCAACGGCGAGGTCGAGAGGCTAAGCCGGCCGTTGAGTTGGCGGCTGAGGCCGACGAGTAGGCCGGCTGCACCGGCAATCAGGATGAACGGGCTCATGCAGCGCCCCTTCCGGCCAGAAGGATCAGCAGGCTGCCGGCCATAACAAGGGCAAGTGCGGCGAAATCCCGGATGGTGATGCGACGCTTCGGCAGGCCGAACAGACCCCAGCCATCGGCGACGAGGCCGAAGACCAGCTGGCCGGCAAGGCCGAGCGCAAGCGTGCCGGGCAGGCCGGCGGGCGAATTGACCGCCATGGAGGAGAGCACGACGGTCGCCGCCCCCGAGAGGCCGCCGAGATAGGCCCAGAGCGGCGCGGGTGGTCTTGGTTCCACGGATGCGCGGCGGCGGGGCAAAACGAGGAGGAAAAGCAGAGCCGCAACCGTTCCCGTCGCATGGGCGGTCCAGGAGGAGAACAACGAATTGCCGTGGTGAGCGAGCGCGCCATTGAACTGCACCATCAGCGCCAGCAGGCCGCCGGTGCCGAAGGCTATGAGAAAACCGAGCGGGTGGGCATGATTTTGGGAAGTGGAATGCATCGTTGGCCTCCGGCGCGGATGCCGACCCGATCGCCCGCACCTCCAGGCTCCTGTCAGCAAAGCGGCTGAAGATCAAGCCGGCTCTTCGCTAGAGCATTTCCGCTTTTCTTCGAATCGCGAAAACGCTCTATCTTTTTGTTTGCGCAATTCCGGACGCAAAACCGCTTCGCACTTTTGCTGGCATTGCTTCAGAGACGTCCATAGGCGCCGCCGGCACCGGATATGGCGGCGAGGAAACTTGCGAGACCGGCCGAACGTAGGGGCAGATAGGATTTTCCCTGTTCGCGGCACAGGCGCTTCACGAGGCCGACGGCGGCATGGCTGATGTGGTCGACCGGGAAGAGGATGGTCGCAGCCTGCCCGACGAGCGCCGGCAGCAGCGTCGTGCTGTCCTCCATGCCGCCGTCATGCAGCAGCAAATCGACGTTGCGGGTTTCCGCGCAGGACCGGAGATGATCGAACAGGTTGCGTCGGCCGCCGACATAGAGCACCGGGCCGCTCTGTTGCGGAATAACGTGTTTGGCGCCATGCCAGTCCTCGGCGGCGATAATGGCCTCGAGCGTCTCGTTCTCGCGCAGGATCGAATGGGAAAGATCCTGCAACTGTTCGTGTTCCCGCTGTAGGGCGTCGTAGCACTCCTCGGCTTCCTTCAGGCGTCGGGCGAGCATGCCGGCGCGCGTATCCTCGGTATCGGCGCGGCCGGGAAGGGCGGTGTCCTCGCTGCGGGCGCGCTGGGCATGGGCAGCCAGCGCTTCGGCGTTGACGGCTCGCTCCTCCATCTGGCGAAGACGCTGTTGCAAGGCGATGCGTTCCTCGGCGGCTGTCTTCAAGCGCATTTCCTGCCGGGCTGTCTTTTCCCGCTCGGTTTCCAGTTCCTTTTCCAGCTGGGTGAGGCGGGCGATATCGAGGCGGCTGGCGCTGCCGACGAGATGCGAGAGCATATGCACTTCGCCGAAGATGTCGCGCACGAGGGCAGGCGGCGTTGCGGGATGGCTCATCAGCGCCCAATACGGGCCGGCAATGTCGCCGCGGTCGAAGCTTTCGCGCCAGATGCGCCGGAGCGCCGCCTCGTCCGCCTGCCGGGGGATACGCTTGATGGCGGCTTCATGGCGCTTGTCGAGCGCCTTGTTGAGCATTTTCGCCGCCTGGTCGCGCTGGCCGGCGAGGCGTACGCCACGACCGTGCAGGCTGTGGTCGGTCGCGGTTTCCGCATCCTCCTGGCCGGTCTTGAGCAGAATCTGGCGCAGCTCGCCATTTGTCAGGCAGGTGCCGATGATCGAGCAATGGAAGGTCGTGGGAATGTCCCAGGTCTTCAGGCGCTGTGCTCCGGTCTTTTCTCCGGCAACCTGCGGCGGCCGGCCGGCGGGAGAGACAAGCAGCGAAATGGGTGTGGCGGGCGGCAGGAGACGGGGCTGGGTCGGCATGGCTTATCCTTTCAACGTTATATCTCACGAAATATAACGATTGGGAAGAGCATGCCGCCGCCCGTGTGCGGCATGTGATTTTCCGGGGAGGCGGCCGGGTGAGCGGGAAAATCCCGCGCATCCGCCTTCGCCATCGGGGACTAAAGAAAGAGGTGGACGATCAGCGACGTGAGGACGGCGTTGAGGCCCATGGCGATGCCTGAAAACAGGCCTGCGATCGGATCCACGGAATAGGCGCGCGCCGTGCCGATGCCGTGCGAGGCAAGGCCGACGGCGAAGCCGCGGGCGCTGAAATCCTTGATGCGCATGGCGTTCATCATCGGCGTGACGATGATGGCGCCGCAGATGCCGGTGAGCACGACGACGGCGGCAGTCAATGCCGGGTCGCCGTTGAGGCCGGAGGAAATGGCCATGGCAACGGCTGCCGTTGTGGATTTCGGCGCAAGCGAGGCGACGACGGACGAGGAGAAGCCGAAAAGATGGGCGAAGAAGACCGTCGCGCCGACCGCGGTGAGGCTGCCGGCAATGAGGGCGGCCAGCATCGGCACGAGGTTGCTCTTCACCAGAGAGAGCTTTTCGTAAAGCGGGATGCCGAGCGCGACGGTCGCCGGGCCGAGAAGGAAATGGATGAACTGCGCACCTTCGAAATAGGTCTTGTAGTCGATACCGGCGAGGCAGAGCACGATGGCGATGACGGCGATCGTCAGCATGATCGGGTTGAGCAGCGGATTGCCGGGGCGAAGGCCCGTAACGGCGTTGGCGGCGAGCCAGACGACCAGCGTTCCCGTCAGCCAGAGCAGGGGGGAGGTGGCGAGATAGACCCAGAGCGCACTATTCATCGGCATAGCCTCCGGTCAGACGCTTCACCAGAATGAAGACCCAGACGGTCACCGTCAGCGTGATCACTGTCGACAAAAGCACGATCGCGAGCAGCGCAAAACCCCGGTCGCGGATGAGATCGAGATGCTGGATGATGCCCACGCCGGCCGGCACGAAGAGAATGCCGAGATTGGCGAGGATGGACCGCGAGGTCTCCAGGGTCTGCTGATGCGCCGGCTGAAGCGTCTTCATCCCGCCGGTCAGCGTCAGCACCACGGCGATCATCGCCATGCCGATGACCGGCCCCGGCACGAAGCCGCCGAGAAAATAGGCCGTCACTTCGCCGATCAATTGAAAGATCAGCAGGATCGTTATTCCGACAAGCATGCATTCCCCCTCGTTCCATGCGCCCGACGCGGCAGGGCTCCGCTCCATGAAAGGAGTAAAGGCGTTTCGCCGTGAAATCCATGGTTCTCGGTGGCCGGCTTTTCAGGAATGGGGACGGCCAGAAAGAAGGGTTGTCTTGTCGGCCAATAGTATGATTGACTTACGAAAATGACATCCGGCGATCGGATGCCGAGGGTTGTTGTCAAAGAACGGGGAACGGAAATGAACAGGGAAACGATTTCGAGCCGCATGCGTCCGCTGCTCGCAGGTGCTGCCTTCTCGCTGCTGCTCGTCTCGGGCGGCATGGCGCCGGCTTTCGCCGAAACGCCGGCCGATACGCTGGTCCAGGCCTGGGCGATCGACGATACGATCACGCTCGACCCGGCCGAATCCTTCGAACTGTCGCCGGCCGAATTCATCGGCAATGCCTATGACATGCTGGTCCGTCTTGATATCGCCGACACGACCAAGGTCAAGGGCGGCATCGCCGACAGCTGGACCGTTTCCGACGACGGCCTCACCTATACGTTCAAGCTAAAGCCGGGCATCAAGTTCGCCTCCGGCAATCCCGTCACCGCCGAGGACGTCGCCTGGTCCTTCGAGCGCGTCGTCAAGCTCGACAAGAGCCCTGCTTTCATCCTCACCCAGTTCGGCCTGACGGGCGATAACGTTGCCGAAAAGGCCAAGGCTGCGGATGAAAACACCTTCGTCTTCACCGTCGACAAGGCCTATGCGCCGAGCTTCGTGCTGAACTGCCTGACGGCCACCGTCGGCGCCGTGCTCGACAAGAAGCTGGTGATGGAGCACGCCGAGGCCAAGACGCCGAGCGAGGAATACAAGTACGACACCGATTTCGGCTATGGCTGGCTGAAGACCAACTATGCCGGCTCGGGCCCGTTCAAGATCCGCGACTGGCGCGCCAACGAAATCCTCGTTCTGGAGCGCAACGACAACTACTACGGCGAAAAGCCGGCACTCGCCCGCGTCATCTACCGCCACGTCAAGGAAAGCGCCACGCAGCGCCTGATGCTGGAAGCCGGCGACGTCGACATCGCGCGCAATCTGGAGCCGGGCGATCTCGACGCCGTTTCCAAGAATGCCGATCTGGCGACGACGAGCGCGCCGAAGGGCACGGTCTATTACATCAGCCTCAACCAGAAGAACGCCAACCTCGCCAAGCCCGAGGTGCGTGAGGCCTTCAAGTATCTCGTCGATTACGATGCGATCGGCTCGACCCTGCTCAAGGGTATCGGCGAAATCCGCCAGACCTATCAGGCCAAGGGCGTGCTCGGCGCGCTGGAGGCGAGCCCCTACAAGTTCGATGTGGCGAAGGCCAAGGAACTCCTGGAAAAGGCCGGCCTGAAGGACGGCTTCTCCGTGACCTTCGACGTGCGCAACACGCAGCCGGTGACGGGCATTGCCGAATCCTTCCAGCAGACCGCCGGCCAGGCCGGCGTGAAGATCGAGATCATCCCCGGTGACGGCAAGCAGACGCTGACCAAGTACCGCGCCCGCAACCACGACCTCTATATCGGCCAGTGGGGCATGGACTACTGGGATCCGAACTCGAACGGCGAAGCCTTCACGTCGAACCCCGACAACAGCGACGATGCGTCGGTCAAGACGCTCGCCTGGCGCAATGCCTGGGACATTCCGGAGCTGACAGCCGAATCCAAGGCCGCCCTTCTGGAGCGTGACAACGACAAGCGCGCCGAAATGTACAAGAAGCTGCAGCAGCAGGCGCTGGAGACCAGCCCCTTCGTCATGATCTTCCAGCAGATCGAGGCGGCCGGCCTGCGCGGTGCGGTCAAGAACTACAAGCTCGGTCCGTCCATGGACACGAACTTCCTTGCACCCGTGACCAAGCAGTGAGCTGAAGGACAAGCTCCTTGAGCACTGTTGAAAGACTGAAGCCTGCAAGGCGCGCCAGCCGGCGCGCCTCTGCGAGGCTGAAATCGGTGGCGGGTTTCCTCGTGGTCGTCGCCACCACCTATCTCGGCCTGCTCGCCGTCACCTTCTTCATCGGCCGCGTCGTGCCGATCGATCCGGTGCTGGCGATCGTCGGCGACCGGGCGCCCGCTCACGTGGTGGAGCGCGTGCGGCTGGAGATGGGGCTGGATCTGCCCTATTACCAGCAGTTCTGGCTCTACATGAAGGGCGTGCTCAGCGGTGATTTCGGCACCTCGGTGCTGACGACCAATCCCGTCATGACCGACATCCGCCGGGTCTTTCCCGCGACCATGGAGCTTGCCACGGTCGGCACGGTCATCGGCGCGCTGCTCGGCATTCCGCTCGGCGTGCTCGCCGCTGTCCGGCGCGGCAGTTTCACCGACCAGGTGGTGCGCATCATCGGCCTCGTCGGTTATTCCGTGCCGATCTTCTGGCTCGGCCTGCTGGCGCTGCTCGTCTTCTATGCGCGCCTCGGCTGGGTTTCCGGCCCCGGCCGCATCGACGTCGTCTTCGAATATACGTTCACGCCGATCACCGGCTTCTTCCTGCTCGACGCGATCCTCAATCGTGATTGGGCGGCCTTCCGGGATATCGTCTCGCACATCATCCTGCCGGCCTCGCTGCTCGGCTATTTCTCGCTTGCCTATATCAGCCGCATGACGCGCTCCTTCATGCTGAACGAGCTTGGCCAGGAATATATCGTCGCCGCCCGCGCCAAGGGCCTGTCGGAGACCCGCATCATCTGGGGCCATGCGCTGCGCAATGCGGCGGTGCCGCTCGTCACGGTCATCGCGCTGTCCTATGCCGGCCTGCTCGAAGGCTCCGTGCTGACGGAGACCGTCTTCGCCTGGCCGGGCCTTGGCCTCTACATCACCAATTCGCTGCAAAACGCCGATATGAACGCGGTGCTCGGTGGCACCATCGTCATCGGTTCCGTCTTCATCGCCATCAACCTGCTGTCCGACGTGCTCTACCGCATGCTCGATCCCCGAACGAGGTCCCGATGAGCGACGCCGCCACCATGACCCGCCGCGAATGGCTCCTGACCGACCGGCCGCAATCGCGCCTGCAGGCACGGCTCGGCCGCGCCTATGTCGCTTGGCGGCGTTTCACCGCCAACAAACTCGCCGTCATCGGCCTTGTCATCATTCTGGGTCTCGTCTTCCTGGCGATCTTCGCGCCGTTGCTCGCACCCCATTCGCCCTATATCGGCGATCTCGCGAAGGCGCGGCTGATGACGCCCGGAGCGGGGCATTGGCTCGGCACGGATGACCAGGGCCGCGACATCCTCTCGCGCCTCATCTATGGCTCACGGCTGACCTTGCAGGTCGTGCTTCTGGTCGCGGTCATCGCCGCGCCCATCGGCCTCTTGGTCGGCACGGTCGCCGGCTATGCGGGCGGCTGGGTGGATGCGGTGCTGATGCGCATCACCGATATCTTCCTCGCCTTCCCGAAACTCGTTCTGGCGCTCGCCTTCGTTGCGGCGCTCGGGCCGGGCATCGGCAATGCCATCATCGCCATCGCCATCACCTCCTGGCCGCCCTATGCGCGCATCGCGCGTGCCGAGACGCTGACGGTGCGCAATTCCGACTACATTCTCGCCGTGCAGCTGATGGGCGCGTCCCCATGGCGTATCGTGCTGCGCCATATCATGCCGCTCTGCATTTCCTCGCTCATCGTGCGCGTGACGCTCGACATGGCGGGTATCATCCTGACGGCCGCCGGTCTCGGCTTTCTCGGGCTTGGCGCACAGCCGCCGCTGCCGGAATGGGGCGCGATGATTGCGTCGGGCCGCCGCTTCATTCTCGATCAATGGTGGGTGGCCGCCGCTCCGGGTGTCGCCATCCTCATCGTCAGCCTCGGCTTCAACCTGCTCGGCGACGGCCTGCGCGATGCGCTCGATCCGCGCGGGAGCGGCCAATGAGTGCGCTTCTCACCGTCGAGGACCTGCGTGTCACCTTCCCGACACGCACGGGCGTCATCGAGGCGGTGCGCGGCGTGTCCTTCACGCTCGGCCGTGAACGGCTCGGCATCGTCGGCGAGAGCGGTTCCGGCAAGTCGCAGACGGGCCGCGCCATCATGGGCCTGACCGCCGAACATGGCGTGATCGACGCCAAGCGGCTGGAGTTCAACGGCATCGACCTCCTCAAGGCGTCGAAGGCCGAGCGGCGGGCGCTGCGCGGCAAGCGCATCGCAATGATCCTGCAGGATCCGAAATATTCGCTCAACCCGGTCATGACCATCGGCCGGCAGATCGTCGAGACGCTGCGCACGCACGAGCCGGTCGGCAAGGCGGAGGCGCGCAGGCGTGCGCTCGATATGCTCGCCGCCGCGCAGATCCGCGATCCCGAACGGGTCTTCGATCTCTACCCGCACGAAGTCTCCGGCGGCATGGGGCAGCGCGCGATGATCGCCATGATGCTGATCGCCGGCCCCGAACTGCTGATCGCCGACGAGCCGACATCGGCGCTCGACGTGACGGTGCAGCTCGACGTGCTCGCCATCCTCAACCGTCTGGTCGCCGGTCGCGGCATGGGGCTGATCTTCATCTCGCACGACCTGCGTCTCGTCTCCTCCTTCTGCGACCGCGTGATCGTCATGTATGCCGGCCGTATCGTCGAGGAGCTGCCGGCGGCAAAGCTCTCCGAGGCGCAGCATCCCTATACGCGCGGCCTGCTCAACTGCATGCCCGAGATCGGCGCGGATCGGCACCCGCTGCCGGTGCTCGACCGCAAACCGGAGTGGAGAACATGACGCCGGCTCTCGCCATTGACGGCCTCAGCGTCGAATACGACGACTTCGTGGCGCTCGACGCTGTCAGCCTGACGGTCGCGCCGGGCGAATCCTTCGGTCTCGTCGGTGAATCCGGCTCGGGGAAATCGACGCTGCTGCGCGCCGTAGCCGGTCTAGCGCCCGTCTCCTCCGGCAGCATCATCGTCGATGACCAGAAGCTCGGAGCCAAACGCGACAGGGCTTTTTACCGCAAGGTGCAGATGGTCTTTCAGGACCCCTATGGCTCGCTGCATCCGCGCCAGACGGTGGACCGCCTGCTGCTCGAACCGCTGGCCATTCATGGTTTTGCCGATACCGAAGGCCGCATCGTGCGAGCGCTTGACGAGGTGGGGCTCGGGTCGAGCTTCCGTTTCCGCTATTCGCATCAGCTGTCCGGTGGTCAGCGGCAGCGCGTGGCGATTGCCCGCGCGCTGATCCTCGAACCATCCATCCTGCTGCTCGACGAGCCGACCTCGGCGCTCGATGCCTCGGTGCAGGCGGAAGTGCTGAACCTGCTCGAACAGCTGCGCGCCACCCGCAATCTCACCTTCGTCATGGTCAGCCACGACCTCGCTGTCGTCACCCATATGTGCGACCGGCTAATGGTCATGCAGAGCGGCCGGACCGTGGAAGAGCTCGCTTCCGGCGATCTTGCCGCCCGCAGGGTGACGCAGGACTATACGCGGGGCCTTCTCACCGCCAGCACGGGTTTTCGGCGCGATAGTGCCTAAAATCGTTTGCTGCCGGAGGCCTGCATGCTAGGCAGACGGCACTTTGTGACCGGATGAAGCCGATGACCGTTTCTTTCTACGCCGATGCTATCGCGGACCTGCGCGCCCTGTTTACAGAGCTGGACCGCAATCCCGACCTCTTCCAGACCTTCGATGTGCATTTGGAGCTGGCGGCGGCCAGCAGTCTCGTCGTCTATGAGACGAAGCGGCGCAAGGGCCAGACGGACAGCCTCTATTACGGCCGCCCGAGTGCAGACGATGCCAACCGCCAGATTTCGCAGGCGGCAGCCTTTGCCGCCATCGACCGCTTCTTCGCGCTCGGCCAGTTCATTGCTTTGACTGGCGACGCAGCGCAGGCGCTCGATACGCAATATCCGCACTGCGCCGTCAATTTTTCCTATCGCAAGAAGGGCCATCCGGCCGCACGATCCATGCTGATGGTGTTCGTCGGGTTCAACGACGAGGCGGATGCTGCGGACTATGTCGCTGCGGCGAAAAATCCTGCGGCGTTCATTTCCGAACGTCCGTACAAATCGGCGAAGGCCTACGAGTGGAAATGACGCGCGAGCGTTAATTCACGGCGCAAGCCACGCGCCGTGCCAAGTCGTCCCTTGCCGTTCGAACGCGCAGCGGACGTGGTTTGCCGACGACAGGTCGAGCCATTCGAGCCGGTTCAGCGTCACGGTGACGAGTGCAAAACGCGCATAGGGCTCTTCATCCGATGGTTCGCCGGCCTGCAAGGGCTGGCCGCTGTCGTCGAGAATGGTTCCCGGCGCATGCGGTGCGTCGAACAGGATCAGCGTCCTCTCCCGAAGCGATTGCCACATCTCCAGCCTTTCCGCTTCATCGTCGCTGATTGCGGCGACACCGGAAAGGCGCAGCTGAACCGAAGCCGCCGGATCAAAGCCGACAAGGGCGATGCGTGGATCGTTGCGGATCTCCCGGATTTTTGGCGAGCGCATGTCGGTGACGAAGGACAGGGTTCCGTCGATGGCATCGCAGCGCCGCAGCACGATGGTGCGCAGTTGAGGCGCGCCGTCGAGCCCCGCTGTGGCAAGCTGGAGGAAGTTGAATGGCGAGCGGCTGGTGGCGGCAGCGCCGAGCTGGTCCCAGATTTTCGCCAGAAGGGTTGCCGTCACGATCTGCTCCGTCTCGCATGCCTGCCCTTCACTACCATGCGGCCCGGACGCTGTCGAAAGAGTTCTCCTTTTCCCATGCGATAGAAAATCTGTTACGAGAAAGGTCGCTATATTCCTCTCGGATTCCCGTTATGGCCGACCGCATCGGAAAACTGCCGTCCCTCAATGGCGTGCGCGTCTTTGAAGTCGTGACGCGGCATCTGAATTTCCGGCTCGCAGCGGAGGAGCTTGGCGTGACACAGGGCGCGGTGGCGCAGCAGATACGCGGGCTGGAGGCGGAACTCGGCCTGAAGCTTTTCGAGCGCCACCCCAGAACCCTTGATATGACCGAAGCGGGCCGCAGCTATGTCGGCAGCATCCGCCGCGCTTTCGAGCTGATTTCCGAGGCGACGGAGACCCTGCGGCCGGAGCCGCAGCATCTCACCATCAGCGTCACCCCGACCTTCGCCTCCAAATGGCTGATCCCGCGCCTGCCGGATTTCACCGCGGCGCATCCCGATATTGACCTGCGCATCCTCGCAACGGATAGAATCGCCAATTTCCAGACGGACGCCGTCGATCTCGCCGTGCGCTACGGCCGCCCGCCTTTCGGGCCTGGCATGCAAGCCGACCTGCTCTTCGAACATGTCGTGATCGCGCTCGGCAGCCCGCTGCTCATCGATAAATTCGGCGCTCCGGAATTGCCCGGCAATCTGGCCCGGTATGCGCTGCTGCACGATGCGCATAATTTCTGGCCGCAATTCCTGGAGCTTGCCATGGGGCAGGCGGCACCTGTCATGGCGGCGAAGAACATCCGCTTCAACCAGACCTCACTTGCGCTGGAGGCGGCGATCGGTGGGCAGGGGCTGGCGCTTGCCAGCAGCTTCTTCATCGAGGAGGATATCGCGGCCGGCCGTCTCGTGCCGTTGTTCGGCACACAATTGCGGGTCGGGGTGGATTTCTACGTCGTCGCGCCGCGAAAATCCCGGCACGCCGCCTCCGTCCATGCCGTGCGCACCTGGCTTCTACAGGAGAGTGCGGCATTTAAGGGTATTTGAAGCAATAGATTTTCTATAGGAAGAACGGCGCATTTTTGTTTGGTCGCGGGTGGGGCCGCCATGCCAGAATGCGGGCAATCAATCATTCGGGAAAGGATAATCCGATGGCAGAACAGAAGGTCGCATTGATCACCGCCGGCGGTAGCGGCATGGGCGCGGAAGCCGCACGACGGCTGGCGGCGGATGGTTTCAAGATCGGCGTGCTCTCGTCGTCCGGCAAGGGCGAGGCGCTGGCAGCGGAATTCGGCGGCTTCGGCGTTACCGGCTCCAACCAGTCGAACGACGATCTGAAGCGCCTCGTCGATGGCGCGATGGAGCGCTGGGGCCGCGTCGATGCGCTGGTCAACAGCGCCGGCCACGGCCCGCGCAAGCAGATCCTCGAACTGACCGATGAAGACTGGCATGCCGGTATCGACGTCTATTTCCTCAATGCCGTGCGCCCGACGCGCCTGGTGACGCCGATCATGCAGAAGCAGAAGTCCGGCGTCATCATCAACATCTCCACCGCCTGGGCCTTCGAGCCGAGCGCGATGTTCCCGACCTCGGCCGTCGCGCGCGCCGGCCTTGCCTCCTTCACGAAGATTTTCGCCGATACCTATGCGGCCGACAATATCCGCATGAACAACGTGCTGCCCGGCTGGATCGACAGCCTGCCGGCAACGGACGAGCGGCGCGACGGCGTGCCGATGAAACGTTACGGCACGAGCGCGGAAGTCGCAGCGACGATTTCGTTCCTCGCTTCCGACGGTGCCGCCTATATCACCGGCCAAAACATCCGTGTGGATGGCGGCATCACGCGCGCGATCTGATGCGCGCGGAGATGACGGCGCCGCGGAGGCGCCGTCATAGAATGTCAGATGGCGGTGAAGCCGTTGTCGACGAAGAGATGCGTGCCGCTAACGAATTCCGACTCGTCGCTCGCCAGATAAAGCGCGGCGCGCGCGATATCCTCCGGCTCGCCGATGCGGCCCTGCTGGGCGGCGAGCGCTGCATCCGACACGTCCACGCCATAGCGGTTCAGCGCCTCGATCTCGCGGTTGCCATGCGGCGTGCGCACGAAGCCGGGGCAGACGGCGTTGCAGCGGATGTTGCGATCGCGGAATTCGATGGCGATCGCGCGGGCAAACATATGCACCGCACCCTTCGTCGTGCCGTAGAGCACTTCCATCGGCGTCGCCGCCACGGCCGAAATCGATGAGGTGCAGACGATGGACCCGCCGCCGCGCGCGATCATGCCCGGCAGCACGGCACGCGTGACGAGAAACATCGAGCGCACATTGATCGCCGTCAGCCGCTCCCATTCCTCCAGCGTGGTTTCGAGGAAGGGTTTGACGATGATCGAGCCGGCATGATTGAACAGCACATTGGCGGCGCCATAGTGATCTTCGACGGCCTTGATGGCCGAGATGACGGCGGCCTCGTCCGACACATCGGCTGTGAAGGCCTGTGCGTCGCCGCCCTTGGCGCGGATGTCCGCTGCCGTCTCTTCAGCGGCGGCCGCATTGTAATCGACGATCGCGACGCGTGCGCCCTCGCTGGCGAAGAGGCGTGAAGCCGCTCCGCCCATGCCGGTCGCGCCGCCGGAAATGATTGCCGTTTTTCCCTCTAGTCTGCCCGCCATCGTTCCATGCTCCTTCAACTATCCGGGATCTGCGGGTGTTTCGAACCCGCCGGATTTTACGCGCTAAATTCCTCTGCCTCTCGTTGCAGGAGTCAATGGGGAAGGCGTTTCCTCAACGGCGATCCGTGCCGGGGTGAAGCGAAAGAAACTGTACAACTTTAGGCACTTGTTCAGTATTCTTGCCTAACGTTAGGCAATCGTTCTGCATGCGGGGACCTTCGACGATGACCGTCGTGACACTGGACCAAGTGGAGCGCCAGAGGGCGCGGGGTTTCCGTTTTCTGCGTTTTTTCCCCGAAATCGAGGTGCGCTTCCGCAAGGGCTATGTGGCCGAACGCGTGCGGCTTGCCGTGATCTGGGGCATCATCGGTACGCTGATCTACGATCTCGTCTATTTCGGCGACCGGACGATGATGGCGGATGTCTTTTCCGGCCTCGTCACTGTGCGTTTCTTCATTTTCACGCCCTTCGTGATCGCCTGCATTCTCGCGGTGCGCCGCTGGCCGAATACCGCGCTTTACGACGTGCTTTCGGTCGCCATCGCCGTGCTCGGCGTCACGCTGCCGATGGCCGTCGCCGTTGAGAGCGAAAGCCCCTATCTCTTCGTCTACCAGAACGGTAATTCCGCCGCCTTCCTGTTCTTCGTCATCGCGCTTCGCCCGCGGTTTCCCGCCATAGTCATCGGCCTCGTGCTGATGTGCGCCTCGCATTTCACCACGACGTCGCTCACCGGCGCCTTCGATGCGGTCACCTATTCCGGCATCGTCACCTTCTATGTGACGCTCTCGATTTTCCTCGCTGTCAGCGCCTATTTCCTCGAGCAGAAGGATCGGCAGAGCTTTCTCAACCAGCTGCGCGGCAGCCTGCTTTACCAGCAGCTGGAGCACAATGCCGACCGTGACGAGCTGAGCGGCCTCCTGAACCGCCGTTCGCTCGCCCGTGTGCGCGATGCGCTCTGGAGCCACGCTTCGCACAGCGTCGCCGCCATCCTGCTCGACATCGACCACTTCAAGCGTTTCAACGATGTGCATGGCCATATCGAGGGCGATGCGTGCATCCGCGCGGTCTCGCAATGCATCCTCGGGAATGCGGAAGAAGGGGCGCATGTGTTCCGCTTCGGCGGTGAGGAAATCCTGGTGCTTTCGGTCGGTCACACGTCGCTGCAGGCGCTGGCACAGGCAGAGCGCATCCGCACCGCCGTCGAAGCGCTCGCCATCCCGCATCGCGGCCTTGAGGATGGCTGCGTGACGGTCAGCCTGGGCGTCGCGCTGGCATTCCCTCCCGTGACGGCGTTGGAACGTCTTTTGCAGGATGTAGACGCCGCGCTTTATGAGGCCAAGCACCGCGGACGCAACACCGTCGCACTGGCGGATGATCTCATCCCATCCAGCCGCGGGGACAGCGCCGCAGCCTGACAATCGGCCACAACCTGCGCATTGCCCGCCGATTTCCGTAAATTCCGTCAAACGGCAGGCGCTTCCGGCGAGGAAGGTCTGATTTCCCGGAAAAATTTTATTACTTTTTAAGTTAAATACCGCAGCGTCAGCACCATTCTACTGCAACCATCGCCGGTATATTGGCGAAACAGGACCGACCTCATGGCTTCAACCTCCGCTGCGCGTCCGAAATCCTCCCGCTCCCTGGCGGTCAAGCTGCTCTCCGTGAGCGCTGTCGCCATTGCCTGCGTTCTGGCGCTGACTTTCCTCATTGTCATCCTTCAAGTGCGAGAGCGCACCGTCGCCATCACGTTGAAGCAGGCGGAAGCCGAGGCCGAGGCGACCGCGCAGGCGATGAGCGGCAAGATCGATGCGCTCTCGGGTGCCACGCGCAGCCTGGCGGGCCTGATCGAGCGGGGCATTGCCGCCGGAAAGCTGGACCGCGCGATGATCACGACCATGCTGCCGGCGCAGGTGGAAAAGTTCGATCTCGTCTTCGGCGCCTGGATCGTCGATACCGAGCAGGGCCTCGACGGCACGCTCGGGCCGAAGGACGATGCAGTACAGGGCACGAATGCCGATGGCGTTTTCACGCCTTACTGGGTTCGCGGCGCGAGCGGTCTGGAACTGATGCGCCCCGCCGTCGATCGCAACGCGGAATATTATCGCCTTGCCGCGACGAGCAAGAAGGGCGCCGCGACCGAGCCGTATGAAGAGCCGTCGGCCAACAATCTCCTGATGATGACCGTCACGCAGCCCGTCATCATCGACGGTCGTCTCGCCGCAGTGACCGGTCTCGATATCGCGCTCGGCTCCCTTGCCGACTCGCTGAAGTCGGAGCGTCCGTTCGGCGAAGGCCGCGTCTATCTGCTGTCGGGCACCGGCAAATGGCTGGCCGCACCGGATGCTTCGCAGGTGATGAAGGAATACGCCGCCGAAGGCAGCGATCAGGTCAAGGCGGCGCTTGGCGACGGCAAGACCGTGACGCTGCACGATGTCGTGGGCAGCGATGGCGGCTCGGTCTATCGTGTCGTCTATCCCTTCGATCTGCCGGGCCTCAATGCCCGCTGGGCCGTGGCGGTCGACGTGCCGGTGGCAGCCGTCTCCTCCGTCGTCAACGAGCAGACGAAGATCCTTGTCATCGGCGGCATGTTCATTCTCGCAGCCGTGATCGGCGCGCTGCTCCTGGCCGTGCGCACCTTCGTGCAGCGGCCGATGGCCTCGCTGCTCGGTGATGTCGGCCGCATGTCACAGGGCCAGCTGGAACAGCCGGTTGCCGGTCAGGAGCGCAGTGACGAGATCGGCAAAGTCGCCGTCGCACTCGAAGCCTTCCGTCATCGTCTTGCCGATGGTCACCGTCTGGAAGCTGCCAGTGCCGAGCAGCGTCAGCAGAGCGAAAACGAGCGTCGGCAGACCGAGACGGAGCGCGCCCGTGCTGCCGAAGAGCAGCGCAAGGTCGTGGAAGCGCTCGGTCGCGGGCTTGCCAACCTTTCGCGCGGCGATCTGACGAGCCGCATCACCGAAAACTTCCCGCCGTCCTATGTGGAACTGCGTGACAATTTCAACGACACGATGGACAGCCTCGAGCGCACCATCCTGCAGCTGAACCAGACCGTGCATTCTCTGAATGCCGGCATCGGCGAGATCAGCCGCAGCTCGGACAACCTCTCGCGCCGTACGGAACAGCAGGCCGCAAGCCTCGAGGAAACCGCCGCGGCGATGAACGAGATCGCCGAGCAGATGCATACCAGCACCCGCAATGCCGGCGATGCCGCCGCCAAGGTCAACGAGGCCTGCTCGGATGCCGACCGTTCCAACGCGGTCGTGCGCAAGGCGATCACCGCCATGGAGGGCATCGAGGATTCTTCGAAGAAGGTCAGCCAGATTATCGGCGTCATCGACGAGATCGCCTTCCAGACCAACCTGCTGGCGCTGAATGCCGGTGTGGAAGCGGCACGCGCTGGCGAGGCCGGCAAGGGCTTTGCGGTCGTCGCGCAGGAAGTGCGGGAGCTTGCCCAGCGTTCGGCTCAGGCGGCCAAGGAAATCAAGGCCTTGATCTCCGCCTCCAGCGCGCAGGTCCAGGAGGGCGTTTCGCTGGTCGGCGAGACCGGCAGTGCGCTGACGCGCATCGGCGAGCAGATCCTCTCGGTCAACAAGCTGATCCAGGACATTTCTGCCTCGGCGCGCGAACAGTCCTCCGGCCTTCAGGAAATCAACGTCGCCGTCAACAACATGGACCAGGTGACACAGCAGAATGCCGCGATGGTGGAAGAAACCACCGCCGCCGCAAACCTGCTGAACGATGAGGCGCATACCCTGCGCGACATGGTGATGCGCTTCTCCGTCAGCAACGCTGGCGAAGCCCCACGCCGCCGCGCCGCCTGAGGCACGACAAGGAACGCCCGCGGTGTCCTCTGATGGGGATCCGCGGGCGATCGTGTTTTTGCGATCCCCGAAACCTTGCTGAAACAGACCCGGCTTACGGCTGAAACCGTTCCCTGGCAGGATAACCTCAGATCAAGGAGAGGATCATCCGATGTTTGCAGCCATTCGCCCTATCTTTGCCAAGGCCCTCGTCATGGGCCTCGTTGCCGGCTTCGCCGTGCCCGCCTTTGCGGCGGAAGGCACAAAACTGTTCAGCTTCGTCAACGAGAACGAGGAAATCGTCGCGGCCCTGACGCCCGAAGATGCGGCACTCGGCGAGGATGCCGGCGCCATCGGCAAGGCGCTGCACGAGCGCGGGACCTTGACGGTCTGGCGCTATGCCGTGCGCAAGGCCAAGGACGGCGAGCTGGAAGGCGCCGCTGAAGCAGATCAGCGTGCAGGCCGAGGGGACTTTGCGCGTCGAGCCCTATGCGACGCCGCTCAGGATCGTGCCGCTGCAATAGAACCTGCCGGTGCCGCTTGTCGGCGTCTCGTGACCTCCAGCACGGCGCTGAAACACAAGCGAAACACTTGGCCGCTAGTCTTCCGCAGCTTACGCCCATTTCGGGCAATTCCGGTCCGGCCGGGATTGCCCGGCTTCCCGGAAGGATCGCGCATGAATACACCGTCGGAGTTTCGCGAACTCGAAGCCTATCACGCGGCGGTGGTTCGAACGGCACTCGACGGCATCGTCGTCATCGACGGCGACGGACTCGTGGTTGATTTCAACCCGGCGGCGGAGGCGATCTTCGGCTATGCGAGGGACGCGGTCATCGGCGAACCCATCGCCGAACTGATCATTCCTCCGGAACACCGGGCCGCGCATGAGCACGGTCTTTCCCGCTATCTCGCGACAGGTGCAGGCCATGTGCTCGGCAAACGGCTCGAACTGCCGGCCATGCTGTCGACGGGCGAATTGATCCCCATCGAACTCACCATCACGGATGTCACGCTCGGCGGACGGGGGCTTTTCGCGGCCCATATTGACCAGCGGGCGCACCGACCGCAGGATCACCGTCGGCATCGAGGCCGACCGGGTGGCGGGTACGGTTTCGCTCACCAGCCGGTGTGCCGGAGGCGATCCGCAGCCGCATCTTCGATCCGTTCTTCACGACCAAACCGCAAGGGGCGGGCACCGGCATCGGCCTGGTCGTGTCCAAGGGGCTGGTGGAAGCACATGGCGGCAGTCTGACGCTCGGTGATGCGCCTGATGGCTGTGCGCGTTTCATCATCCGGCTCACCAATGAAACGGTGCAGGCGAGCGGAGCGGAGGCTGTACGGCCCGCGGCAAAGACGGATCAGCCCGCACCGAACCGGCATTTGCTGGTGGTCGATGACGACGTGGCGGTCGCCGAACTGGTGGCGGAGATCGCTGACCGCCTCGGTTATGCTGTTACCGTCACGCATGGCGGCAACGAGGCGCGGGGCAAGATTACCGCGCGTGACGGCAAGTTTGATGCGATCCTCTGCGATATCCGCATGCCCGCCGGCGATGGCCCCGGCCTCTACGATTGGCTGTGCGAACATCATCCGGCGATACGCTCGGGCTGTCCGATGATCGAAAAACTGTTCACGCTTGGCGATATCGCGGCTTTCCTCGACGATCTGACGCCGCCGCGCTGAAACAGTTGAAACATGAGCGTACGAGGCTGGAAATAGCGAGCGTCTAGGGTGGTTCATCGGACAACCGATGGAGCCACCGACTCGACCGGCTGGGTCGCCCCGCGGCGCAGCACGGCGCGGATGCGCGCCTTCAGCTCGCGCAGATCGAAGGGTTTGGTGACAGAGTCGTCCGCACCATTTCCAGGCCGGCGATGCAGTCCTCCACGTCGGAGGCGCCTATCAGCATGATGGTGGGAACGACGGAGCCGGCCCGGATGCGCCGGGCAATGGAGAAACCGTCCTCGGAAGGCAGGTTGAGATCGATGATCAATAGGTCGGCCGGCCGCTCGGAAAGCGCGGCATCAAGGGCCGCGCCGCTGGCGACGCCGCAGACGGAAAATCCCTGGCCGGCGAGATAGTCGGAGACCATCTCCCGCAGGTCCACGTCGTCATCGGTCACGATGACGTGGGGCAAAATCGCGTGTTCGTTCAAGGGTATGGCCCGACGCAGTCTGTTCTTCCTCTAGTTGAATACAGCGCGAGGAATCCCGTACGGTCCGCTGGACCATCATTCCCGTCCACGCACCGCAGCCCGTTCTTGCCTGCAGCACCTGCGCCGCACCGCAGCGGTTCCGGTCAAGCGACCGGCTCCGGCTCAACGCCAACGGCAAGAAGCTCGATGCTTGGCTCATCTACAAATGCACCCAATGCGACAAGACCTGGAGCCGCCCGCTTTTCGAGCGCCGGGCCATCCGCGAGATCGACCCGCGACCTTGCGGGCGCTGCAATCCAACGATGCGCAATGGGCGCGCCGGCACGCCTTCGATCTCAATGCCTTGCGACGCAAGACATCGCGCATCGAGGTTTTTCCCGAATGCGTGGTGGAGAAGACCATGCTCGGGGCGTGTGCGGGCGAAGGCAATCTGGAGATCGTTTTCTCGGTTCCGCTGCCAAGCCAGCTTCGGCTCGACCGGCTGCTGGCAAGCGAGCTGGCGATCTCCCGCTCCCGCCTTCAGACGCTGGATGTCGCAGGCGCGCTTCATGTCCAGCCCACGCGCAAGGATGCTCTGCGGCGGCCCGTTTCGCATGGCAGCGCGGTCCACATCGCAGTTGAGACATTGCCGGACCGCGACGCCTTGATGCTGGCGGCGTGCGGGGCGAATACTGGTTAGGGCCGCCGAACTCCCGCGGATGTGCCGGCCGGGTTTCTCAACCCGGCCGGCACACAGGAAGCTCAGCCGGTCATGCCTTTCATGCTGTCGGTATAATATTTTTCGTAAAGATCCCGATATTGCTCCGCACCGCCCGCATCGCTGTAGCGGCTGAGGGCTGCCATGTCGGTCTTGTTGAGGATGACACCGAGGGTTTTGCCCTCGATGCGGTGTTCGGCGGCGAGCAGGTCGCGGACGAAATTCGCCGACGTCCTGCCCCACTCCACGACGAACAGGAAACCATCGGCCAGCGGCTCGAAGGCCTTCGCATCGACAACCGGTCCAAGCGGCGTCAGATCGACCACGACATAGTCGAAATGCTGCCGCGCCTCGTCGATGAGCTGTTTCATCGCATTGGACGATATCAGCTCGTTTGTGTCGTGCCGGCGGGCTTCGCCAGGGGCTAGCGCGATTGGCAGGATGGCGAGCTGCGAGCGGCGGTCGGTCTTGACGGTCTGCGTCCAGGGAAGTTCGCCGCGCAACACCTCGACGAGGCCGATCTGCGGGGCAGGCTTCATCATGGCGCTGAGGCCCGGGCGGCGCACATCCGCGTCGATCAGCAGCGTTCGTTTGCCGCTGACGGCAAGCAGTGCTGCAAAATTTGTCGCAACGGTGGATTTGCCCTCGCCCGGCAGGGCCGAGGTGACGCCGATCACCCGGTTCTGCCGGCCGTGCAGCATGGTTTCTGCGGCGAGCTTGGCGTTGCGCAGGGTCTCGGTGAAGGCGGAGCGGGGCGCATCCAGCACGACACGGGTCATGCGCTCGAGCGGGATGACGTCATTGTCTTCCGCGCCGGATGGCGGCTCCGTCTTCACCGCCTTGGCGCCGATCGTCGCCGGCTTGCGTTTCCGCGAGGCGCCGCCGACCAGCGGCAGGTAGCCAAGCGGTTTCAGGCCCAGAATGCTGCGCACGTCGTTTTCGAGCCGGAAGGCGCGTTCGCGCATTTCCTGCACGAAGGTCAAGGCCCCGCCGGCCATCAGGCCCAACACCAAGGATAGGCCGAGCACCATGGTCTTGCTGGGGCTGGACGGCGAGACGGGCACGCCGGCATCGGAGATCACCCGCGCCTTGGCGATCGGGAAGGACTGCTTCTGCGAGGCCTGCTCGAAACGGCTTAAATAGCTCTCCGACAACGCCTTCAATGCCGTCGCTTTCTGTTCCAGTTCGCGCAGGCGCACCGAGGAACGGTTCGCATCGGCATTGTTGCCGGCGACCTTCTGGATGCTTTCGCGAAGCGACGTCTCGCGTGAGCGGGCGACGTCATATTCGTTGCGGTAGCTCGCCGTCAGCTGCTGGAGTTCACGGTAGATCTGACCGGCGAGGTCTTCCTTCTCTGTCCGCAGGGCGGCGGCTTGCGGATGATCCGCGCCGAAATTCCTGGTGATGTCCTGCGCGCGCTTGACCACGGAGTTGTAGCGGTTGCGTAGCTCCTGAAGTGCCGAGGCGTCCGCACCCTGGGTCGGGATGGTCGCGTTGTCGATCGCCTTGTCCGGCCCTTGCTCGACGATCGCCTTGAACTGGGCGTAGCGGGCCGACGCGCTGGCGGCATCGGCCTGCGCCAGGATGAGCTGGCTGTTGAGATCGGCAAGCTGTTGTTCCGACATCAGTTCGCCGCGGGCGGTGGTGAGGCCGTTTTCGGCGCGGTACTGCTCCACTTCGAGGGCGGCTTCCTGCGCGCGGGCCTGAATATCCGTCAGCCGCTCCTGAAGCCAGCTTGACGCCTGTTCCGTCGCCGTGAAGTTGGAGCTCAACTGATCCTCGAAAAAGGCTTCCGCGTAGCGTTTGGTGACGGCTGCCGCGAGCTGCGGATCGGTCGAACGGAAGGAGACGGCGAGCACGGCGCTACGCGCTACGCGCTCGACGGTCAGCGCCTGCTGCAGCACGGCGGCCGCCTTTTCGCGGCGACCGTTGGCAAGCGCCTCCTCCGATGCCTGCGGTCCGGCGGAACCGAAGGATGTCAGTGATTTGATCCATCCCTTGGCGATCGCGACAGGCGATTGCGGCGGGTTGGTGATCGTCTCGTTGTCGGCGAGCTTCAGGTCGTCGACGACGCGCAGCGCCAGGCGGCCGGATTTCAGGATCTCGGCGGCACTCGAAATGCGCATGTCGACTTGCTGGCTGCTCTGCGGCGCCGGTTCGGTTTCCTCCGCATAGCGCGACAGGTCCTCGTCGAGCAGGATCTGCGTCATCGACGTATAGACCGGCGTTGCGAACACCAGATAGGTCACGCCCAACGCGACGGCGAGCGCGACCGACAAGCCGATCAGCCGCGCCCGGCGAACGAGAATCGTCAAAAGGCGGTTGAGGTCGATGAAGCTATCGGAAGGATCCGGCTCCCGTCGCAGAATGCTGCGGTTCGGTACGGTGCGTTGGTGCATGGGGCTCCGTTCTGCCTTTCGGCGCGATGGAAACTCTGTCCTCCCGAAGGCGGCCCCGGATCCTCCCATCCGGGGCCTTTGGTCTTATGCCGCGCGAATCCGGCCCTCATGCGACGACATCATGTCGCGAAGGGATTGATAGACGGCGCCGCCGATATCCGGCCGCGCGAGCGCGAAGGCGACATTGGCCTCGATGAAGCCGTGCTTGGAGCCGCAGTCATAGGTCCGACCCTCATAGACATGGGCATGGAACGGCTGGCTTCCCGAAAGCTTCAGCATGCTGTCGGTCAGCTGGATCTCATTGCCCGCGCCGCGCTGCTGGCGGGCGAGATGGCCGAAGATTTCCGGCTGGAGAATGTAGCGGCCGTTGAGGAAAAGATTGGATGGTGCTTCACCCGCCCGCGGTTTCTCCACCATATGCGTGACGGCAAAGCCGTGCTGCACGGCCGCTCCCTTGCCGACGATGCCGTATTGCGAAACCTCGTCCGGCGCGCAGGGCTCGACGCCGACGACATTGCCGCCGACCTCGCCATAGAGGTCCATCAGGCCGGAAAGGCAGCCGCGCGGGCCGTAAGAGATCATGTCGGGAAGCAGCAGCGCGAAAGGCTCGTCGCCGATGACGTCACGGGCGCACCAGACGGCATGGCCAAGCCCGAGCGGCGCCTGCTGGCGGGTGAAGCTGACCGATCCGGCCTGCGGCAGGAGTTCGCCGAGTTCGCGGACCTTGTCGTCCTTGCCGGATTTTTCGAGCGAGGAGATCAGCTCCGGCGTGTCGTCGAAATGGTCCTCGATGACCTGCTTGTTGCGGCTGGTGACGAAGACGACATGCTCGATGCCGGCCTCGCGCGCCTCGTCGAGGGCATATTGCACGACGGGGCGGTCGACGATGGTCAGCATTTCCTTCGGCATGGCCTTGGTGGCCGGCAGGAAGCGGGTTCCGTTGCCGGCGACGGGAATGATGGCCTTGCGGACGGTTCTGGTTCGCTCCATGGCATTATCCTTTGTTCTCTAGCGCATAATCCTGCGCTGTCGCGGGGGAGGGGGCCGCGCGGGGCGCGGCCGTCGTGCGATGGGGTGGCGTCACGAGACGGCGCCACCGGGCTGCAACCGGCATCGCCAGATGCCGGAGTGCGACGGGATCGCCGAGCGCCGCCCTGAGTGCAGGCCCGAACGACCGGTTCTTGAGATGCTGGACCAGCGCGAGAAACGCGCGCGTTTCCTGCAGATTGCGCGTACGGCGACGCTGGGCGGCTGCGGCTTCGCCCGCCAGCGGAAAGCGGGCGAGGAAGCGCCGGTCGCCGGCCAGCATGGCCTCGACGTGATGGAGATGCAGCACGCGCGAAATCGAGCCTTCGCGGATGTGGTAGATATAGCCGGGCGCCGGCACGACCACGCAGCGGCCACCGGCGGCAAGCGCGGCGGCAAACAGCAGGTAGTCCTCGCCGATCCGCAGCGCCTCGTCATAGAGGAGGTCGTTGTCCTCCAGAAAGGCACGGCGTAAGATCGGCTTCATGTAGCCGAAATTATGCGTGCTGCGGAAAATCCGGTTGGAATCGATGAAATCGGCAAGCGCGATCCGCGGGGTGCGGGCAAGCAGCGCATCCGCGAACATGGTCTCGATCCGGCCATCGGCATGCAGGACGAAGAGGTTATCGACCACGAGCGCGGCGTCATCCCGGTCGGCGGCCGTGATCATGCGGCAAAGCCGGTCCGGCTGCATCGTGTCGTCGGCATCGAGCACGGCGATCCAGCGGCCGCGCGCTGCCGCGAAACCGGCATTGCGCGCGCCGCCGGGGCCGCGGTTGCGCTCGAGCGCGACGAGCCGGACGGCCGGATCGGCGAGCGCAGCGACGGTGGCACGCGTCGCATCCGTCGAACAATCGTCGGCGACGATCACCTCCACGGTGACGCCCTGCTGCGCAAGGGCGCTACGGATGGCGTGCTCGATCGTATCGGCCGCGTTATAGGCGGCGATGACAACGCTGACGTCGGGGCCGGTCATCGCACGGCCTCCAGCTTGCCATAGGGTTCGATGGCGCGGGTGCCGAAGAGGCCTCCGATCGCGCCGGCATGCAGCAGGCCGCGCAGCAGGAAGCGGTTGCGGCGGATGGGGAACAGCACGAAGGCAGCCGCACCCGTGAGGCAGGTCGCGCATTTCGCCCCGGCAAGGGCGGCAGCCTTGATACGCGCCAGACCATCCCGCCGTTCGGCCAGCAGCCGGCCATGGGTCTGGCCCATGCGCAGCCGGCGCTGCGCCAGCCATGCGAAGCGCGCGCGGGCGACCGGCACGGATTCCTCCACCCAGGCATCGGCGGCAAAGGTGATGCGGCCGCCGGCATCGTAGACCCCGCTGAAGAAGGCAGAATCCTCGCCGCCGCTGCGTCCGAGCGCAAGATCGAAGCGCCGGCCGGCGACGGAGGGCGCAGCCAACCGCATCAGCACATTGCAGGTATAGCCGGTGCGGATCTCGCCCTTCACCCAGACGGGGCGGGTGGCGTGGAAATCGCCGCGCCGCATCCAGTCGGGCGTTCCGGGCGCATAGAGCGCGCGGACGGGGCCGAGCACCACATCCGCGCCGTTGAGCTCCGCCGCATAGAGCAGACGGGCCAGCCATTGCGGTTCCACCGTCTCGTCGTCATCGACGAAAGCGAGGAAATCGGCATCGCTGTTGTCGAGGCAGGCATTGCGGGCAAGCGAGATGTTGCCGGCCGGGCAATGGACATAGGCGACCTCGACAGGCATCCAGTCCGCAGCTGCCGCGACACGCGGATAGGCGCTCGGCTCGACGTCATTGTCGGCGACGATGACGCGGAGGCGGACGCCCTGCGGCACCTTCAATGTTGCCAGCGAGGCGAGCGTTTCCGTCAGGATCTCGCGACGGAAGGTGCAGACGGCGATGTCGATTTTGATGGGTGCGCTCATGCCGGCATCCTCCGCTGGCGGATGTCGAGCAGTTCGCGCCAGAAGCCGGCCGACCAGGCGAAATGCATGATCATGGCCGAGATGGCGGCAAGCGGGCCATAGGGGTTGCGCTGGCCGAGCGCCATCCACGCGCCATAGCCAAGGCAGGCGGCGGCCCACAGGACAAAGGGTACGGCGGCAATCCAGGTCAAGGCCGCCAGAAAGGCGCCGGCGGCGACGGGCGCCACCATCAAGGGCAGCATCTGGCGCAGGCTTGGTCGCGCGCGGTGTTTCAGGAAATTGCGCGCGCGGCCACGGCCATAGCCGAAATACTGCTTGAAGAGCGGCAGGGCGCTGGCACGCGGATAGTAGATCATGCTGGTGCGCGCCGTCATCCAGATCCGGTAGCCCGCCTGATTGAGCCGGTAATCGCATTCGGCATCCTCGTTTGCGGTGAAACTCTCGTCGTAGCCGCCGACCGCGCGGAAGGCGGCGATGCGCATCAGCGCGTGGTGGCCGTGGTCGGCCCAGTGGCTTTCGGCGCCGACGCGATGCTTGGCTCCGCCATTGCCCAGCACGGAATTCTGCGCGACGGCGGTCGCCTTCTGGAACGTGCCGAAGCCGACGGTCTGCATGGCGACCACGACGGAATCCGCCCCCGTCTCCAGCGCGTCCTCCACCAGCACGCGGCAATAGTCCCTTGGATAGGTACCGTGCGCATCGATGCGGATCATATAGTCGTGCTCGACGCCGAAGGCCTCGATGGCGAGGTTGATGGCAGCACTCTGGATGCGCCTGGGATTGTCGAGCACGTGCATTTTCGGCAGGCGGGCGGCGAGGCTGCGGGCGATATCCCGGGTGCCGTCCGTGCTGCCGCCATCGACGACGACCAGCGTCGCGTTGAGGTCCGCAAGGGTCGGTTCGAGCTGGCTCACCAGCGATTCGAGATAGGGCGCCTCGTTGAGGCACGGGATCACGATCAGGCAGCGCACGGCTGCGGCTTCGTCAACGGTCATGGCAATTTACCTCGCTGGCCACTTTGCTGGCGATGAGGGAAGGAGCGGGATGCGGCGTCGCCGGCTGACGCAGCGCGGCGAGGCGCTGGACGAAGGCGGCGCAATCGGCGCGGTCGAGGATCCAGGGCCGGGGACCGCCTGCGACGAGATTGGCATGAAGCACCTGATAGGCGGCCTCATCGAAGCTGGTGAAACGCTCGATCAGGGTTTCGAGCCGCGCATCGGCAAGCGCGATACCGACGCCGTGCTGCGTGGCCAGCCGCGCCGTCTCGGTCCCGTCGAGAACGATCGGCAGGGCGCCGTGGCGGCAGCCCTCGTAGAGCCGGTTCGGCAGGAGCCAGAGCGAGTTCTGCCCCTCCTCGAAGAAATCCACAGCCCAGGTGAAATCGACATTCGCATAGAGGACGGAAAGGTCTTCCGGATTGCGATAGGGGCCTTCGAAACGCAGATAGGGTTCGCGGGCGACAAGGCCGTCGAAATCGTCGAATTCGCTGCGCACCGGCCGGCCGCGCAGGAGGACCTCGACGCGTCCCTCCATGTGCCGCGTAAAGGCGGCCAGCAGGTCGAGCGAGTTGCGGCAGCGGATCGCGCCGAACCAGCCGATGCGCCATGGCGCGCCGTCCGGCCGGGTGCGGGTTTGCATGGCCGGTTCGCTGTCGTCGAGCTCCAAAACCTGGTTTTCCAGAAGATGGACCGGCGCGCGGATGCCGGACAGCGGCTTGAAATAGTGTTCCACGAAGGCCGGGGAACTGGTGACGAGCAGACGGGCATCGCGGCCGAAATGGCGTTCCGCCGCACGCAGAGTCGTGCCGGCAAGCCCCTTGTCCAGCATCAGGCGATGCACGTCGAGGCACTCATAGGCGATCGGCACGCCGCCGAAATGTCCGGAGGCGCGATTGGCAAGCGCCAGCATTTCGAGGTTGCGCGCCAGAATGACATCCGGCCGGACAAGGCCGGCGAGCAAGTGCGGGAGCTTGGCCGCTGCCCCGGCTACCGCGAGGAGGCGTTGGGCAAAGCGGGCATCCGCGGTCGCGCCGAGTTCCAGCGGTGTGACACCTTCGATCTCGGCGAGGCGGTTCTCGCCGCGCCGGAAGCCGGCGAGCGTGACCGTCGCACCACCCGCGGTCAGCATCAGCACCCGCCGGCGGACGGCGGGATCGGAAAGGTCATGAACGAGGTAGAGAACCCTCAGCATAGGCGTCTCCGTCAATTCGTGAGGCAGGCGACGGAGCCGTCGAACTGGCATCGATCGCCCTCGGCGGTAAAGGCGATGCGCTCGACCTCGAGCGTCGCCTTGCCGGCAAAGGCGAAACGGCCCATCCAGTCGGACAACGTGTCGGTGCCCCAGAGCGAGAGGAAGATCTTCTGGGCGTTGGACGGCAGTTTTGCGGCGTCCGTCACCTCATGCACGAGCGCGCCGTTGATGTAGTAGCGCAGGCGATCCTTCTGCCAGACGAAGGCATAGTCGTTGAAACCGCTGTCCGCACCACCATCGACCGGCACCAGTTTTTCATGGCCGCCCTTGCCGGCGACATACTGGTTGAGCTGCACGCGGCTCGTGTCCTTGCCAAGGACCTCGAAGTCGATCTCGTCATGCGGCTTCTTGTCGGCGGGGCCGATATAGCTGAAGAAGGCGGAGTTCAGCCCGGAGCCCGTCGCGGCCTTCATGCGCACCTCGTAGGTGCCGTAGCCGTAGCGCTTGCGGGCCTGCACCTCCCCGCAGGAATAATCCCGTTCGCCCGCCGGCTTTGCATCGAAGGAGAGCGTCAGCTTGCCGCCGTCGACGGCCACCTGATCCTTCGACCAGGTGCAGTTCTGATGTTTTCCGTTGTTCCAGCCATCGGAAACGTACCATCTGCTGGTATCGAGCGTGTCGAATTCTTCGACGAAGGAGGTGCCGTTACCGCCTTCCTGCGCGGCGAGCGGAGCGGCGGAAAGCAGGAGGGCAGCGGCGCAGAGCGCCTTTTTCGGAAAAAGGGTCATGTTTACCTCCGTTGGGCGATGGAGCCGTCGGGCTTCATCTGCGGATGGCCGGCCACGGGCCGTTTCTGGCCGCCTGCGCGGCGGCCGGTGAGGATGGCGGCAAGGGCGGGGGCAAAGCGTCGTGCCGCGGCGTGGGTGGAAATGAGGATGGCAAGCGCCAGAACCGGGGACGTGGCATAGAACAGCGGGTAATCGGCAATGCCGAGCCGGTTCCAGACCATCCAGAACAGGATGAGCAGCGGATAGTGTCCGCAGAAAATCCAGAAGCTCAGGCCGCCGAGCCGCGACAGGGCCTGGCCGAGGTCGGTGCGGATCATCAGGGCCGAGAGCGCCCAGGCGCAGAAGATGCCGGCAATGGCGGAAAGGCTGCGCAGCATGTCGAGCCAGACCGGAAAATCCGGGCCGAAGGCATAAAGCGCGAAAGAGAGCAGAACAGCCATCGCCAGAACGGCGGCGACGATCAGGGCGGCACAGCGGTCCAGGCGGGTGATGTCGACGCGGTGCAGCGCCATGGCGACACCGAAGCTGAAGCCGAACAGGATGGATTTCTTCAGAAAGATGCCGTTCGGCAGCGGCAGCACCGCATAGGCCAGCATCAGCGCAAGCACGATGCGCGGATAGCGCAGGACGAGGACGGCGATGAGCGGCGACAGTAGCAGGCACAGCAGAAGGTCGCGCAGGAAATAGAGCGGGATGTTGATCGGCCAGCTTTCGATGGCCAACGCGAGGTTCATCCATTCGCGCGGGCCGGCATGCACGACGTCAGGCAGGTAGCCGAAGCCGATGCCGCGCGATTGCGCGCCGTAGACCAGCACGAGAAAGGCCGTATTCCACAACAGGAAAGGCAGGAAGATGGTCGAGGCCTTGCTGCTGAGCGTCTTGCGGTAATCGAAGCCTTCGAGCCCGCGATGGAAGAGCAGGTAGCCGGAGATGGCGCTGAGGCACGGCACGCCGATGCGGAACAGGCTGTCGGCGAGGAACACGCGCAGCCAGTCCAGCCCGCCGAACGTGCCGAGATAAGGGCTCGTTGCCGGGTCGTGGGGAACATGCACGAAGATGATCCCTGATATCAGCACGATGCGCATCAGGTTGATGCGCGCTGAAACGGTCGCGTCGATGGTCACGATGTCCGTCACCCCTCTGGTGAGCCGATCCCCCTGGACGGCGTTCAAACAAGAGCAGACTGGAGCCTACGAAGAGGAGTGTGGGCGACAGGGCGGCAAAAAATATGGCGATGCAGCAAATTTATCGGCAGGGAAGGTTGCATTGCAGCATATATCGCGGCGATAACGGCGCGGACGGGACGTCTGTTTCGCCGTCGCGGAGGAAGTTCGATCCCCGGTCCTGCAATACTTAGAGGTCCATTCAAATATACTGATTTAGGCGCAATTTGTGGGTGCAGGCGGCGCCGAAACTTTTTTGTGGTTCCTCCTGCCTTCTGTCGAGGATGGCTGTGATTGCGGCCGGGGGTTGTCGAATTGGGGCGGCCTCAAGGCACGCCGGCGGCAGCGGCGATCTTCGGCCGGCGAACGAGATCGAGGAGCTTTTTCAAGAGCGGCCGTTCGGTGAGAAGGGTGAGGGCCGCGTAGATCACGCCGCCGAGTGCAATGCCGAGGGCGACCTGCAGGACGGGATGAAAATGCGGGGCGAGACCGTGTTCGAGGGCTGCGCGCACGGCCAGCGCCATCAGCACGGCCGTCAGCATCGGGCGGACCGAGCGGTAGAAGCCGGAGAGGAAGGGCGTCTGGTCCGCTCGGAAGACGACCCAGGAATAGCCGACGAGAACGACGGCGTTGACGAGGCAGAGCGCCACCATCGCCTCGATGAGCGTGCCGTTATAGGCGCCGAAGACGACCGCGGCGGTCGTTGCGACGGCGCGGCCGATGGCCCACCAGAACAGCGCGCCGCCACGGCCGGCCCCCTTGAGATAGGGGATGAAGGTGCTGCAGGGGGTGAGCAGCCCCTTGGAGAGCGCGAGCAGTCCGAGCACCGGCCAGGCGGCGGCCCATTGCGGGCCGAATAAGAGCAGCATGGCGGGTTCGGCAAGTGCCCAGAGGCCGAACATCATGGGGGCGAGCAGCAGCGTCGTCACCTGTGTGCTCAGCATTAGCGCCTGCGAGCGGCGCTTCCTATCATGCATCATCGCGCTGAAGGCGGGAAACAGCACGCCCATGACGCCCGACAGCACGACCTGGTTGGGAATGCTGGAAAAGCGGTTGGCGGCGGAATAGGCGCCGGCATCGGCGAGGCCAAGGAAGCGCGATATCACCACCATGGGCGACTGGAAGGTCACGAAATTGGCGACCTCCGAGCCCATCAGGCCAAGGCTGAAACGCCCCAGGCGGACGACGCCTTCGGCGCGAAACTGGAAACGCGGCAGATAGCGCGACACGAAGAAGAGGCCGGCAAGCCGGATGATACCCGCGACGAAAAGTTGGGCGACGAGCGCCCAGACGCCGAAACCGGCCAGCGCCAGGATGACGGCGACGATGGCCGCTATCGATTCGGAGATCATGCTCCACAGCGCATCCCGGCTGAACTGCATGCGCCGGGCGACCAGTGCATAGGCCACGTCGCCGGCAAGCTGGAGCGGAATGAGCAGGCACATGAGGCGCAGCAGGTAGGCCGCATCGGCCGCGCCGAACCAGCCGGCGAGCGGCTCGGCCCAGATGTAGAGCCCCGCCGCCATCAGGCAGGCGAAGGCGAGATTGGCCCAGAAAACCGAGTGGATCGTCTCCTCGTCTTCATCGGGTTCGAGGATCAAGGCGGAGGCGAGACCCGCCCCGCCGATCATCGCGAGAAACTGCACGACGGCCAGTGCGACGGCGACGCCGCCGAACTCTTCTGGCGTCAGCAGACGGGCCAAAATCGGCACGGTGACAAATTTAAGCCCGAATGTGCTTGTCTTGGATAGGAGACTCCAGCCGACATTTCGGGTGACCGATTTGGCATTCACGGGCGGGGACATAGCGGGATCCTGTATCGCAAGAGGAGCTTTGACGACGACGACAAGCCTGCGCCGGAAACGGCCGCGCCCCGGTGGGAGGAGACCAGACGAACGTCTTTCTAGAGAGAACACAGGGACGAAAACATGGCGAAGCTGACAGTTATTATTCCGTTCTACCAGAAGGAACCGGGCATTCTAAGGCGTGCGCTGACGTCTGTTTTTTCCCAAAAATTCAAAGACTTCAATGTCATTGTCGTCGATGATGAATCGCCCTATCCCGCCGATGGCGACATCATCGGATTTTCCGATGAAGAGCGTGCCCGCCTGCGTATCGTGCGTCAGGAAAATGCCGGTCCGGGCGGTGCACGCAACACCGGGCTCGACCATGTGCCCCCGGAATCCGACCTCGTCGCCTTCCTTGATTCGGACGATAGCTGGACGCCCGATCACCTCGAAAATGCCGTCGGCGCGATGTCGCAATTTGACGCGAACTGCTACTTCGCCTCGATCACCGGCAGCGACGCCTTCTACTACCATTTCGGTGTCGCCGACCTCGAAAAGACCGAGGCCGTGGTGCGCCTTTCGGACGATCCGCTTCTCCTCGAAATCCCCGGCCTGACGCAGGTCATGCTGAAGAACTGGAGCTTCCTTCACCTCTCCGCGATGGTCATCGGCCGGCCGCTGATCGAGCGCGTGCGTTTCGACGCGGCACTCCGGCTTGCGGCGGAAGACGTGCTGTTTTTCTGCGATTGCGTGCTGGCCGCCCGGCGGGTCGTGTTGAGTGCGGCGGCCGGCGCGGTGCGCGGCGAGGGGCTCAATATCTTCCACGGTGTCGATAACGATTCACCGCAGTTCCTGCGCCAGCAGTTCAACACCTGGGTGGCGCTCGACCGGCTGGAGCAGCGTTTTGCCGAACGCCCGGCGGAGATCGCCTCTCTGCGCGCCTACAAGCAGACGGCGCGGCGCCAGGCGCTGTGGAGCCAGGCGCGGCGCGTGCGCCACCGCAAACTGCCGCAGTTCGACATGCTCGCCCGCTGGGCGGTGCGCGATCCGCGCCTCTTCACCAGCGTTTTCGCGCTTGCCGTCGGCAAGTTTTCCCGCTGACCCACCGTTTTCCAAGGAGAGGACATGAAGCCCTATTACTGGGAATCGCAGCACGGCAATTTCGGTGACGACCTCAATCTCTGGCTTTGGGATTTCCTGTTGCCGGGGTTTCGCGAGGTGCACCCGGACGTGCTGCTCGTCGGCGTCGGCACGGTGCTGACCAAGACCCTCCTGCCCGAGGAAGGGCGGAAGCTCGTGCTCGGCAGCGGCTTCGGCTATGGTGTTCTGCCGGATATGCGCGACAAGGATCTCTGGGACATCCGCTGCGTGCGCGGGCCGCTGACGGCCGGGAAAGTCGGCGTGCCGGAACATCTCGGTATCGTCGACCCGGCGGTGCTGGTCGCCGACATGCCGGAATTCGCAAACCGGCCGAAGCGTTATCCTTGCGCCTTCGTGCCCCATTGGGAATCGGCGGTGGCTGGGCTCTGGCCGGTCGTCTGCGCGACCGCGGGCATGCACTATATCGATCCGCGCGGCGAGGCGAAGGATGTGATCCGCGAGATCGCGCAATCCGAGCTTGTCATCGCCGAATCCATGCATGGCGCGATCCTGGCCGATGCCTTCCGCGTGCCGTGGGTCGCCGTCAGCACCTCGGCCAATATCAACAGCTTCAAATGGCAGGATTGGGCGGCGACGCTCGGTGTCGAGCATCGGCCGCGCCGCATTCCCATCTCCACCCGCGCCGAAGCGATCATCAAAGGCGCCCGCTTCTGGGGCGTCGATTATGACGGCGCGACGTTTGCCGGGAGAGGGCAGGCCGCCGTTGCCGTCGCACAGGCCACGCCGCGCGGTGGCTTGCGCCTTGCGGCTAAGCAGATGCTCGCCGCCCCCTCGACCCTGGCGCTCTGGCAGGCAAGCCGCGCCGAACCGCAACTCAGCACCGATGCGCGCCTGTCCGAGCGCAAGGAGCGGCTCTATGCGGTGCTGGAGGATGTGCGGCGCGACTATTTTTAGTCGGTCGTCAGCAGATAGCGCAGCCCGGCCTGGGGGACGGGCTGCCGGGGGCGAACGCGGCGGTGGGCGGCCTCCAGCTTGTCGCGGAAAATGCCGCCGGTAATGGCGGGCAGGTTGGCCGGGTTTTCCAGGGCATAAGCAAGGGCCGCGCCCGGGCCGCCCTCGCGCTTGCGATCCAGGAAATGGCGTAGCGCATGGCGCCGACCGATTTGCCGGCAGTGGCGGCGCAGCGCATCCGCGGCATGAGGAGGCACATTGCCGGCCGAGAGGATAGTGCGTTCGGCCTCAAACAGGGTTTCGAGATCCTTGGTGCGATGCTGGCCGCTCAGTGAATTGGCCCGCACGATCGCGCCATAGCCGCAGCTTTCGATGACCGTGTAGCGCGCGCCGGCGATCAGCGCGCGGACATAGAGTTCATAGTCCTCGCCAAGCCGCATGTCCTCGCGGTAGCGCAGATCATGCGCATCGAGAAAGGCGCGGCGCATGACCGGTTTCAGGAAGCCTAGCTCCCCGCGCGGCGCGCCACGGCGCGAGATATTGCCGAGCACGAAGGCTTCGAGATCCAGCCGGCGCGGGTTCGGGGCGAAATCGGCCGGCGGATGCGCTGGGTCGGCTTTTTCCATGAAGGCGATATTGTCGGCGATGAAGTCCCAGTCCTTGCAGGCGAGCATGCGGCGGAAGCGGCCGGGAAAGAAGAAATCGTCCGCATCAAGAATGGCGATCAGCGGTGCGCGGGAAATGGCGATCGCGTGATTGCGCGCGGCCGATGGCCCGCGATTGACCTTGAAGCGGATGACATCGAGCCGCTTGCTGCCATCGTCGGCTTCGGCGGCGGCGGCCATGGTGCGGTCGTCCGAGCTGTCATCGACCACGATCACCTCGGCGACTTCAGGCTCGGCAAGCGCCGAGCGCACGGCCCGGCCGATCGTGTCCTGCGCATTCCTCGCGGCAATGATGACGCAGACCTTGTCTTCCTGGGTCACGACGATCCCCTTTCACGCGTTGAACCATGCGCGGAGCGAGCCGCGCTGCAATGCAGCATGAAAGGCGAAGTGGGCACAAAAACGGCTTGGCGAAAGCGGTTGCGCAATCAGGACTGCGAGTGGCCCGGCTCGTTCATCGACACGGGCACCGACGGCTTGGTGCCTTCCAGCCCGGTTTTGCCGCGGGCGGCACCCTCTAGTTCGGCCTTGCGGGCCTTCGCGGTGCGCCAGGTTATGAACAGCAGCGCGAGGAAATAACCGATCTGGATCAGCACGGCGCAGATCACCGTCTGGATCGCGGTCGTCGCAAGCGAGCCGGTGGAGAGGTAGGTGACGATCGCGAAAGCCACGAGCGCGAAACACATGCTCAGGAAGAAACGCGGCCCAAAGGCCGGGCTGTCCCGCCATTTCGTTTCCGGCGCACGTTTCATCGGTGGATCTGCCTTCTCCTCTGAGGCTCACGGGAGACTATACGGGGCCGCTGTCTGCCGTGCAATCTTTGGTATTAACCAGTCGCATGCGGCCCTGGTTCCTGCTTTTCGCCCAATTGTGTTGTGCTTCCGTTACCGCGCAGTGCCATCCGGCAGAATCATCTGCCCCGTTCCTGCCCCTATTCCGACACGGTTGGACAAAGTCGGGACCACCGCCTCCCTGATGGCGGGAAATCGTGATTTTGGGCTGCATCCGATGGGTTGCGCACGCGACGGGCCGCGATCAACTTTTGTTACAATTTGAGTGGATTCTAATGGAAAATTTTGCAATGCAAAATAATATTGCGATGCAAAAAATCCTTTGTGATGAACGTCTATCTGCCAGTCACGGTGCATGTTGTCGCGCCATTTCAGGTAGAAGCGTGTAAAAGATGAGAGGCCGGTCACGTCAAAAGAAGTGATGAAAGAAAAGCTCCGCGAATTTCATGTGTGAAAAAGACGCAAGATGCTTCGGCCTGCCGACCAGGGATACTGTCGGGTAGAGAACAAAATCACAAAATTAGGAGATGGTAATCTTCTGAAATTCCCACCCCGGTTTCTTTGTCCACCGATCACGCTTCAAAAAACAAACTGTGACCATACACTCCCCGTTGGATGCAGGAACGCGTCCCAAGGACCCGACCAAATCGCAAATCCAATGGAGCCATCTCTATGAAGTCCGCGACCCGATCGGCCAGTTCGCCGTTTTTCAGTTCGTCAATATCCGGCGCTCCGCCGGTAGGGGGAATATCGAAACGGAGCTTTGACATTCTGGTGGCACTGGCCGCCCTCATCGTGCTCAGCCCGATCTTCGTGCTGATCATGACCCTCGTGAAACTGTCCGACGGCGGCAAGGTCTTCTATGGCCACCGCCGCATCGGCTATAACGGATCGAGTTTCCGTTGCCTGAAATTCCGCACCATGGCGGAAAATGGCGATGCGCTTCTCCAGGCCTATCTGGAGGATAACCCGGCCGCCGGCGAGGAATGGCGCACCACGCGCAAGTTGCAGCACGATCCCCGCGTCACCGTGGTCGGAACCGTGCTGCGCAAGCTGAGCCTGGATGAACTGCCGCAGCTCATCAACATTGTCAGGGGCGAGATGAGCCTTGTCGGCCCGCGCCCGGTGGTGGAAGATGAGCTGCAGCTCTATGAAGGCTCCGCCGTCTACTATCTCCAGACCCGTCCCGGCCTGACCGGCCTGTGGCAGGTCAGCGGGCGCAACGACGTGTCCTACGAAACGCGCGTCGCCTTCGACACCCATTATGTGCGCAACTGGTCGCTGACCAGCGATCTCATGATCGTCGCGCGCACCATCCCGGCCGTCTGCCTTTCCCGCGGCAGCTACTGATCCGAAGTGTTCCCGCGCCCGTCCGGCAAGCCGGATGGGCGAAAACGCTCGAAGAGAGGGATTTTCATGAAGACGAATTCGACCGCGGCATCCGCCGCGACCGCCTTTTCTGTCAAAGTCCTCGGCGGGCTTTGCCTCGCCTTCGCCTTTGCCGCGCCTGCCGCAGCCTCCGCGGAGGAATACCGGCTCGGCGTGATGGACAAGCTGCGTATACGCGTCGCCGAATGGCAGACCGCCGAAGGCGCCATCCGCGACTGGAGCGCGGTGAGCGGCGACTATGCCATCGGCGCTGATGGCGCGCTCTCGCTGCCCTTTATCGGCCAACTGCCGGCGGACGGGCGCACCTCCGCCGAACTTGCCGAGGATATCGGCAGGAAGATGCAGGTCCTCTTCGGCCTGAAGGATCTTCCCTCCGCCTCGGTGGAAATCGCCGAATACCGGCCGGTCTATCTCTCCGGCGAGGTGCAGACACCCGGCGCCTATCCCTTCGCGCCGGGCCTGACCGTGCTCAAGGCCGTCAGCCTCAGCGGCGGCCTCAAGCGCGGCGATCCCGGCCAGCGTTTCGCGCGCGATTTCCTGCGCTCCGAAGGCGAGGCGGCCGTGCGGGTCGCGGAGCGCAACCGCCTCCTCATCCGCCGCGCCCGAATTGCCGCCGAGATGAGCGGGGCAAACGAGATCGTCACGCCCAAGGAGCTCGGCAACTCGGACGAGGCGCGTGCGATCCTCGAAAGCGAAAAGGCGTTGATGACCTCGCGCGAAAAGCGGCTGCGGCTGCAATTGACCGCGCTCGCCGACCTGAAATCGCTGCTCACCAACGAGATCGATGCGCTCGGCAAGAAATCGGAAACCCAGACGCGCCAGCTGGAACTCGTGCAAGGCGACCTTTCCAAGGTGGATTCGCTCGCCGAGAAGGGGCTCGCGATCAGTTCCCGGCGGCTCGCGCTCGAACAGCGCACCGCCGATCTGCAAGCGGCACTGCTTGACATCGACACGGCCTCTCTCAAGGCCAAGCAAGACATCAACAAGGCGACGCAGGACGAAACCAATCTGCAGAACGACTGGGACGCCACCCTGGCGCAGGAATTGCAGAACACCGAGCAGGAGCTGGACACGCTGACGCTGAAGCTTGGCACGAGCCGCGACCTGATGTCGGAGGCACTGATGCAGTCGGCCGATGCCGCCTCGCTGAAGGGTGGGATGAGCGCCGACAATATCGGCTATTCGATCCTGCGCACGGTCAAGGGCAAGGCCGAGCAGATCCGCGCCACCGAAACGACGCCGGTCCTGCCGGGGGACGTCGTGAAGGTGGAACTCGATCTGGCGACGCAGTGAGGCTTCGGCGATGCGGATTGCGAAGACGCGCCTGATCGGACCCGATGGCAACGAGGCCTATGCTGCGTTCGCCATCGCCCTGTCCTTCTTCGTCTTCGCCTATTCCTTCCGCTTCGGGCAGGCCTCCATCCTGGCCTATTACGCGCTGTGGATGCCGCTCGTCGCCGTGGATTACCGGCGCGTGCTCGGCAATTATGCACGATATGCATGGATCTTCGCCTTCGCGCTTTTCGCCTGCCTTTCCGTCTTCTGGTCGCAGGCGCCGGGCACCACGGCGCGGGCCGGCGTGCAATATCTCTCGCATGTCGTCTGCGCGCTGATCGCTATGCGCGTCGTCGATACACGCACACTGGTGCGCGGTGGTCTGATCGGTACGGCATTGGTGCTGCTCTACTCGATGGTCTTCGGCGTCTATCACCTCGATCCGCTCGACGGCACCTACAGTTTCGTCGGGGCCTTCGCCTCGAAGAACCAGCTTGGATTCTATGCCTCGCTGGCGGTGCTCTTCGCCTTCGCCGCGCTCTTTCTCGGCGTCGAGCGCGGCCTGTGGAAGCTTGCCGCCATCGGCTGTGTGCTGGTCGCGCTCTATTGCCTCAAGGCGTCGCAATCGGCCACTTCGGTGCTGACGACCGTTGCCATTGCCGGCCTTTGTCTCGCGCTCAGGGCGCTGGAAAGACTGGCACCCCGCCATCGCAAAATGCTGTTCCTGGCGCTCGCCGTTCTGGCCGTGTTCATCGTCATCGCCGGTGCCTATGGCGGCGGTTATGAAATGGTGCTCGGCGCCTTCGGCAAGGATGCGACGCTGACCGGCCGCACCTATCTCTGGCAGCAGGGCATCGAGACGGCGGGCGAAGCGCCCGTTGCCGGCATCGGCTATCAGGCGTTCTGGGTGCAGGGCTTTGCGCTTGCGGAAAAGCTCTGGGCGGATTTCTTCATCTCCGGGCGCAGCGGGTTCCATTTTCACAACACCTTCATCGCCGCCACCGTCGAAACGGGCCTCGTCGGTTGCCTGCTTCTGACGATGGTGCTCGTCGTCACCCTTGCCGGGCATCTCGGCCGGCTGCTTTCGGCGGCACGTGACGCGGAGGCGCTGGTGCTCTTCACCGTCGCGGCGCTGCTCGCCGTGCGCACCTTCGTGGAGATCGATATCCTCAATCCCTACCATGTCGGCTCGTTCCTGCTCTATTTCGCCGCCGGCAAACTGGCCGACGGTCGCCGCCGCCCTGTCCAGAGGTCTGCTCCCTACAGGACGGCCTTCGCATGACGGCAAGGCCTTCGTCCGGCACCCTCTATGGCGTGCAATATCTGCGCGCCTTCGCAGCACTGGCCGTCGTCTTCTTCCATGCGGCGGAGCGCACCGGTCACGCCTTCGCCATCGGTGCGGCCGGCGTCGATGTCTTCTTCGTCATCAGCGGCTTCATCATGTGGGTGATCGTCGAGCGGCGCCCGGTCTCGCCCGGGCGCTTTCTCCTCGATCGCATCAGCCGCATCGTGCCGGTCTATTGGTTGGCGACGGGCGTCATGGTGGCGGGCGCTCTGGTGGGGCTTTTTCCCAGTCTCGTGCTGACGGCCGGCCACGTCGCCGCCTCGCTTTTCTTCGTGCCGCTCCGTTCTCCGAGCAGCGGCGAGATCTGGCCGGTGCTCGTGCAGGGCTGGACACTGAATTACGAGATGTTCTTCTACCTCGTCTTCGCCGCCTGCCTTGCCCTGCCGCTACGGTTGCGGCTTTGGAGCATGGCCGGGATATTCGGCCTGCTGGTCGCCCTCGGCCTCGTAGTCGAGAGCGATGCCTCGCTCTTCCTCGCCTACACCCGCCCGATCATCCTCGAATTCGTCGCCGGCATGCTGATCGCTCGTTTGTGGCTCGACGGCCGGGTTCCGGGCCGCCCGCTGGCCTTCGCGCTCATCGGCCTCGGCCTTGCCGGCTTTACTGCCATCGGCGTGCTGCGGCTGCCCTTCGACGAATGGATCTGTGGACCGCTTGCCTGCGCGCTGGTCTATGGCACCGTCGCCCTGGAAAAACAGGGCGGCATTCCGCGTCTTGCGATTCCCGTCATGCTTGGTGACGCGTCCTACTCCATCTATCTTTGGCACACATTCGCGATTTCCATCGTCGCCAAGGCCGGCATACTGCTCGGCATTCCATCGGCTACTGCCTTCATCCTCTCGGTCTGCGCCGGCCTTACCGTGGGCCTTGCCGCCTATTACCTCATCGAACGTCCGCTGTTGCGCAGCGGCAAGGATAGCTGGTTCATCCGGCGGCGCGCCAAGACGGTGGGCTGAATTCAGGTCGGAACGCTCAGGCCCACCTTGATGCGATCCATCGCCACGAAGGTGCGGAAGCGCTTGACGTTGTTATTGCCGAAGAACAGGCGGCGGGTGAGGGCTTCGTAATCCGCCATGGCGGGCACGACGATGACCAGCACGAAATCGGCCTCGCCGGTCACGTAATAGCATTGCTGGATCTGCGGTTCGGCGGCGAATTCGCGCTTGGCCTGCTCGATCTGCTCTGCCGTCTCGCTGATGACCTCGACCTCCACGAAAATGGTGATCGACTGGCCGACGGCCGCGGGATCGACGACCGCGACATTGGCGCGGATGACGCCCTCCTCGGTCATGCGCTTTATGCGTCGTTGCACCGCCGGTGCGGAGAGATTGATGGCCTCGCCGATCGTTCTTTGCGGGGTCGTGTTGTCCCGTTGCAGGATATCCAGGATCTTGCGGTCGAAGGCGTCGAGCGATGGGACTGGTGGCAAAAGAGGGGCTCCACGAAACAAACTTGCAAAAACACTGCCAAATATCAGCGCCGTTTTCGCCCGTGCTGCAATATGTTTCTGCGCGACAGCAAAAGAGGCCCGCATGTTTCTTCTCAACACCCATTCCGACCACCGCAGCCCGCTTGCCGGCCCCGACGCAGACATGCTCGGTCTCGAGGCCGCCGCTGCCGTCGAGCGTCACCTGCAATTCCGCGACAAGAATGCCGAAACGCCGCTCGTTTCCCTGCCGGGCCTGGCGGCGGCGAGCGGGGTCAGCACGATCCATGTGAAGGATGAAGGGCAGCGGCTGGGGCTCGGCAGCTTCAAGGCACTTGGCGGCGCCTATGCCGTCATTCGCCTCGTGCTCGAAGCGGCGGAGGTGCGGCTGGGGCGGGTCGTCGATATGGCAGCGCTGCATTCGCCCGAGATCCGGCAGATCGCGGAGGGCATGACTTTCGCCTGCGCGACGGATGGCAACCATGGCCGCTCGGTGGCGCAGGGCGCGCAGCTCGTCGGCGCGCGCTCGGCGATCTTCGTGCATTCCGGCGTCAGCGATGAGCGGGTGGCGGCGATCGCCCGCTTCGGTGCCGAGATGATCCGCGTGGCCGGCAGCTACGACGATTCCGTAAAGGAGGCCGCGCGTGTCGCGGAGCAGCGCGGCTGGACGATTGTTTCCGATACCTCCTGGCCCGGCTATGAGCGCATTCAGGGGCTGGTGATGCAGGGCTATACGGCGCTGGTGCGCGAAGCTCTGCGGCAGATTCCGGCGCCGCCGACCCATGTCTTCGTCCAGGCCGGCGTCGGCGGCATCGCGGCGGCCGTTGCGGGGCATCTGGCAATCGCCCTTGGCGAGAAACGGCCGGTCTTCACCGTCGTCGATCCCGCCCGCGCGGCCTGCCTGTTCGAGACGGCGCGCGCCGGCCATCCGGTGACGGTGCCACATGGCGAGCCGACCGTCATGGCGATGCTCGAATGCTACGAGCCCTCGCGGATCGCCTGGCGCATCCTGTCGCGCGCCGCCGATGCCTTCATGACGGTGGACGAGCAGGATGCCGTTTCCGTGATGCGTCGCCTTGCCAATCCTGTTGCGGATGATCCAGTGATCGTCTCCGGCGAAAGCGGCGGCGTCGGTCTTGCCGGCTTCCTGAAGGCCGTGGCCGATCCGGACATGAAGGCTGCCCTTTCCATCGGCCCGTATGCCCGCATCCTCGTCGTCAACACGGAGGGCGCGACCGATCCCGGCCGCTACCGGGAGATCGTCGGAGCGTCGCCCGCCGACGTTCAGTCGCGCGGTGTCGCATGACGACGTCTTCCACTGATGCCGCCAGGCTGCGAGAACCCGGCGGCAAGGGAATTCACCGAAGACGATGCGCTCGTAGCGGGCGGCCACATCCACTGGATGTCACCAGCACGCTGACGAAAGGGAAGTAGCGATGGATATCGAACAGTTGGTTTCCGACATGCGCTCCTGGCGCCGTCATCTCCATGCCCATCCGGAATTCGGCTTCGAGGAGAAGCAGACTTCGGCCTTCGTGGCGGCGAAGCTGCGAGAATTCGGGCTCGACGAGGTCGTCGAGGGCGTCGGCGGCACGGGGGTGGTCGGCACGCTGAGGCGCGGCAGCGGCAATCGTTCGATCGCGCTCCGGGCGGATATGGATGCGCTGCGCATCCCCGAGCAGGGCGACCTCGCCTATGCCTCGAAAAAACCCGGCGTCATGCATGCCTGCGGCCATGACGGCCATACGGCGATGTTGCTCGGCGCGGCGAAAATGCTCGTCGAAGAGGGCGGTTTCGACGGCACGGTGCGCTTCGTCTTCCAGCCGGCGGAAGAGTGGGGCCGGGGCGCGCTGGCGATGATCGAGGACGGCATTCTGCAGCGCTTTCCGTTCGACGAGATCTACGGAATGCACAATCTCCCCGGTCTTCCCGTCGGGCATTTCGAGACCCGCCCGGGCGCCATCATGTCGGCGGAGGATAATTTCGAGATCGTGCTCAAAGGTGTCGGCGGCCATGCTGCCCGGCCGCATGGCACGAATGAGGTGCTGGTGGCGGCCTGCGCGCTGGTCACCAATCTCCAGACGATCGTCTCGCGCCGGCTGAACCCGACGGATATCGGCGTCGTCTCGGTGACCGAGCTGATCACCGACGGAACGCGCAACGCGCTGCCGGGGCTGGCGCGCATTCTGGGTGACGCCCGTAGCTTCCGGCCGGAGGTGAGTGCGGAAATCGAAAAGCAGATGCGGGTGATCACGGAGGGCACGGCGCTGACCTACAACGTCTCGGCCGAGGTGACCTATACCAGGGAATTCGTGCCGCTGCTGAACGATGCGGCGCTGACGGACGAGGCTTTCGCCGCGGCGGCCGATGTCTTTTCCCCTGATACCATTGCCGTGCGTCGCGAGCCGATGACGGGCTCGGAGGATTTTGCCCGCTTCCTCGATTTCGTGCCCGGCTGCTTCGTCTTCCTCGGCAACGGCAAACAATCCGCGCCGCTGCACAACCCTACCTACGATTTCAACGACGACGGTCTCGTCCACGGCATGCGATTCCATGCGGCCATCGTCCGTCGGCGTCTTCCGCCGGCCTGAGCGTCACAGCTCTTCGAGCGTATCGCCGAAGCGCTCGATGCCGCGCAGGCGGGTGCGGCCGGCGGG
This sequence comes from Shinella sp. 20P9.1.1, assembly GCF_057798995.1. Lineage (NCBI taxonomy): Bacteria > Pseudomonadati > Pseudomonadota > Alphaproteobacteria > Hyphomicrobiales > Rhizobiaceae > Shinella > Shinella sp. 20P9.1.1. Next base: position 537,386 of record NZ_JBYOLC010000001.1, read on the forward strand.
GCCGGCGCGTTCGATCGTGCGCGTCGTGATGAGGTGGCAGACGGCCATGACCGAGACGTGGTTGAACAGTGCGCCGGGCGCGAGCGTCTGACAGCGGAAGTGCCAGGCGGCGCTGGCGCGATGGGCGACGCCTTCATCGGTGATGTAGAGCAGCTTTGCGCCGCTCTTCTCGATGGCCGTCAGGATGGTTTCCATATGTGCGACGCGGCGGCGCAGGCCGAAGACGATGGCGACATCCTCGCCGGTGACGCTGACGAGATGTTCGCCGAGCGTCTGGCCGGCGCCGGGAATGGCGACGATGTTTTCCACCACCTGCGTCATCTGCCATTGCAGGTAATCGGCAAAGGCGTGGCTGCTGCGAAAGCCGAGGACCCAGGTCTTGCGCGCCTTGAGGATCGCGTCGGCGACCGCATCGACCTGCGCGTCGGTGATCGTGGCGAAGGTGCCTTCGAGATTGGCGATGCCCTGCGCGGCATGGGCGGCGACGGATTGCTCGGCGGCCGCATCGGTGGAGGCGGCGAGGAACAGGCGGGAGCCGGTCTGCCGCTCGTCGCGCGCATGGCGGCGGGCCTCTTCATAGGTCTCGTAGCCGAGCCGGCGCACGAAACGCGTCACCGTGGCGTTGGAGACCTGTGCCAGCTTGGCAAGCTCGGAGGCGGAATAGCTGGCAAGCTCGCCCGGAAAGTCGCAGACGAAATCGCCCAGCCGCCGCTCGGCCGGATGCAGGTCGTCGAGCGCGTCGCGCACGCGAAACAGAAACGACCGATCCGTGGAACCCATCTTGCTCACCGTCTTCTCCCGATAAATCAAGGTTGTAGTCGACCGGGCGGACTTCGCAAGGCGTGCTGTGAAAAGCGCTAACAAAGTTTATTGAAAAATAGATTTCACGTGTGTATTATGTGAAAATTGATTTTCATACTGATGCCAAAGAGGAGGAGACTATGGCAGCAGAAGGCATGGTGCAGTCCGGCAAATCATCGCCGGCTATCCGTCAACTGGAGGGCGCACTGACCCGCATCGGGGTCACACGTGCGCACAAGCAGATTATCGCACTGGTCTTGATCGGTTGCCTGTTCGACGCGTTCGAGCAGAACACGATCGGCGTGTCCGGCCCGCTCCTGAAGGAGCACTGGGGCCTGACCGGCACGGATATCGGCTTCCTGAACACGATCACCTTCGGCAGCGCGGCCATCGGTCGCCTGCTTTCGGGCATTCTCGGCGACCGCTACGGCCGCCGCGTCATGCTGACCATCAATCTGCTTCTGTTCTCGCTCGGCTCGGCGGCCTGCGCGCTCGCGCCGGACTTCATGTTCCTGTGCATTGCCCGTGCGATCGTCGGCTTCGGCGTCGGCGGTGAAATCTCGACCGCGGTCACCATGCTGTCGGAATTCTGCTCGCCGAAATTCCGCGGAACGGCGGCCGGCCTCGTCAATGTCGGCGCGGGCGGCTTCGGCAACTTCCTGGCGCCCGTCTATGGCCTGATGATCTTCAGCATCTTTCCCGGCGAGGACAGCTGGCGCTGGCTTTTCGCCTCGCTCGCGCTGCCGGCTCTGCTCGTCGTGTTCTATCGCCGCTTCGTGCCGGAAACGCCGCGTTTCCTCGCCTCGCAAGGGCGCATCGACGAGGCGAACCAGGTGCTCTCGGTGCTGGAATCCGGATCGCTCCGGCCGAAAAAACTTGTGGTCCGCGAATACCTGTCCAAGGACAACGAGCAGGACGCGCCGCGCGCCAAGGGCGGCTGGAAGGAACTTTTCCGTGCGCCATTCCTCGGCCGCATCGTGCCGGTGTCCATCGCCATCCTGATGAGTTACGGCGCGCAGCTGTCCGTTCTGACGCTGATGCCGGTCATCTTCGTCTCGATGGGCTACACGCTGCAGGGCAGCCTGTTCTACAGCATGGTCATCCAGTCGGGCAGCGTGCTCGGCGCCATCGCGGCCTCGATGTTCGGCTACTACTTCCCCCGCAAGCGGGTGCTGACGGTCGGTGCGGTCTGCGCCTGCCTGGCCGCACTCTCCATCCTGCAGTTCGGCACGACCATCTATCTGGTGCTGTTCTTCGGGGCGCTCTTCCAGTTCTTCGTGCTTCTTCTGAACACCTCGATCTGGATCTATGCGCCGGAACTCTTCCCGACCCGCATCCGCGCCTTTGGCGTCGCCTTCATCCTGGCGACGGGCTCGGCGGCCGGTTCCTTCGTGCCGACCATCTCGGGCGCCCTGTTCGACTATTACGGCATGGGCGGCGTGTTCGGGCTTGCCGCGGCCATGTACGCGGTCTTCGCGATCTGCATTCAGCTCGGCCCGGAAACCTATGGCATGTCGATGGAAGACATCACCCAGCGCGCAGATACGGCAGGGACGGACGAAAGCATCCCCTCTGTCGAACCCCTGAAGGCAGGAGCATAACGGAAATGGCCCCGCATATACTGTTGATCAATCCCAACAGTTCCCTTGCCACGAGCGACATGATGCAGGCGATCGCCCTCAGGGCAGCCGGCGGCAGGCTCGATGTCAAGGCCGAGACAGCGGACCGCAGTCCACCGATGATCACGACGCCCGAGCAGCTGACAGCTTCAGCCGCCCAGGTGGTCGAGCTCGGCACGGCGCATGAACGCGATTGTGCGGGCATCATCGTCAGCGCCTTCGGCGACCCCGGCCTTGCCGAGCTTCGCCGCAAGGTCAACGTGCCGGTCGTCGGCATCTGCGAAGCTTCGATGATCGAGGCTTCACAAGGCGGGCGCCGGTTCGCCGTCGCCACCTCGACGCCTGAACTCGTCGAGGCCATCGATCAGCGTGCGTTCGATCTCGGCCTCGGTCATCTCTATGCGGGCGTCCGCTGCACGGCGGGCGATCCGCTCGCGCTTGCGGCCGATGCTGGGCTTCTGGCCGAGGCACTGGCCGGTGCGGTGCGCGATTGCATCGATCTGGACAGTGCCGAAGCCGTGATTATCGGCGGCGGCCCGCTCGGTCAGGCCGCCGAACAGCTACGCACGCGTTTTGGCAAGCCGGTGCTTGGGCCCATTCCCTGTGCGGTGGAACGGGTCTTTGCACTGATCGAACGCGACGGGGTCATGCCTCAGGCCATCTGAGGTCCTTTGTTGCGCATCGTGCGATCGGCGGGCCAGTTCCGCCGATCGGCATTTTCACGGAATTGTGTATTCGCCTTGCAAAGCGCAAATCCAAAAGGGTACTGATCGGAATCAGACGGGCAGGGGACGGCCCGTTTCGGCCTCGCGTATCGGAAGGTGGGACGCATGGAAATTCTGACAGCTGCCGGTCTGACGGCGCTCTTGCAGGTCATCGCAATCGACCTGGTTCTTGCCGGCGACAATGCCGTCGTCATCGGCCTTGCCGCCGCCGGTCTCGACCCGGCGCAGCGCAAGAAGGCGATCCTCGTCGGCATCATCGCGGCAACGGTGCTGCGCATCCTTTTCGCGACGGTTGCGGTGCATCTGCTCGCCATCATCGGCCTGCTGCTCGCCGGCGGTCTGCTTCTGCTCTGGGTCTGCTGGAAGATGTGGCGCGAACTGCGCGGCGGCCATGGCAGCGCGGAAGAGGCGAGCCTCGAAAACGCGCCGAAGAAGACCTTCTTCCAGGCCGCGACCCAGATCGTCGTCGCCGACGTCTCCATGTCGCTCGACAACGTTCTGGCTGTGGCCGGTGCCGCCCGCGAGCATCCGAGCGTGCTGGTCATCGGCCTTGCGCTCTCCATCGCGCTGATGGGCATCGCGGCGAACTTCATTGCCAACCTGCTCAACAAGCATCGCTGGATCGCCTATGTCGGCCTCGCGATCATTCTCTATGTCTCGCTCGACATGATCTATCGCGGCGTGCTCGAGGTCATGCCCTACGTCAGCGCCGGCTGAACGTCTTTCGCTTCAGCTAGGGCCGAATTTCCCGGCGCGCGATGACAATCGCGCGCCTTTTGCGTTTTCGTCACTCGAACAGGTCCGGATTGGACGCCTCGATCTGCGGCAGGTCGGTGAGGATGCCGTTGAGGTGGCTGCGCATGGCGGCCTCGGCGGTATCGGCATTGCGGGTGTCGATGGCGTCGATGATCGCCTCATGCTCGGCGATCAGCCGGCTCATAGAATCGGGATGGCGGAGCTGCAGGTTGCAGACCCGGTCCATATGCGCCTTGATGTCGGAGATGGCGTTCCAGGCGAGGCCACAGCCAGCGCCCTCGGCGATGGCGATGTGAAACTGCTCGTCCTCGCGGCGGAAGGCGTTGTGGTCGTCGCCGTCGCGGGCAGCCTTCTGGCGGGCGAGGATGGTGTCGATCTTGCGTCGCGTCCAGCTGTCAAAACTCTCGCTGGCGCGGCGGGCGACGGCGGTCTCGATCGCCTCGCGCACGAAGCGCGCCTCCATCATCTGCCGCGCCGAGATGCGCACCACGACGGTGCCTCTATTGGGCCTGATATCGACGAGCTTCGATTTGCCGAGCGCAATCAGCGCCTCGCGCACCGGCTGGCGCGACACGCCCATGCGGGTGGCGATTTCCTGTTCCGATAGCCGCATGCCGGGGGCGAGCTCAAGGCGGATGATGGATTCGCGCAGGTCCCGTTCCACCTGCGCTGCCGCGGTTTCGCCCGTGTCGATCTTCAGGGATTCAAGGTTCACGTCTTTTCCCGCCATCATGCGTTGACAACCAATTTGAGCCACCATACAGTACCATACAATTCATGTGCAACAGAAATCCGGTGGCCTGAAAACCGGATCAACAGGGAGGGGCTGGCGCGCTATTGCCGGCCGGAAGACGATATTGCTGTCCAATTTCATTGCACCCGATTCCCGTGATCCGCGGCTGAATATTAAAGCCCGCTATCAGATGCTTGTCGATGGCAAGTCCGTCGATGCGGCATCCGGCCGGACGATCGATCGGGTAAGCCCCGGCCATGCCGGCGCGGTTGTCGGCACTTGGCCGGAAGCTTCTGCGGATGACGTGCGCCTGGCGATAGCCGCCGCACGCCGTGCCTTCGATACCGGCCCGTGGCCGCGCATGTCCGGCGCCGAGCGCTCACGCCTGATGTTCAAGGTGGCGGACCTTATCCTTGTGCATCAGGAAGAGCTGGCGCTGGCCGAAAGCCTGGAGGTCGGCAAGCCGATCGCCCAGGCGCGTGGCGAGATCGGCTTCTGCGCCGACCTCTGGTCCTATGCCGCCGGCCAGGCCCGCGCGCTGGAAGGCCAGAGCCACAACAATATCGGCGACGACCGCCTCGGCCTCGTGCTGCGCGAACCGGTCGGCGTCGTCGGCATCATCACGCCGTGGAATTTTCCCTTCATCATCGCCTCCGAGCGCGTGCCGTGGGCCATCGGCGCCGGCTGCACTGTTGTGTTGAAGCCGTCGGAATTCACCTCCGGCACCTCGATCCGCATGGCGGAGCTGGCGCGCGAGGCCGGCATTCCCGATGGCGTCTTCAACGTCGTCACCGGCTATGGCGATCCGGCCGGCCAGGTGCTGGCAGAGGATCCGGGCATCGACATGGTTGCCTTCACCGGCTCCGTTCGCGTCGGCACCAAGCTCGGCGAGATCGCGGCGCGCAGCGTCAAGCGCGTCGGGCTGGAACTCGGCGGCAAGGGGCCACAGATCGTCTTTGCCGATGCGGATCTGGAAGCTGCGGCGGACGGCATCGCTTATGGCGTCTACCACAATGCCGGCCAGTGCTGCATTTCCGGCAGCCGCCTGCTGGTCGAGGAGAGCATCCGCGATGCGCTGATGGAGCGCCTGCTCGATATCTCGCGCAAGGTCACCTTCGGCGATCCGCTGAACGAGCGCACCAAGATCGGTGCGATGATCTCCGAGGCGCATGCGGAAAAGGTGCATTCCTATGTCGAGGCCGGTGTGGCTTCCGGCGCGAAGCTTCTGCTCGGTGGCGAAAGGGTCGGCAGGGAGGCCGGTCTCTACTACGCACCGACGGTGTTTGCCGGTGTCACGCCCGATATGTCGATTGCCCGCGAGGAGATTTTCGGGCCGGTGCTGTCGACGCTGACCTTCAAGACCGCGGACGAGGCGGTGGCGATGGCCAATGCCACGGAATTCGGCCTGTCGGCCTCCGTCTGGTCCATCAATCTCGAAAACGCGCTGCAGAGCATCCGTCGCATCCGCGCTGGCCGCTGCTGGATCAACAGCGTGATCGACGGCACGCCGGAACTGCCGATCGGCGGCTACAAGAAGAGCGGGCTTGGCCGCGAACTCGGCCGCTACGGCTTCGATGAGTATTCCCAGTTCAAGGGCGTGCACGTCACGTTCGGGCGTCCTGCGCCCTGGTTCGGGTAACGGGCTGCCCATAAGGGCGGTCATGAGGAGGAAAACCTCGGCTGGCGAAATCTTTGGTCGGAGCCCGCCAGCCGAGACTTGGGTCTTTTGGACCCGCATTGCACATCCAAAGGGAGGATACGCAAATGAAAATGACCAGGTTGAAAGCCGCGGCAATGGCCGCGGGTCTTGCCACCATGATGGCATCTACGGCGCTTGCCGCAGACGTCAAGGCCACGATGATCATCTACCTCGATCCGAGTGTCCAGTTCTTTAATCCCGTGGTGAAGGGCGCGCAAGACGCAGCCGCCCAGTTCGGCGTCGATCTCGACGTGCAATATGCCAACAACGATCCGGTGCGCCAGAACGACCTGATCGAAAGCGCGACGGCGAGCGGCGTGGACGGCATTGCGGTCGCGATCTCTTCGTCGGATGCCTTCGATGAAAGCATCTGCGCGGCCACCAAGGCCGGCATCATCGTCATCGGCTTCAACAATGACGACCTCGACGGTGCCAAGGGCAATTGCCGCCAGGCCTATGTCGGCATGAACGAGTTCGCCTCCGGTGTCGAGCTCGGCGAACGCATGATCAAGGAATTCGGCCTGAAGTCCGGCGACGTCGTCTTCAACCCGCGCGAAATCCCCGAGGCGAGCTTCGCGGTCGCCCGTGGCGGCGGCATCGAGAAGGCGATGACGGAAGCCGGCATCAAGGTCGAGACGGTGCGCGCCGGCCTCGACCCGGCCGAAGCGCAGAACATCATCGCCCAATTCCTGATCGCCAATCCGAATGTGAAGGCGCTGTTCGGCACGGGCTCGGTCACCTCGACAGTCGGTGCGGGCGCCATCAAGGATGCCGGCGTCAACATCCCGTTCGGCGGCTTCGATCTTGCTGTCGAGATCGTCAATGCGGTGGAATCGGGGGCGATGTTCGCCACCATGGACCAGCAGCCCTATTTGCAGGGCTACTATCCGATCGCCCAGATCGCGCTTGCCAAGAAATACGGCCTGACCCCGACGGACGTCGACACGGGACAGGGCGCCTTCCTCGACAAGTCGCGCATCAGCTCGGTCAAGCCGCTAATCGGCAGCTACCGCTAACCGGACTGCGCGGGAACCTGCCGGCGTGCCCCGGCGGGTTCCTTCCCCCGAAAAAAGATCGAGTGCCAGACCGTGACCCCTATCGTTGCCGACAGCGTCGCGCCCCGTTCGCGCACGCAAAGACAATCCATCCTCAAGCAGATCATGGGCATGCCCGCCGGGGCGATCTTCCTCGTCTTCATGGCGTTGCAGATCGTCTGCATCGCCGGCGCGCTGCTCTATCCCAATGAGTTCCGCTATCTCTCGCCGCAGAACCTGACGATCCTGATGAAGGCTGTTCCGGTGCTCGGCTGCCTGGCGCTCGGCGCCGGCGTGTTGATGATCGCAGGCGAATTCGACCTCTCCATCGGCTCCGTCTACACCTTCACCGCCGTCTTGATGGCGAGCCTCGTCGGCGCTGGCGTCAGCGCCTTCGTCGCGGCCCCGCTCGGCATTCTGGCCGGTGTCCTGATCGGCCTGCTCAACGGCCAGATCACGATCCGCTTCGGCCTGCCGTCCTTCATCGTGACGCTCGGCGGTCTGCTGTTCTGGCGTGGTGCCGTGCTGCTCTATAATGGCGCCGTGCAGGTGCGCTTCGATCCCAAGCCGGTCTTCACCAGCCTGTTTTCCGGCACGTTTTTAGGCATCAACGCTGCCTTCATCTGGATCGTGCTCTTCGTCGTCGGCTTCCATTTCCTGCTGCACCGTCACCGCTTCGGCAACCATGTCTTTGCTACGGGCGGCAATCGTGGTGCAGCCGAGGCGATCGGCATCAACACCAACCGCGTCAAGCTCATCGCCTTCGCCATTGCCGGCGGCATGGCAGCTGTGGCCGGCATTCTCGCCACCGCCCGTGTCGGCAGTGTGCAGCCCGGCCAGGGCGCGGGTCTCGAACTTCAGGCGATCGCCGCCTGCGTCATCGGCGGCCTGTCGCTGCGCGGCGGCCGTGGGTCGATCATCGGTATCTTCCTCGGCGTGCTGCTCATCCACACCATCACCGACGTGCTGCTTCTCCTGCGTGCGCCCGGCTTCTATCTCGACATGTTCATCGCGACGCTGATCGTGCTGGCCGCCATCTTCAACCATCTCATCGAGCGGCGGGGTGTTGCGTGATGTCCAATCTTCTCGAACTGCACAATATTTCCAAAAGTTTTGGTGCCCTGACGGCGCTGCGCAATCTGAGCTTCCATATCGGCGAAGGCGAAGTGGTCGGTCTGCTCGGCGATAACGGTGCGGGTAAGTCGACGACGGTCAACCTGATCTCCGGAATTCACAAGCCGACGGATGGTTATCTCAGCGTCGATGGAAAGAAGACTCTCTTTACCTGCCGCTCGGACTCTGCCGATGCCGGCATCGAGACGATCTACCAGCACACTGCCCTGGTCGACAGCCTCTCGATCACCCGCAACATCTTCATGGGGCGCGAGCTGACGGATCGCTTCGGCTTCCTGCGGCAGGCCGAGATGCGCGAGATCGCCATGGAAGTCCTTCAGAACGCCGTGCATATTTCGGGCATCGACAGCCCGGATACGCTGGTCGGCAATCTCTCGGGCGGACAGAAACAGGCTGTCGCCATTGCGCGTGCCGTCTATTTCAAGAAGCGCGTGCTGCTGCTCGACGAGCCGACCTCCGCACTTTCCGTGCGCGAGACGGAAGCGCTTTTGAACCAGGTGCTGAAGCTGAAGGCGGAGAACGTCTCCAGCGTGCTGGTGACGCACAATATCTACCACGCCTACCAGGTCTGCGACCGCTTCGTGATCATGAGCCACGGCACCAAGGTCTTCGATGTCGCCAAGGCCGACACGACGATCAACCAGCTCACCGACTATGTCGTGCTCACCTGATCCCATTTTTGAAAGGCATATGCCGTGACACTTTCCGTATCCGTACGTCAGGTCGTTGGACCTGAAGACGCCGCAAGGCGCAACACGCAGGGCCTTCGCGACGGCTTCGTCATCGAGACGCTGTTCCAGCCGGGGGAGGTCAATCTCACCTACAGCCATCTCGACCGCATGATCGTCGGCGGCGTCGTGCCGACCGGCGGAAGGCTCGAGATCGACCGTGTCGCCGAAACCGGCACGGACCAGTTCCTCGAGCGTCGCGAGGTGGCGATCATCAATATCGGTGGCGGCGGCTCGGTCAGCGTCGGTGGCAAGGATTATGCGCTCGGCTTTCAGGAGGGCGTCTATATCGGCATGGGCGAGGGCGCGCTCGGCTTTGCCAGCAATGATCCCGCCGAGCCGGCGCTGTTTTATGTCCTGAGTGCGCCCGCGCATCGAAAGTGCCCGACGGTGCACATCACCCGCGACATGGCGAAGAAGGTGCATCTGGGCTCGGCGGAGGAATCCAATCACCGCACCATCAACCAGTATGTGCATCCCGATGTCTGCGAGAGCTGCCAGCTCCTCGTCGGCCTCACCATGTTCGAGCCGGGCTCCGTCTGGAATACCATGCCGGCCCATGTGCATGACCGGCGCATGGAGGTCTATCTCTATTTCGGCATGCAGGAGGCGACGCGGGTCTTCCACTTCATGGGTGAGCCAAGCGAGACGCGCCATGTCGTGCTGAAGAACCATGAGGCGGTCTTGTCGCCCGGCTGGTCGATCCACTCGGGCGCCGGCACGGGCCGCTATGCCTTCATCTGGGCCATGGCGGGTGACAACATGAGCTTCACCGACATGGACAAGGTGCCGATGGAAGCGCTGCGATGACCGCCTTCGATCTTTCCGGCCGTTGGGCGATCGTCACCGGTGCCAATACCGGCATCGGCCAGGCCATCGCTGTGGGATTGGCGAAAGCGGGCGCCGATATCGTCGGCGTCGGCCGCTCCGCCATGGCGGAGACCGAAGCGGAGGTGAAGGCGTCCGGCCGAAGGTTCATCAGCGTCATGGCCGATCTCTCCAGATCGGGCAGTGCTGCCACCGTCCTCTCCGAGGCCCTGGCGGTCGGCGCGACGCCGGATATCCTCGTCAACAATGCCGGTATCATCCGCCGGGCGGATTCGCTCGATTTCACGGAGGAGGATTGGGATGCGGTGCTCGACACCAACCTGAAATCCGTCTTCTTCCTCTGCCAGGCCTTCGCCAGGGCGGCGCTTGCGGCGGGCCTGCCGGCGAAGATCATCAACATCGCTTCGATGCTTTCCTTCCAGGGCGGCATCCGTGTGCCGTCCTATACCGCAGCGAAAAGCGGCCTTGCCGGCATCACCAAGCTTCTGGCAAACGAATGGGCGGCGCGCGGCATCAATGTGAATGCCATCGCACCCGGCTATGTCGAGACCAACAACACGACGGCGCTGCGGGCCGATGCCGAGCGCAATGCCGATATCCTGAAGCGCATTCCCGCCGGCCGCTGGGCGCGGCCGGAAGACATGGCCGGCGCCGCGATCTTCCTTGCGAGCCCGGCTTCCGATTACGTCCATGGCGCCATCCTGCCCGTCGATGGCGGCTGGCTTGCCCGATGAGAGGACCCATGCAGCCCTATACGCTCCCCGAAGATACCGTCTGGACCGAAATCGCTCCCGGAAACCGCCGCGCGGTGCTGAGCCATCGGCCGGAACTCATGCTCGTCGCCTTCCGGTTCGAGGAGGGCGCCATCGGCGCGCTGCATTCCCATCCGCACACGCAGGTGAGCTATGTGGCCGAAGGTGCTTTCGACGTCACGGTGGATGGCGTCACCACACGGCTTGCCGCCGGCAGCAGCTTCATCGTTGCGCCGAATCTTATGCACGGCGTGGTTGCGCTGATGCCCGGCCTGCTGATCGATACCTTCACGCCGTGCCGTGACGATTTCCTGTGATCACTCCGAAGATACTGCGGTCGTCGGGCCCAGGCGCCGGTCGGGCGGGATTTCGATGCTGATCTGGTCGCGTCCGCGCATCTTCGCGGCATAGAGCGCGAGATCGGCCCGACGATAGACGGCGGCGGGATCGTCGCCGCGGGCGATCCAGGCGAGCCCGGCCGAGAAGGTGTAGCGGAAGCTCGCCTGTTCGGGCACCGGGCGGGAATGGCGCACCGCGACCAGCATGCGTTGGACGATGTCCTCGGCGTCCTCCATCGTGGTGTTCGGCAGGATGAGCAGAAATTCCTCCCCGCCGACACGGCCGAGAATATCCGTCTTGCGCACATGGCGCTGCAGCGTCACGCCGAAGTCCCTGAGCACGGCATCGCCGATGCCATGGCCGAACCGGTCGTTGATATATTTGAAATTGTCGATGTCGAGCACGGCCAGGCAGCCGACATCCTGTTCGCCGCCACCGGCCGTGCAGACGAGTTCGCCGAGTTTGCCCATCACATAGCGCCGGCTGGGGAGCCCGGTCAGTTCGTCGGTCTGCGAGGCCTTGATCGCGATGTCGCGGTCCTGCCGCAACGACCGCTCGTCCGGCCTGATGGAGCTGATGTCGCTGGCAATGCAGAGCATCCAGCCGTCGGGCTGCATCGTCTCGGCCATCCAGAGCCATCGGCCGTCATGAAGATCGGTCTCGAAGGCGCGGAAACCGCTTTTGCCCCGCCGCGCCTGCGTGGAATGCAGCCAGGTTTCGAAATTCGCGGTCTCGATGACCGTACCGCGCCGCGTGTGGTAGTTGCGGCGCATGAGTTCGGACCAGAGAGGTTCTTCGTCATCCCCGATGAACCAGGCGGCGCGGAATGCCCGGTTGGCGAATCGCAGGCGATCCTCCGGGTCGAAGACCGCGATGAGATTGCCGGCGTGTTCCATCAGCTGCGCCAGGTGCAGCATCATTTGCATAGCGGCCAAGGGCGTCATGTCCTCAGGATGATTCTCGCCTGAAATCTAGAGGTGCCGGATAAACAAAGTCTTAGATGACATTCCCCCGACGGTGCCGTTTCGGGCGCGGATTGCGCCAGAACGGAACAGGCCGGCGGCCTTTGCCCCTCAATAGTCGACCAGTTGCATGTCCGCCCCCGGATCGCCGAAGCGTGGTTGCACGCCGAGCAGCGGCGCGACGCGGCGGATGATCGCCTTGATCATCGGGGCTGCGGTGGAGGCGGCAGTGCGGCCGCCATTCTCGCCGGTCCGGGGCGCGTCGATAATCGACAACACAATGTAGCGCGGCTTGTCCATCGGGAAGGCCGCCACGAAGGCATTGAAATTCATGTCACGCGCATAGCGCCCGTTGATCACCTTGTCGGCCGTGCCGGTCTTGCCGCCGACATGGAAACCCTCGACCTGCGCGTGGCGGCCGGAACCCTTGATGCCGTTCCAGTCGTAGAGCGTTCGCATGTCGGCGCTCGTCTTGTCCTTGATGACGCGGGTGGCGAGCGCCTGCGCCTCTTCCTTCGTGCGGGGCAGGAAGGTCGGCGGCACGAGATAGCCGCCGTTCATCAGGGCGGCGGCGGCAACCGCCGTCTGCAGGGGCGTCGTCGCCACGCCATGGCCGAAGGAGATCGTCACGGAATTGATCTTCTTCCAGGTTCGCGGCTGGGTGGGTGTCGCGACACCGGGCATTTCCGTCTCCATCTTCGAGAGCAGGCCGAGCCGGGTCAGGAACTGCTGGTGACCTTCGATGCCGACCATGTCGGCCACGGCGGCGGTACCGATATTTGAGGAATACTGAAAGACTTCGGGGATGGAGAGCGGGCGGTTCTTGCCCTTGAAATCGCGGATGGTGAAACCACCCATGCGGATGGGGCGGGACGCGTCGACGACGGAATTGAGGTTGATCTTGCCTTCGTCCAGGCCCATGGCGAGCGTGAAGCTCTTGAAGGTCGAGCCCATCTCGAAGGTCGCGTTGCTGATGCGGTTGAACCAGCCCTTCTCGTATTCCTTGTCGATGCTGCCATCGGCCAGCCGTCGCGAGGGCTCGTTCGGGTCGTAATCCGGAACCGAGGCCATGGCGAGCACTTCGCCGGTCTCGACATCGATGATGACGGCACCCGCTGCTTCCGCCTTGTAATCGACCATCGCCTTTGCGGCGACCTCGCGCACGATGTTTTGGACGCGCAGGTCGATGGAGAGCTTGACCGGCTCGAGCCGCGTGTCGTTGGTGAGGCCCGCCGCGCGCAGGTCCGCAAGGCCTTGGCTGTCGAGATAGCGCTCCATGCCGGCGAGGCCCTGGTTATCGACATTGACATGGCCGACGATATGCGAAGCCGTGGCGCCGCCCGGATAGATGCGCCGTTTTTCCGGCCGGAAGCCGATGCCGGGCAGGCCGAGCGCCAGAATATCGGACTGCTGCTTGGGCGTCAGCTGCCGCCGCAGCCATTGGAAGGCGCTCTGCGAGCGCAGCTTTTTGTGCGTCTCGCTCCAGTCGAGGTTGGGCACGACCAAAGCGAGTTTTTCCACCACCTCGTCGGCATCGATGATCCGCCGGGGTTCGGCGTAGAGCGAGACCATGTTGAGATCGGTCGCGAGCAGCAGGCCGTTGCGGTCGACGATGTTCGGGCGCGAGGCGACGGCGTGGCCCGCGCCGATCGAGGCGGACTGGATGGGTTCCGAAATACCATATTGGATGAGCCGCGCACCGAGAATGACATAAGCAAGCGTGAACAGGCCGATCATGATGGCGAGACGCTGGCGCGCCTGCTTGCGTCGGCGGGCATTGGTGCCCAGAAGGTGCGCGCCCCGTTGCGGTGCGACGACGAAATGCGCGCGGCTTTTCAGCCGTATGATGAAAGCGATCATTTCCCACCTGCACGAGAACGCGTACCTGCCTGATGGCGTGTCACGTCATCAAGCAGGGGCAAGCCTGCGGGCAAAAATGGCGGAAAACCAAGGAAAATGTCCGTGAACGGCGGCAGATCATTAAACTTGCATTAATATACATTTAAAGTTGCTCTATGCCGGTTAACGCCTGATTTGCGATTTTCGGCCTGTGCCCGCGATCAGCGGGAGGTGACCCGCGCGACGTGATCGTTATAGTCGGCGGATGATTCTCCGCATCGATCTCTAGGCCCATGGAAACGTCGCTCTACCTGCCCGTCAAAGGCTTCCTCGAAAAGGCGGGCTATGTCGTCAAGGGCGAAATCGGCGGCTGCGATCTGGTCGGTCTCGGTGAAGGCGATCCGCCCGTCGTGGTGATCTGCGAACTCAAGCTCAGCTTCAATCTGGAACTTATCCTGCAGGCCGTCGACCGGGCGGCCGTTTCCGACGAGGTCTGGATTGCCGCGAAGGTTTCGGCAAAAGGGCGCGGCCGAGAGGCCGACAAGCGCTACCGCGACCTCTGCCGCCGGCTCGGCATCGGCATGCTCGGCATTTCCGATGCGGGCGAGGTCAGTGTCATCGTCGGCTCCGTAACACCCATGCCGCGGACCAATCCGAAACGCCGGTCGCGGCTGATGCGCGAGCACCAGAAGCGGCGTGGCGATCCTGCGCTGGGCGGCAGCACGCGCACACCGCTGATGACCGCCTATCGCCAGCAGGCGCTTGGTTGCGCGGTGGCGCTGGTCGAGGGGCCGTTGCGTGTCCGCGACATTCGCGTCGGCGTGCCCGAGGCGGGCAAGATTCTGCAATCGAATGTCTATGGCTGGTTCGAGCGGCTCGACCGGGGCATCTATGGTCTGACGGACGCCGGCCGCGAGGCCTTGGTGCGATGGCCGCAACCGTCGCCGGAGGCGCGTGGCTAGCCGGTCCAGCATTTTGAATAGGCGCCCGATTTTCGACCGACTGCCGCCGGAAGCAATGTTATCAGGATGTCATGCTGTTTACCCTTCCAGATCACGACACCCTCTACCAGGCGCTTGTCGCTCGCGACGAGCGCTATGACGGCCAGGCCTATGTCTGCGTCGCCTCCACCGGCATCTTCTGCCGCCTGACCTGCCCGGCCCGCAAGCCGCTGCCGGGCAATTGCACCTTCCGCGCGACGATCGGCGAATGCATCGAGGCGGGATTTCGCGCCTGCAAGCGTTGCCATCCGCTACAGGCAGCCGCAAGTGCCGATCCGGCGATCGGCGCCTTGCTGGCGGCGCTCGACGAACGGCCGGACATCCGCTGGTCGGAGGAGCATGTCGAGCGGCTGGGCTACGACCTTTCGACGGTGCGGCGCAGCTTTAAACGACAGTTCGGCATGACCTTCCTGGAAATGGCCCGGCAAAGGCGTCTTCGCGAGGGTTTCGAGGCCTTGTCGGACGGAAGCAGCGTCATTGCCGCCCAGCAGGAGGCGCGGTTCGAAAGCGCCAGCGCGTTCCGCACCGCCTTCGCGAAAATCCTCGGCTGCGCGCCGGCCAGCCTCAAGCAGGATGGCCTGCTCAGGGCAAGCTGGATCGCCACGCCGCTCGGCGACATGGTTGCCGTCGCCAGCGAAACCCATCTGCATCTCTTGGAATTCATCGGTCGTAAGGCGCTTCCGATGGAATTGCGCAAGCTGCGGGCGGCGACGAAGGACGGCATCGGTATTGGCCGGACGCGGGTGACGGAGCAGGCGAGCGCCGAGCTGGACGCCTTCTTCGCCGGCCGCTCCGCCGTCTTCGAAACGCCGCTGCATCAGGCGGGCAGCCCGTTCAGCCAGGAGGTCTGGGCCGAGCTTCGCCGCATTCCGGCCGGCACGACGCGCAGCTATGCCGAACTCGCCCGGCAGATCGGCCGTCCCGCCGCCACACGCGCCGTGGCGCGTGCGAACGGGGCCAACCAGATTGCGCTGATGGTGCCGTGCCATCGCGTGCTCGGCACGGATGGCGCGCTCACCGGCTATGGTGGCGGCCTTTGGCGCAAGCAGCGTCTGCTGGAGATCGAGCGCGAATACCGTTCCGCGTAAAGCGCCCGGCTACTCGATGATGGCCGCGATCTCGCTTTCCGCGCGGCCACGCAACGGCTTTTCCGGCATCAGATAGAAGAGCACAAGCGACAGGGCGGTCGCGGCGGCGCAGGCGATGAAGATATAGGTGAAGGGCAGGGCCTCCTTGACGCCGCTGCCGACTGCTTGAACATGTTCTCCGCCAAGCGGCAGACCGTTGCTGAGTGCGATGGCGCCGAGCATGGCGACGCCGAGCGCGCCGCCAAGCGAGCGCAGGAAGGTCAAGACGCCGGTCGCGACCCCGAGATGGGCCTGATCGACGGCATTCTGCACGGATATGGTGGCGACCGGGAAGGTCATGCCGGAGCCGAAGCCGACACCGAAGGTCAGCAGTTCCAGCGTGAAGAGCGTCGTGCGCCCTGACAGGAACGCCAGCGCGACGAGGCAGAGGACGCTGAAGGCGCCGCCGCCGATCGCGAGCCGCTTGTAATGGGTGAAGCGCGGAATGGTCCGCCCGCTGGTCGTCGCGCCGAAGACGGTGCCGAGCAGCAGGCCGAGCATCACGATGCCGGAGCTGCTGGCCGAAAGCCCGTGGAAGGACTGCCCGTAAACCGGAATGTAGACGGCCAGGCCGACATTGGCGGTCTGGCCGAGGAACATGGCGAGCGTGCCGTAGCGCACGATCGGATTGGCAAGAACCTCCAGCGAGATCAGCGGCTCGGCGGCGCGCCGCAGCCTGAGCGCGAAGAGCACCCAGAAGACCGCCGAGCAGCCGAGCAGGCCGAGGATCTCAGGCGAAAGCCAGGTATAGCGGCTGCCACCCCAGTTGAGCGCGAGGAGAAGAAGGGCCGTGGCGGTGATGAGCAAGGCGGCGCCCGCGCCGTCGATGCTGTGCGCGCGGCCGACGACGGGCAGCTTCTTCAGGGGATTGTTGATGATGAGGAGTGCCGCGATGCCGAGCGGAATATTGACCCAGAAGATCACGGACCAGTGCAGGTGCTCGGCGAAGGTGCCGCCCATCAGGGGGCCGGCGATGCAGGCGACGGCCCAGGTGCCGGAAATCCAGGCGGCGTAGCGCGCGCGTTCGCGCGGCGGCACGAGGTCGCCGATCACGATCTGTGCGAGCGCAAACAGGCCGCCGCCGCCCAGGCCTTGCACAGCGCGGCCAAGGATCAGCACCAGCATGTTGGGCGCGAGGGCGCTGATCAGCGAGCCCAGGAGGAAGATGATGATGGCGCCGAAGATCGTCGGGCGGCGACCATAGACATCCGAAATCTTACCGTAGAGCGGCGCCATTGCGGTGGCGGTGAGAAGATAGCCGGTCACGATCCAGGGCAGGTAGTCGGCATGCCCGAGCGCCTTGCCGATCGTCGGCATCGCGGGTGCCACGATGGTCTGGTCGAGGGCTGCGAGAAGCATCGACAGGAGAACGCCCGCAATGATGACATTCTTCTCCGGCTCCGACAGGGTGATGGCCGTCGCCTGGGTTTCGTTCACGCGGGTGGTCTCGTTCATTCCGGCAGTCCGATCATAGTCCATGGCCGCAGCGGCCAGTGCATAGTCAAAGATGGGCAGGAAACGGGATAGTCAACCCTTGCGGCATTCGGCGGCCGCGAAAGGCTAAATTTCGCCACCGCGAAACCCGGTCAGGTAACAGCACGGTTCCGGGCGGCGATTTCTCCGCGGCGTTCCCAGAGGACGAGCACCATGCTGGAGGCAACGATGAGGATGGCGCCGATGAAGACGTTCAAGGCGGGGATCTCCGCCCAGATCGTGTAGCCATAGACGAAAGCCCAGATGAGGCCGGTATATTCGACGGGTGCCAGCGCCGAAGCCGGCGCGTAGCGAAACCCTTCATAAAGCAGGAACTGGCCGAGCGTTGCGACGAGGCCGAGGCCGATCATCAGCATCCAGCCTTCCGCGTCCGGTGTCTTCCAGATCCAGGGAAAGGAGGCCGCGCAGGCAAGGCCGAAGAGCAGGCTGGTCGCAAACATCTGCGTCAGCGTGCTTTCGCTGCGGCTGACGAGCCGGATCAGGATGGTGCTCCACGCCCAGCAGAAGCCGGCGACGAGGCACATGGCGGCGGGAATGAGGTTCGGCGAATGCGACGGGTTGGCGGCAATCACCACGCCGACGAAACCGCCCACGCAGGCAATCCACCGCCCGGCGCCGACGGCTTCCTTGAGGACGAGGATCGATAGGAAGACGGTGATGATCGGGGCGGAAAAATAGAGCGTCGTCAGTTCCGCAAGGCCGAGATAACGCGCCGCGTTGTAATAGAGCAGCCAGGCGATCAGCATCAGCGCAGCGCGAAGCACGACCGTGCCGCGATAGGGGCTCTTCAGAATGGACGGATGCCGGTAGAACCGCAGCAGGACGCCCGAGACCAGCACGATGACGAGGCTGCGCATGAACAGGATCTGCGGCACCTCATAGGTGGCGACCATCCACTTCACCAGGGCATCCTGCAGGGCGAAGCAGGCATAGCCGGCGGAGGCGAGCGCAATTCCAGCCAGCGGTTTCGTGTCGATCAGTCCCGAACTCATGATGGCCTCGAATGCAATCTGTTTTGTCCGCCGGGCGGACTAGAGCAGGTCTGGTTCAGTCTGAACCAGACCTGCTTTAGATTCTTTTGTTTTCGTTTGTCTTTTCGGGAAAACCGGTTCCCACTTTTCCCTGACAAACTCTAGAGGGCAGGCCCCAGCCGAAGGGCGCTTCCGTCGCTGAAGCGCGAGAGGCGGAAGCGGTGCAGATTGTGACCGGTGTCGTTGCCCTGGATGAGATCGGCGACGACGCGGCCGATGCCCGGCCCGATGCCGAAACCATGGCCGCTCATGCCCGTCGCCACGAACAGGCCGCCGATCGCCTGCGCGCGGTCGACGATCGGCACGACGTCGGGCATGGCGTCGATCATGCCGGCCCAGGCCGTCTTGATGGGAACGGTTTCGAACTGCGGGAAAAGCGCTTTGAAATTGCGCTCGATCGATTGCAGGCCCGATTGTTCGGGCGCAGGGTTGAGAACGCGCCTCCTCTCGAAGGGGCTCACCGCATCCGGTTGCCAGTCCCGCGCTGTCGACCAGCTGTCCGGATAGGATGCCGGCGCGGCCGGGAGGTAACGGGTGCCAAGTGGATTGGCCATCAAGGCTGGAAGATATTTCGTGGCGTGCCGGAAGGCATCCGGCCCGAGATAAAGCAGGCTGCTGCCGCCGGGGGCGAGCGTATAGCCGCCATCCTGCCGGCGGCGGAAGGCCACATGCGCATCGGCCGCCGCACCGGAATGAATGTCCGGCAGTGGCCCCGTAGCCGCGACTGTCGCCCGCACGCTGAGCTGCGGAATGGAAATGCCGTGCTTTCGCAGAAAGAGGGAGGACCAGGCGCCGCCGGCCACCAGCACGGTGGAGGTGGCGATGCGGCCCGCTTCCGTCCACACGCCGGTGATCCGGCCGGCCGATACGTCCAGCGTACGGGCAGCGCAGTTCTCCACGATCGTCACGCCGCTGCGGGCGGCTAGGCGGGCAAGGGCAGGCACCGCAACCCAGGGCTCCGCGCGCATATCGGAGGGCGTAACCATCGCCCCGACATAGCGCTGCGCGATGCCGTTGAAGAGCTTTGCGGTTTCGCCGGAATCCAGCAGGCGGGTGTCGAGTGCATGATCGGCGGCGATCTTCATGAAGCCGTCGAATTTCGCCAGATCCTTTTCGGTCCGGGCGAGATAGGTCACCCCGGTCTGCGTGAGGCCGATGTCCTCGCCGCACTCCTCGGCGAGCTGCTGCCAGAGCCGGCAGGCCTCGATGACGATGGGCAATTCATCCGCATCGCGCCCCTGCTTGCGGATCCAGCCCCAGTTTCGCGACGATTGTTCCGCAGCGATCCGCCCCTTCTCAAGAACCGTGACGGACATATTGCGCTTCGCCAGGAAGAGGGCTGTCGTGACGCCGATGACGCCGCCGCCGATGATCACCACGTCCGATGTCTGGGGCGGCGGACCGGGATGGCGAAGGGGGTCGGTTTGGGAGAGCGGGAAGCTGAACACGGGGCGCATTCTGTAACGCAGGCGGAATTGATGCTTGTGTTCCGGGCGTACCAGAGAAAGCCAATCCAGACCACTGGAATCCGCCAAAGTGTGCACAATCCTCCCAGCAATCTCCGGCGTGCGGTTCTTGCTGTCCGATCAGCTCGGCTCCGGAGCCCGGCGAACCAGTTTGCCCTCTTCGGCCTTGTAGAAATATTGGCTGGCGATGAGCCATCCCTTCAAGGGCCTGAGCGGCGGAATGCAGGTCAAAAGCATGAAGGGGCCGGTCACCAGGAACTGCGTGAGCAGCGAGGCGCTGAAGACGACCTCCAGCCATACCGCCAGTGCCACGCTCGGCACGCAGGCGAAGCAGATGACGAAGAAGGCTGGGCCGTCGGCCGGATCGGCGAAGGAATAGTCGAGCCCGCAGGCCTCGCATTTCGGCGCGAGCGTCAGGAAGCCGTTGAACAGATGACCCTGGCCGCAGCGCGGGCAGCGGCCCCGGACGCCGGTCTGCATGGGGGGCAGTGCAGGATAGTCCTTGTCCATGATGTGCACCTTTCTTGATGCCATTCAATACGTTCATTTATTGCAGGTATATTGATGTATCAATCCATTCAATATGTCCAGCAGACATACTGACGCAGCCCCGCGCAAGGCCGTGCGCTTGATTTTCGAAGAGGAAGGACGATCAGGCGATCAGAAGAAGGAGCCGGCCATTTCGGGCGGGCCTTCCAGCGCATGCGCCATGAATTCGAGCGCGCTCTGGAGTTGCGGGCGGGCAATCGGCCCGCCGATACAGACGCGGACCGCCTCGGGCGGTGTGCCATCGACGGCGAAGGCATCGCTTGCGACGGTGCCGAGGCCGGAGGTGCGCATATGGGCGCTGAATGTCGAGCGCGTCCAGCCATGCGGCAGGGGCAGCCAGATGTTGAAGCTGAGCGGGTCCGCACGGTAACTGCCCGGCGGAAGCAGGCTCGCGACCATCGCCTGCCGGGTGGTGGCTTCCTCGCGCAGGAAGTCGAGGATGGCATCCGCCGTGCCGTCACCGATCCAGCGGGTGGCGAGCGCCGCGGTCAGCGGCGAGGCCATGACATTGCCGGACCGCATCGCGCCGGCAAAGGACCAGAGGGCGCGGCCGTCCTCGGGCGCGACAACATAGGCGAGACGCAGGCCCGCGCCGATGCATTTCGAAAGTCCGCCGATATGCCAGGTAAGATCGGGCGCATGGCTAGTGAGCGGCGCCGGTCTGTTCAGGGGGAGAAAGCCATAGGCATCATCCTCGATGATGGGGACGCGGTATTTTTGCGCGACGGCGGCGATTTCCGCCCGCCGCGCTGCCGGCATGGTGAAAGTCAGTGGATTTTGCAACGTCGGATTAAGGTATAGCGCCCTAGGGGTTTCCCGTTCACACGCCTCGGCGAACGCCTCCGGCAGGATGCCGTCATCGTCCATGGCAAGGCCGGTTAGCCGCAGCCGCAACTGCGCGGCAATCGAGCGTATGCCGGGATAGGTGATGGTTTCGGACAGCACCGTTTCGCCCGGTTTTGCCAAGATGCCGAGGATGGCGAGCAGTGCAGGATGGGCGCCGGGCGCGATGAAGATGCGCTCCTGAGCTGGCACGAGACCGCGTCGGCCTAGCCACAGGGCGGCGGCCTCCTTGTCCATGGGCGCGCCACCGAACGTCTGGTAGCGCAGGAGCGGCACCAGATCGGCCGCAAGCGCTGAAAAACCCGCGCGCATCCGGGCGACGAGGGCGGGATCGTCCGGCTCCGGCGGCATGTTCATGGAAGGGTCGACGATCGCCGCGCGACGGGCATCCGGCTGGACCGTTTCGGAGGCGGTGCGTGGAGCGCCCGTCACGAAGGTGCCACGGCCGACATGCGCCTGTACGAGGCCACGCTTCTGTGCCTCGACATAGCCGCGGGCGACCGTGGTGACATCGATCGCAAGGCGCCCGGCGAGATCGCGATGGGTCGGCAGCTTGTCACCGGCCGAAAGCGTGCCGCCGCGCAGGTCGCGCTCGATCGCCTCGGCAAGCGCCATATAGAGCGGGCTATCGCTCACACTGAGATCGGGATGCCATGTCTTCATGCGAGGGGATTCCAGGCTGCGCGAATATTGACTGTATATTGCCTGTATTCGCGCTTGTCATCCGCAGAAGGTGGGCAAAGCGTCGCGGGGCGCAGAAACGCTGTCCGAAGGAACTATGGCCGGTCACCCTCTCAAGGCGCGCGCCGGGCTTAAGCGAAGTGTCGATAGCGCTGGGAGGATGGATACCACAACGGCGAGCACGATGAACCATAAGGCCAGCGACAGGTCTTCCCTTGCGAATTCCACCGGCATGCGGAGGGCGGTCGTGGCGGTGAGGGTGGCCGATATGAGGTGGGCGGCGCCGTAGCCGATCAGCAGGCCGGCGGCGAAACCCGCCAGGAAAAGCGCAAAGAGTTCGCCCCAAACGATGGCGACGACCGCACGGCGCGGCGCGCCGAAAGCCCGGAGCGCCCCGATCTGCCGCTGGCGCGCACCGACATGCATGATGGTGACCAGCAGTACAGCGGCGATCACGATGACCTGCGTGCCGATGGCGATGGCAAGCAGCAGGCCGCGCGCATCGCCGAGCGTCGCATAGAGGCGGGTCAGAACCTCGGCCGGGAAGACGGCCAGCGTCGTCTCGCCACGGTATTCCTGGCGCAGGCGATAGGCGTCGGCGATGGTTTTGGGCTTGACGAGAACGGCGGGAATGCCGGGTGTCTCGGTATCGAAATGTTCATCTATCGCGGCATCGGCCTCGATATGCGCTTCATGATCGTGGTCCTCCTGCTCGGCGCTCCCATGCGTTTCGTCGGCATGGTTGCGCGTGTCGTCCGCGGCCATGCCGTGCAACTGCCAGACGGCGCGGATCGGTACGAGGATCGCGCGGTCCCAGGCGGTGCCCGTCGGCGCCATTCGGCCGGTCACCGTGTAGACAATCTCGGTGTGGGTATGGCCGCCCTCGTCGGCGCCACCATGCATCGGCTTGATCTCGGCGCCGATGCGCCTGGGCACATCAGCGCCGATAACGGCATCGCCGAGACGAGAGAAGGTGGTGCCCTCGGCAAGCACTGGTGAGAGGGTAGCGATCAGCCTGCTCGTCGTACCGACGACGGGATGGCCATCCGCGGAATCGCCGAAGCCGACGGGCGCGGCAAAATCGACGCGCGGATCGGCGGACAGTTTTGCCAGAACGCGGCCCGACATCAGCGGTAGCGGTGAGGGCTGGAGGAATACGGCGGAAAGGGCAAGCTGCGTCTCGCTGCCAGCCGCGCCGACCAGAAGGTCGAATTTTTCCGCCGCCCGCGCGCTGCCGAGGCGCACCGCACGCTCCTGCAAGGTGACGGTGACGCTGAGGGCGACGGAGAGCGCAATCAGCATGACGACGGCCAGCGCGCCGGCTTTGAAGCGGTTGAGATCGGCAAGGATGAAACGCATCATGCCGCGCGCACCTCCGCGCTGTCTTCGACGATGCGGCCGCCATCGAGGACAATGCGCCGCTCGAGCCGCTCCATGAGGACGGGATCGTGGGTGACGACGACGAGCGTTGCGCCCTCCTGCCGGGCGAGGCGGACGATCAGTTCGGAGACCTCCTCGCCGGTGCGGCGGTCGAGGCTGGCGGTCGGTTCATCCGCGACGATCACGCCGGGTTTCGACAGCAGCGCCCGCGCCACCGCGACACGCTGCATCTCGCCGCGCGACAGGGTTTCGATAGGCTGGTTGGGCCGGGCGATGCCCGTCGTTTTCAGAAGGTGCAGTGCGCGCTCGCGAGCGGCCGGTGTGAGCCGGCGGGAGAGACGCGCCGGCAGCACGACGTTTTCGAACGCCGAGAGGCCGGGAAAGAGGTGGAAATCCTGCATGACCAGTCCGATATGGGCGGCGCGGAACGCATCGCGTCGGCCGGCGGAGAGCGCAGAAATGTTCGTCTCGCCCCAGGAGACGGAGCCGCTTGTCGCGGTTTCGAGCCCGGTGATGGCATTGACCAGCGTGCTCTTGCCGGAGCCGGAGGCGCCGGTGACGGCAAGCTGCCCGCTGGCGGGAAGATGAAGCCGGGGAATGGAAAGCACCGACGTATCGAGGCCGGGAAAGCGCATTTCCAAGCCGGAAATATCGAGCGCCAGCATGGTCAGACCGTGTTGAAGGCGGCTTCGCGCAGCCGCAGCTGGCTGCGGAAGCCGGTTTCCGGATCGGTCCAGGCGCCGTATTCGAGCACGCCATGTGCCTCGATCGGTGCATTGTACTGCACGAAGGTCTGTTTTTCCGAGAGATAGACGACGAGGATATTGTCCGGCCAGTCCGCATCGGAGGAGCAGAAGGGGCAGAGCGACATCGGAATTTCCGTCAGCACGAAGAAGTTCGCCTCTGCCTTCAGTGGCGGCGCCATGAAACCCTTGACGGTGACGTCCTCACCGTTCAGCCGCTTCACCTTGTCGGAAAATTCAAGGCCCAGCACGCCGAAGCTTTTATAGAGTTCGCCGAAGCCGAGCGTTTCGGCGGCAAATGCCTGGCGGGCCAGCGAAAGCACGGGCAGGGTCGCAAGCGCCGAGAGCATCCGCCGCCGGGTGAGAAACGTGCGGGGAGTATCCGTCATGCGCCTGCTTCCTTGTTCATTCACGATGGCATGGACAGGCGGTGCGAGACCGCCTGTCCATTTTGGGGCAAGACGCCCTTAGTTCTTGGCCGTGCCGAGCGCGAAGGTATCGGCGAGCACGCGATAGACGTCGCTCTGTTCCATATAGCCACGGAAGCCCTCCGAGCCAGGGCCGGCGGCCTGAAGCACGACATCGTCCACCGCATGAACGCCGCTATCCTCGTCCTTCGGAATGTTGCCCTGCACGAAGACCGCGCCGGGAACATCCTTGTAGGCTTCGTTTGCGATATACTCCTTCGCCTCGTTCTGGACGGCGGGAACGAAGGGGCCGTCGAGCTTCGGACGGAAGGTCTCGTAATGGTCGGGGCCATTGTTGGCGGCCACGAACAGGCGGCGCGAGACATCGACGCGATCCGGATAGCCGTCGCCGTCCTTGTCCTCGTAGTTCGGGAAGCCGGCATTGTCGTAGGTGCCGACCTTCTCGCGCATTTCCGTGCCGGGCTTTTCGTCATCGACCGTACCGATGATGGAGACGCCGTGCGTGTGATCGCCCGTGACGACGATCAGCGTATCGGGGTTCTTGTCGGCGAATTCGCGGGCAACGGCGACGGCCTTGTCGAATTCGATGGTTTCGACGAGCGCGCGATCCCAATCGAGCGGGTGGCTCATCTTGTCGACCGAGGCGCCCTCGACCATCAGGAAGAAGCCGTCCGGGTTCTTGGAGAGCTTGTCTAGCGCGGCCTTGGTCATGTCGACGAGGCCCGGCTGGTTCGGGAACTTGTCGACCGTGCCCTTCTTGAGGAATTCGCGATCGAGCGTCACGTCCATGTTGCCGGTGTGGAAGAGGCCGAGCAGCTTCTCCTGGTTCGAGCCGGCAGTCGCGGCCAGTTCCGTCTTGTCTATGGCGAGCGCATAGCCGGCATTCTTAAACTCGGCGATATAGTCCTTGTCGTCCTTGCGCTTGGAGCCGGGGACATCCTTGCCGAGGAAATAGGCCGAGCCGCCGCCGAACAGCACGTCCGGCTTGACGTCGAGCATCATGCCGACGATCTCGGCCTTGTCTGCGCGCTTGCGGGTGTGAGAGACGAGGGCGGCCGGGGTGGCGTCTTCGACTTCGGCCGTCGTCACGATGCCGACGGACTTCTTCGTCGTGCGGCGCAGCGCTTCGGCAATGGTCTCGACCTTCGGGTCGTCGAGGCTGTCGGGCGTGCGGTCGGCATAAACACCGAGCGCGTTGACCCGCGACTTGTGGCCGGTCATGTATGCCGAGGCCGTGTTGGCGCTGTCGGTGGCGATCGAATGCGTCGAGGAGGTGCCGATGAAGGCGACCGGCGGGATGTCGTCCATGGCAAGGCGGCCGTTTGCCTTGCCCTCGGCCATGCCCTTGGACATGATGCGCGCACCCGTGCGGTGGGCAACCGACAGGCCGTCGGCGATCATGAAGATGATGTTCTTGGCCTTCGGTTGGGCGACCGTCTCGTAGACGTCCCAGGCGATGGACTTGGCTTCGCTGCCGGCGGAGACTTCAATCTTGTATGCGCCGGCGGCGCCGATCGTCAGATCGCGCAGGATGAGCGCGGAACCCAGAACCTTGTCTTCCCCGCCTTTTTCTTCCGCAACGAATTCGGCCTTTTTGCCGAAGACGGCTTCGTAGTCCTGGCCGTTGACCGTGACCTTCACGTCCTCAGGCTTCACGACGGCATCGAACTCGACTTTGAAGTCGAAGGGGGAGCCGACGAGGATCGTGGCACGGTCGAGCGGGTAGACGGTGGCGGCTTGGGCGGCGCCGGCTAGCATCGTGGCCGATGCGAAGGCGAGGAGGAGTTGACGCATGGGAGTGCCTCTCTAAAGCGGTGCGTTGCCCTCCTGCGATAAGAAGCCTGCGTGACAAGCGTATTACAAGAGGGGTGGTCTTCGGTCAGGCTTTTCGGATCGTCACGAGCCACGAGAAGCCGCGATGCAGGCGCTGCACCCCTACGGTGCCGCCATGGGTTGCGGCGAGCTCAGACGACACCTCGAACAGCTCGGCGCGTGGGGTGACGTGGTGCCAGCCGAGCCAGGTGTCAACGGCGCTCTTGAACCAGCGGGGAAGGCGCTGCATGTCGCCGAAATCGGCGATATGCAATTCACCGTCCGGCGACAGGCCGGCGACGGCGGCTTCCATGACGCGTTGCCACTGCGGGATCATCGATACGACATAGGAAATGAAAATGCGGTCGTATTCGTGCTGCCCGAACAGCGATTGCGGGTCGAAATTCGCTGCATCGGCACGGGCAAGGCGCACCCGATCCCGCAGTCCGGCAGTCTCTATGGCCGCTTGTGCCGCTGTCAGCATTTCCCGGGATATATCGATGCCGTTGAAGCGGGCTTGTGGATAGAGCCGTGCGGCCTTCACGAGGTTGCGCCCCGTGCCGCAGCCGATCTCCAGCACGCAACCGCCGGGGGGCGGGGCAAGGCCCGAAAGCAGCGGGTCGCGGCCCAGCAGATAATATTTGCGGGTCGCATCATAGATGCCGAACCGCCGCTGCCAGCGGTAGATGCGGTCCATGAGCAGGGCGTGATCGGAGACGGTGTTCATGGCGCTCACCCCTTGAAGGTGTAGAGGTGGAAGCCGCCGTAGATCGACGACCGGTCCTTCTCGTGTAGGGCACGCGATTCCGTCTCCTGATAGGCCCAGCGATCGAGGATGGTCTGCGCGACACGGCCCGGCAGCAGGCTTTCGGCCGGTGCGGTGCGGAAGATGACGCGGGCATCCGGCGCGGCGGTGCGGGTGATTTCGCTCCAAAGCGCATTGAGCTGCGCATCCGTCATCCAGTCCTGCGCATCGAGCAGAATGAACCGATCGACCGTCTGCGACGCCTTGGCCGCCAGGAATTCCGTCAGCGACGTGTTGGTGATGGAAATGCGTTCGGCGCGGCTGCGGACTGTTTCGAAATTCTGCCGCAGGAGATAGGGTGGCAGCGGTGCCTGTTCGTCCTTGCCATAGCTGCGGCCGAAAGCCTGCCAGGCGAAATAGTTTTCCGAAAGCGGAAAGCCACAGGCGAGTTTTTCAACGCGGGCACGCAGGATTTCCGCCATGCCATTGCCGGCGCCCGATAGGGCTTCATACTGCTGCGGCGGAATGCCGAGGCCGAACAGCGAGCTCTTGCGCCCCGTCGCCCAGCGGATCAGCCGCTTGTCGAACAGTGGCGAAAGCGTCTCGTCGAAGAAGCGCTTCTGGTCCTCAAGCGTGCGGGCCTCCAGCAGGCCGCGCGGATCCGCACCATAGAGACGGGCCATCGTATGGCCGAGGCCGATGAAGCCGCCGAGCAGGCCGTGGCGATAGAGCCGGCGATGGAAGATGGAGATACGGCGGCGGCCGGTCAGCGTGCGGCTTTCCCAATAGTCGCGCGTCTCGTCGTCAAGATGCGGGCGCAGATGGAGCTTGTAGGCATCGAGGTTCCGCCGGTCGTCGCCCTTGCCGTAAAAGCGGTAGAAAGTCTCGTAGTCGGGCAGGTGGCGGGCGGCCATGAATTTCAGGCGGTTGAAGGCGACATGCGCGGGATTGAGATCGACGGCCTCGATGCGGGCGGGATCGGCGATCAGATAGGACATCGCGTTGCAGCCGCCCGAGGCGATGGTGACGATGGTGGTGCCCGGCGCGATGTTCAGCGCGGCCATGTCAACGTCGGGATCTTCCCAGATCTGTGCATAGACGAGATTGCGAAACAGCCGCGAGAAGACATATTCCGACAGGCCCGACGCCGATAGCAGCGAGTTGCGCCGCACCGCGCGGTTAAGGCGCTTGCCGACCGCCTCCTTGCGTGCTGCGACGGGGGAGAGGGCTGGAGAAGCGACCGTTTCGATCATCGGGCTTGGTTCCTGAGCTGGACTGTCCGTAACCACCGCGCGCTGTCACCAGACAGCGGCGCGTGTGCCTGTCATGCAACGGACATTCCCGGAACGGAGCTGTCACACTTGCCCGACGGCATGGGGCAGCGTTTCAACAGATTGCGATGACACGGGAATGACATCGGCCTTTCGATCCGCTGCCGTAGGCTTGGGATGGCCCACGCAGGGCGCTAGCCGAGCCGCACCCAGTCCATGGCCTCGAGCACATAGGGCGCGAAGAGGAAATCCCGGATCGCGGTGATTCGATCGTCCGACCATTCGATCAGGACAAAATGGGCGGGGCTCTCCATCGTGCCGGTGCCGTCGAAGACCAGCATGGCCGGCTGCCCTTCGATTGCACCCAAGGCGAAGCGCCATTTCGCCACTTCGGCATAGCGCGTGAAGTAGGGGGTAATTTTCTCGCGCCCCTGCAGGCGGAGGCGGTTGACCAGTTCGAGCTTCACGTCATCGGCAAGCATGGCGCGGATCGCGTCGAAGTCGCCGCTGCGGAAGAAATCGACATAGGCCGTGATCTTCCGCCGGTCGATATCGGACATCAGCGGTAGTCTTGTGTCCTCCGGTTCTGACGCCAGCAGCCTGAGCGCACCGCGCCCACGCTGGAGCGCCGATTTGGCTGCCGCCGGCGAACATTCGGCGATATCGGCGATCTCCTCTATCGAATGTCCGAGAACGTCCTTGAGGATGACCGCGCAACGCTGGAGTTCCGCCAGGCGCAGAAAGGTCTGGAAACTGACGGCGACGGTATCGACACCGGAAAGCGGTGCGGCTTCGATATCCTCCGTCAACGGCACGACCATGTTGCGGGCTCGGCTGCGCAGGAAATCGAGACTCGTATTGTGGGCAATGCGAAACAGCCAGCCCTCGATATTCTCCACCTCGATGCCCTGGCTTCGGGCGTTGAATGCCTTGAGCAGCGTGTCCTGCACCACATCCTCGCCGCTGACGGCCGATCCCGTCATGCGCGCGCAATAACGATGGAGGCGCGGACGCAGCGTCTTCAGGTGTTCCTCGAATTCTTCCATATCCATGTTTATCGTTCCTGCCTCTCCCTTGTCCGGTGGACCTGAAGTCAGAGCACCTTACTGTCGAAGAGGTAGATTTGAACGCCTGAATCGTCAGGCGCAAACAGCCGACGATCGGCCGCGGCTGCCCGCCCTTCAGGGCTTGCAAAGGCCGCCTGGAGGGCTGTGAGGTTATCGAAAGACAGCCTCCCGATGCGATAGACATCGTCGGAGCCCGCCGGTGCGGCGATGGGGCCGTCGCTGATCTCGTATTTCCGTAAGCCTGGAAGCGTCTTGGCAAGCGGCACGTGGATATCGAAATAGTGCCGGTCGAAGGCCGCGATATCCTGCGGCGTGCGATAGATCACGACCATCTGGGCCATGGTGTTCTCCTGCTTTGATTGCCTACCGTGCCGTTTGCGACGCGATTGCACCGAGAAGCGAATCCAGACTTGCCAGTTCCGATATCTTCGGGAAACAGGCCAGTATGCGCGGATCGCTCCGCATCGCCTCGACGGCCGCAGGCGTCTCCCATTCGGAATAGATGACGACGCCGGTGCCGTCGGATGCCCCGATCACGCGGGTCGCTTTCCAGCCGTCCAGCGTGCGGATGACGGTGTCGATGTTTTCGTTGAGAAGCGCGACAAGCGCATCCTGCTGTCCGGGTTTCACCCTGAGCAGGTTGATCAGGATAACGGGCGCATCGGCCATGGCATGTCTCCTTCAGGTTCGGATGCGCCAAGGACGATGCGGAGCATGAAAACGGATCGCGATTTAGAAGATTTTTTGATGGAGCAATCGAAAGGGGAAGGTGCTCCGCACGGCGCCTTCGTGATAGAAAGGGGATAATACGCCGCAGCCAATTGAGGCATGCAGGCGAAAGACTGCCCGATATTCGCCACAACCTGCGCCAGTATAAGGCCACCAAATCAAGGCTGGGCAGAACATGTCGGATGAGAGCAGTGCGGTCGTCGATGAAACCGGAGCGTCGCGGCTTGTCCGCCTGTTCCTGATCTACCGCCTTTATATTCTTGCCGTTGCGAGCCTCTTCGTCTTCGCCCTTGTCGCCTTCGGAATCTACCGGCTGACGGCGGAGGTGCGCTACGATGATGTGCTGGCCGCACTTTCGGCGACCTCCTGGAGCGCGATTGCGCTCGCGGCGGGGTTCACCCTGCTGAGTTTCCTGGCGCTGATCCTCTACGATGCCAATGCGCTCGACTATATCGGCCGCAAGGCGCCGTTCCCGTCCGTCGCGGTGACGGCCTTCATGGCCTATGCCGTCGGTAATACGGTGGGCTTCGGCCCCTTGAGTGGCGGGGCGATCCGGTTTCGCGCCTATTCCCGTCTCGGGTTGGCGCCGGGCGACATCGCCCGTGTCATTGCCTTTGTCACACTCTCTTTCGGGCTTGGCCTGCTTTCCGTCAGCGCGCTCGCGGCGCTCGCCGTCGCCCCGCGCGTCGCCGGCATTCTCGGTGTCGATGCGTTCTGGCTGCGCGCTGCCGCCCTTCTGATCCTCATCGTCCTGATCGGGCTGTTCTACAGCGGCCGCAACGGGCATGCGTTGCGCTTCAAGGGTTTTGAACTCCGGCTGCCGGACAGCCGCACCGCATCCCGCCAGTTCCTCGTCTCTGCCTTCGATATCGCCGCCGCCGCCTCCGTGCTCTATGTGCTGCTGCCCGACACCCAGGTCGGCTGGCCGACCTTCCTTGCGGTCTATGCGGTGGCGATCGGTTTTGGCGTGCTCAGCCACGTTCCGGCCGGTCTCGGTGTGTTCGAGGCGGTCATCATGGCGGGGCTTTCCAACGCCATCAGCATCGACCAGCTGCTCGGCAGCCTCGTGCTCTACCGCCTGATCTACTATGTGCTGCCGCTTCTGCTTGCCACCGTGCTGCTGTTGATCACCGAGATGCGGCAGCTCGTGTTGCGGCCCGGCGTTGCCGAGGCGGCGCAACTCGCCGGCAAACTGGCGCCTGCGCTGATCTCCACCCTCTCGCTGATACTTGGTGCCATGCTGATCTTTTCCAGCGTGGTGCCGACACCCGATTCGGACCTCGATTTCCTCGCAGGCTACCTGCCGCTGCCGATCGTCGAGGGCGCGCATTTCCTGTCGAGCCTCCTCGGCCTGCTGTTGATCGTCGCCGCCCGCGGGCTCGGGCAGCGGCTGGACGGCGCCTGGTGGGTGGCGCTGGCGGGCGCCTCGGTCGCCTTCGCCTTCGCCTTCCTCAAGGCCATCGCCGTTTTCGAGGCGGGCCTGCTTGCACTGTTCATCGTCGCGCTGCTTGCCAATGCCCGCGCCTTCGACCGGCATTCCTCGCTGCTGCGCCAGGCGCTCGGGCCATCCTGGCTTGCGGCGATCGCCGTCATCATCGTCACAGCGACGCTCATCCTGCTCTTCGTCTATCGCGATACGGACTATGCGCATGAACTATGGTGGCAGTTCGAATTCTCCGAGGAGGCGCCGCGCGGCCTGCGTGCTCTCTTGGGGCTTGCCATTGCGTCCTCGGCGCTCGCGCTGTTCAGCCTGCTGCGGCCGGCGCATTTCCGAACAGAAGGGCCGACGCCGGAAGAGCTGGAACAGGCGGTTGCCATCACCATGGGCCAGGATTTCGCCGATGCCAATCTCGTGCGCATGGGCGACAAGCGGCTTCTGTTCTCGCCGTCGGGCAAGTCCTACATCATGTATGGCATCCATGGCCGGTCCTGGATTGCGCTAGCCGATCCGATCGGCCTGGACGAGGAGTTTCCGGAACTCGTCTGGCAATTCGTCGGCGCGGCTCGGGCCGGCGGTGGGCGGGCGGCCTTCTACCAGATCTCGCCGATCCTGCTTTCGGCCTGCGCGGATGTGGGTCTGCGCGCCTTCAAGCTTGGCGAACTCGCCATCATCGATCTTCCGCAGTTCGAAATGAAGGGCAGCCGCTTCGCCAATCTCCGGCAATCGCACAATCGCGGCCTTCGCGACGGCCTCACCTTCACCGTGGTGCCGCCGCAGGATGTCGCCGCGATCCTGCCGGCGCTGCGCGCCGTCTCCGACGGCTGGCTTGCCCATCACGACGCCAAGGAGAAGACCTTCTCGCTCGGCGCTTTCGAGGACAGCTATGTGCTCGAGCAACCCGTCGCCGTCGTGCGGCTGGAAGACGATATCGTCGCCTTCGCCACGCTCATGGTGACCGATACGAAGGCCGAAGCGACCGTCGATCTCATGCGCTTTGCGCCCGAGGCGCCGAAGGGCACGATGGATTTCCTCTTCGCCAGCATTCTCGACTATCTCAAGGCCGAGGGATACCTGCAGTTCAATCTCGGCATGGCACCGCTGTCCGGAATGGCGCAGCGCGAGGCTGCCCCCGTGTGGGACCGCGTTGGCGGCGTGCTGTTCGAGCACGGCGAACGGTTTTATAACTTTAAAGGCCTGCGCGCCTTCAAATCGAAGTTCCATCCGCGCTGGGAGCCGCGCTATCTTGCGGTTTCGAATGCCACGGGTGCGGCGCTCGCCCTGATGGACGTGACCTTCCTCATCGGCGGCGGCGTCAAAGGAGTGATTTCAAAATGAAGGTTTTTCGCCCTCTCGCGCTTGCCGCCCTGCTTGCCTGCGCCGCGCCCCTCAGCGGTTTCGCGCAGGAGGCCGACAAGACCTTTGCGACCGGCATGATCCCTGCCGATCATATTCTCCTGCCGGACGATGCGCCGAGCGCCAGCGTCTTCCTGATTTCGGATGCGAACGGTTGGGGAGCGGACGAAGACAAAGAAGCTGACGCCCTCGTCGAAAAGGGAGCGGCCGTCGTCGGCATCGATTTCCCGTCCTATCTCAAGGCCTTGCAGGCCGATGATGGCGATTGCGTCTATATGATCTCCGACGTGGAATCGCTTGCCCATCAGGTCCAGCGGGCCGGCGGAGCGACGAGCTACAATCCGCCCGTCATCGCCGGCATCGGCGAGGGTGGTGCGCTGGCGCTGGCGATGATCGCCCAGAGCCCCGCCGCCACGATCGGCGAGGCGATCGCGGTGGATCCTCAGGCCGGCATTCCGCTCGACAAGGTTCTCTGCACGCCCGCGTCCAAGACGAAGCTTGACGGGCGCACCGTCTATGGCCTCACCGACGGCGCGCTGCCGGCGCCGGTGACGGTGCTCTTCACCGGCAACGCGCCGCAGGCGGGGCGCGATCACGTCGCGGCGCTGCAAAAGGCGCATGCCGATATCGATGTGCGGGATGAGACGGCCTCCGCCACGGATGTTCTGGCCCAGACGCTCGCCGACCATATCGATGCGGCCGGTGATGCGGACAGCCCGCTCGGCCTGCCGCTCGCCGTGCTCAAGGCGACGCCGGCCTTCGATACGATGGCGGTGGTCTATTCGGGCGATGGCGGCTGGCGCGACATCGACAAGCAGGTGGCCGGCGCCCTGCAGCAGCGCGGCATTCCCGTCGTCGGCGTGGATTCGCTGCGTTACTTCTGGTCGCAGCGCAAGCCGCAGGAGACGGCGGACGACCTGTCCCGCATCATCGAGGCTTTTCGCAAGGAATGGAACGTCAAGCACGTGCTGCTCGTCGGTTACTCCTTCGGCTCGGACATTCTGCCGGCAACCTATAATCTGCTTTCGCCCGAAGATCGCGCCCGCGTGCCGCAACTCACGCTCATGGCGCTTTCCCATCAGGTCGACTACGAAGTCTCCGTGACCGGCTGGCTTGGCGTCGCGGGGGAGGGTGCCGGCGGCGATCCCGTCAATGATATCGCCAAGATCGACCCCAAGCGCGTGCAGTGCATTTCCGGCACGGAGGAAGACGACGATCCGTGCCCGACGCTCAAGGCCTCCGGCGTGGAATCGATCGCCATCGAGGGCGGACATCATTTCGACAGCGACTACGAGGCTCTGGCCGACCGCATCGTCAACGGACTCAAGGCACG
Organism: Shinella sp. 20P9.1.1; assembly: GCF_057798995.1. Classification (NCBI taxonomy): domain Bacteria; kingdom Pseudomonadati; phylum Pseudomonadota; class Alphaproteobacteria; order Hyphomicrobiales; family Rhizobiaceae; genus Shinella; species Shinella sp. 20P9.1.1. The sequence goes on from NZ_JBYOLC010000001.1 coordinate 571,829, forward strand.
GCTTCCGGCGAATTGAGCCCGCGTTAACCGGCGCCCCGCAAAGATTACAAATCCTTCATGCGGGACGGATCGTCTCCGTCCGGCGCAGGTTTTTGCAAGCCCTTGAACGGACAGCCGTTTCGCGGAACTCCGCTTGGAAGAATTCCTCAATCCGGGCAATACTTTGGCAGAAACGCGGGCCGAAACTTTATTTAATTGTAACATGACCGGGGCCGATTAGTGGGCCTATAGATGGTGACAGGCTGGATGCCGCCGGCGGGAAGCAACCGCGACGCGACGACACCGGACAGCCTGCCGGGGACGGAAATATCCCCAATTCATCGAGGATACGCATCATGCGCTCGACATTCAAAACCATCGCCTTCGCCACCATCGCGCTCTCGCTTGCCACCGGTGGCGCCTTTGCCGCCAGCGGACATGAGAGACATGAAAACCCCGCCGTCGGCATGGGCGGACACGATTCCGAACCGCTCGTCCAGCCGACGCCCGCCATCGTCACGCCGATGCAGGTCCACAAGCCGCGTCTCAGCCAGGTCCTCGCCGAGGTCCGCGCGACCGACCGGAAGATCGCGCGGGACGAGGCCATGCACAAGCTTTCGGCCAGCGCCGCGCGCAAGTTCGAAGGCGAGGCCAGCAGCATTCGCAATCACGCCATGACCGTTGCCGACATGCACAATGGCGCGATCCCGAAGGCCACCTTCCTGCGCCTGAAGGGCGACATTCGCGAACTCAACCGGGATGTGCCCCGGATAGGCTGACGCTTCCAACCGGCGGGCGACACCGCGCCCGCCGGATAAATCCCGCCGCCTCCGCTCTAGGGGCCGGCGTCAAGGCCTGGCCTCGCGCTGGAGGCCGCCGCGATTTCCATCAACCATAAACGAGATCGGCCGCCCTGCACCTGCGGTCCGGTTTCGTGCGCTCCGGCGCCGGTGCAAAGGAAGACGACCATGACCAGAATTCTTGAAAAATATCGTGTCGCAGCGCTTCTCGGCGTTGCCCTGCTGGTGGTGCCCGTGGCCGCCTCCAGCCTTCTCGGCACGCAGGCCGCGCAAGCCGCCGCGCCGCAAAGTTTCGGTTCGGCCCTTGCGGACGGCTCGTTTGCAGCCATCGTCTCGGCCGACAAGCCCGCCGTCGTCACCATCACGACCACGCTGAAGGCCGAGAACGCTTCTGCCGACGGCACCTCGCCCTTCGGCGGCGACAGCCCCTTCGACCAGCAGTTCCGCGACTTCTTCGGCGAACGGCAGATGCCGGTGCCCGACCAGCGTCCGAGCGGCAAGGCCGAGGCGCTCGGCTCCGGCTTCGTTCTGACGCGCGACGGTTACATCGTCACCAACAACCACGTCATCGACAAGGCGAGCACGATCAAGGTGACGCTCGACGACGGCACGGAACTGCCCGCCAAGCTGGTCGGCGCCGATCCGAAATCCGACCTCGCCGTGGTGAAGATCGAGACGGACAAGCCGCTCGCCACCATCGGCTGGGGACAGTCGGACACGCTACGCGCCGGCGATCCGATCCTTGCCATCGGCAATCCGTTCGGCATCGGCACGACGGTGACGGCGGGCATCGTCTCGGCTCGTGGACGCGATTTGCACAGTGGGCCCTATGACGATTTCATCCAGATCGACGCGCCGATCAACCACGGCAATTCCGGCGGTCCGCTCGTCGGCATCGACGGCAAGGTGGTCGGCATCAACACGGCGATCTATTCACCGAACGGCGGTAGTGTCGGCGTCGGCTTCGCCATCCCCTCGGATCAGGCGCAGACCGTCGTCGCCAAGCTGATGAAGGACGGATCGATCGAACACGGCTTCATCGGCGTGCAGATCCAGCCCGTGACATCGGACATTGCCGATGCGATCGGCCTTGCCAAGCCGGCCGGCGCGCTGGTGGCGCGGGTCGATGACGGCACGCCTGCTGCCAAGGCCGGCATCCGCTCCGGCGACGTCGTCACGGCGCTTGGCGGCAAGGCGGTGAGCTCGCCGCGCGATCTCTCGCGCATGGTCGCCGATCTCTCGCCCGGCGAGAAGCAGGCGCTGACGGTTTGGCGTGACGGCGCCGACAAGGACCTGACGATCACCATCGGCACGAATGACGATAGCAGCGGACAGGTTCTGGCCGATGCCGGCGGCAAGTCGGGCGAGGCCGGCCAGCGCGTGCCGACCATCGGCGTCCAACTCGGCGATCTGACGGCGGACATGCGCCAGTCGCTCGGCCTGCCCAAGGGCGAGAACGGTGCCGTCGTCGAGGGCGTCAGCCCCGACAAACCGGCCGCCGATGCCGGCCTGCAACCCGGCGATGTCATTCTCTCGGTGAACCAGAAGCCGGTCGAATCGGCACGCGAGGCGAAGACCGCCGTAGCCGAGGCCGGCAAGGCCGGGCGCAAGGCCGTGCTGCTGCTCGTCCAGCGTCAGGACGAACAGACCTTCGTTACCGTGCCCTTCTCGGTCGGATAACAGGCCGCGATCACGATGCAACACCGTCCGGTTCCACCGGGCGGTGTTTTGTGTTCAGCGCCTGGAGCCGGCCGGATCGAGCACATCCGCCATCGTATAGGCGCCCGGTGGTTTGCCGGCGATCCAGCGGGCTGCCACCAGCGCACCACGGGCAAACATGCCGCGTCCCAGCGCCGAATGGGAGATCGTGATCACCTCTTCCTCGGCGGCGAACATCACGCTGTGCTCCCCGACGATGCCACCGCCACGAACGACCGAGAAACCAATCTCGCCATCCGGCCGCAGGCCCGTCATTCCTTCGCGGCCGCACCGTTCAACGCTCTCAAGCGAAACCGCACGCCCCTGCGCTGCCGCCTCGCCGAGCATGAGCGCCGTTCCCGAGGGGGCATCGACCTTGCGGCGGTGGTGGGCCTCGGTGATCTCGATATCCCAGGCGTCGGGCGGCAGGGTTGCGGAAATATGCGAGATCAGCCTCGTCAGGAGATTGAGGCCGATGGAGAAGTTGCCGGAGCGCAGGATGGGAATCTGGTGCGCCGCCGCTGCGATCCTGTCTTCCTCGTCCTGGTCGAAGCCCGTCGCGCCAATGACCAGCGCCGGGCCGCGTCGGCTGGCACATCGCTCGGCGAGTGTGGTGGCGGATGCCGCCGTTGAAAAATCGATGATGACGTCGGCGTTTTCGAACGCCTCTTCGATAGAGAGGAAGCCTGCTTCCTCGTGCCCAGACCGGCCAATCCCACCGATATAGTGAGAGGTCTTGTCTGCCTGTAGCGCGGCAACGATCGTCTGGCCCATCCGTCCCCGTGATCCTGCGACGGCAATTTTGATCGGCATTTTGGGCTCCCTAGGCGAGGACATGCGCACGGCCGGCAATGTCCAGCTGGACGATATCGCCGGGGCTGGGAAGGGCGATGCCGGATGTGCGGATCAGCACGGGCGGCAGGGATGTGTCGGGCAGGGCGACGGCGACCGTCGAGACGGCGCCGCCGAACTGGACATCGACCACGCGGGCACCGGTCTTCGGCGCGGCGTGGTCGATGGCGATGCTGATCTGTTCCGGCCGCAGCATGATATCCGCCTTGCCGGTGTGCATGCCGTCGATGGCCACGCGTCCGAGGGCGCAATCGGCAAAACCGTCGCCGACGATGGCCGGCAGGAGAACGGCATCGCCGAGGAAGAGTGCTGTTTCCCGGTCGCAGGGCTGCCTGTAAAGGGTCTGCGGCGAGCCGGCCTGGATGAGTTTTCCCTCCCGCAGCACGGCCACCTGATCGGCGAAGGAAAGCGCCTCGGTCTGGTCATGGGTGACGAGAATGGCGGTGATGCCGGCATTGTGCAGAACCCGCGCCACCGCCTTGCGCATGGCTTCGCGCAGGCCGGTATCGAGGGCGGAGAACGGCTCGTCGAGCAGCATCAGGTGTGGCTCGCGGCCGAGCGCGCGGGCGAGCGCCACACGCTGCTGCTGGCCGCCGGAGAGCTGGTGCGGCCGGCGGGTCGCCATGCTGCCGTCGAGTTCCACCATGTCGAGCAGATCGGCGACACGCTTCGCGCGGTCCGCCTTGCCGCGCTCGAAGCCGAAGGCGATGTTTTCGGCGACACTCAGATGCGGAAACAGCGCGCCGTCCTGCGAGACGATGCCGATGCCGCGCTTGTGGGCGGGCACGCCTGCCGGCCCTTCGGCCAGCAGCGCTCCATCGCAGGAGACACGGCCGCTGTCGGGGAACTCGAAGCCGGCGATGATGCGCAGCAGCGTCGATTTGCCCGATCCCGAGGGGCCGACCACGGCGGTGCGGCTGCCCGGCCTGACCGAGAGGCTGACGCCATCCAGGGCCTGGACCTCGCCGTAGCGCTTGCTGATGGCTTCAAGGGAGAGCAGCGTCATTGGCCGGCCGTCCGTTTCGATTGGGCATGGAGGAGAAGGGTCAGCGGCAGCGAGAGCACCACCATCATCGTCGCGTAGGGCGCGGCGGCGACATAGTCGATCTCGCTCGTCAGCGACCAGAAGCGCGTCGCCAGCGTCTCGACGCCGTTTGGCGCAAGCATCAGGGTGGCGGTCAGCTCGTTGGTGATGCCGAGCGCGACGAGGGCGACGCTGGCAGCCGCACCGGGTGCGGCAAGCCGCAGCGTGACCTGCCGCAGCGCCTGCACGGGCGTGCGCCCGAGCGCCATGGCGGCGCGCTCCAGCTCGACGGGCGCCTGCGCAATGCTGGCCCGGAGGCCGATCATGGCACGCGGCAGAAACAGCAGCACATAACCGGCCAGCAGCATGGCGAAGGTCTGGTAGAGCGGCAGCAGGAAGCGCACCGTGATCGAGACGAGCGCCAGCGCCACCACGACGCCCGGCAGCGAACCGACGTAATAATGGCAGGCCTCGAGAAGCCGCTGCAACCGTCCTGGCGCACGCACCGAAAGCCAGGCCATGGGAACGGCAACGACCGTCGCGAGCACGCCGCCGGCAAGCGCCAGGAGCAGGGTTTCGCTCACCGCGCCGGTGACTTCACTGTCCCAGATGCCGGTGCCGCCGAGCCATAGCCAGCGGCCCAGCGTTATCAGCGGCACGCCGAGGGTGAGGGCGGCGAGCCCCACCGGCAGGAGGAGGGCAGGCAAAGCGAGGCGGCCGAGCCGGCGTCGTTCGGCGGGTCGCGCGGCACCTGTGCCGACGCGCGCATAACGCTCATTGCCGCGCAGCAGGACTTCCAGCGCCAGCAGGAACAGGCAGCACCCGACGAGCACGCCGCCGATCATATTGGCGGCGGGGCTGTTATAGGAGGACTGGAACTGATCGACGATCGCGGTCGCCAGCGTGTCGAAGCGGATCATAGCGAAGAGGCCGTATTCCGACAGCAGATGCAGGCCGATCAGCAGCGAGCCGCCGCAGATGGCGAGCCTGAGCTGCGGCAGCACGACGCGGAAGAAGACGGCGACAGGTGCCAAGCCGAGCGAGGCGGCGGCGTCCTCAACGGCGGGATCGAGCCGCCGGAGCGCGGCGGCGACCGGAAGATACAGGAAAGGATAATAGGCGAGCACGGCGACGAAGGTGCCGCCGGCCAGGCCGCGCATGCTGGGCACGAGGCTGACCCAGGCATAACTGTGCACAAAGGCGGGCACGGCGAGCGGCGTGATCGCCAGCCATGCCCAGAGGCGGGCGCCGGGAATATCGGTGCGTTCGGTCAGCCATGCCATGGCGACGGCCAACGCAATCGACAGCGGGACCGTCAACAGTTCGAGGTAGAGCGTGCTGAGAACGAGTTCGCCGATACGCGGGCGGAAGACCAGCGTCTTCACCGTCTCCCAGCCGACATCGTAGGTCACCCAGCCGATGAAGCCGAGCGGCACGAGGCTGAACAAGGCCACCAGCCCGGCGAGCATCGTGACGGAGACATTCGGCAGCGATGCGCGTATGCGCTGGCGCGCCGGCCAAGGCCGGGCGAATGTCTGAACTGTACTATCCTGCAACAAGGCCCATGCCTTCATGCCATGAGAACGAGCGGACTGTTTCGCACTCTGCGGATCATCCGCTCCTGCCGTAAGGATTTCTTGAGTGAAAGGCAATGGTTTGCGCTGCCAAGATGTTTACCTGCGGCGTGGTGACACTGGCGCGCGACGCGAAGCGGCGATAAGTAGAGTGCGCTTGCCCAGTTTTGCGGGCGGTATCTCGGCCTTGTGAAGGAGACCATCATGACCCTGTCGATCCGATTGACCTTTGCCGCCCTGTCGCTCACGGCACTCGCTTCCGGCGCCAGAGCGCAGGATGCCGGCGAACTCGTCATCTACAATGCCCAGCACGAGGGGCTCGGCAAGGCGTGGATCGATGCGTTCACCAAGGAGACGGGCATCAAGGTCGTGGTCCGAAAGGGCAGCGACATGGAATTTGCCAATCTCATCCTGCAGGAGGGCGACCTGACGCCCGCCGATCTCTTCCTGACGGAAAACTCGCCTGCCATGGCGTTGCTCGATGCGGCCGGGCGTTTTGCGCCCGTCGACAAGGAAACACTCGACCAGGTGCCGGCGGACTATCGTCCGGCGAACGGCATGTGGACGGGCATCGCCGCGCGCTCGACGGTTTTTGCCTATGACAAGACGAAGCTCACCGAAGACAAACTGCCGAAATCGATGCTCGACCTTGCCGATCCCGCCTGGAAGGGGCGCTGGGGCGCGTCGCCGAACGGTGCGGATTTCCAGGCGATCGTCGGCGCGCTGCTCCAATTGAAGGGCGAGGATGCAACGGCGGCCTGGCTGACGGCGATGAAGGAAAATGCGACGCCCTACAAAGGCAACAGCGTGGCGATGAAGGCGGTCAATGCCGGGGAAGTCGAAGGGGCTGTGATCTATCACTATTACTGGTTCGGCGATCAAGCGAAGACTGGCGAAAACAGCGGCAATGTCGCCCTGCACTATTTCAAGAACCAGGATCCGGGCGCCTTCGTCAGCATTTCCGGCGGCGGTATCCTGAAGACCAGCACGCATCAAAAGAAGGCGCAGGCCTTCCTGAAGTGGATCACCGGCAAGGCCGGCCAGGCAATCCTGCGCGACGGCACGTCCTTCGAATATGCGATCGCCGGGGATGCCAATCCCAAGCTCGTTCCGCTCAAGGATCTGGATGCCCCGAAGGTCGAGGCCTCCACGCTCGAAAGCAAGAAGGTCGTCGAGTTGATGACGGCCGCCGGCCTGCTCTGAGACCCTTACGGCCGCGTGGCGGCGAGGCTTAAGCCCTGCGCGTCGAAGACGTGGGGCGAGCCGGTGCAGGAAAGCGGCAGGGCATTGCCGGGGCGCAGATCGGCGCGTCCCGACGTCGCCATGATCAGCGAGTTTCCGTCGCTCGTGCGGGCATGGACAAGCGTCGATCCGCCGAGATGTTCGGTGATTTCGACCGTCGCCGTCAGAACGGGATCGGCGGCGTCGATCCGGAAGGATTCCGGGCGCAGGCCGAGCGTGACGGTGCTGCCGACGTCCGGGAGATACGCGAAGGGGCCGGAGATCGTCTGCGGGCGAGCGAAGGCGGGGGAGGAGACGCGGATTTCCGCATCGCTTGCCGCCTCGATTCGACCGGGCAGAAAGGTCATGCGCGGCGAGCCGATGAAGCCGGCGACGAAGAGATTGGCGGGCCGGTCGTAGAGGTCTGCGGGTGAGCCCACCTGTTCCACCAGGCCGCCCCGCAGCACGACGATACGGTCGGCGAGCGTCATCGCCTCTATCTGGTCGTGGGTGACATAGATCATCGTCGCGCCGATCTCCTGATGGAGCTTGGCGATCTCCACGCGCATCTGCGTGCGCAGTTCGGCATCGAGATTGGACAGCGGCTCGTCGAACAGGAAGATTTTCGGCTTGCGCACGATGGCGCGGCCGATGGCGACGCGCTGGCGCTGGCCGCCGGAAAGCTGGCGCGGTTTGCGCTCGAGCAGGGCCTCGATCTGCAGGATGCGTGCCGCTTCCAGCACGCGGGCCCTGATCTCGGCCTTCGGCACCTTGTTGATCTGCATGCCGAAAGCGATGTTGTCGTAAACGGACATATGCGGAAACAGCGCGTAGGACTGAAACACCATCGCCACATGCCGGTCGGCGGGATCGGCGTGGGTCAGGTCCTCGCCGTCGATGGAGATCGTGCCTTCGGAGGTCTCCTCCAGGCCGGCGATCATGCGCAGCAGCGTCGACTTTCCGCAGCCGGACGGGCCGACGAAGACGATGAACTCGCCCTTTTCCGCTTCGATGGAGACGCCTTTGACGACCTGGAGGTTGCCGAACTGCTTAATGACATTGTCGATCGTCAGGAAGGACATGGTGTTTCGCCTGCTCTTGCCGGTTTTCACGTAGAGGAGACGGGCCGGATGCCGGCCCGTCGCGGGAAAGGTGGTCTCAGCCCCGCGCCCATTCAGGCAGCCACGCGCCGTGGGCGGCGGTCAGCTGGTCGACGAGGCTCCAGATCTGGTCGAGATCCAGCTCGGCGGCGGTGTGCGGATCCATCATCGCGGCGTGGTAGATGTGCTCGCGGTTTTCCGTCGTCAGTGCCTTCACCGTCAGCTCCTGCACGTTGATATTGGTGCGCATCAGAGCGGTGAGTTGGGTGGGCAGCTCGCCGATATAGGTCGGTTGGATGCCGTTCTCGTCGACGAGGCAAGGCACTTCGGCGGCGCAATTGGCCGGCAGCGAGGTGATGCAGCCATTGTTGCGCAGGTTGCCGTAGATGACCGAGGGCTCGCCGGTCCAGACCGAGTTCATGATGGAGGAGGCATATTCATGGCTCTCCTTCACCTCGATCGTGTCGCTGCCGGTGAGCGCGCGCGACTCTTCCTTCCAGCGGGCGATCTGCTCGACGCAGCGCTTGGGATATTCATCGAGCGGAATGCCGAACTTCTCGATCAGGTCCTCGCGGCCCTCCTTGATGAACCACGGCGTATATTCGGCGAAATGCTCCGAGCTTTCGGTCACGAAATAGCCTAGCCGGGTCATCATCTCGTAGCGCACCTTGTTGGGGCAGCGCGGGTTCCAGTGGCTGGGCTTGGGGAAGCGGCCGTCGCGGTAACCGGCGAGAAGGTCCGGATAGAGGTTGCGGTAGCTGCCGTCGGCCTGGCGATGCTCGAACTTCAGGAAGAACGCCATGTGGTTGATGCCGGCGGCGCGGTAGCGGATTTCGCTGACGGGAATGTCGAGGTCGCGCGACAGCTCATAGGCCGTTCCCTGTACCGAATGGCACAAGCCGACCTGGCGGATGGCGGGGAATTTTTCGGCGATCGCCCAGGTGTTGATCGCCATCGGGTTGACATATTGCAGCAGGATCGCGTTGGGGCAGACCTCCATCATGTCGGCGCAGATCGCCCAGAGATGCGGCACGGTCCTGAGGCCGCGCATGATGCCGCCGATGCCGAGCGTATCGGCGATCGTCTGGCGCAGGCCGAACTTTTTCGGGATTTCGAAATCCGTGACGGTGCAGGGCTCGTAGCCGCCGATCTGGAAGGCGACGACGACGAAATCCGCGCTGGCAAGGGCGGCGCGGCGATCCGTATGGGTCTCGATCGTGGCGCGCGCGCCGAGCGTCTTGATGAGCTTGCCGGCGACGATCTCGCTTTCGGCGAGGCGCTCGGGATTGATGTCCATCAGGGCGATGACGGCCTCCTTGAAGGCGGGACGATGCAGCACGTCGCCGATGATGTTCTTCATGAAAACGGTGGAGCCAGCGCCGATGAACGTAATTTTGGGGCGTCGCATGACGGATCCTCGAAAGATGATGTTTCGGTCAAGTGTGGAATGATCCACCGGCATCCGGGAGGATGATGCCGGTGGATGCGCCTGCCGCCGATGGCGCCAGGAGCGGGAGCGTGAACGCCGGGGGAGGCCAGCGCCAGTATTTTGGGCATCGTCGCATTGTCCGACGCCGAAGCGAGGCCGCTTCGGCTGAAAATGCTTTAGAACATGCCGTTGACCTGGTCGTTGGCGTCCTTCAGCAGGGTCGCCGGATCGCCCTTGTCGAGCAGCACGTTTTCCACCGCCGTGGTCAGAACAGTGGAGATTTCCGAAGCGTAGTCCGAGATCGGGAAGGGGAAGGTCGTCTCGGGTGTTGCCAGCATGACGAAGGCGGAAACGTCGAGATTTTTCGCCTTGTGCGCCTCTTCGGCCGCCGTCACGCCTTCCGGGCGCGCCGGGAAGACGACGCCGGCCTTGCCGACGATGGTCTGGCATTCCGAGCCGCTCAGATACTTCACCCACTTCCAGGCCTCGTCCTGATGCTGCGAGCCGGACCAGATGCTGTCGGCCAGACCGTTGAACATCGAGCGGCGGCCTTCCGGACCCTTCGGCACCGGCGCGAAGCCGATCTCCATCTTGGAGGCATCGCGATAGGTGCCGATGTTCCACGAACCATCCGGCACGATCGCCGCCTTGCCGGCCGCGAAGATGGCGGTGGCGTTCAGCTTGCCGGTCTGCTCCTGGCTCAGCGCAAAGCCCTTCTTCAGCGCGAGGTCGCGCTGCCAGGTCAGCGTTTCGGCAAGAGCCGGGCTGTCATAGCCGTATTGCGTGCCCCAGGCCTTGTCGATCGGCTTGAAACCATCGGAGACCGCGAGGAAGCTCCACTGGGTCTGGCCGTAGCCGTCCGTCCGGTCGGTCGCCCAGCCATAGACGGCGACCTTGGACTTGTCGAAGCCGGGCTCGTCGCCGCGCTTGCCGTTCTGGTCGAGCGTCAGATGAGCCAGCAGCTTCTCCAGCGAACCGCCATCCTTCGGGTTCCAGTCGAGGTTTTTCAGATCCTCTTCCTTGATACCGGCATCGGCGATCATCTTCTTGTTATAGACGAGCGCGATCGTGTCCCAGTCCTTCGGCATGCCCCATTGCTGGCCGTCCTTGGCCCAGACTTCGGCGAGGCCCGGCAGATAGACCTTCATGTCGACCTGATCGGCGGCGATGCGTTCGGACAGATCGACCATAACGCCGTTCGTCAGGAATTCCGGGAAGCGGCTCAGGTGGTTGACGAAGACGTCGGGGGCGGTGCCGGAGACGAAGGACGTTGTCAGCGTGGTCCAGTAATTGTCCCAGGCGTCCTGCGAGATCTTGATCTTGATGCCGGGATTGGCCGCCTCGAACTTGTCGGCGCACTGGCGATAGACGGGCGCCTGGTTGCCGTCCCACATCGTGTAGGTCAGCGTGATGTCCTCGGCATGTACCAAGGAAGGGCTGAGGCTGGTGAGGGCCGTCGTGGCGGCGATCGCGCCGATCAGGTATCGTTTCATTGGTGTCTCCTCCTTTTGATTGTCGACTTATTTCATGCCGCTCGTCTGGAGCGATTCCACGATCTGCCGGCCGAACACGACGAGCAGGGCGATGACCGGGATGATCGAGAGCACGATGGCCGCCATCAGCCCGCTCCAGTCGGGATTGCCGCGGCCGGTCTGGCTCATGAAGTCCGAGAGCGCGACGGCCATGACGCGCACGCTGGCATCGCGGCCGACGAGAAAGGGCCAGAAGAACTCGTTCCAGGACTGGATGGCGAGCAGGATGCCGAGTGTCGCAATCGGCCCTTTCTGGATCGGCAGCGCGATGCGCCAGAAGATCTGGAACTGCGAGGCGCCCTCCAGCCGCGCCGCCTCGTCCAACTCCTTCGGCGAGGACAGGAAGAACTGCCTGAGGAAGAAGACCGCGAAGGGCGTCATCAGGATGGTCGGCGCGACGAGGCCGGTGAAGGTGTTCAGAAGGCCAAGCTGCTTGACGAGAATGAAGTTCGGGATGAACAGCACCATGCTCGGGATCATGGTCGCGGCGAGAAAGGCGAAGAACAGCAGGTTGCGGCCCGGAAAGCTCATGCGGGCGAAGGCGTAAGCCGCAAGCGCCGAGAAGAAGATCTGCCCGGAGACCGTCAGCGCCGTGTAGATCACGCTGTTGCGCAGCGCGAGCATGAAGTCGATCGGCGAGGCACGGGAGGCCGTGAGCTCGATATCCGAGGGCAGGCCCATGACGCGCAGGAAATTGCCGAGCGTGAAGGTTTCGGGCGTCAGGCTCGCGGCGCTGGTATAGACGTCGCTGGGATAGGTCAGGGCGATCTTCAGCGCCATCCACAGCGGCAGCAGCGAAAGAAAGACGAAGACGGCGAGCACGAGATAGCCGAGTGCGGCCTGCGGGGTGATGGTCTTCATGGCCGCCTCCTCAGGTGAGATCCGACTGATCCGCCTTCAGCAGCCGCATCTGCAGCAGCGTGACGAGGATCAGGGTGACGAAAAGCACGACGGAGATTGCGGAGGCATATCCCATCTTGTTGAATTTGAAGGCGTTCTCGTAGATGTACCAGAGAATGACGCGCGTCGAGTTGGACGGTCCGCCGGCCGTTGCCACCGCGATGACGTCGAAGACCTGGAAGGAGCCGATGAGGCTGGTTACCAGCACGAAGGCGAGCACGGGGCGCAAAAGCGGCAGCGTGATGCGGCGGAACATCGTCCATTCGCCGGCCCCCTCCAGCCGCGCGGCCTCATAGAGATGGCGCGGGATGGCCTGCAGGCCGGCATAGAAGAGCAGCGCGGTCAGGCCCGTATGGCGCCAGGTCGAGATGGCGGCCACCGAGACCATCGCCTGGTCCGGCGAGGCAAGGAAACCCTGGCGGCCGATGCCGACCATTTCGAGGAAGCCGTTCACCAGGCCGAGGATCGGGTCCAGCATCATCAGCCAGACGAGGGCGGCGACGACATTGGAGATGAGATAGGGCGCGATGATCACGGCACGCAGCGATACAGCGCGGGCGAGCCTGTCGGACAGTACGGCGAGCAGCAGGCCGAGCACCGTCTGGATCGGAATGTTGTAGAGCACGTAAGCGAGCGTAACCCAGGCGGAATGCCAGAAATTCTCGTCGCCCAACAGCTTCGCATAGTTGGCAAGGCCGATGAATTTCGGTGCGCGCATGAGGTTCCAGTCGGTCAGGCTGATCTGGACCGCGCGGAGCGTCGGCAGGAGATAGAAAACGAGGAAGCCGACCAGCGCCGGGGCGACGAACAGGAGGCCCGTCAGGGTTTCCTTTCGCCGTCTCCGGGCGCGTGACATACCGGTGCCCGCCTTCGTCATGGTTTTCCTCCACTGACTGACACGTGTTACTCCTCAAGAAATTCATTACTAACACGTGTTAGCTTTGAATAGCTGGAGGATATTCCTGTTGTCAAGCACGCAGACAGGCGCTACCTCTCGGGAAGGGCGAAGAGATTGAAGGCGCTCGGAAAAAATTGCGCCTGGTGAGCTCGGGGAGTGGAATGGCAAGCAACCGCATGACCAGTCACGATGTGGCCCGTCTGGCCGGCGTGTCCCGTGCCACGGTCTCCCTCGTGCTCAACCGTTCGGAAAGCGTGACGCTGAGCAAGGAGACGCGCGAGCGTGTGATGCAGGCCGCCGCCGAGCTTGGCTACAAGCCGAATTCCGCCGGCCGTATGCTCGTCAGTGGACTGTCGGAAACGATCGGCCTCATCGTCTCCGACCCGTCGATCCTGCTCGTCGACCAGTTCATTCCGCAGGTCCTCTACGGCATCGAGAAGGCCAATCGGCAGATGGGCTTTCATGTGCTGGTCGAGGGGCTGGAGCCGAGCGGCGAGGCCGGGGCCTATGACAATCTGGTGGAATCGCGCCGCATCGACGGGCTGATCGTCGTCAACCCTCGTGCCGGCGACCGGGCGCTGGTCTCGCTGATCGAGAAGGATTTTCCGCTCGTGCTCGTCGGTTCGGTGCGCCATCCCGCCGAGGTTTCCGTTACCTTCACCACGCGCCGCGTCATCGGCGAGGCGATCGACCACGTGGTCGGTCTCGGCCATCGCCGCATCGGCGCCATCACTTTTTCGCCGCGGGATTTCGTATCGACCAATGCACGCCTGACGGCGCTGTCCGGCGGGCTGGCCCGACACGGGCTGACACTCGACGAGGACGCAATAGGCGACGGAAATTTCAGTCCCGAGAGCGGCTATCTCGCGGCAAAGGCCCTGCTCATCCGCCGGCCCGACCTGACGGTCCTCTTCGCCGGCAACGATACGATCGCGATCGGCGTGCTGAACGCCGCCCACGAACTCGGCCGCCGCGTGCCCGCCGACCTCTCCATCGTCGGCTTCGACGACCTGCCCTTCGCGCGCTGGCTGACGCCGCCGCTCACCACCATCCGCACGGATGGCGTCAGCCAGGGCAAGCTCGCCGCCGAAATGCTCTTCGCCCGCCTTCACCGCCGGCCGCTGGAAAACACGCGGGTGCGCATGGAGCCGCAATTGGTCGTGCGGGAATCGACGCAGGCGGCGCCCAAGGGCTGAATGCTCGCGATCAGCCCCGAGAGCCGAAATGCCGCTCGAAGGTGAAGAGGGATGTCGGCAGCGATGAGCCGCCATCCAGCGCGAGATCGGACAGGATTTCGCCGATCACGCTGGTGAATTTGAAGCCATGGCCGGAGCAGGCGGAGGACACCACGATATTGCGGTGGGCCGGGCTGAAATCGATCAGGAAATCCTCGCTCGGCAGCATCGTGTAGCGGCAGGTCGTGGCGCGCATGCGCGTGCTGGCCACCTTCGGCAGGCGTTTGCGGGCGAAACCGTCGAGCAGGGCGGTATCGGCCTCGTTGACCGGCGGATTGGCGGCCGTCGGATCGATCGGCTCGCGGAAATGTGCATGGCGGCCGATCTTGACGCCATCGATACCGATGGCCGGGAACCCGAAATAGGAACCGTTCTCGCCCTCGTCGCGCAGGAAGCAGGGCATGCGGCTCGGCTGGGCGGCAAAACCGTCCTCCGGCTGATACCAGGCGACGACCTGACGGATCGGCACGGCATGGGCGGCGAGCTCGGGGACGAGTTCGGCAATCCACGCACCGGTCGCGACGATCACTTTTCGCGCCCGGTATCGGCCGGTCGTGGTGAGGATATCGACACCGTCTTCGTACGGTTCGATCGCCGTCACCCGCTCGCCGAAATGCAGTTCCGCCCCGTCTTCCGCCGCAAGCTTGAGATAGCCCATGATCGCCGCCTCGGGCCTGATATAGCCGCCCTGCGGATCGAGCAGCCCGATCTCGCCGTCCTCCAGTGCGAAGGCTGGGTAGCGCCGCGCCATCTCGGTCTTGTCGAGAATTTCATGCGCCAGGCCGTGCAGGTCGCAGGAGGCCTTCGTGCCGCTGACGATCTTGCTGTCGGGCCGGCCGATCTGCAGCACGCCGGTGACGGTCAGGATGTCCGCCCGCAGCCGCGCTTCCAGCGACCGCCAGTTTTCATAGGCGCGCCGCAACAGCGGCACATAGGACGGATCCTCGAAATAGCCGAGCCGGATGAGCCGGCTGTCGCCATGCGAGGAACTGAGCGCATGGGCGGGAAAATGCGCTTCGATGCCAAGCACACGTGCACCGCGCGCGGCGGCAAAGGATGCCGCCGCACTTCCCATGGCGCCGAGGCCGATGACGGCGATGTCGGACTCTGCGGGCATGGGTCCCTCCCGGTCAGGCTGCCGGCTTTTCGTCTGCGATCAGGGCTCTCAGCGTCTCGATATCGGTGCCGAGCGGCCGGTCGTCCTCGTAATGCGCCACCCTTGCCCGGACCATGGCATGCAGCATCTCCGTGCCGGCGGCGCGGTTGCCCGTGCCGGTCAGGAAATCATGCGCCTGGGCCGCCGCCATCAACTCGATGGCCAGGATGTGTTCAGCATTGTCGATGATCGCGAGCAGTTTGTTGGCTGCCGCCGTCGGATGCGCGAGGAAGTCCTCCTGAAGGCCGGAGGTAATGCCGCCATCCATGGCAGCGGGCGCGGCCAGACGGCGGTTTTCATTGCTGAGTGCCGCTGCGGTATATTGCGCGATCATGAAGCCGGAATGGCTGCCGGCGTCGCTGGCGAGGAAGGGCGGCAGGCCGCTGACCAGCGGATTGACCAGCCGGTCCATGCGCCGCTCGCTCATCGCCGCGATCTGTGCAATCGCAATCGCCAGGCTATCGGCCGCCTGTCCCAGCGCGGGTGCCACGGCGTGGGCCTGCGAGGAGACGACGGGCTGTTCCGGCGTTCCGGAGACCGCAGGATTGTCGGTGACCGAGGCGAGTTCGCGATCGACGACCGCGCCGGTCTGCTCGAACACGTCCCAGGCTGCACCGTGCGCATGAGGAACCGCGCGCAGGCTGAGCGCATCCTGCGTGCGCTTGCCGATGGCCGCCGCGATCAGGCCGCTGCCGGCAAGCCGCGCCCGCAGCGTCGCACCGACCTTGGCAATCCCCGCGGACGGGCGAAGCGCCAGAACGGCCTCGTCGAAAGCCGCCATCTGGCAACCGACCGCTTCGAGCGTCAGCGCGGCGATCGCATCGGCCCATTCGAGCAGGTGCTCGGCACGCGACAAGGCGAGCGTGGAGAGACCCGTCGCGCAGGCCGTGCCGTTGACGAGGCTCAAACCATCCTTGGCCTCCAGCACCAGCGGCGCGAGGCCGATGGCGGCGAGCGCCTCGCGGCCCGTCATCCGCTTGCCGCGCACGACGGCATGGCCCTCGCCGATCAGCACGAGGGCGATGTGCGCATTGTGGCTGAGATATCCGGCCGACCCCCTGGAGGGCACTTCGGGAATGCAATCCTCAGCCAGAAAGGCCGCGAGGTGGCCGACGACAACAGGACGTATGCCCGAATGGCCATGGCTGAAATTGGCGATCTGGGCGGCGATGATCGACCGCACCGCGCGCGGCGGTAGAAGCGGGCCGACGCCGCAGGCATGGCTGAGCACGATGTTGCGCGACAGGCGGCTCTGCGAGGCCACATCGACGACCGTATCGGAAAGCGCGCCGACGCCCGTATTGACGCCGTAAGCGCGCATGCCGGCGGCCACAATGGCATCGACGATTTTTCGCGCGTGCGCGACGCGGGCGGTGGCCCGGTCGGAAAGGACAAGCGTGTCTCCCGTGCCGATCCGAGCGACCTCCCGCCAGGACAGTCCGCCGTCGAGAACGACGCTCATTGTTCACCGCCGAAGTGGCCGATGAACTGGCGGAAGGCCGGCGATGCGCCGCTGCCGAACATGTCATCCGGCGTGCCGCTGCTGTCGACAAGGCCCTGGCGCATGAAAACGACGCGGTTGGAAACGTTGCGCGCAAAACTCATTTCGTGCGTGACGACAAGCATCGTCATGCCCTCTTCGGCCAGCGCGCGCATGACGCGCAGCACTTCGCCGACCAGTTCCGGATCGAGCGCCGACGTCGGCTCGTCGAACAGCATGACCTTGGGCTTCATGGCGAGCGCGCGGGCAATGGCCGCGCGCTGCTGCTGGCCGCCGGAGAGATGGGCGGGATAGGCATGGCGCTTGTCGGCGATGCCCACCTTTTCGAGCAGCGCTTCCGCCTCGGCGATGCATTCGGCCTTCGGGCGCTTCAGCACATGGACGGGACCTTCGATGATGTTCTGCAGGATCGTCATATGGGACCAGAGATTGAAGCTCTGGAACACCATGCCGAGTTCGGAACGGATGTGGTCCACCTGCTTCTGGCTGGCCGGACGGCTCTGGCCGTTCTTGTGCACCATGCGGATCTGCTCGCCATCGACGAATATCTCGCCGTCGCTGGCCGTTTCCAAGAGGTTGATGCAGCGCAGGAAGGTCGATTTGCCGGAGCCGGAGGCGCCAAGCAGCGAAATCACGTCGCCGTCTTCGGCGTCGAGCGAAATGCCCTTCAGCACCTCGTGATTGCCGAAACTCTTGCGGATATTGCGGACGGAAAGGCGGGTCACACCAGGCATCGGGGGTCTCCCTCAGGCTTTGACGGCCGACGGCGAGGCCGCGCGGCGATGTTTGGAGAGCGAATATTCAAGCAGCGCCATGCCCTGCAGGATCAGGAAGTTCAGCACGAGATAGATGAGCGCCGCACAGAGGAAGACCTCCATCGTGCGGTAGGTCTGCGAAATCAGCCGTTGGGCGACGCCGGTGACTTCCCAGACGGTGACGAGGGAGGCGAGCGCCGTCGATTTCATCATCAGCACGATTTCCGTCGAATAGGCCGGAAGCGCATGGCGGAAGGCGATGGGCGCGATGATGCGGCGGACCAGCAGGAAACCCGACATGCCGATGGCGCGGGCCGCCTCGATCTCCTTCGGCGAGACGGCACGGATGCCGCTGCGGAAGATTTCCGCCGAATAGCCGGCCGTGCAGAGCGCGAGCGACAGGACGGCGCAGACAACGGGTTCACGCAGGAACGGCCACAGGAACGAATAGCGGATGACGCCGAACTGGCCGAGCCCGTAGAAGACGAGGAACATCTGGATCAGGAGCGGCGAGCCGCGGAAGACGAAGATATAGCCCTTGGCGAAACCGGACAGGATCCGGTTGCCGGAAACCCGCATCGTGACGATCACCAGCGCCAGAAGGCAGCCGAAGAACACCGAGAGCGAGAAGAGGAGAAGCGTCATGGGCACGGCCTTGAGGAGCGTGACCATCGCGGAGGAAAGGAAGGCGATATCCATCAGGCCTGTCCCATGGCTGCGGTCGGCATGCTGCGGTTGGCGCGCCGTTCGGCGCGGTTGAACACCCGGTCCGAAAAGCTGGTGAGCACCAGATAGAGAATGCCGCCGACGATGTAGAAGAGGAAATATTGCCGGGTCGAGCCGGCGGCCACCTGGCTGGTGCGCATCAACTCGGCAAGGCCGGTGACCGAGATCAGCGCCGAATCCTTCAGCGTGAGCTGCCAGACATTGCCGAGGCCGGGAATGGCGTAGCGCAGCACCTGGGGCATGACGACGCGCCGCAAGCGCAGCCCGCGGTTCATGCCGATCGCCGAGGCCGCTTCGAGCTCGCCCTTGGCGATGGCGAGATAGGCGCCGCGATAGACTTCGGCCTGGTAGGAGCCGGAGATGATGCCGACGGCAAGCGCCCCGGCCGCGAAGGACGGCAGGCCGAGAAAGCCCTCATAGCCGATCCACTGGCCGACGGCGGTGACCGCAGACGAGCCGCCGAAATAGATGAGATAGATGATCAGCAGTTCCGGCACGCCGCGAAACACGGTCGTATAGACATTGCCGAGGCCGACCAAAAGCGCATTGCCCGATAGTTTGGCGGTCGCCACCACGGTGCCGAGCACGGCCCCGATCAGAAGCGCGGTCGCCGTCACCGCCAGCGTCATCAGCGTGGCGACCAAAAGCAGCGCGCCCCACCCATTCTGGCCGAAGCCCAGCAGTTCCAAACTTGCCATGTCCGTTTCCCGTCGATTGCGGCATCAAGCAAATGCGATACGGACCTCCGGCAGCGTTGCCGGAGGCCGCGATCGCGACGACGTATTGCGCGGCTTATTCCGCCGGGCTGACGTCGACCTTGAACCACTTCATCGACAGGTCTTTCACGGTTCCATCGGCCAGCGCCGACTTGATGGCCTCGTTGAACTTGTCGCGCAGATCCGTATCCGCCTTGCGGATGCCGAGACCTTCGCCTTCGCCCCAGATCGGGCCGACGATTTCCGGACCGGTGAAGGCCAGCGCGCCGTTCGCCGCGGCAAAAGCGTTGCCGAAATAGACGGCATCGTCGAAGCCGAGATCGATACGGCCGTTCTGGAGGTCCAGATCGCGCTCTGCACCGGTCTTGTACTCACGGATTTCGGAGGTCGCGCCGAAATTGTCATAGATGAACTTCGCATAGACGGTCGCGGCCTGGATGCCTATCGTCTTGCCGGCGAAGGCTTCCTTCAGCGCGTCGATTTCCTTCACGCCGGTCTGGCCTGCCGTCATCTTGATAATGGCGCCCGTTCCGGCCGCCTTGGCCAGCGGGCTGTCGGCCGCCGTCGCAAAGGCCGCCGGGGTTGCGGCATAGGGAATGGTGAAGTCGATGATCTGCTTGCGCTCTTCGGTGATCGACAGCGCGTCCATGATCACGTCGAACTTGCCGGCGTTCAGGGCCGGGATCATGCCGTCCCAGTCGGAAGCGACTAGCGTGCATTCGATCTTGGCGCGTTCGCACAGCACCTTGGCGAGTTCCGGCTCGAAACCGCCCAGCGTGCCGTCGGCATTGGTGAGGTTCCAGGGCGCATAGGCGCCTTCGAGCGTGATCGTCGCCGTCTTCCAGTCCTTGGCGAGGGCCGGGGCGGAGAGCGCTGCCAAAGCAGCCGCGCCCGCAAGAATGATTTTCCGCAGTTCCATATGAAGACTCCTCTGAGGTTCGTTGATCGTCGTTGCCTGCCGATCTGCGCCGGCTTGCCGCCATCGCTTGCGCTCTGGGGAGGTTGTATATGGTACCATAAGAAAAAATTTGTGTTATGCAAGATGGAAGTTTAGATTTTTGGAAATTGAGCGGAATACCGAAGGGTGCGGCGATGAAGCGTGGCGGCGAAATGCGCAGGGAGTTGGCGGCGAACGACGCGACGCCCCTTTATGCCGGCGTCAAGCAGATCATCCTCGACCGCATCCACAGCGGTGAATGGCCGCCGAAATACCGCGTGCCCTCGGAAAACGAACTGGTGGCTGAACTCGGCGTCAGCAAAATGACCGCCAACCGGGCACTGCGGGAACTGGCAAATGAAGGCGAGCTCGTCCGCATCCAGGGCATCGGCTCGTTCGTCGCCGAGCGCAAGGGTGTGTCGGCACTGTTCGAGGTGCGCAACATCGCCGAAGAGATCGCGGAACGCGGCCATATCCACGAAGCCAAGGTGGTTGCGCTGGCAAAAGCCTCGGCGCCGCCGGATGTTGCGGACGCTTTGGGGTTGGAGATCGGCGCGCCGGTCTTTCACTCTCTCATCGTTCACAGCGAGGAGGGGGTGCCGGTCCAGATCGAGGATCGCTACGTTCATCCGGGTGTCGCGCCTGATTATCTCAGTCAGGATTTTTCCGTCATTACGCCCAATGCCTATCTTTCGGCCATCGCGCCGCTCAGCGGCTCTGAGCATGTCGTCGAGGCGACGGTGCCGCAGCCTTGGGAATGCAAGCTGCTGATGATCCTGAAAACCGAGCCCTGCCTGATGATTCGCCGCCGGACCTGGTCGGATCGCAACATCGTCTCGACCGCCCGGATCATTTATCCCGGCCAGCGCTATCGGCTGGAAAGCCGCAGCGGAACCATACCAGTTCCGTGATTGTATATGGAACATGGCGTTTTACACATAATTCGCGCGCCGGATAGCCGGCACGCGGCATGGCGGGGCGCGAAAGCGCCGGTTTGCCAGCTTTACCGCAATCCCAGGCCGATATTGACGATCGCCAGCAGGGTGACGACGACAAAGGCGGTGGCGAGGATCGTCGTCTGAATCCAGCGCCGGTGTTCGGCCGTGTCCGCGGGGGCGAGTTGCACGGCCATCTCGATCTTGCCCGGCGAGGCCATGAGCAGGAACGCGGCGGCGACATTGTGGATAGCCATGAACCATAGCACATCGACGCCGAGCGAGCGGGCGATTTCCGCCTGCGTGGCGGCGAACATGGCGTTGGCGCCGCTGTTCGAACCGGTGACGAACCCGCCGATCGCGCCGACGAACGGGGCGGCGGCGAGATAGAGCGGGCCGGCGCCGGCCAGGGTCTGCGCCAGAAAGGCCGCCATGCCCGAGATCGCCATCAGCACGCCCAGCAGGATGAACAGGCCCGTGACCGGCGCAACCTGCCGCCAGGCGGTCCATGCGCGCCGCACCGGCTGCGCGGCTGGTCGCCCTCGGGCAAACCATCCGGCCGCGATGAACAGCCAGAGGGCGGGCGATGCGATATAGCGCCAGCCTTCGGACAAACCGGCAAGCTTCACGATCAGGCCTGCGGCCAGCACCCCGCCAAGCAGGACGCCATAGGCGCCAAGCGACCTGCGGCCGGAAGGGCCCAGGGATAGGGTGTCCTGCTGGCGGCCGCGCAGCAGATGGAAGGTGATCATGACGAGCGCGCCGAGGGCGCCGGCGGGTGCCGTGCCGAACAGCGTGTTGGCCACCGTGACCGCGATCGTCAGGGCCATGCCGGAAAGCGCGCCTTGCAGGACGGCGGTGCCCCGGTTTACCGGTGGGCTGGCAAGCCATGCGGCGACGACGCCGGAGACGACGAACGGAATGAGGCTGATGACGCCGGAGACGACGCCCAGCGTGGGGAAGGGAACGCCGGCCATGGTGGCGGCGATCAGGGTTCCCGGACCCATCGAGCCCCAGGGGACGGCGCACAATCCGAGCAGGCCGATAACCACCACCTTGCGCGCCGGCAGGCCGAAGTAGGCCAGAAGCGGAATGCCGATGGTGACACCGATGCCGAACCCGGTGAGCGATTCGGCAAAGGGCGTGATGCCGTGCACGACGAGCAGGATAGCGCCGACGCCGTGCCCCGCCCGTCCACGGATCCACTTTGCGAGCGAAGACTGTCCGCCGGCATCGCGCAGTACCTCGGAGAGCAGCAGGCCGCCGGCGACGATCAGCAGGACCTCCGCCATGATGGGCAGCCACCGCATCGCGGCGGCGGCCATGCCGTCGGCGGGGATCGGGAAGGCAAGAAGGATCGCCAGAATGGCCGAGCCCGTGCCGAGAAGGGCGGCGTGCAGAGACCTCGCACCGAAGGAGAGGGCGAGGATGGTGGACAGAACCGGTAGTGCGCTTAGGATGAGGATCATGGGAAATACCAATATTGCATATATGCAAATTATTTTGCCTATATGCAAAAGTCAATGATCGAGGTGACTTTGGAAACGGAAACACAGGAGCAGGACATCCGCTTCGGCAATGCGGTGCGCACGCGCCGCACGCAGCTGGGCGTGACGCTCGATCAGCTTGCCGAAACCAGCGGCGTTTCGGCGGCGGCGCTCTCCCGCGTCGAGCGCGGTCTTCTCAGCCCGAGCCTGCGCAATGCGCTGGCAATCGCGCGGGGTCTCGGATGCGAGATTTCAGAGTTGGTCGAACGGGAGAGTGCCGAAATCATCCGGGCCGGCGAGAACCTTCGTTTCTACGATGAAGCGACGGGGATCGAGCGGCTCGCGCTGGCGCGGCCGAGCCCGGATATCGAGCTTCTGGCCTACACCGTCCCGCCCGGTGCCGTGTCGAGCCGGTTTGCTGCCCACAAACCGGGGAGCCGGGAGATTTTCCATATTCTGTCCGGCCGTCTCGAAATCCATGCACAGGAAACGGTGACGCTGGAAACCGGCGATACCGTCGTTCTGCGCGTGGATTGCGAACATTGGTTTGCCAATGTCGGAGATGATCCGGTGCGTCTCATCCTGACGATCCTCGGCCCTTGAAACAGCGCCCTCCGGGCACTGCCGAAACGGCCGGGTCGGGATCGGCTAGATCCCGGACCCATCGAGTTGCTGGACGTCCTCGCCTTCCCAGGGGGAGGGCGCGGCGGCGCGGCTGAGACTGGCCGAGGGCATCGGCATCCAACACTTCAGCTCCGGTTCGGCATATTCGATGATGCAGCCGGGGGCGGAATCGGAGGCGCGCCAGCCTTCCGCGCCGAACCGGTCGCCATGCGACCAGTATGCGACATCGACTTCGGCCGCACCCTGTTCCGACGAGCGGACCGTGACGAGAATCCGGCTGCCGTCCCTCGGCGCACTTGTCATATGACGCCACCGCTCTGGCTGATCCATCGTCTGTCCTCCTGCTTCACTGCGGGAAGTGTCGCGCTGCCGCCGAACCGGGTCAACCCAAACTTTGCACGACTTCGTTCCTTTCTTTCTGCCGGTCGTGCAGGCTTAAATATCTCCTTGTTGTGGTGCTGACCCGAGTAAGAACAATATCGGCGGAATCCGTTTGAACGCCGACTACAGGCTGTAATAGGCGGGTTCATCGAGGTCGCGAAGAAGGCGAGGGCCGGAAGGATGCCAGTCGAGCAGGGTGCGGGTCCGTGCGCTGGAAGCTGCCATATCAGCGCCCGCCATCGCCGCGAACCAGCCGAAATGTTCGCGCGGGCGCGCCTCGACGGCAAGGCCGAGCCGGCGGCCGATTGCGCTGGCGATTTCCTTGAACGGAACGGCCTCGTCGGCGACGGCGTGGTAGACGTCTTCCGTCACGCCCTGCTCCAGCGCGAGCCGGTAGACGCGGGCGGCGTCCAACCTGTGAACGCCCGACCAGCAGTTTTCTGTATCGTCGATATAGGCCGACACACCCGTCTCCCGCGCCAGCTTTATGAGGATCGGCACGAAGCCGTAGTCGCCGATCCCGTGGACCGATGGGGCAAGCCGCACGGTTGCCGCGTGCACGCCCCGTGCGGCGAGCGCTCTTGCGGCGGTTTCGGATTTGCGAGGAGCAGCGGGATTGGGGAGGTCTGTCTCGGTGGCGCCCCTTGGCAAGCCGGACAGGCCCGACGTGACCAGCAGCGGCCGTTCTGATCCTTCGAGAACGCCGCCGAGCGTTTTGATTACATGCTGATCCTGTGCGGAGTTTTGGAGAAACCTCGGAAAACCCTGATGATCCACGGAATGGATGAAGTCATGGTTGAAGGCCGTGTGGATGACGGCATCCGCTGCCGAAGCCGCCTGGCGCAGGATCTCGATGTCTTCGAGCGATCCTTGGACGACGTCGGCGCCGGCTGCGGCAAGAGGCGCTGCCTTTTCCGGGGAGCGGGCGAGCCCGGTGACGCGATGGCCGGCGCGCAGAAGGTCGCCGGCAATGGCCGAGCCGACCCAGCCGGTCACTCCCGTTATGAATACATGCATGGCGTTACTCCAGGTCTTGGGGGATTTGTAAGGGGAAGGCGGGTTCATCCGATCCGCATCGACAGTTCGACATCGTCCGCAAAGGGCACCGAGAGATAGCCCGAGGTGGCCGAGCGGACATGGGCGAGGTAGTCGGGGCTGTCATCGGCGTTGTCGGCGACGATAAGCGCGCCGGGCTTGAGGCGGTCTTCCACCAAAGTGAGAATATCGCGGTAGAGGGCCTTGGCGCCGTCGAGCAGCAGCAGGTCGATCGTCTCGGGAAGATCGGTGCTGAGGGTCTTGAGCGCATCGCCCTCGCGGATGTCGACGAGATCGGCAAGGCCGCCATCGACCAGGTTCTGGCGTGCCCGCTTGATTTTCGACGGCTCGAACTCGCTGGTGATCAGCCGCCCGCCGCCATTGTCCCGCAGGGCGGCGGCAAGGTGGAGCGTCGAAATGCCGAAGGATGTGCCAAACTCCACGATCGATTTGGCGCCGCTGCTGCGGGTCAGCATGTAGAGCAGCGTCCCCGTTTCGCGCGAAACCGGGAGCCAGAGGTCCTTCAGGCGCCCGTAGAGATCGAGATATTCGGTCTTGCTGCGGATGAGGCGTTCGCGCTCGGCGCGTGAAAACGATGCCATCGCCGGGCTGGTGGCCGCATCGGCCTCCACGAACAGGCGGTCGAGGAGGGAGGCGAGCGGTTCTATCGTCAGGGTGTTCATGAAAACTCCGTCAGGAAGGGGGCTTGTGCTGAAATCGAAAATACGAATAATTCGTCGCATTCGCTAATCGCATTCCCGGACGCCCCGATGACCGAACGGCCAACTGTCGGAATATCCTCAAGAAAACAGCCGAGGCAGGCGCGCTCGAACGAACTTGTTCAGGCCATTTTGCAGGCTGCTGTTCAGGTTCTGGCGGAGGAGGGGGCGCAGAGATTTACCACCGCGCGGGTGGCGGAAAGAGCCGGCGTCAGCATCGGATCGCTCTATCAGTACTTTCCCAACAAGGCTTCGATCCTGTTCCGCCTGCAGAGCGACGAGTGGAAGGAGACCACGGATCTCCTGGTCCGCATTCTGGATGACCGCGCACAGCCGCCGCTCCAGCGATTGCGAGACCTCGTCCATGCCTTCATCCGGTCCGAATGCGAGGAGGCGACGGTCCGTGTTGCGCTCGACGACGCCGCCCCGCTGTATCGCGATGCGCCGGAGGCTCGCGTGGCGAAGGAGGCCGGCGATCCGATCTTCGAACGGTTCCTGCTGGAGGTGCTTCCGAGCAGCAGCGCCGCCGCTCGGCAGACGGCTGCGGACCTGATTCTGAAGACGATGAGCACGGTCGGCAAGGAATTTTCAGAAACGCCGCGAAGCCAAGCGGAAATCGAGGCCTATGCCGATGCCATGGCCGATATGTTCTGCGCCTATATCGGCGGCATGGCTGACAAGGGGGCATGCTAAGATCGCGAGACAGGACCTAATGCACCATGAAGCGGGAGCTGAACGGCAGGCTGGCCGCACCGACAGCTTTTGGCGCCGCGGACGTTCGGCCGACGACGGCATTGACGGACGGAATTTCCTGCCGGACGAGATTGCATAGCGCGGTACAGATCTCGGGCGGAACGAAGGACGATAGCAGGACGGTCTTCAGTTCGATGAATTGCAGCAGCGCCTGCGTCGATTTGATGAGGCTTTCCGCGCAGGCCTGCTGCCAATCGGCGAGCGCCGGCCCCATTGGCGGCCACGAGGGGTGCTGTTCCCAAAGTCTCGCCGCAGCCGGATCGCCGGCCGGCAGGGCGCGCTCCAGCGCCAGCACGCCGACATCGTAGCTCAGCGGCGAATTGCCGTTATAGATCTGATGGTTGAGTACGAGGCGGCCATGCAGGCGGGCGCCGAGATAGAAGAACAGGAAGTCCTGCAATTGCCGCGCGGTGCCGAACAGGCTTTCGCCGCCGGCCGCCGCCGTGATGTCGTTCTGCACGAAGACGGGAAGGCCAAGCTCGGTTTCCAGATAGCGGTGCAGCACGTCATGATCCGGGCCGGAGCGGATCGGTGGGGTCGGCAGTGCAAGCCCGACGCCGGCGATGCGGCCCTGCCGGCTTTCCGAAAGGCCGGCGATGGCCTGGTGGATTTCGAGCGCCAGAGCCTCCGGCGCATCGAACGTGTCGGCCGTCTTGTGCGGCATGACGCGCTGATGCTGCACATTGCCGATGAAATCGACGACGACGATATGGGTGTTGCGATAACCGACGCTGACGCCGACGGAATAGGCGCCCTCGGAATTCAGCATCAGCGGCGTGGTGGGCGGGCCGACGCGGCCTTTCTGCGCCTCGCCGCGCACGACGAGGCCTTCCTGTTCGAGCGAGCGCACTATGACGGAAATCGTCTGCGCCGAAAGGCCGGTCTTTTCACCGATTTCGAGCCGGGTGGTTGCCTCGTTCTGCAGGAGCAGCGACAGGACCAGGCGCTCGTTGTGGCTGCGCACGCTCAGCGAATTAAGACCGCTGGCGCGATCGGCGATGCGAAGCGGGTTGGGCGGCGCGAAACGCATATCAGGCAAGGGCGCGCTCCTTCCCGGAAAGGGCGATGATCAGGGGGCAGGGCTTACGCATCGGCCCACCCGATGGCCAGAACTTCCTGTGCCAGCGCTTCGCCGAGCTGGCGATGGGCGGCCTCGTCGATATGGAAACCGTCGGCCGGCGAGCACTGGCATACTGTGCCGGCATCGAAGAAATGCGCCTCCAGCGAATCCGCCATGATCTCGAATTCCAGTGCCAGCTTGCGGGATTTTTCCTGCGCGCCGGAGAAGATCGATTCCCATTCGCGCAGGTCGTCCAGCATCGGCGGCGGGGCGACGATCATGATTTCCGGGTCGTGGCCGGCCGGTCCCGGCGAGAGTTCGCGGATATCGTGAACAAGGCAGCCGATACCCATGGCGACTTCCGACGGCGGCATGTTGAAGCGCCGCTTCAGGTCGTTGGTGCCGAGCATGATGATGATGAGATCGAGCGGCGTGTGGCTTTGCAGGCAGGGGCGCAGGTAGGTGCGGCCGTTTTTCAGCGCGCCCTCGATCGGGTCGTCATGCACGGTCGTGCGGCCGCTCAGGCCTTCCTCGATCACCTGCCAGCCGGGGCCGAGCAGGCTTTCCAGCACGCCGCCCCAGCGCTGCCCGCGGGCATAGCGTTCGAGCGGTCCGCGGCCAGGAATCTGGCCGTGCGTGTTGGAATCCCCGAAACAAAGAACGGTCCGCGTCACTGTCTCCTCCACCGGGCCGCATGCCCGCTTTTCGGGTTCAGACTTCGCATCCGAAAGGGCGATTTGCAAGGACGACCTATTATTCATTCAGTCTGAATAACTATTGACAGGCGAAAGCGCCAGTGCTTTTGTGACGCTCGGAGGAAAGTTTCAGGTCGTTTCAAAGGCTGTGCACGAGCACCGGACATGCGTCGCGGGCTGGCGATGCCGCATGCCTTTCGACGGACCTTCCCCCTCGTTGGACGCCTGCTTTGGAGGAGAAGTATGAGCAGCATCATCAGGAAAATTGGCCTGTCGGTTCTTTTGGCCGGCGTGGTCTTCGCCACGAACAGCTTTGCGCAGGAGGTGCCGCTGCTCGAGGGCGTCACGGTCCGTGCGGACAACAACCCGACGGTGGAAGAGGGCAAATACAAGAAGGACGCGCCCTGGGTCATCGGCATGAGCAGCTTCGGCGTCAACGCCAACACCTGGACCGTGCAGGTGGCGCATGAGGCACAGGCGGCCGCCGATCGCGACAAGCGCATCACGAAGTTCGTGCTGCTCGATGCCGGCTTCGACCAGAAGAAGCAGGTTGCTGACATCGAGGACCTGATCGCCCAGAAGGTGGATGCGATCATCGTCCAGCCGGTCACCTCGACCTCGGCCAATGCCAGCATCGAAAAGGCCATCGCGGCGGGCATCCCGGTCGTGCTGCATACCGGCCGCATCGAATCCGAGGCCTATACGACGGAAATCCAGGGCGGCGCCGAGCATTTCGGCAAGGTGATGGGCGACTTCCTCGTCAAGGAACTCGGCGGCAAGGGCAATATCTGGGTGCTGCGGGGTCTCGCCGGTCATCCGGAGGACACCAACCGCTACAACGGCCTGAAGCAGTCGCTCGAAGGCACCGAGATCAAGATCGCCGCCGAGGAGCATGGCGACTGGCAGTATGACAAGGCCAAGAAGGTCTGCGAGACGCTGTATCTCAACGATCCCAATGTCGATGGCATCTGGTCGTCGGGCGCGGACATGACGCGCGCCTGCGTCGACGTGTTCAAGCAGTTCGGCGCGCCCATCCCGACGATCTCGGGCGAAGGCAACAACGGCTTCTTCGGCCAGTGGATCGCGGACGGCTTCAAGTCGGTCTCGTCGGAATACAGCCCCGCCCAGGGCGCTGCCGGCATTCGCGCTGCGGTCGCCCTTCTCGAGGGCAAGGCGCTCCACAAGCACTATGACTATAACCCGCCGGGCTGGGACCTCGAAAAGGTCAAGAAATACTACCGCGACGACTTGTCGGCCAATGTCTGGTGGCCGTCGGAACTCTCTGAAGAGCAACTCAAAGAGTTCTACGCCAAGCAGTAAGGCGGACCACGCCGGGAGGCGGGCGCTCGCCTGCCTCCCGTCATCCGGACAGAGGAAATCCATGTCGCATCCTATTGAAATGGCCGGGATATCGAAGGCATTCGGCGGCAGCGTCGCGCTTCGCGATGTCTCGCTGGCGCTGACGCCGGGCACCGTGCACGCCCTGATGGGCGAAAATGGTGCCGGCAAATCGACGCTGATGAAGATTCTCGCCGGCGTGCACCAGCCGGATAGCGGCGAGATCCGCCGCGCGGGCCGTACCGTCAGCTTCGCCAATCCGCGCGCGGCTCTGGAGGCCGGCATATCCACCGTCTTCCAGGAGCTTTCGCTGCTTCCGAACATGACGATTGCGGAAAACATGTTTCTCGGCCGCGAACCCCTGGGGCGGTTTGGCGGTATCGACCGGCGGCGCATGCGCGAGGAGACGAAGGGTGCGCTCGCGCGTCTTGGCCTCACGCTTGATCCCGACACGCTGGTCTCGGACCTTTCCATCGCCGAGCGGCAATTCGTCGAGATTGCCCATGGCATCGACGCGGATGCTGACGTCTTCATTCTCGATGAGCCGACCGCGGCGCTCAATGCGGCTGATGTCGATGTGCTCAACCGGCATATCCGGGCATTGCGCGAAGCCGGCAAGGCCATCGTCTATATCTCCCACCGCATGGATGAGATTTTTGCTATCTGCGATGTGGTGACGGTGCTGAAGGACGGCCAATTGGTCGGGACGCGACCGCTCACCGAAATGACGCCGGCCTCGCTGATCGCGATGATGGTCGGGCGCGAGCTGGAGGCTCTTTTTCCAGAGCGTGGCGAGGGAGAGGGCGCGGCCGCACTCGCCGTATCCGGTCTCAGGCTTCACGCGGATGCAAAACCCTTCTCCTTCACGGTGAAGAAGGGCGAGATCGTCGGCTTTGCCGGGCTCGAAGGGCAAGGGCAGCAGAAGGCGCTGCGCGCGCTGGTCGGGCAGTTTTCGCCAGCCGAAGGCACCGTGTCACGCCGGGAAAACACCATCCGGCTTCCCGTGCCGAAGGAAAGCGGCGTGCGGCGCTGGCAGGCGCTCGGCGGTGCCTTCGTGCCGGAAGACCGCAAGGACGAGGGCCTGTTCCTCGATCACTCCGTCGGCCAGAACATCGTTGCCGCCTTGCATGCCGGCCGCCCGGCCCTGAAGGCGGCAAAGCGCTACGGCTCTATCATAGCGGAAACGATGCGCCGGCTGAACGTCAAGGCGTCGGGGCCATCCGCCACGGTCGGCGCGCTCTCCGGCGGCAACCAACAGAAGGTGCTGCTCGGACGCTATCTCGCCACTGATGCCGACCTGCTGCTCATCGAGGAACCGACGCGCGGCGTCGATGTCGGCGCCAAGGCGGAAATCTACCGGATCCTGCGGGACTTCGCGAAAGCGGGCGGTGCGGTGCTCGTCCTGTCGCGCGAGACGGTCGAGCTGATCGGCCTCTGCGACCGCCTCTACGTGATCCACCGCAACACGATCGTATCGGAAATGCGCGCTCAGGAAGCAACCGAGCACGGCATTCTCGATGCGGCGCTGAGCGCATGACGGACGGAAAAGCCTGATGACATCCTCTTCTTCCACCCTCGGAAAATTGCTCACCGGCCGCGGCAGTCGGCAGGGCCTGTGGCTTTTGCCCCTGATCATCACACTCGCCATGGCGCTATGGCTCGCCGCCACGACCAGCCAGTTCGGCCAGTGGAGCAATCTCGCCAATCTCGTTGCGCAGGGCATGCCGTTGCTGATCACGGCGGTCGGGCAAATGTTTGTCGTGCTCGTCGGCGGTCTCGATCTCTCGATCGGCTCGGTCGTCAGCTTCACGACGGCCATCCTCGCGCTGGATCTGCCGGGCACTGTCACCATTCCCGGCGTTTTCCTGCTCGCCGGCCTGATCGGTGCCACCAACGGCTACTGCATTACGCGGCTCAATGTGCATCCGATCGTCGCCACGCTCTCCATGCAATATGTCGTGCTCGGCATCACCCGCGTGTTGCGCCCGGTCTCCGGCGGGACCGTGCCGGATGGCGTGCGCTGGCTGGTCGAGGGCTCGATCTTCGGCCTGCCGCTGCCGGTCTTCTGGGGCATCGTCACGCTGCTCGCCGCCTGGAAGCTGCTCTACGGCTCGCGTTACGGCCTGCATCTCTTCGCCATCGGCGGCGGCGTTGCCTCGGGCTCGAACGATGCCGCGCGCAATTTCGGCATTCCCGCCAATCGCAACATCCTGCTCGCCTATGTGATCTGCTCATTGTTCGCCGCCCTTGCCGGCGTGTTCCTTGCCGGCCGCATCGTCTCCGGCGATCCGAATGTCGGCCTGCTGATGGAGCTCGATGCCATCACGGCGGTCGCGATCGGCGGCACGCAGCTTTCCGGCGGCGTCGGCAGCCTGCATGGCACGGTCATCGGCGTTGCGGTTCTCGCCTTGCTCTCCAACGGCATGAACCTGCTCAACATCACGCCTTTCGTGCAGACGGCGATCAAGGGCGTGCTGCTCATGGCCGTCGTGGCCCTCCAGTCGCGCAAGAAGATCGGACTCTGATCATGTCGGTTCTCGTCAATTCGACCCTCTTCCGGCGCGTCGCCAAGATCCCGCCATCCTACTATCTGCTCGGCGCGCTGCTGATTATCCTCTTCATCGCCCGTCCGCAGATGCTCAATGCCAATGTGCTCGGCGTCTTCGTGCGTCAGGTCGTGCCGCTCGGCATTCTGGTGCTCGGCCAGCTTCTGGTCATGCGGGTGAAGTCGATCGACCTCTCCGGCGGCGGCGTCATCCTGCTGATCAACTACTGCATCTCGTCCGGCATTTTTCCGGGCGCCTCGCTCGGCTTCTATATCGTGCTGGCGCTTGCAATAGGCCTTGCCATCGGTCTGTTCAACGGCGTGATGGTCGCCAAGCGCCGGGTCTCCGCCGTCATCGTCACGCTGGCGCTGTCCATCGTGCTCGTCGGCTTCGTGCAATATCTGTCGAGCGGCAAGCCGCCGGGCGATGTGCCGAAGATCTTCGCCGAGCTGTTCAACACGCGCTTGATCGGCCTGCCGAGCCCGGTCCTGTTCTGGATCGCGCTCACCGCGCTGATGGCGCTGCTCTTGTCGCAGACCGTCTTCGGCCGCTTCGTCGCCGCCGTCGGGGAAAGCATGCCGGCCGCGCATTTTTCCGGCGTGCCCGTGGAGCGCACGGTCATCCTCGCCCACACGCTCGCCGGCCTCATGGCGGCCATCGCAGCTCTCGTCCAGACGGCGTCCATCGCGGTCGGCAGCGTGCGCGTCGGGCTCGACCTGCCGATCCTGTCGGTCGCCGCGACCATTCTTGGCGGCGTGGTTTTCGGACGGGGCGAGGGTGGCGTCTGGGGGCCGTTCTTCGGCGTGCTCTGCTTCGCCTTCCTTTTCGTCGTGATGACGATGTTCGGCGTGGGGGACGCGGGAAAACTTGTCGCCCAGGGCCTGATCATCCTGTTTGCCGCCATCTTTTACGGCCTTCGCGCCGGCAAGTGACATCAACAGCCATTCAAGGAGGACCAAATGGCCGAAAAGCGCTCAATCCTGTGCTTTGGAGATTCTTTGACCTGGGGCTGGATCCCTGTGAAGGAATCCGCCCCCACTCTGCGCTATCCCTACGAGCAGCGCTGGACCGGCGCCATGGCCGCGAGGCTGGGCGACGGCTACCATATCATAGAAGAGGGGCTCAGCGCCCGCACCACCAGTCTCGACGATCCGAACGACCCGCGGCTGAACGGCAGCGCCTACCTGCCTGCCGCACTCGCCAGCCACCTGCCGCTCGATCTCGTCATCCTCATGCTCGGCACGAACGATACGAAATCCTATTTCCATCGCACGCCCTACGAGATCGCCAACGGCATGGGCAAGCTGGTCGGTCAGGTGCTGACCTCGGCCGGCGGCGTCGGCACGCCCTATCCGGCGCCGAAGGTGCTCGTCGTCGCTCCGCCGCCGCTCGCGCCGATGCCCGATCCCTGGTTCGAAGGCATGTTCGGCGGCGGCTACGAGAAGTCGAAACAGCTCGCCGGTCTCTACAAGGCGCTTGCCGACTTCACCAAGGTCGAGTTCCTGGCCGCCGGGGACCATGTCACGACCGACGGCGTGGACGGCATCCATTTCTCTGCCGACACCAACATCAAGCTCGGACAGGCCATCGCGGACAAGGTCTTGGCACTGTTCTGAGCAAAGCCACTCCGGCGCCTCCCTGCCGGAGTGGCATTTTTTCACCCTAGCCAAGGGACCTGCTGACGGCCTCGCTCTAGGCGGTGCGTATTTTCTTTGCCACGAGCGCATCCAGTGAAATGCACCCCGGTCCGCGGGCCGCGATGAACAACAGGCACGCGGCCCAGGTGCCGTGGGTCGGCCAGGCGGCGGGATAGACGAAGATCTCGATGACCAGCGTCATTGCCAGAAGCGCCAGCGCGGATAGCCGGCTGGCGAGGCCGATGACCAGCAGGATCGGGAAAAAGTGCTCGGCGAAGGCGGCGAGATGGGCGGCGAGCCAGGGATCGACGAGCGGCAGCTTGTATTCGTTCTCGAAGAGATAGAGCGCGCTGTCGGAGAGCCGCCAGCCCTCGACCTTCGTCTGTCCGGACTGCCAGAAGACGGCGGCGATGGAGAGGCGGGCGATAAGCGCTATGAGATCGTTTGGAAGGCCGTTCAGAGCTTTCAGGCCCTGTTCGACGATCCTGTAGGGCAGGGGCTGAACGAGGTCAGGCATGGTCTGGGTCTTCATCGGTCTTGTCCTGGCTGATGGCGGCAAAGGCTCCCGAGCGGAGCAGCACCGCGAGATTGTCTGAAAGATCGAAATCGGCGTGTCCGCTCATCGCGCTTTCCGCCGCGCTGGCGAGCGTCGCGCCGACGGCGAGCCGATGGAAAAACACCGCGCCGCCGGGCGACAACTCGATAACCTCGACGGTCAGATGCGGGCGGGCGATCAGGGCATGTTCGCTCTGCCGGACATCGATTGGAGCAAGCGGTCGCTCGCCGGCATTCATCGCCCAGATCGTCACCACGGGATAAGGCGAGGAGAGCACCGACAAAGCGGGATGCGGCGTGAAGACAAGCGCGCCGAGTCGGGCGGGATCGATCGCGGCGAGCGCCGCCGGATCGAGCGGCGAGATATCGGCCGCGTGATAGGCTCGCCCGCGGGCGATTTCGAGCCGCATCACATCGGGCAGATAGGCAAGCTCCCACGCTGGCGCGAAGGCTGCGACGAAATCGGGCAGATCGTCGCCATAGGCGAGCAAGACGGGCGAAGACGGCGGATGGGCCTCGATGAAGGCCCGCGCCATGGCCCGGAAGAAGTCCGGCCCGACGATGTTTTCTGCGGCGGGAAAACGGGAGGCGAGTGCCGCCGTCAGACTTGCCGTGACATTGTTGCGATAGACGCCGTAGCGTCGTTCCGGCGTCGGGGTGTTCCACGCCACGAGCCCGGCAGGTGCGGATCCCGTGCCGAAAAGGCCTGCGGCGAAAGCGCTCTGGAAGGTAGCGGACATGGCTCAGGCCGCCCTTCTGTGCGCCGCCGCGTCGAGCAGCTGCTGCGCCGAGATCGCCTCGGCGCGCAGCACCGGCCAGGCGGGCACGTCATTGTCCCATTCGATCAGGCTCGCGACCGGACCGATCCGGCCGAGGACGGTTTGATAGAGCGCCCAGACGGGATCCTTCACCGGCGTGTCGTGGCTGTCGATCAGCAGCGGCGCCCCGAGCTCGTCGATATTATCCGAATGGCCGCTCAAGTGGATTTCGCGTACGGCCGCCAGCGGGAAGCGGGCGATATAGTCATGGGGGTCGAGATTGTGGTTCGTCGCGGCGACGAAGACGTTGTTGACGTCGAGCAGCAGGCCGCAGCCGGTGCGTTGCGCGACCTCGGCCAGGAAAACGGTCTCCTCGATCGTGCTCTCCGCGAAAAGCAGGTAGGTGGCGGGGTTTTCGAGCAGCATCTGACGGCCCAGAACGGTCTGAACCCGATCGACATGCTGGACCACGCGGGCGAGCGTTTCCTCGGTGTAGGGCAGCGGCAGAAGGTCGTTCAGAAACACGCTGTCATGGGTCGACCAGGCAAGGTGTTCGGAAAAACTCTCCGGCTGGTAGCGGTCGCACAACACCCGCAGCCGGGCGAGGTGATCGCCGTCGAGCGGCTGCATCGAGCCGATCGACAGGCCGACGCCGTGGATGGAAAGCGCATAGTCCTCGCGCAGCCTGCCGAGCTGGGCATGCGGCGGGCCGCCGGCGCCCATGTAGTTTTCCGCATGGACCTCGAAGAAGCCGACGGGGTGCTGTTCGGTAAGAATATCGGTGAAATGCTCGGGCTTGAAACCGGCGCCGGCGCGGCGCGGGAGGGCGGAGGAAAACATGAGGCACCTCTCTGAAGGGAAGCGACGGCGCCCGGATGGCGCCGCCCGTTTGGCGGGGGCGGTGGCTATCAGGCCGGTGCCATGCCCTGCTCGAGCATGCCGTGGCCGGTGGGCGTCTTCATCGAAATGCAGGTGCCCTTCGGAACCAGCTTGAAGACATTCTGCTGGTAATCGATCTTCGACGTGCCGGCGCAGGTGGTGCCGGCGCCCGCGGCGCAGTCGTTCTGGCCCTTCATCGCGATGCCGTAGCACTTCTCCTTGCTGTCGTCGGCGGTGGCGGGCGTTGCGATGGCGGCCAGCGCGGAAGCGAGCGAACCGGCAAGGGCGAGGGTGGCGATCGTGGTTTTCATTCTCTGTCTCCGTTTTTGGGCAGCCGCGATTGGCTGTGCATGGACGGCTACGGTGAGGGATTGCGCTTCGTTACAGGGCCGGTCGGATTTTTCTGTACACCTCTTGCGAAGCGGCCCTTGGCGTAAGAAAAAGGCCTTGCGCATCAGGCTCTTGGGCGCGTTACAGGTTTCTTGTCGTGGGCACGGTAACAAAATCGTGTGGCCCGGCGTAGGGTAGGAAACGGTGAAACAGTCGACGCGCGAAGAGGAATGGGCAGCCTGGCTGCGCCTCGCCATCAAGGGCGATGCGCAGGCCTATAACCGTTTCCTCGTCGCCGTGACCCCGCAATTGCGCCGCATGGCGCGCCGGCGGTGCGATCAGTTCGGCGCCCCGGCAAGCGAGGCGGAGGATGTGGTGCAGGAAGTGCTGCTCGCCATCCATCTGAAGCGCGGCACCTGGGATCCGTCCCGGCCGCTCGGACCGTGGCTGACGACCATCGTGCGCAACAAGCTGGTCGACAGCCTGCGCCGCCGCGGCCGGCATGTGAATGTGCCGATCGAGGATGTCGCCGATTTCCTGGAGGCGGGCGACGAGACGCATGAGGCCGCCGACCGGCTCGACACGGAAACCATGCTGGCACGGTTGAGAGACCCGCAGCGCGATATCGTCCGGTCGATCTCGATCGAGGGGCAGGGTATCCGCGAAACGGCGGCGCGGTTGAAGATGACGGAGGTCGCGGTGCGCGTCGCCCTCCACCGGGCGCTGAAATCGCTGGCCGCCCTCTATCGGAGCGAATGAGATGAAGACGGACGACCTGATCACCCTGATGACGCACGACGCGCCCGTCGGCATACGTTATAGCCGTGCGCTGGCGCTTGCGCTCGGCGCCGGCATCGTCGTCTCGGCCGTGTTGCTCGTCGTCACCGTCGGCCTGCGGCACAACATGGCGAGCGTCTTCGAGACCGCGCGCGTGCTCTTCAAGATCGTCATCACGCTCGTTCTCGCCGTTCTTGCCGCCCGGCTTGCCATGCGCATCGGTCGGCCGGGGGCGGAGACGCGCTTTCCCGCGCTGTTGCTCGGCGTGCCTGTCGTCATGGTAGCCGCTGCCGTGATCATCGAGCTCTTTGCGCTGCCGAGTGATGTCTGGCGGGCGAGCCTCGTTGGGCGAAACGCGCTGTTCTGCCTGTTCTTCGTGCCGGTCCTTTCGCTTGCGCCCTTTGCTGGCCTGTTCTGGGCTCTTAAAAAAGGCGCACCCGACAATCCGACGGCGGCCGGTGCCGCCGCCGGCCTTGCCGCTGGCGCGATTGCCGCCGCGATCTACGCCTGGCATTGCCCGGATGATAGCCCGCTGTTCCTGGCCACCTGGTACACCATTGCCATTGCCGGCGTCACCGCCATGGGCGCGCTGCTTGGCCGGCGCTGGCTGCGTTGGTAGGCGGCTACCCTTTGATCCGGGCAAGAACGCGGTCGAGTGCCTTGGTCAACGCCTGACCACCGCCGTCCGCCTCGAAATCCCTGAAGACCTGCTCGTTCAGGCCGCCTTTGGTGGCGAATTCGTGGCTCATCTCCAGGAAGGCCACGTGGTTACCGGCGCGGAGTGCCGTATCGGAGAGGCTGGCGAAAAGCGGTGCGAGATAGGCGCGTCCCTTTTCTTCCGGCAGGCCGTTTGCCGCCAGCCATTCGCTCGCGCGGTGCATGACGCCGAAATAGGTGGCCATCAGGGCGCTGGCGGCGGCGAGCAGATCGTATTCGGCCTTGCTCTCGCATTCGACGGCGTTGCCCAGCACGTTGAAGAGTGCCGCAGTATTTGCATCCGGCGGAAAGACGGCTGTCACGCCCTTGCGGCGCGCGACGAAGGGCAGGGGGATCGCCTGGGAGAGGCGTACATCCGCGCCGATCCAGTCCAGAAGCGCGTCACGCGCGGTTGCCGCGACGACGCTGATCACGCGTTGCCCGTCGCGGAAGCGCAGGGGGCGGATGACGTCCTCCGCGATCTGCGGCCGGATCGCCAGAACGACCGTGTCGCAGCCATCGACGATCGCCTGATTGTCGCCGGAGACCAGAACCTGCGAAAAATCGGCGGCAAGTCCTGCCGAGATGTCCGCGCTGCGCAGGGACACCATGACATGCGGCACGGCGGCGGGCTTGGTCAGGAGGCCGCGCACCATCGCGTCCGTGATGGTGCCGGTTCCGATGAAGCCGATTTTCTGGGGCAGGGACATGATCATTCCGAGTTTCTGGGGGTAGAAGGAAGCAATCGGGAGAGAACCGCTGCCGCATTCCATGGCCATTGGGTCAGAAAAGGCAGGCCGCAGCAATCGTAAAATTTCCGCCGCCCGCATGCGATTGATGCGCGTGTCTGTTACGCAGGGGGCTGTTGAATCGCGAGGATCAAGCTTGAGGCAATCTCTGAGGAACAAGGCCGTTTCGGTCTGCAATGAAAAGATCGCCAAGAAAGGCGAGGCGGTCGGCCTGTCGTTCTATGCCTTCTTTGCGAACAGGAACGATGATCCGGACCTGCTGATGGAAGCGGCGGAGTGGTGGATCCGAAAGCACGCTCTCGACCACTTCGAGAAAGCGACAAAGATCCGCGAGATGATCACGTCAGGATTGTGAGGCGTTTCGCGCCAACGCCTTCGTCACCGAGGTCTGCGGTCTGGAAGGCGCGTCTTCCGGCGCCTTTCAGCTCCTGCGGCAGGTGCAGGCTTCGTAGCCGCCAGCGAACAGCCGGCCGGCCTTCATGCCGATCCTTGCGGGGACCTCCCGCACATGTGTCACGCGCAGTGAACGTGCCATCGAGATTGCCGCTTCGGCACAGATTGCGGCGTCCTCAGCCGCGTTGTGATGGGCGAAGGTGAGGCCGAGATATGAGGCCAGGATATTCAACTTGTGGGATCCGAGATCGGGCCAGACCTTCTGCGCCATTTTCACCGAGCAGAGATAGGACAGATCGGGATAACTCTGGCCGTACTGGTCGAGGCAGGCCCGCCAGACGCTGAAATCGAAGGCCGCATTGTGGGCAATCATTGTCGCGTCGCGAAAGTCGTCGGCGAACTCGTCCATGACCTCGGGGAATTCACCGGCATCTTCGACAGCCTCCGGCCGGATGCCGTGGATGGCGATGTTGAAGGAGGAGAAGCGCATTGTCTTAGGGCGAATCAACCGCTCCTCGACGCGTGTGACGCGACCGTCCTCGATCCACGCCAGCCCGACGGAACAGGCGCTTCCACGCTGTTCGTTGGCCGTTTCGAAATCAATCGCGATCGTCTTCAAATCAAGCTCCGGCAATTTTTGCACGGTTCTAACGGCGTGCGTGCCGTTTGGCAAAGTGATCGCCGCGAGCGGATAGTTTCCGCGCGCAAGCTCCGAGACGGTGCAACTGTGCTTTCGACCGAAGGCCACCTCCTCCGTCAATGTTGAAAAAATAACATCACTGTTGACGTTTGTGTTGAATCTAACATAGTCTCCCAGTGTGTCTGGCGGCACGCTGGATTTCGGGAGGAGAAAGCAATGACTTTTTGGAGCAGGCCCCCCATGCGGGCCAAAGGTTTGGCATTGAGTGGCGCGACCCTTCTGGCCGCGGGTCTGGTTGCCTTCGGGCCGGCCTCGGCGGCGGATGTCATTCGTGTCGTCTCGCCCTATCAGACGACCACGCTGGACCCGATGCGTTCGGCGGCGGCCGGCAATATCGAAACCTACGGCCAGCTCTATTCGCGCCTGCTGCGGCGCAATTCGGAGACCGGCGCGCTGGAGCCCGGCCTTGCCGAGAAATGGGATATTTCCGAGGACGGAAAGACTTATACGTTCCATCTGCGCGATGCGCAGTTCTCGGACGGCTCGGCGATTACGGCCGATGACGTGGCTTTCAGCCTTGAGCGTATCCGCAGCGACAAGAAGTCGGCTTATCCGGCGCCGCTCGGCGCGGTGGAATCGGTTAAGGCGGCTGATCCGAAGACCGTGGTGGTGACACTCAAGTCGGCCTTCGCGCCGTTCCTCGGCAATGCCGAGATCTGGAACATGGGCATCGTCTCCAAGGCCGATGTCGAGAAGCGGGGCGAAGAGGCGGCGTTCGCCACCGTCCCGGTCACATCCGGCCCCTACGAGGTCAAGCAGTGGAAGCCGAACGAAAGGCTCATCCTCGAGCCCAATCCGCACTACTGGCGCGAGGGTTATCCGAAGTCGGACGCGATGGTCGAACTGATCGAGGTTGCCTC
Organism: Shinella sp. 20P9.1.1; assembly: GCF_057798995.1. NCBI lineage: Bacteria > Pseudomonadati > Pseudomonadota > Alphaproteobacteria > Hyphomicrobiales > Rhizobiaceae > Shinella > Shinella sp. 20P9.1.1. The sequence continues at coordinate 611,769 of NZ_JBYOLC010000001.1, forward strand.
GCCCGAAACCCGCATCGCCATGCTGAAGGCCGGCGAGATCGATGCCGTGCGGGCGGTGCCGTGGGCACAGATCGACGAGCTGAAGACGGCCGACGCCATCGATATGCGGCTCGAGCCCTCGACCACCATCTACATGACGCTGCTCAACCACAAGCGTGAGCCCTTCTCCAATCTGCAGGCCCGGCAGGCGGCCGGCATGGCCATCGACAACAAGGCGATGGCCAAGGCCATCACGCGCGGTTATGCCGAGCCGGCAAACACCACGCTGCCGGGCAGCGTCGATTTCCATGACAAGGATTATCCGGGCATTGCCTACGATCCCGCCAAGGCGAAGGAACTGCTGGCCGAATCCGGCATGGCGGGACACGAGGTGAAGATCCTTGCAACTGCCGATGCGCCTTCGCAGCAGACGGCGCTGCTCATCCAGGCACAGTGGCAGGCAATTGGCCTCAAGCCCGTCATCGTCAATGTCGATGGCGGCGCCTGGTGGGATGCCACCGGCAAGGGCGATTACGACGCTGCGGCCAACTGGTGGTACAACGAGACGCCCGATCCCGATCTCGCCGTGCGCTGGGCGGTGTGCGGAAGCTGCGGCTCGAATTCCTACAACACCTTCTATGAAAACCCGAAGGTCGACGAACTCGTCGAGCAGGGGACGAAGGAGGTCGACCTGACCAAGCGCGCGGAGATCTACAAGGAGATCCAGAAGATCACGACGGAAGAGGTCGCGCAGATCCCGCTCTATTACGCGCCGAATGCGGTCGCCTATTCGAAGCGTCTGCAAGGCCTCAAGCTGACGCCTTCGCTGCAATGGACCTTGGAAGAGACGTCCATCGGCCAGTGAGCCGTCTCAAGCGCGCCTCGAAAAAAGGGGCGCGCCCTTGATGCTCGAACCGGAGAACCGGATTGTCCCTCCTGCACCTCATTGCGCGGCGTCTGCTGCAATTGATCGGCGTGCTCGCCGGCATCAGCCTCGTGACGTTTCTCCTGGTTCACATGGCCCCCGGCGATCCCGCGCGGCTTCTGGCCGGGGATCGGGCGAGCCCCGAAACCATCGCGGCGATCCGCTCGCAATACGGGCTCGACCTGCCGCTCTGGCGCCAGTTCCTGACCTATCTCGTCAATCTCGTTTCGGGTGATATCGGCCTGTCGCTGCGCTTTCAGCGGCCTGTGAGCCAGCTGATCGAACAGTTCATGTGGCCGACGCTGTTCCTGACCGGTTATGTTCTGTGCCTCGCCATCCCGCCGACGGTAGTGCTCGCCATCCTCGGTGCCCGCCGTCCCGGCGGTATCGCTGACCAGATCATTCGCCTGGTCGGGATTGCCGGTCTTACGATCCCGGTATTCTGGCTGGGCATCATGATGTCGCGCTTCTTCGGCGTCAGCCTCGGCTGGTTTCCCGTCTCGGGTTACGGCACCGGCTTCACCGGCCATCTGCATCACCTCTTCCTGCCGGCGCTCTCGACGGCCATCTGGCTGGTGCCGGTTCTGACGCAAAGCCTGCGCGCAGCGCTCATCGAAAAGACGACGGCCGACTTCGTCACGGCCGCGCGGGCGCAGGGCGCCACGGAACGGCAGATTTTCTGGCAGACCATGCTGCCGAACGCCGTGCTGCCGACGCTCAACCTGCTCGGTGTCATGGTGGCCTTCATGATCGGCGGCGCCGTCATCGTCGAAACCGTCTATGCGGTGCCGGGCCTCGGCACGCTGATGGTCAATGCGCTGCTCGGCCGAGACTACTACGTCGTGCAGGGCCTGACGCTGATCTTTGCGGTCTCGACCGTGCTGATCACGCTGATGGTGGACCTGCTCACCGCCTTCATCGATCCGCGCGTCCGGCTCTGAGGAGATCGCCCATGGCTGACAGCCCCGTTCTGGCGCAGACCGCGCCGCGTGTCCGCATCATCACGCCGACCATGCTGATTGCGCTCGTCATCCTCGGCGGATGGCTGGTGACGGCGCTGACCGCCTCGGCGATCGCGCCCTATGATCCCGATGCCATCGACATCATGAACATGCTTTCGCCGCCGAGTGCCGCCCATTGGTTCGGCACGGACCAGGTCGGCCGCGACGTCTTCTCGCGGGTTCTCTTCGCAAGCCGGGTTGATCTTCTGCTCTGCGTGGCCGGGGTGCTTCCGCCCCTCCTGATCGGCACGACGATCGGGCTGTTGAGCGGCTATTTCGGCGGCGTGGTCGATAATGTGTTCATGCGGATCTATGACCTGACCGTCGCGTTCCCCTTCTTCGTGCTGGTGCTGGCCATTGTGGGTGTACTTGGGCCGGGGTTGCTCAACTTCATCCTGGCGCTGACGCTCGTCGGCTGGGTGAGTTATGCGCGGCTGGTGCGGGCGCAGGTGCTGACGATCCGCGAAAGTGAATATATCCAGGCGGCCAAATGCCTGGGCTATGGGCCGGTCGCGATTCTCAGCCGTCACGTGCTGCCGAATGCCATCGGACCAATCATCGCCTATGCGGTGAGCGATGCGGTGCTGGTCATGCTCGCCGGTGCGAGTTTCGGCTTCCTCGGCATGGGCGCGCAGCCGCCGCTCGCCGAATGGGGTGTGATGATCGCCGATGGGCAGGCCTTCGTGCAGCAGGCCTGGTGGATCTGCCTGTTCCCGGGCTTGGCCGCCATTTCGCTCGGCCTGGGTTTTGCTCTGCTCGGCGACGGATTGGGGCAGATACAGCGTAAGGGAGTGACGGCATGAGCGGGCTGGAAACGGGCAAGCCGCCTCTGCTTGAGGTCAAGGATCTCTCCGTCAATTTCGGCGGCTTCGCGGCGGTGAAGAACGTGTCGTTCACGCTCCAGCCGGGAGAAATCCTCGGCATCGTCGGCGAAAGCGGTTCGGGCAAATCCGTGACCTGCCGTGCCGTGATGCGGCTGTTGGCCGCCTCGGCCCACGCCGAAGGCACGGTGAGGCTCGATGGACGCGACCTGCTGACGCTCGGCGAGGACGAACTGTGCGCCATTCGCGGCCGCGACATCGGCATGATCTTCCAGAACCCGGCATCGCATCTCGATCCGCTGCGCCGCATCGGCCAGCAGGTCGCCGCACCGATGATCCGCCACCTCGGCCTTGGCAAGCGCGAAGGTCTCCAGCGCGCTGTCAAGCTGCTCGAAGATGTGGGAATCCGCGAGCCGGAAAAGCGTGCCCGCTCCTATCCGCACGAGTTTTCGGGAGGCATGAAGCAGCGTGCGATGATCGCCGCCGCCATCGGTTGCCAGCCGAAGCTGCTGATCGCCGACGAGCCGACCACCGCCCTCGACGTCACCGTGCAGGCCCGCATCCTTGAACTGCTCAAGGAGCTCAACCGCAAGACCGGACTGGCGATGATCCTCATTTCGCACGATCTCGGGGTCGTGGCGGATATCTGCTCGCGCGTCGTGGTCATGCGTCATGGCGAAGTGGTGGAACAGGGGCCGATCGACGAGGTCATCAATCGGCCGCGCCATCCCTATACGAAACTGCTGATCGAATCCCAGCCGGGCCGCAAGAGCTACGGTACGGCCGTTGGTCCGGATCAGGCAACACCGCTGCTTCGCGTCGAAAACCTCTCGGTGACGTTCCCCGCCGGACAGGGCCTGCTCGGCGGCTTCGGAGGCGGCAATGCCTTCCGCGCCCTCGACGGCGTCGATCTCGAGATCAAGACGGGCGAAACGGTCGGCATCGTCGGCGAAAGCGGTTCCGGCAAGAGCACGCTCGCCCGGTCGATCATTCGCCTGAACACGCCGAGCGGCGGCGCGATCCGCCTGGACGGGGAAGATGTCGGGGCGCTCGATGGCGCGGCCCTGACGGCGTTCCGCCGCCGCGTGCAGATGGTATTCCAGAACCCGTACGATTCGCTTAATCCGCGCCTGACCATCGCCGAGGCCGTCGCCGAGCCGATCTGGCGGCATGGTCTCGCGGACCGAAAAACGGCGCGGAAAGAAGCCGACACTCTGTTGGAGATGGTGGAATTGCCGAGCAGCCTGCGCGATCGCAAGCCGCAGCAGCTTTCCGGCGGGCAATGCCAGCGCGTCGGCCTTGCACGGGCGCTGGCGTTGAAGCCGCAACTGCTCATCGCGGATGAAATCACCTCGGCGCTCGACGTCACGACGCAGGCGCAGATCCTGGAACTGCTCGTGCGGCTCCAGCGCGAGCGCTCCCTGACGCTGCTCTACATCTCGCACGATCTCGCCGTGGTGAGCAGCCTTTGCCAGCGCGTCTATGTCTTCAAGGCGGGACGTATCGTGGAACAGGGCGTGGCCCAACACGTCCTGTCCACGCCGAAGGATCCCTATACGCAGACGCTGGTCGGTTCGATGGCCCGGCTGCCGTCCGCCCAGACAATCCCCCCTTCACAACCGGTAGCGACCCATGCGACTTGATGAATATGCAGCCCATGACGGAACCGGCCTCGCCCGCCTGCTGGCGAAAGGCGAGGTCACGCCGAGGGAACTCGGCCGATGCGTCGAACAGGCCGTCGCGGCAGTGAACCCGACGCTGAACGCCGTCATCGAACTTTATGCGGACGCGCTGGAAAGCCTGCCGGAGGAGGCGTCCGCCACCCCCTTCGGCGGCATTCCCACCCTGACTAAGGACTTTCCCATCGAGGCGGGCCGGCCCGCCGAATTCGGCAGCCGTCTGGCACAGGGTTTTCGCGCCGGCCACGACGCCGTTTATTGGACGCGTTTGCGCAAGGGCGGGCTGGTCAATGCCGGACGCACGACGAGCTCCGAATTCGGCGTGCCGGCGGCGACGGAATCGCCGCTCTACGGCGCAACGCGCAATCCGTGGAATCCGGAGCGCGGCGTTGCCGGCTCCAGCGGCGGTGCGGCAGCGTCCGTCGCCGCGGGCATCGTGCCTTTCGCGCAGGGCAGCGACGGTGGCGGATCGATCCGCAACCCGGCCGCGTTCTGCGGCCTGATCGGGCTGAAGCCGTCGCGCGGCCGGGTAACGGGGTCTCCGAATGCGAACGCCCCGCTTCTGGGGCTTGCGACGGCCTTCATGCTCACCCGCTCCGTGCGCGATACCGCAGCTCTGCTCGATCTGTGCCATGGCCCGGATGCCGGCGACGGCTATGAGATCGCGCCGCCAGCGGGCACCTATCTCGATGCCATCACACGCAAGCCGAAGGGGCTGCGCATTGCGCTGTGCCTGCAGTCGTGGTCCGGCGTGCGCATCGACCCGGAGGTCGCCGCCGCGACAAGGTCGGCCGCGGCGCGGTTCGCATCGCTTGGCCACGATGTCGAGGAAGCGTCGCCGGACTTTGACTATCCCGCCTTCCTCCATGCGCAGAAAGTCATCTGGGCCGCCGATGCTGCCGCGAACATGCCGGCCATGGGGCGACTTATGAACCGGTCAATGGATGAGGCGCTTGGCGCAAGCGTGCATGCGCTGTATCGCTGGGGGCTCGGCATCAGCGGTGCCGAGCTCATTCAGGCTCTTGCCGTCTATGACCGGACAACACGGCAGATCGGGCGGTTCCTGGCCGGATACGATCTGTTGCTGACGCCGACCAGCGCCATTCTGCCGGAACCGATCGGCACTTTCGATCCGAACCGCGCCGGCATCGACGCGGATGGCGTCTTCGACGATCTGGCGCCGAAGGAAACGTTCACCGCCCTGTTCAATGCCACCGGGCAGCCTGCGATATCCTTGCCGCTCGGTCGCAGCAGCGAGGGGTTGCCGATCGGCATCCAGCTTGTCGCCCGCTTCGGGCGGGAGGACCTGCTGCTTGCAGCCGCGCGGCAAATCGAGGAAGAGGTAGAGGGCGCTCCCGGCATCTGGGGGCAGGGGCGTCCGGCCATCCATGTCGGTAATTTCTAGGAGCTTGTCACTGTGGCGAAATCGCGAAGCGGCAAGGACGCCAATAGCGTCGAGGACAAGATCGACATCGACGCGATCCTGCGTGCCCGCATGCCCGATTTCTCGCCCTCGGAGCAGAGCCTGGCGGCCTATATCCTCGACAATATCCAGATACTGCCCTTCGAGACCGGGAGCAGCATTGCTCAGGCCGTGGGTGTCAGCGAAATGACCGTGACGCGGTTCGTTCGCGGCCTCGGCTTCGAGAACCTGCGCGACCTCAAGAAGCGCCTGCGTGTAGCGGTCGCGGAGAAGGACAGCGAAGTCGACGACTACATGGCCCGCTTCCAGATGCGAGAGGGTCGCCAGCAGATGTTGCAGGAGAGCCTGCGGCTCGAGCTCGACGCCATCGTGAAGGCCTATGCCCTGACCACCACCGACGTGTGGGACGAGGCCGCAAGCCTGCTCGTGAAGGCGCGCACCATCTATGTCGTTGGCTTCCAGGCTTCGAAGGGGCTGGCCATGGATTTCGCCAGCCGCCTGTTGTGGGCTCGCTCCAACGTCATCTTCATCGACAATGCCTCCGGGACCTTCGGCGAGATCATCAATGCGGATCCCAAGCAGAGCGCTGTCGTCCTGGTGGATACCGCCTCCTATGCGACGCGCGGCATCAAGCTGGCGGAAATGCTGAAGTCGATGGAGATGCCGCTGGTCATCGTCACCGACAAGTTCAGCCATTGGGCCTTCGCCTATACGCGCTTCGTTTTCGAGGCCCATACGCATGTGAAAACCTTCTGGGATTCCACGGCAAGCCTGAGTGTCGTGCTCAATCTGCTGATCGACGCCGTTGCCACCAAACTCGGCCCGAAGGCCAAGCGCAACTTCGCCATGATGAGCGACATGGGCAGCCTGTTCGGGGAATTCGTCGGCGGCAGTTACCTTCGCCGCAATGATTGAACGAGACAGCGTTCCAACCGCAAACGAGAGCATATCATGACCAGCACACCGTCCTTTCGTGATCCCGCCGCACCGGGAAACCCCGTCATTCCCCGGCAGGAATGGGACCGCGCGCCCTGGAACCGCTGGACCTTCCAGCATGTCCGCGACATGATGCCGACCACGCAGGTCTGGCGCGGCCCGGGTCCGGCGAGCCCGCTGCCGGTCAATCTGCAACCTGTCGATGCCATTCCCTTCGAGGCGGACGGCCAGTACCTCACCATCGGCAGTTTTCTGGAGACGGCCTATACTGACGGCCTGCTCGTGCTTCATCGCGGCAGCATCGTTGCCGAGCGCTACCTGAACGGCATGGCACCGCACACGCTGCATCTGTCGCAATCGGTCGCCAAGTCGATCGTCGGCACGCTCGCGGGCATTCTGATCGGCCAGGGCCTGGTCGACCCCACGGCCTTGCTGACCTATTATCTGCCGGAGCTGGAGGCGACGGCCTATCGCGGCGCGACCGTCCAGCATGTGCTGGACATGACCAGCGGCGTGCTGTTCGACGAGACCTATACCGCGCTCGATTCGCACATGGCGCAGCTGGATGCCGCCAGCGGCTGGAAGGATCGCTGGAACCCGACCTGGCCGCTGCATGTCTGGGACCTGATCCTGTCGCTGAAGGATCTGGAGTGCCCGCACGGGGCTTCCTTCCGCTATCGTTCGATCGAGACGGACGTGCTGGCCTTCGTGCTGCAACGCGCGACCGCCACGCCGCTTGCTGAACTGGTCAGCCGTGAATTGTGGGCGCCGATGGGGGCGGAGGAGGATGCCTGCTTCACCGTGGACGCCGCCGGTTATGCGCTGGGCGACGGCGGGTTCAACGCGACGCTGCGCGACTATGCCCGTTTCGCGCTGCTGCATCTTCGCGGCGGCGAGATCGGCGGCCGGCGCATCGTTCCGGCCGAATGGATCACTGGCACGCGCTTCGGCGCCGACCCGGCGCTCTTCGGCGGCATCTATCACGACGTGCTGCCGGTTGGCGCCTATCATAACCAGTTCTGGATCGAGGACACCGCACGCGGTGCCTATATGGCGCGCGGCGTTTTCGGCCAGCTGATCTATATCGACCCGCAGGCGGATTTCGCCGCGGTCATCCTGTCGAGCTGGCCGGAATTCGTCAACACAGTGCGCACGCGCACGGCGCTTGCGGCGGTCCGGGCCATCCGCGCGGCTTTGTCCGGCCCGGAGACCGTATCGGCGGCCCTGTAGCATTCGGCGGGACAGTTCTTTTCGACGCTTGATCGCCTTCGCAAAGCAGTCTCTACTCAACCTGCAATCGGGTGAGGATTTGTTGTGGCGACCTCAAAAACGAGGAAGACGGATTCGCGACGGCGTGGAGCTGGTGCGGCCAGCTCCACGCCGCAGGGTGTAACTCAAGATTTCGGGACGGATGCTTTGCGCAAGAATTCCACACGGGTTGGTCCCGGCTTTCCACAGGTCGTCGTGCTGTTTGGCGCGACGGGTGATCTCTCCCGTCGCAAGCTCCTTCCGGGGCTGTTTCATCTCATCAATGCCGGTTTCATTCCGGGTTGCCGGATCGTCGGCGTTTCGTTGGACGATATCGATGTCGACGGCTTCAGGACGATTGCCCGCGAGGCGCTCGACAAGTTCCTGACCCGCCAGTTCACGCAGGCCGAATGGGAGGCTTTCTCCGCATCGCTCGACTATGTGCCGCTCAATGCCGGGGCAGGGGCGCTGAGGCAGGCGGTCGAAAAGGCGGAGGAGGCGCTCGGCCCGGAAACGCGGCGCGTGCATTACCTGTCCGTGCCGCCGAAGGCCGCGCTGCCGGCCGTTCAGCTTCTGGCTGAGGCGGAACTGGTGGAGCGCTGCCGCATCATCATGGAAAAGCCGTTCGGCACGGACCTCGCAAGTGCGGTGGAGCTGAACAAGAAGCTCCACGAGGTCTTCGATGAGAAGCAGATTTTCCGCATCGATCATTTCCTCGGCAAGGAGCCTGCGCAGAACATCCTGGCCTTCCGCTTCGGCAACGGGTTGTTCGAACCGATCTGGAACCGCAATTTCATCGATCATGTGCAGATCGACGTGCCGGAAACGCTCGGCCTTGCGACGCGCGCCGCCTTCTACGAAACGACCGGCGCCTATCGCGACATGGTCGTGACCCATCTCTTCCAGATCCTGGCCTTCATGGCGATGGAGCCGCCCACCGCGCTCGAGCCGGCGCCGATTTCGGAGGAGAAGAACAAGGTGTTCCGCTCCATGCTGCCGATCGAGCCGCGCGACGTGGTGCGCGGCCAATATATCGGTTACCGCAAGGAGCCGGGGGTCGATCCGGAGAGCGATACCGATACGTTTATTGCGCTCAAATGCGCGATCGACAACTGGCGCTGGGCCGGCGTGCCCTTCTTCCTGCGCACGGGCAAGCGTCTCGCCGAGGGGCAACGCATCATCTCCATCGCCTTCCGCGAGCCGCCGAAATCGATGTTCCCGCCCGGCTCCGGTGTGGGCGCGCAGGGCCCCGATCATCTGACTTTCGACCTTGCTGATGCCTCCAAGGTGTCGCTTTCCTTCTATGGCAAACGCCCCGGTCCGGGTTTCCGGCTCGACAAGCTGTCGCTGCAATTCGCCATGAGCGAAACCGGCCTGATCGGCGAAGTGCTGGAGGCCTATGAACGGCTGATCCTTGATGCAATGCGCGGCGACCACACGCTATTCACCACCGCCGAGGGCATCGAGCGGCTCTGGGAGGTCTCCCAGCCGCTGCTCGACAACCCGCCGCCGGTCAGGCTCTACGATCAGGGCGGCTGGGGTCCGAAGTCGATCCACCAGCTCATCGCCCCGCATGCCTGGCGTCTGCCTTTCGAGCGCGCTTGGCGAGATTCGTCGAAGGGGTAGGCGGCGGCTGAAGCCGTTTCGGTGCCGGCTCAGTCGGGCCGGTAACCATGGCGGGCGAAGAAGCGGTCGAGTTCGTTTCGGCGCGGCGTCTGGCCGGTGTAGATCGCGATATATTCCGGGATGCGCTTCATGCGCAGCGCGATGTCCTCCTGCGCCTGCATGGAGATGTAGCCGATCTGGACGAGGTAGGTCGTCCGCGCGCGGACGTCGGCGGCGGTCTCGTCATAGCCGAAGCGCACGAACATGCCGACCAGAGCCTCCAGCCGCGTTTGGTCGGCCTGCCGCACCTCTTCGAGAATGTCTTCCGATTGCAGCGCCCAGCTTCGAACGGCGAATTCGAAGGGAGAGTCGAACAAATCCTTGTCCAGCCAGCAATCGAAGACGTTCAACATGGCTTCGGTCAGCGATTCCGCATAGGCTTCGGACCGCTTCACCATGTTACCGGTGTTCTTTTCCCGCCACCGCGCGATCAGCGCGTTCAGCAGCTCCTCCCGATCCTTGAAGAACCAGTAGAAGCTCGTGCGGGAAAGGTTCAGCCGCTTGGCAAGTGGCAGGATCTTCACCGAATCCACCCCGGATTCGAGCAGCGCGTCATAGGCAGCCGCGAGCCACCCCTCCTGGGAGCCGCGCCAGCCGCTGTCGATCGTTGCCTGTTCCATCATGCCTCCTAGCAAATCCTGCCCGGCGTGACAAGCAAATGTACATATGTGTCGATATTCCGGTCAGGACTGTTTTCCGAATATTGACACATATGTACATTTCCGCTTACCGTCCGGAAAACCGACAAACCGGAGCCTGGCGCATGTCCAACGATCCCCTGCTGCAGCCCTATCAGCTCAAGCACCTGACCCTCCGCAACCGCATCATCGTCACCTCGCATGAGCCGGCCTATCCGGAAGATGGCATGCCGAAGGGCCGCTACCGGGCCTATACGCTGGAGCGCGCGCGGGGCGGGGTGGCGCTCACCATGACGGCGGGCTCGGCCGCCGTCTCGAAGGATAGTCCGCCGGTCTTCAACAACCTGCTCGCCTATAAGGACGAGATCGTTCCGTGGATCCGCGAGATGACCGACGCCGTGCACGAAGAGGGCGCGGCGATCATGATCCAGCTCACCCATCTCGGCCGCCGCACGCGCTGGGACAAGGGCGACTGGCTGCCTGTCGTCGCCCCCTCGCATCATCGCGAGGCGGCGCACCGCGCCTTCCCGAAGAAGCTGGAAGACTGGGATATCGAGCGCATCATAAAGGACTTTGCCGATGCGGCCGAGCGGATGAAGGCGGGCGGCATGGATGGCGTCGAGCTGGAGGCCTATGGCCACCTGATCGACCAGTTCACCTCACCGCTCACCAACGAGCTCGACGGCCCGTATGGCGGCTCGCTCGACAACCGCCTGCGCTTCTGTTTCGACGTGTTCAAGGCGATGCGCGAGCGGGTCGGCAACGACTTCATTCTCGGCGTGCGCTACACGGCCGACGAATGTCTTCCCGGCGGGACCGGAAAGGCCGAGGGCTTGGAAATCTCCCGCCGCCTCAAGGAAAGCGGCCTCATCGATTATCTCAACGTCATCCGCGGCCATATCGACACGGATCCCGGCCTGACCGACGTCATCCCGATCCAGGGCATGGCGAGCGCGCCGCATCTGGATTTTGCCGGCGACGTGCGCGCGGCGACCAAGTTCCCGACCTTCCATGCGGCCAAGATCCAGGATGTCGCCACGGCGCGCCACGCCATCGCGGCCGGCAAGGTCGACATGATCGGCATGACCCGCGCCCACATGACCGACCCGCATATCCTGCGCAAGATCATCGAGAAGCGCGAGGACGACATCCGCCCCTGCGTCGGCGCCAACTACTGTCTTGACCGCATCTACCAGGGCGGCCTGGCCTTCTGCATCCACAACGCGGCGACCGGCCGCGAAGAGACCATGCCGCACAGCATCCCGAAGGCGGATGTGCGCCGGAAGATCATTGTCGTCGGCGCAGGCCCTGCCGGTCTGGAGGCGGCGCGGGTGTCTGCCGAGCGTGGCCATGAAGTCGTCGTCTTCGAGGCGGCGAACAATCCCGGCGGCCAGATCCGCCTGACGGCGCAGAGCGAGCGCCGCCGCGAGATGATCGGTATCATCGACTGGCGCATGAGCCAGTGCGAGAAGCTGGGCGTCACATTCCACTTCAATACGTGGGCGGATGCCGATGCGATCACGGCGGAAAGCCCCGATGTCGTGATCATCGCGACGGGCGGACTGCCGCATACCGACGTGCTGACCAAGGGCAACGAACTGGTCGTCTCCTCCTGGGATATCATTTCGGGTGACGTGAAGCCGGGCAGCAACGTGCTCATCTATGACGACGCTGGCGATCATGCCGGCCTGCAAGCCGCCGAATTCATCGCCAAGGCGGGCGGCAAGGTCGAGATCATGACGCCGGACCGCGCCTTCGCGCCCGAGGTCATGGCCATGAACCTCGTGCCCTACATGCGATCGCTGCAGAAACTCGACACGACCTTCACCGTCACCTACCGCCTGGAGGCGGCGGAAAAGAGCGGCAACCAGCTGATCGCCCATGTCGGCAGCGATTACGGTGGCGTTTCCAAGCAACGCACCGTCGACCAGATCGTCGTCAACCACGGCACTATCCCGCTCGACGATCTCTACTTCGAGCTGAAGCCAAGCTCGAAAAACCTCGGCGAAGTGTCCTATGACGAGCTGCTGAATGGTGCTCCGCAGACCGTCGAGCGCAATCCCGAAGGCGCCTACCAGCTCTTCCGCATCGGCGATGCCGTCGCGGCCCGCAACACGCATGCGGCGATCTATGACGCGCTCAGACTCGCAAAGGATCTCTAATGGCGGCGTGAAGCGTTTGGTGTGTGACATGGCCGGCCTCGCCGCTTTCGCGGATGGTGGCCGGGATTGAAGTTCCCGCACATTGAAACGTGGGGTCGCGGCCCTATCCTTCTTGAGACAACGACCCAAAGGAGCCAGTCAATGAGCATTTTCAGCCGCATCAAGGAGAAACTTTTTGGACATCCGGCCGCAACGCCGGATCATGCCGTAACCGCCGGTGCGGGCAAGCCCGCAACCGCTGATGTAGCGGCCACTCCCACCCTTGGCGGCCAGGCGGATCAGGGCAAAGCAGAAAAGGTTGCGACGCCGATCCTCAGCGATGACGTCACTGCAACGCTTTCGGGAGCTCATTCCGACCCTGCCACCTCAGGAAATGCCGGCCCCGTCGATGTCGCAGCTATCATGGACGCCGCCGTTAAGGAGAACGGTCAGAAACTAGACTGGCGGCGTTCGATCGTGGACATGATGAAGGCGCTCGATCTGGATTCCGGCCTGTCGGCACGCAAGGAACTGGCCGATGAGCTGGGGTTTACAGGCGACAAGAACGATTCCGCCGCGATGAACATGTGGCTGCACAAGGCGCTCATGAAGGCCTTGGCCGACAATGGCGGCAAGGTGCCGGCCGAACTGCTCGATTGAGGCAAACGTGGAGGCGCTGGATATCCGGCGCCTCCAAAATATACCGAGCATGTCGTCGCTTCACGCTCCTTCATGGGCCTTGCGAGCAAAATCATTGAGGGCGATGACGGTGGCGTCGAAGCGCTGTTCCGCCTCGGCGTTTCTCAGGAAGCCGACGCGTTGCACGAGAATTTCCGGCGGCGTGGGATGCTGCTGGAAAAGTGCGATGACTTCATCGATGAAGTCCTCGAGCGGAAGATATCCCTCGCGCGTGGATTGGCCGGGCGTCAGCTCGGTCTGAACGGCAGGCGGCACCAATTCGATCACCTCGATCTTGCCTTTCAGGACCTCGCGAAGCGAGACCGTGTAGCTGTGAATGGCGGCCTTTGTGGCAGAATAGGTCGGCGTCGCCGTCAGCGGCACGAAGGCGAGGCCCGAGCTTACATTGACGATCACGGGGTTGGCTTGTGTACTCAAATGCTCGACGAGCGCATTGGTCAGGCGGATCGGGCCGAGCAGGTTGGTGGTGATCGTGGCCTCCGCATCCGCGAGATCACGGAATCCCTCCAGCGTCTCCATGCGCATGACGCCGGCATTGTTGACCAGCACATTGAGGCTTGGGAACTCGGCGATGACCGTCTTGGCAAATGCCGCGATGCTTTCCACGCTGTCGATGTCAAGTTGAACGGCGTGGATATTCGGACGATTCCCGATCGCCTGCCGCAACGTCTCCAGCCGTCGTCCGGCGATGATAACGGTGTTGCCGAGATCGTGGAAACGATGGGCGAGCGCCTCGCCGATGCCCGAACCGCCCCCGGTGATGAGAATGGTGCTGTTGTTTGTCTGCATGGACGTGAACCTCGTTGCTGTTGTTCCCCGGCAAATTAGGGTTCATACTCTCTGTTCCAAAGTAGGCACCAAAAAGATTTGTACGCACCAAAAGGAGAGTATCTGATGCGCCGGGCGATTGCGGACCCTCAAATGGAAGAACGGCTGCACGGCCCCGTCCCTGAACAGGTCGATCCGGCGATTGAGGCGCTTGTCGAGGACATTATCGGCAAGGTCGCCGACAAATGGACGATGCTGATCCTGGAGGCGTTGCAGGAACAGGGAACGCTGCGTTTTACCCAGCTTGGCAAGGCTGTTGGTGGCATCAGCCAGAAAATGCTGACCCAGACGGTGCGGCGCATGGAGGAGGACGGCCTTGTCCGCCGGACCGTGCACCCTGTGATCCCGCCGCATGTCGACTATGCGCTCACGCCGCTCGGTGAAAGCCTGAGCCAGGCGTTCTGCGGGGTCTGGATATGGGCGGAAAAGCACCACGATGCGATCAAGGAAGCCCGTCAGGCTTTTGCGAGCAACAGGAAAGGCTAGCCTGTCTTGCATTTGCGACAATTCTCGCGATTACGGAACGATTGCTCCCCTCGTTGATTTCTCCGGCGCATTCATGCGTAAGGAGAAACATCATGAAATCGCTATCCGATATTTTCGAGCATACGTTGCAGGACATCTACTACGCTGAAAACGCCATTACCAAGGCGCTGCCGAAGGTCGCCAAGGCGGCCAAGAGCGCCGAGTTGAAGAAGGCGGCGGAAGAGCATCTTGCCGAAACGAAAGAGCAGATCACCAAGCTGGAGCAGGTGTTCAAGTCCATCGGCAAGAAGGCGTCCGGCGAAAAGTGCGACGCCATCGAAGGGCTGCTCAAGGAGGCCGATGGTCTGATGAAAGAGGCCGAGGGGACGGCGCTGGATGCCGGGCTTCTGGCTGCTTGCCAGGCTGTCGAGCACTACGAAATCGCACGCTACGGTTCATTGCGCGAATGGGCGAAGGATCTCGGCCACGATGAAGCCCACAAACTTCTCAGCGAAATCCTCGACCAGGAGAAGGCGACGAACAACAAGCTGACGAACCTTGCGGTGACCTCGATCAACAAGACGGTCGCCAAAGCGAAGGCCGCATAGCGCCGGGTGGGGCGTTGCTGTGCGCCTCAAGTCTAAACAGGTGTGAAAATGTGTGGTGGCGCCGGGCTTTCGGCTCGTCAACCCGGCACCACCACACCCCCCGGGGAGTCGTCAGGTCTTCGCCTCGCGCAGGTCGAGGAAGTGCTTGATGCCCATCTCACTCTTCCCCCCACAGGCGCGGTAAAGCGGCAGCCATGCAGATATGGCGACGGAAGGCTAGCGCTGTGAATGTGATCTCCGCTCTCCTCCAGAGCGCGGCCTCAGGCCGTGAGGTCGATTTCGCGGCCGATACCCTTCGCTCGCGCGCTGGCGACGATAAGACTGCCGATCGCCAAATCCTGGATGGCGAGGCCGACGGAATTGAACAGGGTGATATCCTCTGCGGACGTGCGGCCCGTGGCCGCGCCGGTGATGACGTCGCCGATTTCGGTCGAGGCCTGTTGCGCGGTGATCGCTCCGTCGGCAATGGCCAGAAGCAGATCACCCGAGTCGTGCATGGACATGGGCAGGCTGTCGAGGAAGACACGTGCCCGCGCCATGCCGGCGGAATCGATTTCGCGGTGGTCCGGGCGTGGCGGTGCGCCGACCGCGTTGATATGCTGGCCCGGTTTGAACCAGGCGCCTTTGACATGCGGCTCGCGCGCCGGTGTCAGCGTGCAGACGATGTCGGCCTTGGCGAAGACGTCCTCAGGCGAGGCTGCGCCTTCCAGCACGAGATCGGGAAAATCACGGCCGACGCGTTCGATGAAGCGGGCGACGGTAGCTTCCGAGCGCGACCACACCACGACGCGCTCGATTGCGCGGACTTCGCGGATGGCGCGCACATGCTCGACGGCAAGATCGCCGGCGCCGATCAGGCCGAGAAAACGGCTGTCGGCGCGGGAAAGATGGCGTGTCGCCACGGCGCTGGCGGCGGCCGTGCGGATGCGGGTCGGAATTTGGCCGTGGAAGATCGCCACCGGCGCGCCGGTCTCCTGTGAAACCAGCAGCGCCACCGAGCGCTGCATCGGAAGGTTCCGCGCCGGATTGTCGGGAATGTCGGCGAGCAGCTTGACGACGGCGAGGCCCTGACGGTCGGCAAGTGCCGGCATCGCCAGGAAGGCGCCGGTGCCGGACGGCAGCTTCATCGCAGTCGCTGCCGGCTGTGCCGCCGCGCCGTTTGACATGTCGGCATGCGCGTTTTCCACCGCTTCGATGACCTCGGCCATGCTCACCAGTCCCTCGATTTCGGATCGGGACAGCACGAGCGTCGTGCGCGGGGAGAGGGGGCTGTCGGCTCTGCTATCGACGTTCATAGGCGCTCTCGCTGGCTTCGCGTGACGTTGGAAATTCTGTCGTCCGGAAGAACCTCATATCCTTCTCGCATTGTGATGCTATGATTTGATTGTATGCAATGTCAATGAATAATGATCGACACAAATCGTCAATATTTGCCATTTCGGTGGAAGATATAGGCAAAAATTGCATGCAGTTTGCGTTTTTCATACGAAAGACGTGGTGGGTGCCGCTGGTGCGGCGTGATGAAGTGGATGAAACACCCACATCCCTGGCTATGATGTGAGCGAAAATCACGAAGTTGGCTTTCCGCTGCGTCGGCCTTTGGAATGGCATGCAGAATTGTATGCTATTCCGGCGACACCAGCCCGTCGAAAACCTCGACGAGCGCAGTGACGATGGCCTGACCGAGCGCATTTGCCGTCTCTGCGATTTGCGCATCGTCGCCGTCACGGGCAGCAAGCGCCAGGTTTCCGCCTTCCTCCGCGACGATTGCCTTGGCGCGCTCGATAGCCCATTGCGCAAAATCACTGCGGCTGGATATCGTCATCATTTCCGATTGTTGATCCATTCGGTTTCTTCCGGGTTCGAGCCTGATAATCATTTCGCATAACAATAGGCTGACGGACGCGACCCTGCCCAAGGCAGGGTTAAACCCACGGAGTCAGCTAACGTCTGGTCGCCATCCATATGACATGGCGGGCACCACTGTTCTTGGTGCTGGCGCGCACGCGCACCTCGTCGGCGGCAAAACCCGCTTCGCCCAATCGGCAGGTAAACGCGTTGTCGGGCGCCGACGACCAGACGGCGAGTACGCCGTTCGGGCGCAAGGCGTCCTTGGCAGCGCGTAAGCCCTTGTGGCTGTACAGGCCGTCGTTGGACGCGCGCGTCAGCCCGTCCGGGCCGTTGTCGACATCCAGCAGAATAGCGTCGAACGCTGCGGTCTTCGAGCGAATGAGGGCACCGACATCACCGACATGGATATCGACGCGAGGATCGTCGAGTGTGCCGGCATGCAGGTCCGCCATCGGTCCGCGCGCCCATTCAACGACGGCCGGAACGAGTTCGGCGACGATGACGGACGTGTCTTGCGGCAACACGCCGAGGGCCGCCCGCAAGGTGAAGCCCATGCCCAGGCCGCCGATCAGCATGCGGGCGTTCTTCCGGCCCGCAATGCGCTCGCAGCTCAGTGTCGCCAGGGCCTCTTCGGAGCCGCTGAGCCTGCTGTTCATAAGCTCCGTCGAGCCGAGCATGATGGAGAATTCGCTGCCGCGCTGCTTCAGGCGAAGCTCGCCGCCATCGCCGGGAATGGTTGCACGATCAAGCTGGATCCAGGGAAGCATCGGGGTGTCTCGCGGCCTTGTTCAGGCGCCTCGTAGCATGGTGGCGTGAGCGAAGATATCCCATTGTCGGCGAACCGGGAAAGGGTGTTTTGTTTGGGGAATGGACGGCCAGCGGTCATGGCTGGTCGATCGTGCCGGGCGTACCGCAGATGGATCGGCACGCCCGGGCCGGCAATCACCTACTCGGTCCGGCTCAGCCCCTCCGGAACGCGATAACCGGAGGCTTCATAGCGCAGCCGGTAGCTGTTGCTGCCTGCGGTCTTGGTATCGATGCACGCACCGTCCTTGCCGGGCGTGCTTATGGTCGTCGTGCTGGTTTCGTCGACCACGATATCGGCGATGGCGTTTCCGGCCGAGGGAGCCATGGAAAGGGTGCGATCCGTGTTATGGAATTCGCCGGCGCAATTCGTATCCCATTCTCCCTGGTTGCTCGAGACGACAATGTTGTCCAGAACGGGCGTGAGGCGCTCCTTGTCGTCGATGCGGAAGAGCCGGAGCGTCGTTTCGCCGAAAGGGTTGGGACGCGAACTGCCCTGCAGCGACACGCGCAGCCCGAAGGCCGTCTTGCCCGGTGCAAGGTGATAGCGCGCCGTATCGAACGCAATGCTTGAAATATACAGGGCATCATCAGCCATGAGATGCGGCAGGCGTAATCGCTGCCTGGCCGCGGAATCGCTGCTGTTGACGACAAGCAGCTCGAGATCGCCCTCGTTGCCGTCGTCGGACTGGCGCGTCATGAGCGGCACGGCCACCAGCGTGAGCTCGGGCCGAGACGGCCAGACCCGGCAGATGATGGCATGCGGGTCGTCGTAGGCGCTTGCCGATACCTTGATGGTCGCGCCGTCGACATGTCGAAGGCGAGAACGAGGGGGATCAGGCCTATCAATGCGAAGGGTCGCGCAAAAAACGGTAAAGATTGCCCCAGGCTGTGCATATCCAAGTCCCCGTGATGTTCGATCATGGAGCGGAACATACAGACGATCTGCCGGGCTCACAAATGGCTTGCGGCATTCGGACGGCCGGCTGAAGCCGAAGCGGGCGTTTTAGAAAATGGATAGAGTCAGTTGTTTGCATGGCGCCGATATCGGCAAGAGGCTCGGGAATGTCACAGCGATCATTCCGGGGCAGAGGTCTGAACCACAAGATCGCCAAGGACGGCGATTGCCCGGTCTCTTCGGCGTCCCGTGGACGCGCGGTGGAAAAGGGGACGGCAAGGCCGTCCCCAAAATCATGCTTAGGCCAAGCGGACGTTTTCGGCCTTCGACTTGCCCGTCTTGCGGTCCTGGCCGATGTCGTAGCTGACCTTCGTGCCGTCGCGGAGCGAATCGCCAGCCTGCACTGCGGAAACATGGACAAAAACGTCTGCCCCGCCATTGTCGGGGGTGATGAAGCCGAAGCCCTTATCCTGGTTGAAAAACTTTACGGTGCCGGTTGCCATGTTATCCTCGTGATCTCAGTGCCGTTGTGGCCACTGCTGTAGCTTAAGCATCGTTCTGCGCCCCTGCAACCGCTTATTCGCGTTGTGTTGGCAAGGCTGGGAACAATCCTATGGATTATAGTCTTACGCGTGACGCAAATCCATTCAAGCCCGATTGGGCATATCTGTGGCCCTGACAGGAATATTGTTGGGTATCAGCATGAAAATCAGCGTTCAAAAGGCTCTCCAAGCGAGGCGACACCGTTGAGCTTGAGCAGGCGGCGATCGGCGGAGATGATGCCGAGCACGATGATGGTGACGATATAGGGCAGACTCGACAGCAACTGCGAGGGCAGATCGAGCCCGGTCGTCTGGGCGGCAAGGCTCATCAGCGAGACGGCGCCGAACAGGCAGGCGCCGAGGAAGACGCGGCCGGTCAGCCAGGTGCCGAAGACGACGAGGGCAATCGCGATCCAGCCGCGGCCGGCAATCATGCCGTCGGCCCAGAGCGGGGTATAGACCACCGAGGCATAAGCACCCGCAAGGCCGGCCATCATGCCGCCGAAGGCGACGGCGGCGACGCGCACGCCGATGACGGGATAGCCGATGGCATGCGCCGCCTTCGGATTTTCGCCGACGGCGCGAATGACGAGGCCGGTCTTGGTGAAAGCGAAAGTCGCCCAGATCGCCAGTGTCGCAAGCGCCGACAGCCAGACGACGGCGTCCTGCGCGAAGAGACCGCCGACGACAGGCAGGTCGGAAAGGCCGGGAATGCCGATCTTCGGCAGGCCCTTCACCGTCAGGCTCTCGTAGCTTTTGCCGAAAAGCGCAGCCAGGCCTTGTCCGAGAATGCCGATGGCAAGGCCCGTCGCGACCTGATTGGCGCGGAAACCGAGCGCGATGAGGGCGAAGACGAGCGAGAGCAGCGCGCCGCAGACCCCGGCGGCGATGAAGGCGATGAAATGCCCGCCGCCGTGATAGACGACGAGGAAGGCAATGACCGCACCGAAGGCCATCAGCCCCTCGACACCGAGATTGAGCACGCCGGCACGCTCGACCACCAGTTCGCCGAGGGCGGCAAGCAGGAACGGCGTGGCTGCCGCCAGCATGCCGGCGAGAATGAATTCGACGGCGTTCATGACGGGCTCCGCGCGGTGACATGCGGCCATTCGAGGCGATAGCGCACGAAGGCGACGGCGACGAGATAGGCAAGCAAGAGGCTGCCCTGAAAGACACGCACGGCGGCGATCGGCAGATTGGCCGAGACCATGGCATTGTCGCCGCCGATCGAGATCGCCGCCATCACCAGCGAAGAGATGACGATACCGATCGGGTGCAGGCCGCCGAGATAGGCGACGATGATCGCGGAATAGCCGTAGCCGGTGGAAATCGAGCGCTGGAGCTGGCCGAGCGGACCGGCGACTTCCGCGCCACCCGCAAGGCCAGCGGCGAAACCACCGATCAGCAGCGACAGCCAGATCGCCCGTCCTTCGCTGAAGCCGGCATAGCCGGCCGCGCGCGGTGCAAGGCCGCCGACCTGCAGCTTGTAGCCCATGAAGCTTCTCTGCATGAAGACCCAGGCTGCGAGCGAGAGGGCGAATGCGATGAGCAGCGAGACGTTGACGCGCGTGCCGGCAAACAGCGTCGGCACCATGGCGTCGTACTGGAACATCACGGATTGCGGAAAGTTGAAACCGTTCGGATCCTTCCAGGGGCCGAGCAGCAGATAATAGAGGAGCTGCGCGGCGACCAGGCTCAGCATCAGCGAAACGAGGATTTCGTTGGCATTGAGCCGCACGCGCCAGAATGCGGTAATGCCGGCCCAGAGCGCGCCGCCGATGGCGCCGATCAGCAGCATGGAGGGCCAGATCCAGCCGCCGGTCGCCTGCGGAAACCAGATCGGAATGGCCGAGGCGAAGATCGCGCCGAGGATGAACTGCCCCTCCGCGCCGATATTGAACACCTTGGCGCGAAAGCCGATGGCGAGGCCCTGCGCGATGAGAAGCAGCGGCCCGGTCTTCAAGAGCACTTCGGAAAACGACGACCAGGAGAGGAAGGGTTCGAGCAGCATGGCATGCACGACGGCGGCGGGGTCGCGGCCCATCAGCACATAGAGCGCGAGATTGAGCAGGATCGCGGCGGCGAGCGCCAGTGGGGGCGCGAACAGCATCGCCTTGCGCGAGGCGCGTTCGCGGCGCACGAGGTTGGGCAGGAAATGCGTCATGCTCATGCGTCGGCCTTTTCCGGCTTTGCGCCCATCATGTAGCGACCGATCTCTTCCGGCCTGGTGTCGCGCGTCACGAGCGGCGGGCTGAGGCGGCCGTGATAGAGCACCTGGATCGTGTCGGCGAGTTCGAAGAGTTCTTCCAGTTCCTCTGATATGACGAGGATCGCCATGCCGGCATTGCGCAGCGCGATCAGCCGCCGACGAATGGCCGAGGCGGCGCCGATATCCACACCCCAGGTCGGTTGCGCAACGAACAGCAATTTCGGCGCCAGCATGATCTCACGGCCGACGATGAACTTTTGCAGGTTTCCGCCGGAAAGCGCCCCGGCCTCGGCCTGCGGACCAGGCGTGCGCACGTCGAAGTCACGGATGCAGGTCTCGGCAAAGGCGGTGGCCCCAGCCTTGTCGACGAGGCCGTTTTTCAGTAGCTTCAACGGATGGGCGGTGAGCAGCCCGTTCAATACCAGCGACATTTCAGGCACAGCACCGCGGCCGAGCCGGTCTTCCGGCACGAAGGCGAAGCCGCGCGCGCGGCGAGCGGCCGGGCCGAGCTGGCCGACATCGGCACCCATCATGCGGATGCGGTCCTTCTCGTGTCGGGAAAGCCGCGTCTCGCCGGAGATCAGGGCGGCGAGTTCGCTCTGGCCGTTGCCGGAAACGCCGGCGATGCCGAGGATCTCGCCGGCATGCACCGTCAGATTGATATCGGCGAGCGGCACGGCGAAGGGATCGTCGGGCGTATGGTCGAGATTGATGATCTCGAGCTGCTTGTCGCCGCCGGTCCTGGGTTCGGCCGGCATCGGCTCGGGCATGTCGCGGCCGATCATCATGCGGGCGAGATCATGCGCGTCATGCTCGCGCGGATCGACATTGCCGGTCACGCGGCCGGCGCGCAGGATCGTCGCGCGGTCGCAGATCGCCCGGATTTCCTCCAGCTTGTGCGAGATGAAGAGAATGGAAACGCCGCCGTCGCGCAGGCGCCGCAGCGTATCGAAGAGCTTTTCCACCAGCTGCGGCGGCAGGACCGAGGTCGGCTCGTCGAGGATTAGAAGCTTCGGATTGGTCATCAGGCAGCGGATGATCTCCACCCGCTGGCGTTCGCCGACGGAGAGCGCATGCACATGGGCCAGCGGATCGACCTCCAGGCCGAAGTCGCGGCCGAGCGTGCGGATGCGCTCGGTCAGCTCCGCTTTCCTGCCGGGTACGACGAGGCGGATATTCTCCACCACCGTCAGGGTCTCGAACAGCGAAAAATGCTGGAAGACCATGCCGATGCCCTGCCGGCGCGCTTCAGCGGGGGAGGCGAGGGCGAGAGGTTCGCCCTGCCAGGTGGCTGTGCCGTCGTCCGGCTGTTCGACGCCGTAGATGAGTTTCATCAGCGTCGATTTCCCCGCCCCGTTCTCGCCGAGGATCGCGTGGATCGACCGGTCTGCCACGTCAAGGTCGATGCCCTGGTTGGCCTTGATCGGCCCGTAGCTTTTCGAAATGCCGCGCAGCGACAGGAGGGGCGGGGTCATGGACTTACTTCGGCAGCGGGGTGGTGACGCCCTTGACGTGCCAATCCATGGCGACGATTTCGGCATCCGTCATAGTTGCGCCGGCTGCGACACCTTCGCTGCCATCCGCTTTGGCGATCGGGCCGGTGAAGGGCGAGAAGCTGCCGTCGGCGATCTTGGCCTCGACGTCCTTGATCTTCGTCATCATGTCGGCCGGAATAGCGGGGTTCCAGTCCGTCACCTTCACGACCTTGTCGGCGACGCCGAGGAAGGCATTGGCGCCCTTGAAGGTGCCGGCGAGATGCGCTTCGACCGAGGCGAGGAAGAAGGGCGACCAGTCGGTGGCAACGCAGCCGAGGTAGGTCTTCTCGGCGTATTTCTTCATCGAGGAATTGAGATTGAAGGAATAGACGCCGGCGTCCTCGCAAGCCGCCACGACGGAAGGCGTGTCCTGCGCGTTGGAGAAGATCACGTCGCACTTCTGGGCGATCAGGGCCTTGGCCGCTTCCTGCTCCTTGGCCGGATCGAACCAGGAATTGACCCAGACGACCGAGACTTCGATATCGGGGTTCACGGCCTGAGCGCCGAGCGCGAAGGCGTTGATCGAGGTGATCAGTTCCGGGATCGCGAAGGCCGAGACCGAGCCGAGCTTGCCGGTCTTCGAGACCGCCGCGGCCGCCATGCCGAGCAGATAGGTGCTCTGGAAATATTTTGCCGCGAAGGGCGAGAAGTTCGGCGCGACCTGGAAGCCGGAGGCATGCAGCACGGTGACGGTGGGATCGCGGCGGGCGATCTGGAGGGCGCCGTTCTGATAACCGAAGGAGCCGGCGATCAGGAACTTGTTCCCGTCGGCGACGGTCTTGGTCATGATACGGTCGGCATCGGGGCCTTCCATGATGTTTTCCAGCACCGTGACCTTCACCTTGTCGCCGTACTTGGCCTTCACCGGCTCGAGCGCTGCGGAAAGTGCGTGGCCCCAGCCCACATCGCCGATCGGCGAGGGCACGACGAGCGTGATGCCGAGCGGTTCGTCGGCGGCAAAGGCGAGGCGGCTGCCGAGCACGCCGGCAAGGCCGGTGGCGGCCGCGGCCTTCATCAGGTTTCTGCGGGTCAGGTTGGTCATGATGGTTCCCTCTGGTTGGTTTTTTAGAATTCTACGGTGGCGAGTACGGCTTCCGCGTCGGCGGCAAGCCTGGCCTCATCGAGGCCGGGGAATTCGCCGTCCTGCCAGACGATGCGGCCATTGATCATCGTCATGTCCGTCGCCATGCCGATGCCGACGCGCGGGATCAGGCTTATGGGATCATGCCGCGTGCCGACATAATCCATGCGGCGTGTGTCTATGGCGAAGAGATCGGCGGCCATGCCGGGCGCGAGCCGGCCGATATCCGGCCGTCCGAGCAGGCTCGCGCCGCCCGTCGTGCCATAGCCGAGGAAATCGGCGGGGTCGGGTACGGGATGCTTGCGCGTCGAGGCGACGAGGCATTGCAGCATGTAGGCCGAATGCAGGCAATGCATCAGGTTGGAGTTGTCGTTGGAGGCAGCACCGTCGCAGCCGAGGCCGACGCGCAGGCCGAAGGCGGCCATGGCGGGAATGTCGGTCACTTCCGCACCGACGAGATAGACCGGCTCCGAGCAATGCGAGATGCCGGTGCCGCTTGCTGCCATGGTCTTCAGCTCGTCATGCGTCAGTTCCCAGCAATGGGCGTAGAAGGCATCCGGGCCGGCGAAACCCAGTTCTTCCAGGTAATCGACGGTGCGTTTGCCATGGCGTGCTGTGATGACCGGGCTCTCGCCCTCGCCGACATGGGTATGCAGAAAGACGCCGCGATCACGCGCCAGCGCGACGGATTCCACGAAGGTCTCGCGATAGCAGTTCACCGGCTGGCACGGCGCGACGACGACTTGGCGCATGCTGAAGGGCTTTGCGTCGTGATAGGTGTCGATCAGGCGGGCACAATCGGCGATGAATTCGTCCGTCGTCTCCAGCATGGCGTCGGGGATGGTCGACCCTTCGGATTTCGGCAGCGTGTTGCCGCCGCGGCCGGCGTGGAAACGCATGCCCAAGAGATCTGCGGCCTCGAACTGCCGGTCGATCAGCCGCTTTCCGGCATGGCGCGGGAAATTGTACTGGTGGTCGAAGGCGGTGGTGCAGCCGTGTTTGATCAGTTCGGCCATCGCCGTGACGGAGGAGTGGTAGAAGCATTCCTCGTCGAGCTGCGAGAAGATCGGATAGATGCGGTCCAGCCACTCGATGACGGACAGTTTCGTCCAGTCGAGATCGGCGCGGTTGCGCACGAAGCACTGGAAGAAATGGTGATGGGTGTTGACGAGGCCGGGATAGACGAACCAGCCTGTGGCATCCTGCACCTGAACGCCGGGGCCGGCGGACAGGTTCTCGCCGATCGCCTTGATGGCGGGGCCCTCGGTGAGGAGGTCGACATTGCGCCGGACCGTGGGGCCGTTGCCGTCATTGACGATCACGGCGGCGCAGTTCTTCAGGAGATGGCCGCTCATGTCACGCCTCGCCCGTTTCGAGCTGCGGCTCCGGCTTCAATTCGTGCAGCCGGTGGATGCCGGGCATTTCGATGAAGCCGGGAAGGGAGCGAAGCCGGCGCGACCACAGGCGGATCGCCGGATAGGGATCGAGCGGCACACCACCGTCGGGCGCGAGTGCCACATAGGGGAAACAGGCGATATCGGCGACCGTCGGCCGGTCGGCCGCAAGGAATTTCTGTCCGCGTTCCGCCTGCTCGACGAGGCCGAGTTCCAGTTCGCGAAGGGCGGCGATGCCCGATGCCTGAAGGGCGCCGATATCGCCGGGCCGCAGCAGCATTTCATGCAGGCGCGCGCCGCCGAGGCTGGCCGTCAGCCGACCGGAGAAGGACAGCCATTGCTGCACGCGGGCGGCCTCTTGTGCATCGCTGCCGGCGAGCCAATCCGGTGCCGCTTTCGCCGCGAGATAGACGAGCATCGCGGAGGACTCGGTCAGGAGCACGTCGCCGTCTTCGAGGATGGGGATGGAACCGGCCGGGTTGAGCGCCAAGAGTTCCGGGCCGCGATGTTCGAGGCCGGGATGGAAATCCACGGCGCGCAGGTCGAGCTTGACGCCGCACAACGCCGCCATCAGGCGCACCTTGTAGCAGCTCGGCGAGAGAATGTAGTCGTAAAGCTTCATCATTGCGCCACCAGCTGCGCGCCATAGGTAAAGTTGTGACGCTTGAGCCAGCGCCGGTACGCGACGGAGGTCAGGTCCGCGCGCGTCGGCATTTCCATGCCGGGATCGAGCGGCAGGAGGCGCGGCACCTGGTTTTCCAGGATCGAGCGGTCCTGCAGGAAGATCGTCTGCTGGAAATGGATGAGATCGGTCATCGGCGTGTCGTCGTCGAACAGCGCCATCCAGGGCCAGACGTCGCAAAGGTCTTCGGCGAGCGGCTGCACGAAGAGCGTGATAACGTCCCATTCGCTCGGCTTCGGCGGGCAGGTCTTGTAGAGCACGGTAGAGGTCGGTCCGGCCACGCGGTACATATATTGCGTGGTGATGCCGCCGCTCGCCGATTTCGCGGCCTGCGGCTGGTAGAACTGCACCTGGGTCGCCCAGACCTCGTCGACATCCTCGCGGATTTCGACCTTGTAGGCCTGCACTTCCGTATGCGGCTCGGCGCCGAGAATATCGGTGTGCACGAAGGGGAAATGGGCGATGTCGAGGAAATTCTCGACGGCGCGCAGGGGCGAGCAGCGCACGCGCACCACGCCGACATCGACGAAACGGCGACCCGGCTGGTCGGCCTCGGGAATGGCGAAGAGCTCCTTCTTCGGATCGCCCAACGACGTCCAGACATGGCCGTAGCGCACGCGCACCGGCAGGCTGCGGCCGGCGCCGTCGGTCACTTTGGCGTCGCCGTTCTCGTCGCGCGCGACCACGATCGGCTCTCCCATCAGCATGGTCTTGCGGCCGGTCTCGTCGAGTTGGCCGAAAATGCCGACCGGGTACCATTCATCGAGCATGGGACCTATGCTCATTGGGCGGCTCCCTTCTTCTGGAAGTCCTCGGCCTTGCGGCGAAGGCTTTCGGCAGCGCGCGCCGCTGCGATGCGGGCGGCCGGGCCGGCGTCGGCCGATACCAGTATATGAATGAGGGTTTCGCCATCCTTCGCAGACGACAGCAGCAGGCGGATGCCTTCCGCTTCCAGCAGCCCTTCGGCATTGGCCTTGGCGCCGGCAGCCGCCTCTATGGCGGCGATGTCGGCGAAGGCGGTGAGCGAGCGCAAGGACACGAGGCCGGCAAGGGCAGGCGGCGCGGCGGCGGGCTCGCCGACGGCGACCCAGACCACGCCATCGGCTTCTGTCACCGGATGGGTGACGGTGCGGATCGCTTCGGGCGGCGTCAGTCCCGGATGGGCGGGGATGCGAAGACAGTTCCCGGCCTGCCCGTAGCTCCAGCCGTGATAGATGCAGGACAGCGTCTCGCCGCGCACGAAGCCGTGCGAAAGGCTCATCCCACGGTGCGGACATCGATCCGCCGAGGCGGCGACATGGCCGGACTGGCTACGCCAAAGGGCCAGCGCGCCGGTGGGAATGCGGGCCGGCATGACGGTTCCCGCCGGCAGATCGGAAGAAAGGGCGACCGGAACCCAAGAGCCCGTCGGCTCCGCAGGCATGAGGATATTTTCCAAGTGACTTCAACCGCTTGATTTTGCAGAAGGCGAAAGATCCCCTCTACGTTTGCACAAACAGTTCCGCATTGGCAAGTTTGATCAAATACAGGAATGGCGGCTTTTCCGGCTATCCACCGGCATTGCTGACGGACCTGCGATCGATGGTTTCAACCCATACGTTAATCGGGCCGAGCAGGCAGCCAACCTCCATCATATCGATGAGCTCCGGCGCGCCGGCAAGGTCCACCTCGATGCGGTCCGGACCGCTATGGGTGATGGCCTGGGAAAGGCCGAGCTTGGCGGCATGGCGACGGATCCACGGCAGAAAACTGTCCGCGTCGAGCTCGCCACGGATCGTCATGCGTTCTCGCAAGAGAGTATCGTTTTCACCCGGCATGGAAGGCTCCAACACCATCATCGTCTCCGCAGCATAGCGGCTCGATCGGTTTGTTACAGATTTTTTGGGCGGCGCGATGACGCGAGCAGGCCATGCAGGTCAGAGCAGGCCTTCTGCCACGGCATAGTCCGAGAGCACGTCCTTCATGTCCCGGTCGCTGTCGCGTGGCAGGAGCGCGCGGGCCGAGATCGCGTCGAGATGGTGCATCATCAGCTTGGAGGCGGCATCCGTCTGGCCTGCGATGAGATGCTCAAGGATTTCCTGGTGTTCGGATACGGCACAATCCGAAGAGTGCGGCCGTCCGTAGAGCGCCAGGATGAGGGAGCTTCGGGCGACGGTTTCGTTCACATAGCGGATCAGGCTGGCATTTTCGGTCATCTGGGCGAGTATGGTGTGAAATTCGCCGGCAAGGCGGATCGACACCGCATGCTCCGGCTTGGCGGCCTCCTCCGCCGCGATATGCGCGGTCAGCGTTTCGATCTGCGCCTTTGTCAGCTTGCCCGAAAGCGATTCCACGACGAGGCGTTCGAGGGCCATGCGTGTGAGGAAGAGGTCCAGCCCTTCCTCCAGCGTCGGTCGCGCGACCGTCGCGCCCTTGTTGGGCGTCAGGTCGACCAAGCCTTCTTCGCTGAGCCGCACCAGTGCTTCGCGCACGAGCGTGCGGCTGACCCCGAGACGCTCGCCAAGCAGGTCTTCCGGAAGCTTCGCTCCAGGGAGAAGCGCCTGATCGAGGATCGCGCGCTTTAGGGCACGATGGACAGCCGGCGAGCGCCCCCGGCTGGAATTGGCTGCTTTCGGCGCCATGCGGCAATCTCCCGTCCCGAAAATACGCCCGCAAATTGCATGCACCGCCCCCTTATGTCCATGGCGAATAGGGCCATGAACATGGATGAACAATAATATAATTACCGCAGATGTTCCATCCAGAGCATGGGAGCGTGAAGCCCCAAACTAGGATCCGAATATGCTCTCCAGCTTGCTGGCCGGCGGTGGGGCGTAGCCGCCGAGGCGGGAGGTGCGCATGTTGAGACCGGCCATGGCTTCGGCCATCTTGACCGCGCAGGAGACGCCGTCGAGCACGGGCAGGCCGTGTTCGGCGGCAAGATCGGCCGCGAGGCTCGCCATACCGGCGCAGCCCAGCACGATGGCCTCGGCGCGATCTTCGGCAACGGCGACGCCGATTTCCGCGCTGATCTTCTGCCGCGCATTCGAGCCGGGCTGCTCGAGTTCCAGCACGGCGACCTCGGACGAGCGCACGCGGGCGCAGCGGGCGTCGAGGCCGTAGCGGGCAAGGTTATGCTCCAGCGCCGGCACGGACCGGGCAAGCGTCGTGACGACGGAGAACTTGTTCGCGATCATCGAGGCGAAGTGATAGGCGGCCTCGCCGATGCCGATAACCGGCTTGTCGGTGAGGCAGCGGGCGGCATCGAGGCCGGTATCGTCGAAACAGGCGATGACGACGGCGTCGCAATCGGGATTGCGGCGGATCGTGTCGAGCAGGCCGGCGAGGCTCATCGCCTCGTCGAAATAGCCTTCGATGGAGACGGGGCCATGCGCCGGGTTGACGGCGGTGATGTCGGTGCCGGGAGAGGCGGCGGCGCGCGCCGCCTTCCCGATATGATCCGTCATCGAGGCGGTCGTGTTGGGGTTGATGACGAGGATTTTCATGTCAGAGCTCGCCTCCGAGGTAAGCAGCCTTGATGCGGTCGTCGTTCATCAGCTCTTTCGAGTTGCCTGACAGCGCGATCGACCCGGTGGAGAGCGCATAGGCTCGGTTCGAGATGGACAGCGCCATGCGGCTGTTCTGCTCGACGAGGAGGATTGAGACCTTCTCGTCGCGGCTGATGGCGACGATGGCGCGGGCGATGTCCTGCACCAGTTTCGGCGCGATGCCGAGCGATGGTTCGTCCAGCAGCAGGAGTTTCGGACGGGCCATCAGCGCGCGGCCGATCACCATCATCTGCTGCTCGCCGCCGGACATGGTGCTGGCCTGCTGGTGGTAGCGCTCGCGCAGGCGGGGGAAGCGCGTCAGCACGTTTTCCAGCGTCTGCTCGATTTCCGCCTTGTCGGTGCGGGTGAAGGCGCCCATCAGCAGGTTGTCCTTGACGGACATCAGCGGGAAGGCGCGCCGTCCCTCCGGCACCATGGAGATGCCGCGCCGCACGATCTCTGCCGCCGAGGTGCCGTTCAGCTTCTGTCCCTGGTAGAAGATCTGACCGGACTTGACGGACCGGAGCCCGGTGATCGCCCGCAGGATCGAGGATTTGCCTGCCCCGTTCGCGCCGATCAGCGCGACGGTTTCGCCTTCGTCCACATCGATCGACACGCCCTTCAGCGCATAGATATGGTCGTAGTAGAGTTCGATATTCTCAACGCTCAATATCTTTGTCATGGCTTACATCCCGATCGCCGCATCTTCGGAGCCGAGATAGGCTTCGATCACCTTCTCGTTCTCGCGGATTTCCTTGGGCGTGCCCTCGGCGATTTTCTGGCCGAAGTTGATGCACACGATGCGGTCGCTGATCTTCATCACGGCGGGCATGTCGTGTTCGACGAGAAGAACAGTGACGCCACGCTCGTCGCGAAGGCGGCGGACAAGCCCGACCATCTTCATCGTCTCGTCGTGGTTCATGCCGGCGAAGGGCTCATCGAGCAGGATGACCTTCGGATCGGTGGCAAGGCCGATGGCCATGCCGAGCGCGCGCAGATGCCCCTGCGGCAGGTTGGAGGCGAGCTCGTTGCGGATCGCCTGCAGGCCGAGGAAATCGACGATGTCGTCGGCCGACTTGGCGAAGGCCGCCTCGTCCTCCTTCGCCTGCCTGGTGCCGATGAAGAAGCCGAAGAGGCTCGCCTTCGAGCGCAGATGATGGGAGACGATGATGTTTTCGCGCACTGTCATGGAGCGGAAGATCGTCGTTTCCTGGAAGGTGCGCACCACGCCCATCTGCGCGACCTTGTGCGGCGCGAGGCTCGAAATGCGCGTGCCGTTGAACAGCACTTCGCCCGATGTCGCCGGCACGAAGGAGGAGATCAGCTTGAACAGTGTCGATTTGCCCGCACCGTTGGGGCCGATCACCGAGAGGATTTCCCCCTTGTTGACGTCGAAGGTGACGTCGTTCACCGCCGTCAGGCCGCCATAGCGCTTGGTGATGTTCTTGATCTGCAGGATCGGGGTCATGCCCGGCCCTCCTTCTTGTCGAGAAGGCTGAGGACACCGTTCGGCAGGACCAGCATGAGCAGGATCATGACGCCGGAATAGATGAGCAGCTGGTATTCCTTGGCGATCGACAGCAGGTCCCAGCCGAAATAGAGCAGCAG
Source organism: Shinella sp. 20P9.1.1 (assembly GCF_057798995.1). Taxonomy (NCBI): domain Bacteria; kingdom Pseudomonadati; phylum Pseudomonadota; class Alphaproteobacteria; order Hyphomicrobiales; family Rhizobiaceae; genus Shinella; species Shinella sp. 20P9.1.1. Next base: position 642,956 of record NZ_JBYOLC010000001.1, read on the forward strand.
CGTGCCGAGCATCGGGCCGAAGACGTAACCGAGGCCGCCGAGGAAGCAGTAGAGCATGAAGTTCACGCTGTCGGCGACCACGAAGGACGACGGGTAGATCGACTGGGCGATGGAGGCGAACATGGCGCCTGCAATGCCGCCGAAGAACGAGGAGATCGCATAGGCGAGCAGGCGGAGATAGGCGGTGTTGACGCCGATCGAGGCCGACAGTTCCTCATTCTGCTGAAGGCTGCGGCAGAGATGGCCGAGCCGCGAATTCACGATGCGCCAGAGCACGAGATAGGTGAGGATCATCAGCACCACGGCCATGACATAGAAGCCGACGCGCGGATTGGAGAGCGTTGCGAAGTCCGGGATGATGGTTAGGCCGAAGAGCGAGAGCGCGCCCGGCTGCGGGATCGAGGTGATGCCCTTGGCGCCGTTGGTGATCGGCAGGGCGAGGGCGGCCAGGCGGGCGACTTCCGTCAGAACCAGCGTGACCATGGCGAAGTAAACGCCGCGCAGCCGGAGGATCGGCAGACCGATCAGCACGGAGATGAAGGCGCAGAACAGGCCTGCCAGCGGCAGCGTCCACCAGAACGAGACGCCGGCCTTCGTGACGAGGATCGTCGAAACGTAGCCGCCGACCAGCGCATAAGCGCCCTGACCGATATTGATGCGGCCGATATAGAAGGTGAGCCAGACACCGGCCGCACCGACGGAGAGCAGAGCGACCGAGGTCAGCGTGTAGTAGAAGTCCCAGCGCCCGGTCGCGTTGATGAACAGCGGGACGAGAACGAAGACGGTGAGAAGGAAGGCTGCGAAGCCGAGAAGTCTTTTCGTGTTCATGACCTTAACCCCACGGCTTGCCCATCAGCCCCTGCGGGCGGACGGCGAGGAAAACCATCAACGTGGCGAAGATGACGAGATAGGTGATGTCGCCATAGGCCGAGAGCACGGTCAGGCCGACGCTCTCCATCATGCCGAGGATGAAACCGCCGGCGATCGCGCCCGAAATGACGCCCGCACCACCGATCATGATCATCAGGAATGCCTTGACCGAGGTCGGGCCGCCCATGCCGAGATTGACGCCGGTGATGGTGACGAGAAGGCCGCCGACGAGGCCGGCCAGCATCGCGCCGAGCGCAAAGCCGATCATCGAGTAACGGGCGACGTTCACGCCCATCAGCTGCGCCGCCATCTTGTCCTGGGCGAGCGCCCGCATGGCGCGGCCGGTCTTGGAGTAGTTCATGAAGCCGATGAAGACCACGATCAGCAGGATGGCGAGCACGCCGATCAGAATGCGGTCGTACGGCATGATGATGCGCATATCGAGGTTGAGCACGCCGTTGACGATTTTCGGCACGCCGCGCTGCTTTTCGCCGAAGAAGAGCAGGATGACGGCATCGAGGAAGAAGGCGACGCCGGCTGCAAGCAGCATGGTCGATTCATCGCGCTTGGAGCGGCGCACGACCGGCGCAAAGAGGAATTTTTCGATGGCCGCCCCCATGATCGCAAGCACAATCGCCGAAGCGAACAGGCCGACGACGAAGGGCAGGCCGAGCTGGACGACGACCGTATAGGTGACGAAGCCGCCGAAAACGTACATCTGCCCGTGGGCGAAGTTCAAAACGTTCATCAGCGAGAAGATCAGGGTCAGTCCGAGGGCGATCAACGCATATTGCGCCCCGAGATAGAGACCGTTGGCGATTATCTGTTCCATCGTGAGCCTCCAATGGAAGGACGTTCAGGCAAAGGGGACCCGGCCGAACGACGCGGCGCCGTCCGGATCCCCTGTCTCATCAGTGCCTAGGCTCCGATCAGTCGACCTGGCCGACGAACATCGTCTCGAACTTGCCGCCCTTGTACTCGTTCACGACGAGCGGGACGGACACCTGACGCTTCTGGCCGAAGGAGGTCATGCCGACATATTTCAGCTTGGCATCGCCCTTCATGAACGGGTTCGGCGCTTCGAACGTGTCCATGGTCTTCTTGTATTCCTCGACATTGTCGATGGCGGCCGGGTTCGCCTTCAGCGTCTCGATAATGTATTCGAGCGCGTAGACCTTGGTGTTGGACTCGTCGTTGTACTCGCCGAACATCTTCGTATAGCGATCAACGAATTCCTTCATCGTGTCGCTGGCGAGTTCCGGCGTGGACGCGCCGCCGACCGAGATGAAGCCCTCGGCAAGCTCGCCTGCACCTTCCTGCAGAACGGTCGCATCTTGCCCCGTTTCCGTGGAAATGAAGCCGGTATAGCCAAGCTCGCGGGCCGAACGGATGAGCTGCGGCGCGTTGGCCGGGGAAACACCCGAGAGAACGAGCAGGTCGGGCGACGCCTGGATGACCGGCAGCAGGACCGGTGTGAAGTCGGTCGTATCCACCTGGTAGGTCACGTTGCCGGACACCACTTCAAGGCCGAGCGCCTCAGCGGCGGCAATGCCGGATTCACGCTGGCTGAGCGGGTCGGATTCGTTCGCGGCGACGAAGGCCACCTTCTTCACGCCCTTGTTTTCCTTGAGATACTTATAGATGGCCGGACCAGACTGGTAGTTTGCCACCATGCCGAGGATCGCGTTGGAGGCCGGTGCGGTGAAAAGCTCTTTCGGGAAGGCGTAGGGGAAATACATGATGCCGTTGTGCTCGGCGACCGGGCGCACTGCTGCCGCGCCGTCATCGACATTCGGGCCGACGACATAGTGCACGCCGTCCTGTGCCATCTTTTCCATGCCGGCGATGGCGCGCTTCGGGTCCTTCTGGTCGTCGAAGGGCACGATCTCGATGTCGTAGGTCTTGTCGCCGATCTTCACGCCGCCGAGTTCGTTGAGCCAGGCGGCGCGGGCTTCCATCGAGCGCTGGTTGGAAATACCCCAGGCGGCGGCCGGGCCGGAGGTGACGCCGACGAAGCCGATCTTCAGCTTGGCGTTCTCGGCATGCGCCATCAGCGGCAGAGACAGGAACGTCGCTGCGGCGAGGGCGGAAAACTTCAGGAATGTACGCTTGTGCATGTTGTTCTTCCTCTGGGCCATTGATTTATTTTCTAATGGCTGGTGGGCCGCGAGGGCGGCCACATCAGGCCTTGGCAAAAGCATTCAATGCATTGTTAACAATCCTGTCAAGTGGTCGTGCACAACGCGAGGAAGTTTGATCGACGAAATCGTGGCTTGTTGGTTGATGAAATCGGCCCTATTTAGAAGCCGGGTGCAGCAGAGTGCGCATATCGAGGTGATGCGGTGGTTGATTTGGGGCGGGAAAATCTGATCGAGGCGGAGGAGATCGACGAAAGCGATATCGTCGAGCGTATCTTCGAAGCCGTGGTCGAGCAGAGATTGCCGCCGGGAACGAAGCTCTCGGAATCAGCTTTGTGCGAGGCTTTCGGCGTCGGGCGCATGCGCATCCGCCGCTCGCTTCTGCTGCTGGCCAGCCGCGAAGTTGTCGAGCTTCATGCCAATCGCGGCGCCTTCGTCGCCTCGCCGACGCCCGATCAGGCGCGCGAGGTCTTCGAAGCGCGCCTTGCGCTGGAGCCGAACATCACGCGCCTTGCCGTCCAGCGCGCCAGCGAGGACGATATCGCGGAACTGAACCGGCTCCTCGAAATGGAATATGTGGCGCACAAGGAGCGGCACCGGCACGACGCGATCCGTCTCTCCGGCCAGTTCCACACCATGCTTGCGCAGATCGCCGGCAACGCGATCCTGATCCGCACGATGAAGGAACTCGTGACGCGCACCTCCCTCATCATCGGTCTCTTCGGCGCGCCGGGCCTGAACAGCTGTCGCGACGACGACCACGCGTCCATCGTTCACGCTTTCCACACGCGAGACGCAGAAAAGGCGGCCTGGATGATGACGCTTCACCTGAGGCACATCGAAAGCCATCTCCAGCTGGACGCCAAGCCCCATGAGGCGGTCGACCTCGTCCAGCTGTTCACGCAGAAGAGCCTCGTCGAACAGTAACGGCCAGTCTGTCTTCTCAGATCGGCCGCACCCGCTTTACGCCGATGAAGACGGTGCCCACGACGCTGCCTGGAATACGACGGCGCAAAATCCGGAATGCGAACAAACGTGCATGAAAAAGGGGAGGCCCCCGTCTGGATCCTCCCCCGCAAAAACCGTCGAAACGGTATTTCGATCAGCCGCACATGGCGCGGGTGATCTTTCCGGTCGCCGGGTCGGTCTCGATGGTCACGCGTTCCTGCCGCAGGTCCATCGTCACGCCGTCGCCCGGCTTGATCTGACGCACGATCGTCGCACCCGTCAGCTTCATCGCCTCGGCATCGGAAATCTTGTCCTTGCCGGCGAGGGCGTCAGCCGCTTCGCGCTTGCAGATGCCGGATTCCACGGTAGCCGCGGCTTCGGGCTCCTTTTGCTTCTGGCAACCGGCCGCGAAGAGAGCCAGAACGGTGGCTGCGAGGGCAGCGGTGTGGCGAATGGCAAACAAGGCGGGTCCTTTCTGTCGAAAGGCGTCATCAAGCAGCCGAATACGGCGACAGCTGGGCATGGACTGATACGTCGGGGCGTAAGGCGGCGGCGAAGTGTCGGGTTTCGCTCAGAGGGAAATGCATATTTTCTATAAAAACAGTCAATTTAGAAAAGTCGTGCCTGCTGCCCCTCGTTTTCGTTTGTTATCCCTATGAGCATCAGACGATTGCAGTGGAGCGGGAACGATGAATGCTCATGCCGAAAACACGCATTTCAATACCCACAACACGACGTTGCTCGACCATCCGGCCGATGCCGACAGCCTGAAGGCGGCCTTGCGGACGCTCGGCGGCGGCGTCAGCATCATCACGGCGGGCGAGGGGGAGGCCCGCACCGGCGCCACCGTCACATCGGCCACCGCGCTTTCGGTCGAGCCTGCACGCATGCTGGTCTCGCTCAACCGCACATCCTCCACCTGGCCCGTCGTCGAACGCTACGGCCATTTCGGTATCAACATCGTCGGCGCGGAACACGAGAGTCTGGCCAACCAGTTCGCCGGCCGGGGCGGCCTGCGCGGTCCTGATCGGTATCGCGGTGGAGAATGGACGACGGCCGTAAGTGGCGCCCCATTGCTCATCGATGCCGTTGCCGCAATCGATTGTACGGTTGAAGAGGCCATCGAGCGGCACAGCCATGTGATCGTCATCGGCAAGGTTCTGTCGATCCGCCTCGGTACCGGTCATTCGCTGCTCTACCAGGACGGCCGCTACCACGCGGTCTCGCGCTAAGCGCAAAGTCCCTCCGACATCTTGAAATGCTGCAACCCGCCACGGGCGGGATCGTGAACCTGTGGCCGCAGCCGGCCTCCTTGAAAGGACATGATATGACACGCAAGATCAGACTTGGCGCCTTCCTTCCCGGTGGTGGGCAGCACGTTGCCGCCTGGCGGCATCCCGACCAGCCGGTGGATGGCGCGACGAGCTTCGAATTCCACAAGCAGCTCGCCCAGACGGCCGAGCGCGGCCTATTCGACGCCTATTTTCTCGCCGACAATCTCGCCATCGGTTTCGGCGGGGCGCGGGAGGGCGGCAATGCCCGCATCGCCGGCTTCGAACCGGTGACGCTGTTTTCCGCGCTCGCCTCTTTCACGACCAATCTCGGGTTCATCGCCACCGCATCGACGACTTATGAGGAGCCCTTCAACACGGCCCGCAAGTTCGCCTCGCTCGATCTGATTTCGGGTGGCCGCGCCGGCTGGAACGTCGTCACGACGACGGGCGATCCGACCGCACAGAACTTCAACCGCGAGACCCAGCTGCCCCATGCCGCGCGCTATCGCCGTGCCGCCGAGCATGTCGAGGTGGTCAAGAAGCTCTGGGACAGCTTTGAGGACGATGCCTTCATCCGCGACAGGGAAAGCGGCGTATTCTACGACCCGGCAAAGCTGCACGAAATCGAGCATCGCGGCGAACATTTCCAGGTGCGCGGGCCGCTCAACGTTCCTCGCTCGCCGCAGGGCCATCCGGTCATCGTGCAGGCCGGGCAATCGGAGGACGGGCGCGGGCTTGCCGCCGCCATGGCCGAGGTGATCTTCACCGCCCACCAGCATCTCGATACGGCGCAGGAATTCTACCGCGACATCAAGGCCCGCGCCCGCGGCTTTGGCCGCAACCCGGATCACGTGCTTGTCATGCCCGGCGTAGCCCCCTTCGTCGGCCGCACGCTGGAGGAGGCTCGCGAGAAATACGAGCGCCTGACATCGCTGATCCTCGAAGAAGACGGCGTGGGCCTGCTTAACGGTCTGACCGGCGGCACGCTCGACCTGCGCGGCTACGACATTGATGGCCCGTTGCCGCCCGCGCCGCCAACCGAGGGCATGAAGAGCCGCCAGGCACTCATTCGCCAGATCGCCGACGAGAACAATTTCTCGATCCGCGAACTCTACCAGTGGATCGCCACGGCGCGGGGCCACTTCACCATCGTCGGCACGCCGGAAACCATCGTGGATACGTTGCAGGAATGGTTCGAGAACGAGGCCGCCGACGGCTTCAACATCCTGCCGCCATGGTTGCCGACGGCGCTCGACGATTTCGTCGATCTCGTCATCCCGGAGCTTCAGCGGCGCGGCCTGTTCCGCACGGCCTACGAGGGCACGACACTGCGCGAAAACCTCGGCCTGCCGTTCCCCATAAACCGCTGGGCCGGCGCAGACGCCGCCGTCCAGGCCGCGGAGTGAGGCGCAGCCCATGTCCTACGAAAACCTCAACTCGACGCTCGGCGCTGATTTCCGCCTGACGAACCGGCCGCGTGCGGTCCCCGCTTACGTGTCCAAGCTCAACACGTTCCTTGCGCCATTCTTTGCCCGTTACGGGTTGGTGCTGGCGTTCCTGGCGCTCTGGCAGATTTCGAGCACGCGGGGTTGGGTCAACCCTTCCGTCTTTCCGCCGCTCGACGCCATCGTCTCCGCGCTCTGGGGGAGTCTTGCGAGCGGCGCGCTGCTCGACGACATCGCCATCAGCCTCCAGCGCGCCGGCATCGCCTTCTTCGCCGCCGTCGTCATCGGCGTTCCGCTCGGGCTCGTTATGGGGCAGGCACGCGTCGTCGAACAGGCGTTGGACCCGCTGCTCCAGTTCTTCCGCCAGACATCGGCGCTTGCGCTTTATCCGGTCTTCATCCTGCTGCTTGGGCTCGGCGAGACCTCGAAAGTCTTCGTGATCTTCTGGGCAACGCTGTTTCCGATCCTGCTGTCGACGATCGGCGGCGTGAAGGAGGTCGATACCAAGCTCATCGAAATGGCACGCACCTATGGCGCGGGCCGCTTCACCATCTTCCGCCGCGTCGTGCTGCCGGCCTCGGTTCCGGCGATCTTCGTGGGCCTGCGCCTCTCCGCCACCACGGCGCTGCTGCTGCTCATCGCGGCCGAGATGATCGGCGCCAACAAAGGCATCGGCTTTCAGGTGATGAACGCCCAGTACAATTTCCAGATCCCGCTGATGTTCGCGGCGATCCTTCTGCTCGCCTTGCTCGGCCTGCTTGCCAATGCCGCGCTCGTGCTTCTCCAGAGCAAGCTCTGCCGCTGGTCGCAGCCCACCGTCTGAAACCGTTCCCCCTTTCCGAAAGGACACCGCAATGAACTTCCATTCCCGCAAGCTCCTTCTCTCCGCAGCGCTTTTCCTCGGATTTGCCGGCGCTGCCTCGGCGGAGGACGTGACGCTCCGCTATCTCGCCAGCCAGGGCGGTCTTTCCGCCCATGAACTCGCCGCCGAACTCGGCTATTTCGAGGGAACCGGCATCAAGCTGGAAAATATCGGCTATGCCGCTGGCGGACCTGCCTCGCTGATCGCGCTTGCCTCCGGCGATGCGGAGATCGGCAGTGCGGCAACCGCCGCCGTGCTCAACTCCATCGTCAGCGGCAACGATTTCGTCGCCGCCTATCCCTCGAACGGCATCAATGCGGAGGTCCAGTCGATCTTCTATGTGCTGGAAGACAGCCCCATCAAGGAGATCAAGGACATCGCGGGCAAAACCATCGCGGTGAACACGCTGGGCGCCCATCTCGACTATACGATCCGCGAGGCCCTGCATAAGGCGGGCCTGCCGACGGACGCCGCCAACCAGGTCGTCGTACCCGGCCCGCAGCTCGAACAGGTGCTGCGCTCCGGCCAGGTGGACATCTCCGCCTTCGGCTACTGGCAGACGACCTTCGAAGGAGCGGCGAAGAAGAATGGCGGCTTGCGCGCCATCTTCGGCGATACGGACGTGCTGGGCGAGATCGCCGGCGGCTTCGTGGTGCTGCGGCGCGATTTCGTGAAGGCGCATCCGCAGGCGGCCAAGACCTTCGTGGAACAGTCCGCCCGCGCGCTCGATTATGCCCGCGAGCATCCGGAGGAAACCCGCAAGATCTTCGCGAAGGCCTTGCAAGAGCGCGGCGAGAATCCTGATATCGCTCAATATTTCCGCGGTTACGGCGTGCGGGCCGGTGGCCTGCCGGTCGAGCGTGACGTGCAGTTCTGGATCGACGTGCTGGTGCGCGAGGGCAAGCTGAAGGAAGGCCAGCTCGCTGCTAAGGACGTGCTCTTCTCGCCTGAAGCCGCGACGAACTGAGGTGGAGCGATGAGCCTTTCGTCCCAGACCGTACGGGGAGAGGTGACGATCCGTCACCTCTCGAAGTCCTTCGCCCTGAACGGCAAGCCCTTGCCCGTCCTCAGCGATATCAACCTCGATATCCGTTCCGGCGAAAGCCTCGCCATCGTGGGGGCCAGCGGCTCCGGCAAGACGACGCTGCTGCGCATTCTCGCCGGGCTCGACACGGCCGACGGCGGCGATGTGCTGATCGACGGCAAAGCGATCCGGGGCGTGGGCACCGAGCGTGCCGTCATCTTTCAGGAGCCGCGGCTTCTGCCCTGGCTGACCGTGCTTGAAAACGTGGCCTTCGGGCTCGATACGAGCGGTGTCGGTCGTGCGGAGGCACTTAACCGCGCGCGCCGTTATGTCCAACTGGTCGGGCTCCAGGCCTTCGAGACCGCCTATCCCCGCCAGCTCTCCGGCGGCATGGCACAGCGCGTCGGCATTGCCCGCGCGCTGGCGGTGCAGCCGGAAATCCTGCTGCTCGACGAACCGCTCGGCGCCCTCGACGCCATGACGAAGATCGGCATGCAGCAGGAGCTGACCCGCATCTGGCGCGATGAGGACGTGACGACCATCCTCGTCACCCATGACCTCGAAGAAGCCGTCTATCTGGCCGACCGCATCCTCATCCTGCCGCGCGAGAAGAACGCTGCGCCGCGGCTGATCGACGTCGACCTGCCGCGACCGCGCGACCGCAGTTCGCCGGATTTCGTGCGCTATCGCGAGGAGTTGCTGAACCTCTTCGGTCTGCACTGACGCACGACGATGGCCGCCTCGCTTCGGCGGGGCGGTGCTGCCCGATCGTATGCTCCACGCTTCCGATCCTCGCCTTCCCGCCAGAGATCGGTTACCACGGTGGATCTTCTGAGGATCGTTTTCTCAGCACGTTTCCGGAGTAGGCCATGAGCAGCAACACCTTGTTTTCCCTCGCCGGGCGGGTCGCCCTCGTCACCGGTTCGAGCCAGGGCATCGGCTTTGCCCTTGCCGAAGGTCTGGCGCAGCAGGGGGCGACCGTCGTGCTCAACGGCCGGAATGCATCGGCGGTGCAGGCGGCTGCGGCCACCCTTCGCGACAAGGATTACCCGGCCCATGCCGCGACATTCGACGTTACCGATCCCGCGGTGATCGCGCCGGAAATCGAGCGGATCGAAAACGAGATCGGGCCGATCGACATCCTGATCAACAACGCAGGCATGCAGTTTCGCACGCCGCTCGAGGACTTTCCCGTCGAGCGCTGGGAACAGCTTTTGACGACCAACATTTCAAGCGTCTTCTTCGTCAGCCAGCCGGTCGCCCGCCGCATGATCGCGCGGGGCCGCGGCAAGATCGTCAATGTCGCCTCCGTCCAGAGCGAGCTGGCACGGCCGGGCATCGCGCCCTATACCGCGACCAAGGGTGCGGTGAAGAACCTGACCCGCGGCATGTGCGCCGACTGGGCGAAACACGGGTTACAGATCAACGCGATCGCGCCTGGATATTTCCGCACACCGCTCAACCAGGCGCTGGTCGACGATCCCGATTTTTCCGCCTGGCTGGAAAAGCGCACGCCGGCCGGCCGCTGGGGCAATGTCGAGGAATTGATCGGTGCGGCCGTGTTCCTGTCGAGCGACGCCTCGTCCTTCGTGAACGGCCACACGCTCTATGTCGACGGCGGCATTACCACCAGCCTGTAACCGTCAGATGCCGCCCATGCAGAGATATTTCATCTCCAGATAATCCTCCAGCCCATGGCGGGAGCCCTCGCGGCCCATGCCGGATTGCTTGACGCCGCCGAAGGGCGCGGCTTCCGAGGACATGCGGCCGGTATTGATGCCGACCATGCCATATTCCAGCGCCTCGGCGACCCGCCAGACGCGGCTGAGATTGGAGGCGTAGAAATAGGCGGCAAGACCGTAGATCGTGTCGTTCGCCTCGCGCACCACCTGATCGGCATCCGTGAAGCGGATGATGGGGGCGAGCGGCCCGAACGTCTCTTCCTGCGCGATGCGCATGTCGCGGGCGATGCCGGTCAGCACCGTCGGCGCAAAGAACGTGCCCGCACCCTCGATCCGCTTTCCGCCGCACTGCACGCTGCCGCCGCGTTCGACCGCATCGGCGACATGCGCCTCGATCTTGGCGAGCGCGCGCGTATCGATCAGCGGGCCGATCGCGACATCGGGATCAAACCCGTCGCCGACGGAGAGCGTCCGAACGCGAGCGGTGAACTTTTCGGCGAATTCGTCATGCACGCCGGCCTGCACGTAGAGGCGGTTCGCCGAAACGCAGGTTTGGCCCGCATTGCGGAACTTTGCCTGGATGGCGCCGTCGACGGCCGCGTCGACATCGGCATCGTCGAAGACGATGAAGGGAGCGTTGCCGCCCAGTTCGAGACTGAGCTTCTTCACCTGGTCCGAACATTGCCGCATCAGCAGGCGGCCGACTTCCGTCGAGCCGGTGAAGCTGATCTTGCGCACCTGGGGATGGGTGCAGAGTTCCCGGCCGACGGCATCGCCCTCCGAGGCATAGATCAGGTTGACGACGCCGGGCGGAAAGCCGGCCTTCTCCGCCAGCGCGAACATCGCGCCCGCCACCAGCGGCGTCTGTTCCGCCGGCTTCAGCACCACCGTGCAGCCGGCGGCAAGTGCCGGCGAAATCTTACGTGCGACCATCGATGCCGGGAAATTCCACGGCGTGATGGCGCCGACCACGCCGATCGGTTGCTTGATGACAATCATGCGCCGGTCGCGCGAGGGCGCGGGAATGGTCTCGCCATAGATGCGGTTCGCCTCCTCGGCATACCATTGCAGATAGGCGGCGGCGTGCGACACCTCCGATTTCGCCTCGGCGAGCGGTTTGCCCATCTCGGCGGTCAGGATGGCGGCGAGATCGTCGGTGTGGCGCACGATCTGCTGGTGCCAGCGCCAGAGCGTGTCGGACCGTTCGCGGGCCGTGCGGGCGGCCCATTCCGTCTGTGCCTCGGTGGCGCGCTCGATGGCGGCCCGTGTCTCAGTGATGCCCATGTCCGGGATTTCCGCGAGCAGCTCACCGGTCGCGGGATTGAACACCTCGAAGGTCGCGCCGCCCGCGGGCAGGCCGAGCCATGTCGGATCGGCGATCGCTGCGAAGAGGTCGCGGTTGTCCAGGCGGCGGATGAGGTTTTGCGTCAGGGCCACGGGTGTCCTCCCGGTCACGATATCAGTGACGCAGAGATATGAGAGCGCAAGGGCGTTCGCAATCGAACAATTGTATCGATTGTCAGCCCTCGGCTGCTCCCCCGGGCACCCCAACCCAATCGCGTCACACTTGTAACTCTCACCCGCCGCGCGGGTGCCGCTAGCGTGTCCCTGGATCGATCATTCGGAGCAGGACGATGACCACGACGGCAAACACCACAAAAGACGGTTTCCACTGGCTCGGCCTGGCGGCAGCGCCGACCTTCACCTTCATCGCGATGGTCTCGCTGTTTGACGGGTCTCAGGCCTCGATCTGCGGTTCCGGCCCCGATCTCTCGCCGCTCGGCAGCATGACGACGATGTACCTGCTGATGGCTCTCTTCCACCTGGCGCCCTGGCTCAAATTCGTCCGGCGCCGCTGACCGACCAACCAAGGAGAAAGACAATGCAACACGAGATTGTTACACGAGACGAATGGCTGAACGCGCGCAAGGCACTGTTCGACAAGGAACGCGCCATGACGCATGCCCTCGATGAGCTGCGCGCCGAGCGCCGCCGGCTCCCCTGGGTGCGGATCGAGAAGGACTACGTTTTCCAGGGGCCGGATGGGCAGGTCACGCTCGATGCGCTGTTCGGCGAACGCAGCCAGCTCGCCATCTATCATTTCATGCTGTCGCCGGGATCCGATAACATCTGCCCGGGCTGCTCCTATACGGCCGACCATGCCGATGCGGCGCGACAGCATTTCGAGCATGCCGACCTCTCCTTCGCCGCCGTGTCCCGTGCGCCTGTTGAGCGCATCGAGGCCGTGAAGGCGCGGATGGGCTGGACCTTTCCCTGGGTTTCGGCCGGCGACGGCGATTTCAGCTATGATTTCGGCGTCTCCTTCACGCAGGAGGATCGGGAGGCCGGCCGGGCCCTCTACAATTACGGCCTGACGACGATCAAGCGCAGCGCCGACATGTTCGGCCTCAGCGTCTTCGTGAAAGACGAGGACGGTTCCATCTTCCACAGTTACTCGACCTATCATCGCGGGACCGAGCTCTTGATGGGAGCTTTCAACTGGCTCGACCTGACGCCGAAGGGACGCAACGAAACCGGCGGCATCATGAGCTGGGTGCGCCTGCACGACCAATACGGAGCTTAAACGCACCGCATAGGAAAGAGCCCACCCGCGTTCGGCGGGTGGGCTCGCGTCTGGAATGCCGGATGGCTTAAAACTCTTCCCACTCGGTCTTTGCGGCGAGCGCCGTATTGCCGGAGAAGGCTGTGGCGACCTTTCGGTTGAGGGCGCGGGCAGGCGAGACGTGCGCCGCGTCCGTGCTGCGCGTGGGGCGGGCCGATGCAGCCTGGCCGGGGCCGGCCAGCCGGAAGCGGACGACGAGGTCGCGCAGCCGCACGGCCTCATTGGCGAGCGTGTTGGAGGCGGCGTTCGACTGTTCCACCATCGCCGCGTTCTGCTGCGTCGTCTGGTCCATGGAATTGACCGCGGTGTTCACCTCCGCGAGACCAACGGACTGCTCCTTTGCCGAGGTCGCGATCGATTCCATATGGGTGTTGATCTCGACGATGAAGCCGCTGATCGTCTTGAGGGCTGCGCCCGCATCCCGCACCAGCTTCACGCCGTTTTCGACTTCCGACGACGAGTTGTGAATGAGCCCCTTGATCTCCTTGGCCGCCTGCGCCGAGCGTTGCGCGAGTTCCCGCACCTCCTGGGCGACAACGGCGAAACCCTTGCCCGCTTCCCCTGCACGGGCCGCCTCGACGCCGGCATTCAGCGCGAGAAGGTTTGTCTGGAAAGCGATCTCGTCGATCACGCCGATGATATTGGAAATCTGCTGCGAGCTTTCCTCGATCTTGCGCATGGCCTCTTCCGCATGGGAAACGACCTGGGCGGACTCTGCGGCCGACCGGTTGGCCTGGCTGGCGACGCTTTTGGCTTCATCCGTGCGCTTGCTGGAATTGGCGACATTGACGGTGATTTCGTCGAGCGCCGCTGCCGTTTCCTCCAGCGAGGCGGCCTGCTGTTCGGTGCGCTTGGAAAGATCGTCCGTCCCGGCCGCGATTTCCCGCGTTCCGGTGTCGAGATTCGAAATGGAGTCCGAGATTTCCGAAAGCGTCGTGCCGAGCTGGGCGACGGACTGGTTGAAATCGTGACGCAGCGCTTCGAAATCCGGTGCAAAGGTCTCGTTGATCTGGAAGGCGAGGTCGCCGGAGGCAAGGCGCTTCAGACCGGCGGCAAGGCCTGATGTTGCGATGCGCAGGCGTTCGGCAGCGTCGGCTTCGGCCTTTTCCTGCAGGGCGATGCGTTCGGCTTCCGCGCGTTTGCGGTTTTCCGCCGCTTCCTGTTCCAGCCGCCGGTTGGCGATGGCGCCCTGGCGGAAGACTTCCAGTGCCTTGCCCATGTCGCCGATTTCGTCATTGTTCTTCGCAAGGCCGATCTCGGTGTCGAGTTGGCCCTCCGCCACGTCGCCCATCGAGCGGCGCAGCTTGTCCATGCCGCCGATGATGCGCTTGAACGTGACGAAGCCGACGATGGCAAGCATCAGAGCGAGCATCGACATCGCGGCGATGGTGAGCATCCAGAAGAATGCCGCGCGCGCATTCGCTTCATCGACGGCGCCCTGGGTGCGTTCCTCGAGCTTTACGAAGAAGGCGTCGACCGGCTTCATGATCCCGGCCTTGAATGTGTGATAGTCGGGCGAATTGAGCATCGCCGAGGCCTTTTCCCTGGCCTCCGGCCCGAGCGTGGCGGCGTTGTCGACGAGGGTCATCGCCTCGGTCTCGATCTTGACCAGCGCGTCGGAGCGCTTGCCGGCCTCGTCTAGGAGCGCGAATTCCTCATCCGTGAAGCCGGCCTGCTTCATGAGGTCATGCATGGAAATGGCAGCGCCGTCGGGACGGGGCTTGGCTTCGCCGCCGGCAACGAAATCCCAATAGATGCGGTGATAGTCCTCCGGCCGCGGCCGCGTGCCGTTCCGGATCTCGATCACGGCATTATACTGCTCCTTGAACGACGGGTCGCCCGTTTGCGCATAGGTACGCACCAGGCGGGTCAGGTCGTCGGAGGACTGGCGAAAATTATCGGCCAGCAGATACGATTTATATTTCTGATCGTAGGCATTCGTGACATCGCCCGCCGCGCCGGCATAGCTCCAAAGGCTGCCGACGAGACCGGCAATGGTGATCCCCGTGACCGAAGCCAGGACGATGAATTGGCTCTTGATTCTCATGATGGATAGGTCCTGCCGTGGGCATACGCTTTTCTGGCGCGCGGAACTCATTTCTGGCGTCAAGAAGCCATGCCGCACCTAAGTGCGATATCCGGCGCCATAGCCGGAGAGGTTGTAGGCTTAGTATAAAATGCTTATTGAATCGCTAAAATATCGGTTTTCCTTGATCGTTCTCATGTTGATCTCATGGAGAATCTCATCATTGATTTCTTGTCTTCAACTTAATTTTGCGTGAACTCAACTTCTGGTGTCAATACTGCCGTGTTTTTAAGTATTGTTGAGTGTTCAGTGAATCATTTTTGGATTTTAATCTATTTTTTTATTGCTAAGATGAAAATTCCGGCTGTCTGCAAGGTGTATGCAATTCTGTGGTGGGGGTTTAAGTAAATCTGCAAAATTCGCGACCTCTAACGTGCAGGAATGGTTCGGATTCTCTTGGGAATCTTGAATTTATCCCGCCTAAGGCGGATTTGGCCGGCGAGGTGGGAAGCGCATGCGCCCTGTTATTCAGAATATGCGCATCTTTGGAGGTGGCGGTATGTTGAAAATCGGAAAGTGGCCCCACATCGAGGCGCTCACTGCCGCAAATTTCGAATGCTGATGCGCTTTGTTTTCGAGTGCTGCCCCCCAAAGCGTCCCGGCGCCATAAACGGACATAATTTTGTACCGGGCCGGTCATAGAGCGGCGATGCGCTCTCCTGACGGTGTCTCTCCGACACGGGGACGCGCCTGGGAAAACGCATCATGCGCTTCGGATTTATCGTCGTCTTGCTCGCACTTGTCTCTCCGGCCGTGGCCAAGCCGCTGCACGAGCCGCGGTTGACCATCGCCAAGGGCGGGCCGGAGCATCCGCAGGTCGCCCTGACCTTCGATGCGTGCAGTGGCGGCATCGACAGGCGGATATTGGACACCCTCATCGACAACCGGATTCCCGCAACGCTGTTCGTGACCCGCCGCTGGCTTGCCCGCAATGGCCCGACCGTGAGGGTGCTGGCCGACCATCCCGAGCTTTTCGAGATCGAGGATCATGGTGCCGAGCATGTGCCGGCGGTGCTGGGCAGCAAGGCGGTCTATGGCATCAAGCCGGCTGGAACGCTCGCTGCGGTCGAGGCGGAGGTCGAGGGCGGGGCCGGCGCGATCGCCACGGATCTCGGCGTGCGGGCCGGCTGGTTTCGCGGCGCGACGGCGCTCTACAGCCCTGATGCGCTGGCGCTGATCAAGTCGCTGGGCTTCCGCATTGCCGGCTATTCCGTCAGCG
This sequence comes from Shinella sp. 20P9.1.1, assembly GCF_057798995.1. Taxonomy (NCBI): domain Bacteria; kingdom Pseudomonadati; phylum Pseudomonadota; class Alphaproteobacteria; order Hyphomicrobiales; family Rhizobiaceae; genus Shinella; species Shinella sp. 20P9.1.1. The sequence goes on from NZ_JBYOLC010000001.1 coordinate 659,127, forward strand.
GCGACGAAGGCGCCACGGCGTCCGCCACCAAGGCGGCGAGGACGATAGGCCACGCCCGCGACGGTGACGTCATCATCGCGCATATCAACCAGCCGAACCGCATGTCCGGGGAGGGCGTCGCGAAGGGCATTCTCGAACTCAAAGCCAGGGGCTTTGCCTTCCGGCTTCTCAAGGAGGTCGAGACGGCTGAGGACGACAACAGCTAGCGCTCGGAACGGCGTGCCGCCATCCGCGCATGGGCGAATAAACCGCTTTCGTCACCCGTATTGCGAGAACGCGCACCGGACGAACGACCGTCTTTCAACCCAATGAAGAGTCTTTGTCCGGCAGCGTTTTGAAAACTGCTTGAGGAAGAAAGCGGCGTTGGTGAGGATTTTTTCTCCGAGACTGTTTTGGCTCACCGCGAAATCCGGCGTGGCGCTGTTCGTAGGCCTTCTCCTTTCCGGCAGCTTCGCCCACGCCTGTGAGACGGATGCGCAGCCGATCTTCAGCTGTGAGGCGGATGAAGGGCGCAAGTTCATCGAATTGTGCGCTTCTCGCGAACCGGGCGGCGCGCCGTCTACGCTTCAATACCGCTTCGGTTCCCAGACGCCGGAAGGGCATGATGATAAGGTGGAGCTGGCGTTTCCCGAAAAGCCGGCCGGCTCGCTCGACCGGTTCTTCGGTGCTGTTTACACCCACCGGGATGTCTATACGCAATCCGTCCGGTTCAAATCCGCGGGCTTCAGCTATACGGTCTTCACGGAAAGCTGGCCGGATGCGGATTCTGCCGAGGGGACTGCCGGTTCCGCCGGCGTGACGGTGCGCAACCTGCGCACAGGCAAATCGCGCACGGTGGATTGCAGCGAACGGCCGCGTTTCTACATTTTCGAGCTGCAGGGCGTTCTCGCGTGTGATCCCGAAACCCCGGTAGGGAAAGCCTGCATCCAATAGGCCGGCGCATGCGGGCCGCATGGAGATATGCGCAAGCGGTGGCACTCACGGACCGATAAATTTCGACGATGCTAGCGACAATGCCGCCAATGTGAGCTATGCGGGGCGGCTGCTTCAGGCGCCTCCGCACAGCAGATTTCCTTGAATTGCACCGAAAGAGAACAGCAGACTGCGAATGCTGCGACGATTGTATAAGTGGGTTCTATCCCTTTCCGCCCGCCCGACGGCGCAGATCTGGCTTGCTGTGATCGCCTTCGTCGAAAGCTCGATTTTTCTCGTGCCGGCCGATGTGCTGCTGTTGCCGATGGTGCTGACGCAGCCGAAGAAGGCCTATCGATATGCGGCCATCGCTACGGTTGCCTCGGTGCTGGGCGGCATCGCGGGCTGGGCGCTCGGCTATTTCGCCTATGAGACCGTTGCGAAGCCGATCCTGTCCTTCTACGGCAAGCTTGCAGAATTCGAGCATCTGAAGGCGTCGATCGACGACCGCTGGATCCTGCTGCTGATGATCACCTCGGGGATCGCGCATCTGCCGCCGATCAAGGTCGTGACGATCCTGTCGGGCGCGGTGCACATGGCGCTCCCGGTCTTCATCCTCTGCGCCGCGGTGACCCGCGGCGCGCGCTTCTTCCTCTTCGCTTATCTGGTGCGCCGCTACGGCGAGACCGTCGCGCTTTTCATCGAGCAGCGGCTGAACCAGATCGTGCTGATCGTTGCAGCGCTGGCGGCCGCCGCCATTCTCCTGTCGGGCCGGTTCGTGACGGTTTGACCACGCCGGTCAGGGCGTGCCGCCGATGCTGGCAAAGGCAGCCTGGCCCTCGGCGCAGGCGATGACGATGTGGCCGTAGGGCGCGCGCCATTCGCTGTGGACACGGGTGTTGTCGTCCAGATCGAGGCTTGCGGTGCTCTGCATGCCGTCCTGCTTGAACGCGACCGGCTGGCCATTCACCGTCAGCCACGATAGCGGCGTTGGGCTTTGCACCTGTATCGACAGCCGTTGGCGACCATGACCGATGGGTGCCAGCGACACCGACAGCCGAAGCTCGGCGGTATCGACCAGGTCCGTTGCGGAAGCGCCTGACAGGTCTTGAAGTTCCGGCGTGCGCATCGGCGCTTCGCGATAGCCGCCGGTCTTTTCGAAGGCGCAGGCATAGGCGAGAAGGGCCGTATCGTCCCAGGCCCGGCCGGCGAAGGTGAGGCCGGCCGGCATGCCGATATCAGCCAGCATGCCCATCGGCACGGTCACCGTGGGAATTCCGAGATGGCGGATCGCCAGATTGCCGTTCGCCACCCAGGTGCCGTTCTGCCAGGCGAGATCGGCCGAGGCAGGGTTCACATCGGCATCGGCCGGGCCGATATCGGCGACGGCCGGGAAGATGACCGCATCCAGCCCGAGCTTGTTCATCCAGTCTTCGAGATCGATGCGGCGCGTTTCCTCTAGGCCGCGAAACCCTTCGGCAAGGCCCGGAATGTCCTCGAACGAGGCAACGGCGTGGTCGCGCCGATGGGCGGGATAATCGGCGATGTGATCGTCGAAGCCATGATAGCGGTCGGGCACGCTGCCTTTCGGCGCGGGAAAGATGCGGATGCCATCGACATCCGCGAGCCGCGAAAGGCTGGGATCGGCATTGGCCGCCAGAAAATCGTCCCAGGACCAGGCGGAGAGATCGACGATCTCGCGCTGGAGATAATCGGCGCTGACGAGGCCGCGGGTCGCGATGGTGGGCGCACCCGGCCGATCGCCCTCGTAATTGCTGACGACGGGGAAATCGGTGACCACGACCTCGGCCCCCGCCGCTTCCAGTGCGGCGCGCGCCGCCTTACAGAGCGCAAGCATTGAGGCGCGGGTTTTGATGCGCTGGCCCGTCGCGCCGCCGATGCCGACCGTTTCGCCGGTTCCGGCCTCCGCGTCGGCATTGATATACATGGCCGGCAGGCCGAAGCGCTTGCCCGCAAGGCTCGCCGTCGCGGCAATGTCCACATAGGACGGTGGTCGCATCTCGGACGCCTTGGGGATGGGAACCCAGGTCTGGCGTCTCCAGAGATCGCCGCGCGTCTCGGGATCGTCGGCGACGATGATATCGAGCAGTTCCAGCATATCGGCCATCGAGCGGCTGTGCGGCACCACGACATCCATGGTCGGCACGAGCGGCCAGTTGCCGCGCACCGAGATGATGCCGCGGCTTGGCGTATAGACGCATAACCCGTTGTTGGCCGCGGGTGCGCGCCCGCTCGACCAGGTCTCTTCGCCGAGCCCGAAAGCGCCGAAGCTTGCGGCTGTCGCGGTGCCCGAGCCATTGGACGAGCCGGAACCGAAGGCGGCCGTCAGCCAGTCAGGATTGTAGGGCGATTCCGCGCGGCCGTAGACGCCGCGCTGCATGCCGCCATTGGCCATGGGCGGCATGTTGGTGAGCCCGATCAGCACCGCACCCGCTGCCCGCAGCCGTGCGATCGCAAAGGCGTCTTCCGTGGCGATCAGGTCGGCGAAGGCCGGCGAGCCGGCGGCAACGCTCAGCCCCTTCACCTTGTAGCTGTCCTTGGCGGTATAGGGGATGCCGTCGAGCGGGCCGAGGCTTTCGCCGCGCGCGCGCCGCAGATCGGAGGCGCGGGCGTCAGCGAACATGTCAGGATTGAGCACCGGCACCGCATTGAGCGTGATACCGTGCCGGTCGTAGAAGGCGATGCGGTTCAGATAGGCTGCGACAAGCTCGACGCTCGTCGTCTCTCCTTTTTCCAACGCTTCACGCAGTTCGCCAATCGACGCCTCAACGACCTTCATGGATATCCTCCTCCAACGGGCATGTTTGCGGATGATGAATGCCCGCCGTTGGCGAGCATCGCCTGTTGCACAAGGCTCACCGTCCGCGATGCCATCGCACCGGTTCTAGCCTTCGGTTTTTTGACCGGCAATGTCCCATCTGGGACAGGCATTGATCCCGGCCGTGCGGGTTACCGCAAACCCTTCGCGCGATCCCAGGCCTGGGTCCACATCTTCAGGGCTTTCTGACTGAGCGCCTTGGGCAGATGCAGGCGCTTTTGGTCGACCTCGGAAGGGTAGAGGTCGGGGTTCGTCCGCAGCTTTTCGTCCAGCAGACCAAGTGCGGCCTTGTTGGCCGTGGAGAAGCCCGTCTCCGTGGCCGCAACCGCCGCAATTTCGGGACGCAGGAAGAAATTGATGAAGGCATGCGCGGCTTCGGGATGAGCGGCGTCGGCAGGGATGGCAAGAACGTCGGCCCAGACGAGGTTGCCCTCCTTCGACAGGCGGTAGGCGATGCTGAACGGTTTGCCGGCCTCCTTCGCCCGACTGCTGGCAATCAGCATGTCGCCGGAAAAGCCGATGGCGAGGCAGAGACCGCCGTCGGCGAGATCGTTGACATAGCTGGAACTGTGGAACTTGCGCACATAGGGGCGGACCTTGGCGACCACCTCCACCGCTTTCTCCAGTTCCTCCTTGTCGGTCGTGTCGGGGTTCAGTCCGAGATAGATGAGGGCGAGGCCCAGCACCTGCTCGGCATCGTCGAGCATGCCGACGCCGCAGGAGGCGAATTTCTCGACGATGGCGGGATCGAAGACCATACGCAGGCTGTCGACCGGGGCATCGGGCATGATCGCCTGTACCTTCTCGACATTATAGCCGACGCCGGTCGTGCCCCACATCCACGGCACGTTATGGGCATTGTCGGGATCGACCTGCGCCCCACGGGCGAGAACCGCGGGATCGAGATTGCCGAGATTGTTAAGGCGGGTGCGATCCATCGGCGCCCAGATGCCGACGGGCAACTGGCGCAGGAAGTGCGGCGAGAGATTGACGGTGACCAGGTCGTAACCCGATTTGCCCGTCAGCATCTTGGTCTCGACGATATCGTTGGAATCGAACAGGTCGTAGGAGACCTTGATACCCGTCTCCTTTTCGAAGGCGACAATCGACTGGGCGCTGAAATAGGATTCCCAGGAATAGAGGTAGAGCACCTTCTCCTCTGCCCAAGCCGAGGTCGTGAAAAGGCATGCCGTCGCAAGCGCGAGCCAGCGTTTCATCGTCGTTCTCCGTTTCTGATGGCAGGTTATCGGGGTTGCTGTTGCGTGACACAGTGAATGCCGCCGCCGTTTTCATAGATGCGATCGGCATTAAGCTGGACAATGCGGCGGCCGGGATGCAGTCGACCAAGAACGTCCTTCGCCAGCGCATCGGCCTTCCTGTCGCCGAATTGCGGCGTGTAGAGCGCGCCGTTGCCAACATAATAGTTCGCGTAGCTGCTCAAGAAGTCCTCGCTCGTCGAGCGAACCTCGATTGCCGAGGGAATGGACACGATCTCGAAGGTGCGGCCGCGAGCGTCGCGCGCCTTTGCCAGGATCGCCAGGGCCTCGTCATGGGCCAGCGCCCATTCCGACGTGTCGCCGGGATAGCTGCTGGCCACGATGAGGCCGGGTTCCACGAAGCGCAGCGAGCCGTCGATATGCCCGTCGGTGATATCGAGCCCGCGCACGCCGGGAACCCAGATGACGGTTTCGACGCCGAGGGCGGCCTTGAGACGCTTTTCGATGTCGGCACGCGTCAAGCCGGGATTGCGATTGTCGTTCATCCAGCAGCTTTCGGTGAGGAGAAGCGTGCCGTCGCCGTCATATTCGATGCCGCCGCCTTCGCCGCAAAGGCCCGCATCGTGACGGTCGATGCCCGCAAGCGCCGCAATCTCTGCGGCAAGCTTGCCATCACGCGCATGCACCTGCTTGTTGCCCCAGCCGTTGAAGCCGAAATCGACCGCGGCGATGCCGTCTCCCTTGCGAACGAAGACCGGGCCACTGTCGCGCGCCCACATGTCGTCGGTCGGGATATCGGCGAACGTGACCTTCGGCCCGCAGAGGCGGGCGGCCAGGGCATGCTGGTCCGCCGGGGCGGCCATGGAAACGGGCTCGTTTTCCGCAATGGCCGCGGCCAGCCGGCCGAGTGTTTCCTGAACGCTCTCGAAATAGGCGCCGGGGCCGCCGTAGAGGCTTGGCGTCGATGGCCAGGCCATCCATGTTCTCTCGTGCGGCTCGGCTTCGGCGGGGACGGTGATCATTCCGATATTCTCCTCTTCGGCATGGCCGCGTGCTGCCGGCAACAGTGCCAGGCTTGCACCCGCCAGAACAAAGCTGCGGCGCGACAGCGCGGCAGAGTGCCCGGTCACAGCGGCTGCTCCTGCGTGATGCAATGGATAGCCCCGCCGCCGGGAGCCACGGCGCCCATATCGACCGTCACGATCCGCCGGTCCGGGAAGGCGCGGGCGACCGCTGCCTTGGCTTCTTCGCCGGACGGGCGTCCGAAGGTCGGCATAACGACGCCGCCATTGGTCAGTGCGAAATTGATGTAGGAGCGTGCGAAAATCTCGCTGGTCGCCTCCACGTCATAGGCTTCCGGGATGGGGATGACCTCGAAACGGCGTCCGCGCGCATCCGTCTGGCTTTCGAGCGCCGCCAGATTGTCGGCGAGGATGCGGCCGTGCAGGTCTGTCGGATCGGGATTGTATTCGAACATCACGACGCCGGGCCGCACGAAGCAGCACATGCCGTCGATATGGCCGTCGGTCTCCAGATCGAGCGGATCGCCGGGCAGCCAGACGACCTTTTCGACGTCGAGCATGCGCGTGAGTTCCTGCTCTATCCAGGCCTTGGAAAGGCCGGGATTGCGGTTGGGATGGAGCAGGCTCGTCTCCGTGACGATCAGGGTGCCGTCGCCGTCGCAGGCGAGCGACCCGCCTTCGCAATGGAGGAAGGAGCGGATAATGTCGGCCTCCTCATAGGCCAGCACGCGGCCGGCCAGCGCATCGTCGGTATCGAAGGGGGCGTGTTTGCCGCCCCAGGCATTGAACCGCCAGGAGACGCCGGCAAGGCCGCCGTCGCTGCGCTTGAGGAAGGTCGGTCCGGAATCGCGGATCCAGCAATCGTCGATCGGCAGGGCGACGATCTCGATGGCGTCGGCGAGCTGGGCGCGCGCGCCCTGCGTATGATCGGGATGCACCACCATGCTGACAGGCTCGAATTGCGCGATGGCTTTGGCGACATCGGCGTAAGCGCGCTGCATGTCGGGCAGGCGTGCGCCGTAGAGATCCTGGCGGTGCGGCCACGCCATCCAGGTCTTGGCATGCGGTTCGAATTCGCCCGGACGGCGCAGCTTCACATTCGGTTGCAGCCGGATCGACGTGTCCATGATTGACTCCTATTCATGTATGGCGATCATTATTGATCTCGATTTTCGTCGATACAAACGAGAAGTATTCCTGCTGAAGATGAATGGATTTCATGAATGGTCAAATTTCGCCATATTCCGCCGACCCAGTTCATGAAGGGATTCGAGGCCGCGGCTCGGCTTGAAAGTTTCAGCCGCGCGGCGGAGGAGATCGGCCTGACGCAATCGGCCATCAGCCATCAGATGCGCTTGCTCGAAGGGCAGATCGGCCAGCCCCTGTTCCTGCGCATCGGCCGCGAGGTGCGCCTCACCGATGCCGGGCGCGACTACCACCGCACGGTGCGGCGCTGCCTGGAGATGATGGAGGAGGGCTATCGGCGGCTGGAGCCCTATCGCAAGCCCGGCAGCGTCGTCATCTACGCCCCCCGGGATTTCACGCGGCGCTGGCTTCTACAGCGCCTGCCATTGCTGAAGACGGCCGTGCCGGCCTGCGACCCGTGGCTGGACACCAGTGGCACCGCGATCGATTTCGAGACCATGGAAGTCGATATCGCCATCATCCATGCCCATGAACCTCCCGTCGGCAGTGAAAGCTTGCTCATTGCTAACGGCAACCTCTCGCCCGTCGCAGCACCTGCGCTTGCGCAGACGCTGCGCGACCCCGCCGATCTCCTGACGGCATCCCTCATTCACGAGGAAGGCCCCATCGGCTGGGCCGACTGGTTGGCTGATAGGGGGATTGCGCCTGATGCCGTCTGGCGGGGCAGTAATTTCAGCGACAGCGATATCGCCCTTGCTGCCGCCGAACTTGGTCAGGGTGTCGCCCTCGCCAGCGTTTTCCTCGCCCGCGACGCCCTCGCAGCAGGTAACCTGATGCAACCCTTTCCGACGACGCTCGACACCGGGCGCGGCTGGTTTGCCATATCCAGACCGGCGCGACTGAAGGATGGCGATGTGCGGGGCGTGTGGGATTGGCTGCAAACGCAGGCTGCGGGAGGTGCCTAGCAGCCATTGGGTGCGAAATGCCAAGGGGAAATACGGCGCGATCCGCAGTCATCAAGTGCGGATCGATGGCCGCACGGACCCAAACACTCTATCGGGGATGAAATTTTATGCTTGTGCATAAAATTCGGGCTTCACTCCTTCTGGTAGTGAAGATCACTGCGGCTCCGGAAGAGGCACTTTGCCGTCTTTCCGCCTCCGAAATGAATGGCATGGCCTTTGCATCGTGGTTTGAAAGCCACCGGGATGCCGCAAGCCATGAGCGATTTCGACCGTATTTTCATCTCCGATCGTCCGGTTCGGTAGGGCGATCCGTTGATCGTCTTTCCTGCGCCAGACGTTTCGGAACCTTCCGCCACACCGTTGCGGTTGCAGCGCGCCGAAGGCAATGCGCGGCTTGCCCTTCACCATCGCCATGGCGAGACGCGGCTGAAGACGCTCTATCAGGAGGGTTGCGTCAAGATCCGCCTGCCGCGGCCCTTGCCCGGCCGGCCGCCGGAGGCGATCCTGATCAACACGGCGGGCGGGCTGGCCGGTGGCGACCGTATCGCCACCGAAATTGAGATTGCCGAAACGACGGCCGCGACGATCACCACGCAGGCCTGTGAGCGCGTCTATCGCTCGACGGGCGAGGCGGCGACGGTGACGAACCGGCTGACGGTCGGTGCCGGAGCACGCCTTGCCTGGCTGCCGCAGGAGACGATCCTTTTCGACGGCGGACGTCTTTCCCGCCGGCTGGAAGCCGATCTTGCTGATGATGCCGAGCTGGTGGCGATGGAGGCGGTGCTGTTTGGCCGCGCCGCCATGGGCGAAATCCTCTCGCACGGCGCGCTGCATGATCGCTGGCGCATCCGTCGCGACGGCCGGCTGATCTTTGCCGAGGATTATCGTATTTCCGGCGAGATCGACGCCAAGCTTTTCCGTCCGGCCATGCTCGCCGGCCGCACCGCCATGGCAACGGTCCTCTATGCCGGCCGCCAGCCGGAGCGGCTGCTGGACGCCGTCCGGACCCTTATCGGCGAAGACGGTGGGGCGAGTGCTTGGAACGGCAAGCTGCTGATCCGCCTCGTCGCCACCACCGGCCTTGCGCTGCGTCAGCGCCTCGAGCCGCTTCTCTCCCTTCTCATCGGCGGCCGTCCGCTGCCGAAAGTCTGGCAATTATAGGAACAGGCCCATGAACCTTACCCCCCGCGAAAAGGACAAGCTGCTGATCGCCATGGCCGCCATCGTGGCGCGCAAGCGGCTGGAGCGCGGCGTAAAGCTCAACCATCCCGAGGCCATCGCGCTGATCACCGATTTCGTGGTCGAAGGCGCGCGCGACGGCCGTTCTGTCGCCGACCTCATGGAGGCGGGCGCGCATGTCGTCACCCGGGACCAGGTAATGGAGGGCATCGCCGGGATGATCCACGACGTTCAGGTGGAAGCGACCTTCCCCGACGGCACCAAGCTGGTGACCGTGCACCAGCCGATCCGCTGATTTCCAGAAAGGATACGCGAATGAAAAGACTGTTTCTCGTCACCCTGCTCATGGCCGGTGCAGCCGCAAGCCCAGCCTTCGCTCATCTCGATCCGGCTGCGCATGGCTCGTTCGGTGCCGGTTTTTCCCATCCGCTGACGGGGGCTGATCACCTGCTCGCCATGGTCGCCGTCGGACTCTGGGCTTCGCTGATCGGCGGGCGGGCGCTGTGGGCCGTGCCAGTTGCCTTCGTCGCGGCTATGAGCATCGGCTTCCTGGCTGCTCTCGCCGGATTCGGCCTGCCCTTCGTCGAGCCGGCGATTGCCGCCTCGGTCGTGGTGATCGGGCTTCTGGCGCTGGTCGCGCTTCAGGTCCCGACGGTGGTCGGCATGGCGGTGGTCGGCTTCTTCGCGCTGTTTCATGGATATGCTCACGGCCTCGAACTCGGCGGCGCAAGCGGCCTCACCTTCATGGGCGGCTTCGTCGCGGCGACGGCGTTGCTGCACGGTGCGGGCGTGGCGCTCGGCCTCGGCATCGGCGGCCGTGCCGGCCGGACCATTGCGCGGCTCGCCGGTGGCCTGACGGCGCTCGGCGGCCTCTGGCTGGTCGCGGGGGCATGACCATGATCCCGGGCGAAATCCTCACCGCCGAAGGCGAGATCGTGCTGAATGCCGGTGCCGAAGCGCTGACGCTGACCGTCGCTAATACGGGCGACCGCCCGGTCCAGGTCGGCTCGCACTATCATTTCTTCGAGACCAATCCGGCGCTCGCCTTCGACCGGGCGCTGGCGCGGGGCATGCGGCTGGACATTGCCGCCGGCACCGCCGTCCGCTTCGAACCGGGGCAAGAGCGCCTGGTGCGGCTCGTGCCGATCGGCGGCAAACGCGAAATCTATGGCTTCCGCCAGCAAGTGATGGGGAAACTCTGATGGCAGCTCACCTCTCCCGCGCCGCCTATGCCCAGATGTATGGTCCGACCGTCGGCGACCGCGTGCGCCTTGCCGATACCGAGCTCTTCATCGAGGTCGAGAAGGATTTCACCATCTATGGCGAGGAGGTGAAGTTCGGCGGCGGCAAGGTGATCCGCGACGGCATGGGCCAGAGCCAGGTGACACGCGCCGAGGGGGCGGTCGATACCGTCATCACCAATGCGCTGATCGTCGATCACTGGGGCATCGTCAAAGCCGATATCGGCCTGAAGGGCGGGCTGATCGTCAAAATCGGCAAAGCCGGCAATCCCGATACGCAGCCGGGCGTCGATATCGTCGTCGGTCCCGGCACGGAGGTCATCGCGGGCGAGGGGCGTATCCTGACGGCGGGCGGCGTCGATGCGCATATCCACTTCATCTGCCCGCAGCAGATCGAGGAGGCGCTAATGTCGGGCGTTACCACGATGCTGGGCGGCGGCACGGGACCGGCGCACGGCACGCTCGCCACCACCTGCACGCCGGGGCCTTGGCATCTGGCGCGGATGATCCAGTCCTTCGATGCCTTCCCGATCAATCTCGGCTTGTCCGGCAAGGGCAACGCCTCGAAGCCGGCGGCGCTTATCGAGATGATCGAGGGCGGGGCCTGCGCGCTGAAGCTGCACGAGGACTGGGGCACGACGCCGGCGGCCATCGACAATTGCCTTGCTGTCGCCGACGACTACGACGTGCAGGTGATGATCCACACCGACACGCTGAATGAAAGCGGCTTCGTGGAGGACACCATCGCCGCCTTCAAGGGCCGCACCATCCATGCCTTCCACACGGAGGGGGCGGGTGGCGGCCATGCGCCCGACATCATCCGCGTCTGCGGCCTTTCCAATGTCATCCCGTCCTCGACCAACCCGACGCGGCCCTACACGAAAAACACCATCGCCGAGCATCTCGACATGCTGATGGTCTGCCATCACCTGTCGCCGTCGATCCCCGAGGATATCGCGTTTGCCGAAAGCCGCATCCGCAAGGAGACCATCGCGGCGGAAGACATTCTCCACGATATCGGCGCCTTCTCGATCATCTCCTCCGACAGCCAGGCGATGGGCCGCGTCGGCGAGGTGCTGATCCGCACCTGGCAGACGGCGCACAAGATGAAGGTGCAGCGCGGCCGGCTGCCCGGCGAGACCGGCGACAACGATAACCTGCGCGTGCGCCGCTACATCGCCAAATACACGATCAACCCGGCTATAGCTCAAGGGTTGTCGAAGCATGTCGGGTCCGTCGAGGCCGGCAAGCGCGCCGATCTCGTCCTGTGGAACCCGGCCTTCTTCGGCGTCAAGCCGGATATGGTTCTGGTCGGCGGCACCATTGCCGCAGCCCCCATGGGTGATCCGAACGCCTCCATTCCGACGCCGCAGCCGGTGCATTACCGGCCGATGTTCGGCAGCTATGGGCGCTTGCCGGCGCTTTCCTCCGTCACCTTCGTCAGCAAGGCGGCGATGGATGGCGGGCTGAAGGCGCGGCTCGGCGTGACCAAGGACATGGTGGCGGTCGAGAACACCCGCGGCGGCCTTTCCAAGGCATCGATGGTGCTCAATGATGCAACACCGCATGTCGAGGTCGATCCGGAAACCTATGAAGTGCGCGCCGATGGAGAGCTTTTGACCTGCGAGCCTGCTACCGTGCTGCCCATGGCGCAGCGCTACTTCCTGTTCTGAGAGAGATCGTTTTGCCCTATCGCTCCACCGAAATCCTGCCGCCCGGCGCCGGCGGCGATCGTCTCCCGATCGACGTGGTCGTGTTGACGCACGACCAGCGCCATCTGCGCCGCAAGCTGCTGCACATGCAGCATGACGACGTCGTCATGCTCGACCTGAAGGCGCCGGTTCTGCTCGCCCATGGCGACCTTCTCCTGACGGAAACCGGGGAGACCATCGAGGTGATCGCGGCGGAAGAGTTGCTGTACGAAGTGACGCCGCGGGATCGGTTGCATCTCGTCGAACTCGCCTGGCATCTCGGCAACCGCCATCTGCCGGCGCAGATCGAGGAGGCGCGCATTCTCATCCTGCGCGATCACGTCATTCGCGACATGCTGACAGGGCTCGGCGCTATCGTGCGCGAGATATCCGAACCTTTTCATCCGCTGCGCGGCGCTTATCACGGCCAGGGGCACCATCATCACGGCCATGGCTGAAACAAGAGACCTCATCCGGCTGATGACCTGGCTGTCGCCCGCCTTCCCGATTGGGGCTTTCTCCTATTCCGGTGGTCTGGAGCAGGTCGTGGCGGATGGCGATGTGCGGGATGCCGGCACCTTGCGGGATTGGCTGGGCGATCTCCTCGCACAGGGCAATCTCTGGAATGACGCCGTGCTGTTTGCCGAGGCGCACCGCTCTACCGGTGACGCAGATCGACTGGCGGAGGTTGCGGCGCTGGCGGAGGCCCTGTCGGGCTCGGCAGAGCGGCATCGCGAGACCATGTTGCAGGGTGAGGCCTTCCTTGCAGCGGCGGCAGGCTGGCAGCATGCGCTCCTCGACCATCTTGGTGGCAAGGCGGCTTATCCCGTCGCCGTCGGCGCCGTTGCTGCCGCCCATAACATTGCGGCCGAGGCAGGGCTTGCCGCCTATCTGCATGCGGTCACGTCCAATCTCGTTTCGGTCGCCATCCGCTGCGGCGTCATCGGCCAGAGGCATGGAGTGGCGGTGCTGACGGGGCTGGAGGTGCCGATCGTAACGCTCGCGAAAGCAGCCGCAGGCTCCACGCTCGACGATCTCGGCGCGGCGACCATACGGGCGGAAATAGCGAGCCTGCGGCACGAAACCCTGCCGGTAAGGCTCTTCCGCTCATGAGCGGGCATTCAATTTAATGGAGGTTCCCATGACATCGAAGAACGGCCCCCTGCGCGTCGGCATCGGCGGCCCCGTCGGTTCGGGCAAGACGGCGCTCACCGAAAAGCTCTGCAAGGCGATGCGCGAGCAATATTCCGTCGCCGTCGTGACCAACGACATCTACACCAAGGAGGACGCGGAGGCGCTGATGCGCATGCAGGCGCTGCCGTCGGACCGCATCGTCGGTGTGGAAACCGGCGGCTGCCCGCACACGGCGATCCGCGAGGACGCCTCGATCAACCTCCAGGCCATCGCCGATCTGTCCCGGCGGTTCCCCGATCTCGACGTGGTCTTCATCGAATCGGGCGGCGACAACCTAGCGGCGACCTTCTCGCCCGATCTGGCGGACCTGACGATCTACGTCATCTCCGTCTGCCAGGGCGAAGAAATCCCGCGCAAGGGCGGACCGGGCATAACCCGCTCCGATCTGCTCGTCATCAACAAGAAGGATCTGGCCCCCTATGTCGGCGCCGATCTGGAAGTGATGGAACGGGATGCGACACGCATGCGCGCCGACCGTCCCTTCGTCTTCTCCGACATGAAACGCGGCGACGGCCTGGCGCCGATCGTCGACTTTCTGCGTTTTCACGGCGGTTTGTGAGCCATCGGCGCGCTTGCGCCGACCCGTCTGGCATGTAGATCCCGGCGGCGCGATATCGATGGCGACTGCCTGACGATGGTGCGACGCCGGGTTGAACGGTTTTAGAACTTGAGGCTCAGGTTCGCTGCGATCGTATGGCTGACGGTGTCGCTGTTCACGCTGGCGCGGTAGCTCAGCTTGCCTTCGAGCGCCGAGGCCGAGCGCGCAAACAGCAAATCCGTCTCCAGGGCCACCCGGTTTTTATCTGGATCAATCTTGCTGACGATCGGGGAACCCATGAGCTCGAGGGTGCGCTTGAAGTCACCGAAGCTCCGGCCATAGGCGATGTTCAGGGACGGCGTCACGTCGATGCCGCTCAACACGACAGGTGCCGTGCTTACCTTCATGCCGACCCCGACTTCGCCCGTGGTCGCCGTGGCGCTCGCCGCGTTCAGCACGAGAACGCTGGTCCCGGTTTCATTCACGCCGCCCAGATGCTGGCGCACCATCCGGCTGAAGACATAAGGGGAGAGCTTCAGGTCATCGAACGCAAAATGGCTGCCGATACGCGTGGTCGCCCACAAAGCCCGGTCGCTCTGATCGCCGGCAATGTCGAGGCCCGCGAGGCCGAGGATCGTGTCGTCCATGCCCGGTGCCCGCACGCGGCGCGTCTTGCCGGAGAAGAAGCTGGTGCCGAGTGTGGCATTGGCAAAGAACGTATCGTCGTCGAAGGCGATATAGGGCGCCGCATGGTAAGACGTATCCTCGACGCGATTGCCATTGTCGGCCGTGAATCGGTTCTGGCTGAAGCCGACGGCAGCACCCACCGTCCAGCGGTCGTCGAGCGCATAGTCGATGCCGCCGATCAGGCCACCGGTCGTGTAATCGCCGGAGAGGCCTGCACTTCCGAGTGAGAGCCTTGCCCGGCTGGCAAACGGGGTGAGCCAGAGACCGTAGCCATCCGTCTCGGCTTGCGCCGGATGGCTTTCGATCACGTCGGCAATCCGGTTCACGGTCGTTGCGTGAGACCAGGCCGCCTGCGCATAGATCGCGCCGGCTTCGATTTCATTTGTCGTCACCAGGTTTCCGACATTGAGCAGGCCCCAGCCGTAGATGTCGTCCAGACCGGCGTCGCCGATGTCGGTGGCCGTCTGGAACACCAGTTGGGCGAGCTCCTGCTCGCTGGCATTGGGATAGAGCTGCTTTGCGATGGCAAGCGCACCCGTCACGTGCGGTGCGGCCATGGATGTGCCCTGCTCGCCGAGATATTTTCCGTCAAGCCAGGTCGAGTTGATCAGGCCCTCTTCGCCGTAGAATTCGTCGCCGCCCGGTGCGGAAATGCAGAAATATTTCGACCCGCCGCCGCAGCCCTGCGAATACCAGGCGAGTTCTCCTTCAGGATTGACAGCGGCGACCGTCATCCAACCGCGCTGTAATTCCGGGAAGAACATCGGCAAAGCGCCGGGAACGCTTGGCTCCGCCCAGCCATCATTGCCGGCCGCTACGACCATGACGCCGCCCGCATTGACGACCTCGCGGTAGACATTCAATTCGCGCGCGGCGAAGGACTCGATCATTTCCGGGCTGTAATCGGTGAACGGGCCGGGATAGCCATAGGACGCGTTGAAAATGCGCACACCCTGCTTGAGGGCATAGCGATAGGCGGTTTCCGCGGCGACTTGCTGTTCCTCAAGAGACGCACCATCCAGCAGAACTCTCATGGCGACGATTTCGGCGCTCGATGCAACGCCCATCATGCCCTCGCCATCCCTGTTGCCGGCGATGATGCCTGCCACGTGGGTTCCATGACCATTGTCATCGTCGAGACTGCCGCCGAAGCCATCGATCCCGAGGCCGCGGTAGCGTCCGACCAGCTCAGGATGCAACTTGTCGCCGGTCTGAAGGCCCGTATCGGCCACACCGACCCGAACGCCCTTGCCGTCGAGACCCTTCTTGAGCGCCTTGTCGACGCCGATCATACGAAGGCCCCATTGGCTGTCGAACTCGGCCTGGAAATCCTGCGCGCTGGCGGCAGACGACATGAGCAACGCGATGGCGCAGCACGCCCGCAGATGATAAGAAATTGATTTCATGATCTTTCCCCAGATGTAGGAGCACTCATAGCGAGAGGGGAAAGGCGGGATCAACCGAAGAAGCGGATCATACCCCGGTACACCCAAAATTGAGTCAGCCACGGGGTATCGTGACATGCCGACGTGACGTTGCGCTGGTAGGAAGTTAGAAACGCGTGCCATAAACGGCAACTTTGAAACGCGATCTGCAGATACGAAAAGTGATTTCCGCCCGATGAAATGGAATGGCGATTCGACATTTTTTGCGGTCCTACGCGATGCGGCCGAACAGCTGCTTGCCATGCACGACACCGCACCGCGCGTGGTCCGCTATGTCGCCAGCATGCAGAAATGGCTGATCACGCAGGCAATCGTCGCCCTGCATTTCGAGCGGCAGCACGACGAAACGCGTCCGCCGCTCACCGCCGGATCGCTGATCGATTTTTTCGCGGAACGCCAGCCCTTCAGCAAGAACACGCTTACGGCGCATCTTGCGGAAATGCGCGCCTATGGACTGCTCGTGCCGCTGGACAGCCGGGACAAGCGCGTCAAGCCGCTGCAACTCAGCCCATACGGCGAGGCGCTGGTCGGCCAGTGGCTGGAAAGCCATCTTTCGGCTCTCGACCGGATGGATGGTGGCGATCGCCTCCCGACGCTTGTCGGAAATCCGCAGTTGCTGGCCCACATCCATCCGCTGGCCATTCGCGCTCTGGTCTTCGATCCGGCCTGGGCTGAACCGCCCGCAAGCGTCGATCTGTTCGTCCGCACGGAATCGGGAAGCAATATCCTTCACGAGCTCATCTGCCGCCTGCCCGCCGACATCACGAGCATGGCCGAGCCGATCCGTCTCGGCCCGCTCCACGCAAGCGAAGTCTCGACCCGGCACACCCTGTCCCGCGGTCATGTGCAGAGGGTGTTTTCGCGGGCGCGGGCGGAAGGATTGCTGGTCTGGAGCCTGCCGGGCAACCAGGGCGACCTGTCCGTCTCCGGCAGGCTGCTTCAGGACTATGCCCGCTGGCAGGGCGTTAAATTTGATGCGATTTCCGAAGCTTACAATCAGAGCCAACGAACGTCCGCGTAAGCTCCCCTGCAGAGCCTGCCATCTCTCTTTGGCTTGACCGGCGCCGACAGGCACCGGTCTTTTTCGCGTTCGGCGAGTGCCTCGCTTGAGATCACCCCAGATTGACCCATACGGATTTAGTCTGGGTATATTGAGTGAGGGCTTCCAGGCATTTGTCGCGGCCGTTGCCGGTCTGCGTGTAGCCGCCCCAGATCGAGGTCATGTCGCCGTGGTCGAAGCAATTCACCCAGACGACGCCGGCCTCGATGTCGCGGGCGAAGAGATGGGCCTTCGAGATGTCGCGGGTCCAGATCGAGGCGGCGAGGCCATAGATGCTATCGTTGGCGTCTTCCATGCCGTCAATCGGGATGATGGTTGCGACCGGGCCGAAAATCTCTTCGCGGGCGATCTTCATGGAATTGTTCACGCCGGCGATGCGGACAGGACCTAGCGTCGTGCGGAAATCGATAGCATTGCTATTGGCCGGATTTTCACGCCCATTTCGCCTGGACGGGCGGGCGCCGGTTCTCCGAAGCCGCTGCCGCCTGTTCAAAACGGAAATGTGACAGGAGATCCTTGAGCCGCTGGCTCTCCTGCGCAAGCGCTGCGCCCGCTGAGTTCATCTGTGCGACAATGGCGGCGTTCTGCTGCGTTCCCTGATCCATATGGTTGACGGCGGTATTGACCTCGGACACACCAATGGACTGCTCCTTTGCCGCGGTCGCAATCGCTTCCATATGCGTATTGGCGGCGATGACGAGGTCGGTGATCTCGGAGAGGCAATGTCCCGTGTCGCCCACCAGCTTGACCCCGTCGCCGACCGCAAGGGCCGCGGCGCTGACCAACTGCTGGATTTCGCCCGCCGCCTCGGAGGAGCGTTGCGCCAATGCCCGCACCTCCTGGGCCACGACGGCAAAACCCTTGCCGGCCTCGCCGGCCCGTGCTGCCTCGACGCCGGCATTCAGCGCCAACAGGTTGGTCTGGAAAGCGATTTCCTTGATCACATCGATGATCTGGCCGATCCGTTCGGAAGAATGTTCGATCCGTTCCATGGCCGCGATGGTTTCGTTGACGACCGTGCCGGACTGGTCTGCCTTGCCGCGAGCGTCATGTACCGTCCGGCGCGCGTCGCTGGTTCGATCCGAGGTCGACCGGACATTGGCGGTGATCTCTTCGAGGGCCGCCGCCGTCTGTTCCAGCGAGGCCGCCTGTTGCTCGGTACGAAGCGCGATGTCGTTCGATGCGGCCGAGACATCCTGGGCTCCTGCGTTCACCGTGGAGACCGATCTGGCGACATCAGCGAGCACATCACGCAACTGCCGCACCGATGTGTTGAAATCCTGACGCAGCGCCTCGAATTGCGTTCCAAACGGCGTGTCGATTTCGCAGAACATATCGCCGGACGAAAGGCGGCGGAGACCGTCGGCAAGCGAGGCCGTCGCATGGTTCAAACGCCGCTCGGCCTCGGCTTCGGCCTGGCGCTGCAGCGCGATCCGCTCCTCCTCGGCCCGCTCGCGGCTGGAGACGGCCGCCATTTCCAGGTCATTGTTGCGAATGGCTGCCTGCTGGAACACCTGCACGGAGCGCGCCATGCCGCCGATCTCGTCGCGACGGCCGACAAAGGGAACGGAAATCGAGAAATCGCCGTCGGCGAGCTTGCGCATCATCGCGGTGATCTGTTCCACCGGGCGGACGAAGCCTGTCGCGGCAATGAAGGCGCCGGTCAGAGCGACGAGAAGGATGCCGGCGGAAATCAAAAGCATGCGGTTGCGCGCCGTTATCGCGCCTTCGACCATGGCGTTCTCGGGCGCGGACAGGATGAGCAGCCATTTCTCCGATGCGCCGGGGAAAGCGATGGGAACGGCAGCCTGATAGAGACCGCCATCAAGGACGCGATCGGCAACACCGTCCTGCTTGGCGGCCGAACCGAAGGCGAGGATCGCCTCGTCCGTGACCTTCTTTCCGACAAGAACCTTGTCCGGATTGGCCAGCCACTGGCCGGCGCCGTCGATCAGTGAGACCGTTCCCGTGTTGAACGGCTTCAGTTCCGCAATCATCTTCGAGATGTCGGTGAGCGCGAAATCCACCCCTGTCGTGCCAATAACTTTGCCGTTCGATCTGATAGGCGCGGCGAGTGTGGTGATGAAGGTGGGCTTGCCGTCGATCTGGTCGACATAGGAGGGTGTGATGACCGGATGGCCGGCATCGCGCGGCGCGACATACCAGACGGCGACGGCATCGTCCGTCATGTCGAGCTTCTCGACGGCGACCTGTTTCGCCTCGTTCCGATAGACATAGGTCGCGAAGCGGCCGCCCGTCGCATCCGAAAAGGCATGGCCGACGAAGTCTGCATCGCGGCCATCCAAAGCGTCGGGTTCGAAGACGAGCGTGACGCCGAGAAGGTCCGGATTGTCCTCGACCATGCTCGTGACGATCCGGCCGAGATCGTCGCGGCTCTTGGATTGCGATGCGGCAAGCGCCTGGGCGGTGGTCGCGAGGTTCTGTCCAAGGCCCGCCGCGTGGGTGATGTCGGCGCGAATGGAATTGGCATATTCGCGCAACAGGCCTTTCGCGGCCGTTTCCGCTTCAACGCGACTGGAGGCCGACATCAAGGCCGAACCGGCCAGCGTGACCGATGCGAGGCCGACAATAAAACCGATCGCCGTCAAAGCCAGCAGGCGGCCACGCATCGAATGCAAGCTTATCATTACCCATCCCCCGGCGTGCCAGCCGCCATCTCTCCAGTGAATGCAGTTCTAGATTGAAGATGGGCAATAAAGGTTTAATTTCACTCCCGAAAATTGCCGCTGCTAGAAAAAGCTCTCACAGCAGGATTGCTTGAGGCAGCTGGTGGTGTGGGCGGCCAATCGATCTGCGCCTTGAACCCGGCGAATGGAGCCGGCATTCGGAGCCGTAAACCCCTTCGATCGGATGTCAGGAGAAAAGCGGTTGCGTGCGCACCCACAGTTCCAGCGTCGTTTCGCTACCGAGCGTCGCCGAACGATGTGGGAGATGCGACTGGAAATGCATGGAGTCGCCTTTGTTGAGGATGTGGCGCTCGCCGCCCACTTCCAGCAGCATGCAGCCTTCCAGTACATAGACGAAATCCTCGCCCTCGTTGTGCATGATCTCCGACACATGCCCCGGCCGGCGGCGCACGAGGGTCGGATGCAGTTTGGCGCCGGAAAAGCCGGCGCCAAGCAGCTCATAGGTCCGCCTGACATCGCCAAGACTGAAGGATTCGCGCTCGCCGGGGCGCGACACCGAGCCCGACTGGCGCGGCGCCTTGATGAAGGCATCGATATTCGTGCCGAGCGCTTCGGCGATGTTGCACAGCGAGGCAAGCGACGGCGTCGAGGTGCCGCGCTCGACCTGCGACAGGAAGCCGATGGAAAGCCCGACGCGCTCGGCAACCTGCTGCAACGTCATATCCATCGCACGGCGACGCTTGCGTATCTTCTTGCCGAGAGCCTCTTCCGCAACGCTGTCTGCCACGTCCTTCTTTCTCGCTTTCGCCTCTGGCGACATTACAACACCCGTTTGCGGACCGGTTCGAAATCCGCCGAAATATGAGCCACGCCACCGGCAATGTCGATGCCATCCAGCGAATTCTCGCGCTTGCGGCCGCATCTGTATCCACGGTTTCGTACCCCTATAAAAATTTTACCACAAGCCTTCAATTTCTTTTGCATTGGTTCAATTTTTGAGCAACAACTCTGCGCAGTGAGGATAAAGCTCAAGGGAGGAGCCCCCATGCGGATGCACAAGAACTGGACGATTCTGATGGCGACGGCGGCCGTGATCGGCGCGCTGCAGACTGGCACCGTGCTGGCGCAGGAGGAGCCGCAGACCGGGGGTGTGCTGCGTATTCTGGCGACGGGCGAGCCCGACCATATGGATCCGACGCTTGCCGGCATGGTGACGACGAACAATCTCATGCGCGCGATTTCCCGCCAGCTCGTCAGCTACGAGGCGTCCACCGATCCGGACATTGCGATCAAGCCGGTCGGGGATCTCGCAATCGAGGTTCCGCAGCCGAGCGCCGACGGCCTGACCTACACCTTCACCCTGCGCGACGGCGCGATGTGGAATGCGCCTTCCGGCGCGCGCCAGATCACCTCGGCCGATGTGGAGCGCGGTTTCAAGCGGCTTTGCAATCCGCATATGCAGGCTGCAACACTGACCTATTTTACCGCCTTGATTTCCGGTCTGACGGAATTCTGCGACGGCTTTGCCAAGGTCGAGCCGACACCGGCGGCGATGAAGGTCTATATGGAAGGCAACGACGTCTCGGGCATCGAGACGCCCGACGACAAGACCGTCGTCTTCAAGCTCAAGGAGCGGGCCGGCGATTTTGTCTATATGCTCTCCCTGCCGATGCCCGCGCCAGCGGCCATCGAGACGCTGGACTACCTTCCCGACAGCCCGGAATACCGCGCCAATTTCATCGGCAGCGGCCCTTACACGATTGGCGAATATACGCCCGATACCAGCCTGAAACTGGTGCGCAACCCGGCCTGGAAGGCTGAGAGCGATCCGTTGCGCAAGGCCTATGTCGACGAGATCGACATCACCATGGGCATGCAGGCCGATGCGATCATGCAGCAGCTCCAGTCGGGCGACGGCGATCTCGCCTACGACATCAACGTGCCGACCGCGATCCTCTCGACGCTTGCCGCCACCGGCGACGAGAAGCTGACGGCCATGTCCGCCGGCAATACGAACTTCCTGTTCATCAACACGGTCTCGGACAACAACAAGGGCGCGCTGAAGGACCTGCGCGTGCGCCAGGCGCTGCAATATGCCGTCGACAAGGCTGCTATCGTACAGCAATGGGGTGGCGCGGCGGTGGCAGAGCCCGCCAACGGCATCTTCGGCATCGGCGTGCTCGGTCACCACAAGTTCGACCTCTATCCCTCGACGGACGCCAAGGGTGACCCCGAAAAGGCAAAGGCGCTGCTGAAGGAAGCCGGCTTCCCTGATGGCATCACGCTGAAGATGCCCTATCGCAACAAGGACCTGGAAGTGGCGACCGCCGCGACGATCCAGGCCAGCCTTGCCCGCGCCGGCATCACGCTGGAAATGACGCCGGTCACCGCGGCCGACTACTATTCCAAGTTTATGACGAACCCGGTCAACACCAAGGACGGCACCTGGGACATCGCGCCCGTGGGCTGGACACCGGACTGGGTAGGCGGTGCCGCGCGCTCGGTCTTCCAGCCTCAGTTCACCTTCGACGGCACGCACCAGACCTACAACTACACCGACTACAACAACCCGAAGGCCAACGAGATCGCTGCCAAGGCGATCAATGCCACGACGCCGGAGGAGACGGGCAAGCTCTGGGCCGAGGTCGACGAACTCGTCATGGCCGATGCGCCGGTCGTGCCGCTGATCGCCAACAAAAACCCGCGCTACCGCAGCGAGGCGGTCAGGAACTTCCAGCCCTATGCGCTGGGCGTCGAAGGCGACTGGACCAATCTCTGGCTCGAGCGCTGATCGGCTGAAACCGCAGCAGCCGGCGCGGGGTCGTCGCCGGCACTTCCTTTCCTCTGCAGACGAACGGGTTCTGGCTTGGCTATTCTCGAAGCGAAGGGTCTTACCGTCGATATTCCGACGGAAGACGGCACCGTGCATGCGGTGCGCAATGTCTCCTTCTCCATCAAGCCGGGATCGCTGTTCGGCATTGCCGGCGAGTCAGGCTCGGGCAAAAGCGTGCTCACCCAGGCGGTGATGGGGCTTCTGCCCAATGCCGATATCGGCGGCGAAGTCTGGTTCGAGGGACGCAACCTCATCGGCCTCCCGCAGGAGGAAATGCGGCGCCTGCGCGGCGGGCGCATCGGCATGATCTTCCAGGATCCGCTGTCGAGCCTGCATCCCTTCTACACCATCGGCGCGCAGATCGCCGAGGTGCTGCACGCGCATGAGACGATCAGCCCGGCGGATGCGCGGGCGCGCGTGGTCGACATGCTCGGCAAGGTCGGCATTCCCGCACCGGCCGAACGCTTCGACGACTATCCGCACCAGTTTTCCGGCGGCATGCGGCAGCGCGTGATGATCGCCATGGCGCTGATCCTGAAGCCGGCGCTCGTCATCGCCGACGAGCCGACCACGGCGCTCGACGTCACCGTGCAGGCGCAGATCGTGGCGTTGCTCGACACCATGCGCCGCGATTTCGGCACCACCGTCATCCTCATCACCCACGATCTCGGCCTGCTTTCGAGCGTCGCCGACGATGTGATGGTGATGTATGCCGGGCACCGGTTGGAATACGGCCGGGCGGCGGATGTTTTCCGCGCGCCAGCCCATCCCTATACGGCCGGCCTCCTGCGCTCGACGCCGGCCAGCTACCGGCCCGGCACCGAGCTTGCGCCGATCGGCGGCCGACCGCCGAGCCTGCTCGCCACGCCCGCCGGTTGCGTCTTCGCGCCTCGTTGCACGGAGGCCTTGCCGCACTGTTCCAGCGAGCCGCCGCCGCTGCGCCGCTACAGCGACGGTGTCGAAGCCCTCTGTTGGCTGGAGGAAGGCGCAAGCACCGCTCGGCCGGCCGCCAAGGCCGCGACGACCGTCGAGAAGGTCGGGTCTCCGGAGCCGGTGGCGGAGATCGAGGATGTCTGCCTGACCTATCATGTCGGCAGCTTCTTCGGCCCCAAGCGCGCGCTGGATGTGCTGAAGGGCGTGAACCTCACCGTCGGACGCGGCGAGACCATCGGGCTTGTCGGCGAAAGCGGCTGCGGAAAATCCACGCTGGCGCGGATCGTTGCCGGCCTTGTGCCCGCCACCTCCGGCCGCGTGCGCGTGCTCGGCCGCGACATGGGCACGCTCGACGCCCGGCAATGGCGGGAGATGCGCCGGGAGGTGCAGCTCGTCTTCCAGGATCCCTTCGGCTCGCTCAATCCGCGCCGCCGTGTCGGCGCCATCATCGGCGATCCCTTCCGCCTGCATGGCCTTGCCAAAGGCGAGGAGCGAAAGGAAAAGGTGCGGCATCTGATGGAACGCGTCGGGCTCAACCCCGAGCACTACAATCGCTTCCCGGCCGAATTTTCCGGCGGTCAGCGCCAGCGGATCGGCATCGCCCGGGCGCTGGCGCTCAATCCGGCGCTGATTATCTGTGACGAGCCGGTTTCCGCGCTCGACGTCTCGATCCAAGCGCAGGTGCTCAACCTGCTGCGCGAATTGCAGCGCGATCTCGGCCTGACCTATCTCTTCATTTCCCACGACCTTTCGGTGGTGCGCCATGTCTGCGACCGCATCGCGGTGATGCAGGGCGGACGCATCGTCGAAATGGAGACGGCCGAGCGGCTGTTTGCCGATCCGCAGCACGACTATACGCGGACGCTGCTGTCGGCCTCCAAGACGCTGCCGGCCTTTGCGGAAGCCGACCGCCGATCGCTGGTCGAAACACAGGTGGCATCATGAGCGACGTGACGACGAACGAACCTTCGCCGCAGACCGAAATCGTCCAGCGCGGCTCCTTCGCGCTGACGGTGCGGCGGCTCCGGCGCGACACGGCCAGTATTGTCGCATTGTGCGTGATTTTCGCAATCATCGTGCTCGCCGTCATCGCCCCCTGGGTGGCTGATATCACCGGCCATTCACCCATCGAGCAGTTCCGCGAGACCGGCTTGTCGCCGGCTGGCATTCCGGTCGGGCCCGGCGGCGAATTCTGGTTCGGCACCGACCAGCTCGGCCGCGACGTGCTGGTCCGGCTTGCCTATGGTGCGCGGGTGTCGCTGCTTGTCGGTGTCTTCGCTTCCTTGCTCGCCTCGCTGATCGCCGTCGTCGTCGGCACGACGGCAGGCTATTTCGGCGGCACGGTCGATCTGGTTCTCAGCCGCCTGACCGACCTCGTCATGAGCGTACCCTTCCTGCTCTGCGCGCTGGCGCTGGTCTCGGCCTTCGGGCCGAGCCTGACGCTGTCCGTCGCCGTCATCGTGTTCTTCAGCTGGGCGCCGATGGCGCGTGTCATCCGCGGCCAGGTGATCTCGCTGCGCCGGCAGGACTTCGTGCTGGCCAGCCGCTCGCTCGGTGCCGGACCCCTGTCGATCATGGTGGTCGATATCCTGCCCAATCTCGCCGTGCCGATCATCGTTTACACGACCATGCAGATCCCCAATTCCATCGTCTTCGAGGCGACGCTCTCCTTCCTCGGCATGGGCATTGTGCCGCCGACGCCGAGCTGGGGCGGCATGCTGGCGGATGCGTCCTCCAACTCGCTCTATCTCGTCGCCTGGTGGCTGATCTTCGTGCCCGGCACGGCGCTGCTCATGACGACGCTCGCCTTCAACATTCTCGGCGACGGGTTGCGCGATGCGCTCGACCCGAAAAGCGCCCGCACCCTGCGCCGCCTCAAGCGCCGGCCGAAGGCAGGAGCCAAGCCATGATCCGTTTCCTCACCCATCGCATCGGTTTTGGCGCAGGCGTTCTGCTCGTCCTCTCGGCCTTCGTCTTCTTCCTGTTCTTCGTCGCACCCGGCGATCCCGCCCGCATGATCGCCGGCGACAAGGCGACCGAAAGCCAGCTTGCGCAGATCCGCAAGAATCTCGGCGTCGACCGGCCGATCGTCGTGCAATACGGCGCCTTCATGCAGAAGGCGCTGTCGGGTGATCTCGGCTTCTCCTACCGCAACCAGCAGCCGGTCGCGCCGATCATCCTCCGACGCATTCCCGTGACGCTGTCGCTGGTGCTGGGCGGGGCGGTGCTGTGGCTCTCCATCGGCGTGCCGATCGGCATCATGTCGGCGCGGCATGTCGGCAGCCTGCGCGACCGGCTGGGGCAGGCCTTCATCCTCGTCGGTCTCAGTTTCCCGACCTTCGTGCTCGGCATGATGTCGCTCTACCTGCTCTATTTCTTGCCGAAACAGGCCGGCTTCACGCTGTTCCCGGCCGGCGGCTACAAGGCGCTCGCGTCCAATCCCGCGCTCTGGGCCTGGCATCTCGCCTTGCCTTGGATGACGCTGGCGATGACCATGGCGGCGATCTATGCCCGTCTCACGCGTGGGCAGATGCTCGACGTGATGGGCGAGGACTATATCCGCACCGCCCGCGCCAAGGGCCTGACGGAACGCCGGGTGGTCTGGAAGCATGGCATGCGCGCCGCACTGACGCCGCTCGTCACGCAGCTCGGCGCCGATATCGCCCTTCTTCTGGGCGGTGTCATCGTCATCGAGCAGGTCTATGGCCTGCAAGGCGTCGGCGCGCTTGCGGTACAGGCGGTCGCCAACCAGGACCGGCCGATCATCATCGGCGTCGTGCTGCTCGGCGGCCTGTTCATCGTCATTGCCAATATTGTGGTCGACCTGCTTTACGTGCTGCTCGATCCGCGCGTCCGTTGAATTCGTCGCGCGACAGGCGGCAAGGAAGGAAATTTTCATGATCGTCTCCGAATACACCATCCCCGGCCTGCATGTGCGCGATCATGTCGTGACCGTACCGCTCGACTGGTCGAAGCCCGAGGGCAGGAGCATCGAGTTCTTCGCCCGCGAGGTGGTCGATCCCGCCCGCAAGGACGAGGCGCTGCCGCTTCTCTGCTTTCTGCAGGGCGGGCCGGGCGGCAAATCCCCGCGCCCGACGAAGAGCAGCCCCTCCTGGCTCGCCAAGGCGCTGAAGACGCACCGCATCATCCTGCCCGACCAGCGCGGCACCGGCCGCTCCACACCCGTCGACGCGGCGACCATTGCCGGCTTCGACGGTGAAGCGGGTGCGGATTACCTCGCGTGCTTCCGCGCCGATTCCATCGTCGACGATCTCGAGCACTTCAGAAAGACCACTTTCGGCGGCGAGCGCTGGCAGACTCTGGGTCAGAGCTATGGCGGCTTCCTGACGCTGACCTATCTCAGCCGCGCGCCGGAAGGCCTGTCGGCGTGCTATGTCGCCGGCGGCATCCCGAGCCTCGATCCATCCGCTGACGAGGTCTACCGCCACACCTACCCGCGCGTGCGTGCCAAGAACGAGATCTTCTACAAGCGCTATCCAGACGACAAGGCGTTGGTCGCCCGCATCGCGGATTTCATCGACGCCAATCCCGTCATGCTGCCGGATGGTGACCGCCTTTCGGTTCGTCGCTTTCAGAGCCTTGGCCTCGATTTCGGCATGGGACCGGGCTTCGAGAATATCCACTGGCTGCTCGACGAAGCCTTTGCCGCGCCCGATCGCCTGTCCGACCAGTTCCTTGGTTCGGTCATGCAAGCCACGGCCTATCATGGCAACCCGCTGTTCGCCGTGATCCACGAGGCGATCTACGGGCAGGGCGAGGGAGCGACCGCCTGGTCGGCCGAGCGGCTGCTAGCAGAATTCCCGGAATTCGACGCCAAAGCAAGACCGCTGCTCTTCACCGGCGAGATGATTTACCCGTCGATGTTCGAGGAGGTTGCGCTGCTCAAACCCTTCCGCGCCGCCGCCGAGGTGCTCGCCCGCCGTCCGCACTACAGCCGGCTCTACGACAAGTCGCGCCTCGCCGAGAACACCGTGCCGCTCGCAGCGGTCGTCTATCACGACGACATGTATGTCGATGCCGGAATCTCGCTTCAGACCGCGAGCGCCGTCGGCAATCTGGATGTCTGGATCACCAATGAATTCGAACATGACGGCATCCGCCAGTCCGGCGCCGTCTTCGACCGGCTCGTCGCGATGGTGGCCGAAAAGGGCGGTCCGCTGAAGACCGGCCGCTGAACGAAAGTAAAAGACATGACGATGAATGACCGTGCGCCGGTGCTTGCGGCGCTTCGCGGCTGGCTCGACGCGTCCGGATTGGACGGACTGATCGTGCCGCGCACCGATGCCCACCAGAGCGAGGTGACGGCGCCACACGACGATTGCCTGCGTTATCTCAGCGGTTTTTCCGGTTCGGCCGGACTGGCCCTGGTGTTGAAGGACCGGGCGCTCATCTTCGTCGACGGACGCTATCAGGTGCAGGTGCGCCAGGAGGTCGATCCCTCTCGCTTCGAGGTGCATCACCTGCACGACGATCCGCTCGACCGCTGGCTTGGGCAGCACGCGCAAAGCGGCTGGCGCATCGGCATCGATGCGATGCTGGTGGGCGGGAGCCTTTACGACCGTCTGGTCAAAGGCTGCACTGCCGCCCATGCGGATCTGGTCGCGCTTGAGGCCGATCCCTTCGATGCGGTGTGGCGCGATCGTCCGCCACGTCCGCTGGGCGCGATCAGGGCCATGCCGCCGCAGGTCGCCGGGGAAACCGCATCGGACAAACGAGCGCGGATCGCCGATGGCATTCGGCAGAGCGGGGCGGACCTTCTGGTCGAGACCCTGCCGGACAATATCGCCTGGCTGCTCAATGTGCGGGGCTCGGATGTCCCGATGAATCCGGTGCCGCATTCCTTTCTGCTGCTGGGTGCCGATAACGGCCTCGAATGGTTCGTCGATCGCCGCAAGCTCGGCAACGATCTCGATGCCTACGAACTGGACGGCGTGACCCTGTCGCCGCCGGAGCGTTTTCTCGATCGCCTTGCCGAGGCGACGGCGGAAAGGACCGTGGCGATCGATGCAGATTTCGCACCGCAGGCTGTGCGGGCAGCCGTGCTTGCGGCCGGCGGCCGGATTGCGTCGCAGACCAGCCCGATCACCCTTGCCAAGGCGAGGAAGACACTGGCCGAATTGCAGGGTTTTCGGGATTGCCATCTGGAGGACGGCATCGCGGTCACCGAGTTCCTTGCCTGGCTTGCATCGGAAGTGCCGGCCCGGCTAAAGGAGGCCCGCCCGCTGACCGAACTCGGCGCCGAAGCCCGGCTGCTGGCTTTCCGGAGAGAGCGGCCGGGTTTCCTTGAGTCAAGCTTCCGCACCATCTCCGCCGCCGGCGCCAACGCCGCCATGTGCCACTATGCGGCCAGCGCGGAGACGGATGCGCCCATCGATACGGCCGCCCCCTATCTGGTGGATTCCGGCGGGCAATATCTCAACGGGACCACAGATCTCACGCGCACGGTGATGCTGGGAACGCCGACGCAAGAAATGAAGATAGCCTATACGGCCGTGCTCAAGGGTTTCATTTCCCTGATGTCCGCGCGCTTTCCGGCGGGAACGCAGGGCCACCAGCTGGATGCCTTCGCACGCCGCCCGCTCTGGGATGTGGGCCTCGACTACGACCACGGCACCGGCCACGGCGTTGGTCACAATCTGCTGGTCCATGAATATCCGCATCGCTTCGACCGCAAGCCGAACCTTCATGTCCTGGAGCCCGGCACCATCATGACGGTGGAACCCGGCTACTACAAACAGGGCGCCTTCGGCATGCGCATCGAAAACCAGGTGGAAGTTGTGGCTGATGGTCCGGGCTTCTGCCGCTTCGCCTCGCTGACGCTTGCGCCTGTCGATCTTACGATGGCCGATCTCGATGCGCTCAGCCCCGGCGAAATCGCCTTTCTGGACGACTATCATATCCGCGTCCGGGACGCTCTGCTCGCCCATATAAGCCCGCAGACGCAGGCGTTCCTGCTTGCGCAGACACGGCCGGTTGTCGAGCGGCGCGGGGCCTGTTGACCGCTATGCTGAAGCGCTGTTCTGCCGGCGCGCCAGCAGGGCGAAGAGCACGTCGAGCATCACATACATCGGCGCCCGTCCGGTGGGCACGATGAGGGAATGGCCGGAGGCGCGGTAGGCGTTGAGGTTGATGTTCTCGTCGGCGAGCGAGGCGACGACGGACCCGCCCGGCGAGATGGACAAGATGCGGGCGCCAGCCTTCTTCGCGATTTCCATATTCGAGATAAGGTAGCTCGTGCGGCCGGAGAAGGAGAGCACGAACAGCACGTCCTGAGACGTCAGGTGCGGGGCGGACACCATCTGCAATGTCGGGTCTGCATAGGCCACGCTGGCGATCCCGAGCGAGGCGAGGCGGTGCTGCGCTTCGCTTGCCAGGAACCCGGAGCCGCCATAGCCATAGACATCGATGCGGCGGGCTTTCGCCAGTATATCGACGGCGCGGCGCAGGCCCTCGAGATCGAGATCGTGACGGGCTTCGCGCAGGGATTCGACGGCGCGGTTGAAGACGTCGTCGATGAGGCCGGTGAAAGGGTCGCCGCCGGTTTCTGCCTGGCTTGCCGGCGCCTGGCGCACGGCCAGTTGCTGGGCAAGCTTGAGGCGGAAATCCGGGAAGCCGTCGCAATCGAGCCGCCGGCAGAAGCGGATGATCGAGGGCTCGCTGACCTGGGCGATGCGCGCCGCATCAGTGATTGACCAGGTGATGGCCGTGCTCGGCGTATCGAGGATCGCTTCCGCGATCCTGCGTTCGGCGGGCGTGAACTGGGCAAGCGACTGCCTGATCAGGTCAAGCATGAAAGCCATCGGGGTCCGGCATCGGCGTGGCGCGTATCATGAGCGGCTTTCTGCCCCAGGGCTAGAGAATCCCGTCCTCCATCTGCTTGGACAGGTTGGACGATTGATAGTCAAAACCGGCCTGCGCGACAACGAGCCTTTTTACCGAGCCCAGTGCATCCTCGTTGGGTTCGAGCCGGCTTCCGGCTGCATCCTGCACATAGACCTGTCCGCCCGCTGCCTCGACGAGCTGGATGCCGGCCGCGATGTCCCAGGCGCTGAACTTCGATTCGTAGCAGACAGCGACGCGGCCGACGGCCACATAGGCGAGATGCAGCGCGCAGGAGCCAAGGCGGCGCACGGCGCGGAAGGAGTTGACGAGATCGGCATGAGCTTCCTGTGCCGCGCGGGAGGGCCGTTCGCCCTCGTAAGGCGCGTTGGTCAGCACTTCGACCTCGCGGTCCGTGCGTCCGCGCAGGAACGGTTCGACCTTCTTGCCGTTCAGCGTCAGACGACCCTGGTTTGCCAGGAAAAGTTCCTCGCGCACCGGATCATAGACGACGCCGCAGACGGGTTCGCCCTTGTGGTAAGCGGCAATCGAGACGCAGAAGAAGGGCAGGCCCGAGGCGAAATTGCTGGTGCCGTCGATGGGATCGATGATCCAGGTCGTGTCGCCTTCACCCTGCCAGCCGCCTTCCTCGCCGAGGATGCGGGACGTCGGGATGCGCGACCAGATCGTATCGCAGGCGGCTCGCTCGGCCGCCTTGTCGGAGGCCGTCACGATGTCGAAGAAGCCGGCCTTCTGTTCCGTCGCCAGCGTCTCGGGGCTCGCATTGACGAAGCCCCGGTGCGCCACCATGCCGGCGGCCAGCGCCGCCTCGCAGGCGACGGTCGCGATCATGTCGTGGAGATCATTGCTCATGGGCTTGATGAGGATCATGCGGCTTTTCCCAATGCGGTGGCTTCATTTTCCGGCAGGACCCAGACCGGCCGGCTATCGATTGCGAGTTTGACGGTCTGGCCGACTTCGGCGACGCCGGACTTGTAGTAATCCGTGTCGAGGAAGACACATTCCTGGCCTTCGAGATCGGTGAGATATTCAACATATGCGCCCTGGAAGACGACGCGGCGCACCTTCGCCTCCATCGTGCCTGCGGTATCGACGCGGATATGCTCCGGCCGCACCACGCAGCGCACGTCCTGCCCGACCTTGAAGGCGCGGTCGTTGCGAGCGAGCGTGAAGGCGACCGTCGAGGCGATGCGCACACGTACCATCGTGTCGTCGACCGCCTCGACCTTGCCGACAAGAATGTTCGCCTTGCCCATGAACTCGGCGACGAAGCCGGTGCCGGGGCGCGAATAGACGTTGAGCGGGCTGTCGTCCTGCTCGATCACGCCGTTGCGCATCACGACGACGCGGTCGGAGATCGCCATGGCCTCGCTCTGGTCGTGGGTGACGTAGAGGCTGGTGATGCCGAGGCGCAGCTGGATGGCCCGCAGCTCGTCGCGCATGCGTTCGCGCAGTTGTGCGTCGAGGTTGGAGAGCGGCTCGTCGAACAGCAGCACTTTCGGCTGGGTCACGACGGCGCGGGCGAGCGCCACGCGCTGCTGCTGGCCGCCCGAAAGACGCGACGGCGAGCGATCGGCATATTGGGCGAGCGCCATGGTCTCGAGGATGTTGTTGACGCGGTCCTTCATCTCGGCCTTCGGCAGGTTGAGCAGGCGCACGCCGTATTCGACATTCTCGCGCACCGTCATGTGCGGGAAGAGGGCGTAGCTCTGGAACACCATACCGACATTGCGGGCATTGACCGGAACGTTGGTGACGTCGCGGCCGCCGATAGTGATGGTGCCGTCCGATGGCGTCTCGAAGCCGGCGAGCATGCGCAGCGTCGTCGTCTTGCCGCAGCCGGAGGGGCCGAGCAGGGTGACGAGCGTGCCTTCCTCGATGGTGAGGTTCAGCTTGTCGACGGCGGTGGCGCCGGCAACGCCCGGAAAGCGCTTGGTGATATTGGAGAAGATGACTTTCGACATGGGGATTACCTCTTCGATGTCGAATTGAGAACGAGCTGCATGACCGCCAGGATGGCGAGCACGACGAAGACGAGGATGCTGCAATAGGCCGCCGCGACGCCGAGCTTCAGCGTTTCCACCTGCGAGAGGATGGTGACCGTGATCAGCGTCCAGTTGGCCGAGACCAGGAAGATCACCGCCGAGAGCGTCGTCAGCGAACGCGTGAGCGCATAGGAGAGCGAGGTGAACAGCGCGGGCTTCAGGAGCGGCAGCGTGACCTGGAAGAAGGTCCGTGTGTTCGAGGCTCCGAGGATGGCGGAGGCCTCCTCGATCGACTTGTCGATCTGGCGCAGCTGGTTGGAACCGGCCTCGATCCCGACCTGCAGGTTCTTCACCACCATGGCGGCAACGACGATGAAGGCGGTGCCCGTCAGAAGCAGCGGGGCGGCATTGAACGTGCTGACATAGCCGATACCCAGAATGGTGCCGGGGGCGGCGAAGGACAGCAGCGTCGCCCAGCGCAGCAGGAAGCTGCCCGGAAACGCCTTGCGGATCAGAAGATAGGCGATCAGCATGCCGGCGATTGCCGTGATCGGGGTGGCGATGCCGGCGAGCAGCAACGAGTTGGTGAGCGTCTGGAAGCCTGCCGTGAAGACGGTGGCGTAGTGGTCGAGCGTCAGCGTGTTGTTGACGCCGGGCAGCTTGGTGAAGGAGACGTAGACGACCGTCAGGTAGAACAGCAGGATAGCGAAGACGATCGCGTAGCAGCCGAGCGCCAGCGGCACGACAACCCCGCCGGAAATGCGGATCGTCTGTGCGGACGGCTTGCCGGTGACGGTCACGTAGCTGCGCTTGCTCACCCAGTAGCGGTGGATGAGGAAGGCGGTCATGGACGGCACCAGCATGAGGCTTGCGAGCAGCGCGCCGGCCTGCAGGTTGAAGTAGCCGACCATCTGCGAATAGGCCTCGACGGCGAGCGTGTTGTAGTTGCCGCCGATCAGCATCGGATTGCCGAAGTCCTCCACCGATTTGACGAAGACGAGCAGCGTCGAGGAAAGGATCGCCGGCGTCACCAGCGGCAGCGTCACCCGCGAGAAAGTCGTCCAGCGCGAGGCGCCGAGCGAGGCCGACGCATCTTCCAGCGCCGTGTCGATGGATTGCAGCATGCCGCGGATGTTGAGATAGGCGATGGGCGTGAAGGCGAGCGACTGGATCAACACCAGGCTATGGAAGCCGTAGACATTGGCATTGCGGATACCGAGCAGTTCGCGGGTGATGAGACCCGAGCGGCCGAACAGGATGACCACCGCGAGCGCCATGACGAAGGGCGGCGAGATGATCGGCAAGAGCGCCACGCCATGCACGAAGGTCTTGCCGGGCATGGTGGTGCGGGTTGCGGAAAAGGCGAGCAGGAAGCCGGCGGCGGTGGCGATGATGGCCGAGGTGGCGCCGAGCAGCAGCGTGTTGAAAAGCGAGGTCCAGACGAAGGACTGGGACAGCGTGTCGACGAGCACGCCGAGATCGAAACCGTGATCGGTGACGACCGCCTGCTTCATCACGACGAAGATCGGTAGCGCCGCGAAGATCAGCACGGAGAGCGTGACGACGGCGAAGATGCCGAACAGCCAGGGATCGACGACGATCTTGCGCAGAAAGGCTGGCGACGTCCCGGCCCTTGCGGGTTGGGTCGCTTGCGAGACGAGGGTCATGGAAGGCTCCTTGGGCAATTCCAAGAACGGTTTCCGCTCGGAATCGCATGTGACAATGAGATAGAGCATTCCGCTTCGGAGAAAAGCGGAATGCTCCTGCCTGCTGTGTGGGGCCTGCCGCCGTTACTTGGCGTCGGCCTTATGGCGCACGTCGTTTTCGTAGCGCTCCAGCAGGCGTGCTCGGTTCTCGCCGGCCCAGGTGAAGTTGTAGTCGATCATCTTCACGCTGGAGAGGTCGATCTTGGCTTCAGGGTTCTTGTAGCCCGGCACGATCGGGCCGCGGAAGGTGGCGCCGATGGCGGCCTGGCCCTTTTCGGTCAGGATCCAGTCGAGGAAGGCGCTCGCACCCTTGGCCTGTTCTTCCGGCGCATTGGCGATGGCCGCGGCGGCATTCACCTCGAAGCCGGTGCCTTCTTCCGGGAAGGAGTAACCGACCGGATAACCCTGCGCGAGGGCTGCCTCGATGTCCTGCGTATAGGCCATGGCGAGCGCGATCTCGTTGTTGGCGACCATGCGCGAGGGGGCGACACCCGAACGGGTGTACTGCACCACGTTCTTGTCGACTTCCTTCATCAGCTCGAAGGCGGGTTCTTCACCCAGCAGCTGGACGATCGAGGCGAGCGCCACATAGGCTGTGCCCGAAGACGCCGGATGGGCAAGCGCCACGCCGTCCTTGAAGATCGGATCGGCGAAGGACTTCCAGCTCGTCGGCGGCTTGGCGCCGATCTCGTCGAGCACCTGCTGGCTGTAGGCGAAGACGATCGGCGACAGCGAGATCGGCGTCCAGCGGCCTTCCTTGTCGGTGTAGCGCTGGTCGACCTTGTTGATGCCGACGGTCTCGTGTGCGGCGAGCAGGCCTTCGGATGCAGCCTGGATGAAGTTGTCGGCGGCACCGGCGAGCCACAGGCCGGCCTGCGGGTTGGCCTTTTCGGCGCGGATACGGGCCAGGATTTCGCCTGCACCGATGCGCACGAACTGCGCCTCGATACCGGTATCGTCCTTGAAGGCCTTCAGGACGGCGCCGCAATCGTCTTCCGACATCGGGCAATAAACGGTCATTCCCGCAGCCTCGGCGCCACCGGCCGAAAAGACATGCGAGCACAGGACTGCAAGCGCTGAAGCCAGCGCGAAACGGCGTTTCACTATCGATTTCCTCCAGGTGAACGCCACGGCCCCTGCCAAAGCTTTGTGGGCTTTCAGGTCTCACTCACCGTGCGTGATTGTCGATATAATTAAGAAATCTACATTTGTCAAAATAAATGTAGGTAAGCTACATTTTCTTTTTCTATGTAGCCCGTATCCTACTCGCCTGCGACCACAAGGCCGGGCACGGCCTCGGCAAGGGCTTCGAAGCCCGATTTCTGGCGGGCTTTTGCATCGGTGATGAGGTGGGCCATTTCACCGGTCTCGCAGAACACCGAGCGGCTGACGACGCCGATCTTGGAGTGATCGGCTAGGATGATCGTGCGACCGGAATGGCGCACCATGGCACGGGCGATCTCGGCGCCATGCAGAAAGTAGTTCATCGCGCCCATCGTCGCATCGACACCCCAGGGGGCGAGCAGGGCGACATCGGCGCGATAGCGCTGGATGTCGTTGATCGTCGCCTCGCCGTAGGTCTCCATCGGGTCTTGTTTTACATTTCCTGCAAGCAGAATGACGCGGGTGCCGCGGGAGAGATCGCCGGGCCGCTCCGCCAGCTGGCTCGCCACGTCGACGGAGTTGGTGAGGATGGTGAGGTTGGTGAGGCCGGTCGGACCGGCCAGCGCCTCGGCCATGGTGGACGTCGTCGCACCGGCATCCATGAAGATCGTCTGGCCGCTTTCGAGAAAGCCGAGCGCCGTGGCGCAGATCGTGCGCTTCTCCTGCTGGCGCAGCGTGATGCGCACGCCGAAGGTCGTATCCTCCCGCGCTTCCATTGGAATGGCGCCGCCGCGCACCCGTCGAAGTTCGCCGGCCACCTCCATCTCCATGAGGTCGCGGCGGATGGTTTCGCGCGACACGCCGAAATCCTCGACGATGCGGTCGATCGACACCTGGCCGTAGGCTGCAAGCAGTGACCGGATTTTTTGCTGACGCTCTTCCTGCCACATCCTGAAAGCCTCCCTAGACAAGCCTTGATACGCGATGCCTCGCTTTGCCACAAGAACCATGTGTTCTGCCGCATAAAAACTCAATTTGCCAACTAAAACACATATTGCCACATTGAT
The DNA here is from genome assembly GCF_057798995.1 of Shinella sp. 20P9.1.1. Lineage (NCBI taxonomy): Bacteria > Pseudomonadati > Pseudomonadota > Alphaproteobacteria > Hyphomicrobiales > Rhizobiaceae > Shinella > Shinella sp. 20P9.1.1. The sequence goes on from NZ_JBYOLC010000001.1 coordinate 695,400, forward strand.
GAAATGCATGTAGGAAGATTGCAGAGGCCGAAAAACGGTCCAGCCAAATCCTTCAATCAGTCGGAGAGCATCGCCGGCGCGTCACCCTGCATCCTGTGCGGGCGCGATGGCGGCTGTCCGAAAACCGGGAAAGCGTCGAAAAGAGAATGACCAGCGCCGCCCTCATCGAAGACCAGCATGTCGCCTTCGCCGTAGAACTGGCGGATGTCGCCCGCGCGGTTCTGAGCGAAAACGACATGGCGCATGTCGACGTCTCGGTGAAGCCGGACCGCAGCCTCGTCACGGCCATGGACATCCTGATCGAGGACCGTCTGCGCGAGATGATCTCCGCCCGCTATCCCACCCATGGCATCATCGGCGAGGAGCGCGATTGGCTGCGCCCCGGCAGCGACCATGTCTGGGTGCTCGATCCCATCGACGGCACGACGGCCTTCATCGCCGGTCTGCCCTATTACGGCACGCTGATCGCGCTCGCCGTCGGTGGCGTGCCGCGGCTCGGCATCATCGATATTCCCGCCATCGACTCCCGTTGGATCGGCGCCGAAGGCCGGCAGACGACGCGCAACGGCAGGGCGATCCGCGTGCGCGCCTGCCCCTCGATCGGCCAGGCGATCATGACCAACAGCAACCAGGACTATTTCGCCCCCGCCGAGCGTCCGGCGCTCGACCGGCTGCGTGCCGTCACCGGCGCGCGCTCCTATGGCGGGGCAAGCCTCAATTACGGCCTGCTTGCCGACGGGCGCACCGACCTTGCGATCGATGGCGGTCAGAAGGTTTTTGACTTCGCACCCTTCCGGCCCATCGTTGAAGGGGCGGGTGGCATCGTCACCGACTGGGCCGGCGCACCGCTGACGCTCGAAAGCTCCGGCCAGCTGCTCGGCGCGGGTGATGCGGAGGTACACCGCGCGGCGCTCGATCTCATCACGGACCTGAAGGCCGTTCCGGTCCACGCCTAAGCCTCAAAGACCAAAGAAGGGGGAACCCATGGGCATAGCGATTTCAAATCTCTCGGTGAAATACGGCGCCGAGACCGTCATTTCGGGCCTCTCCCTCGATATTCCCGAGGGTTGCTTCTTCACGCTGCTCGGTCCGTCCGGCTGCGGCAAGACCACGCTTCTGCGCACCATTGCCGGCTTTGCGCCGGCAAGCGGCGGACAGATCCGTTTCGGCGGGCGCGATGTCACCGAGCTTCCGCCGCACAAGCGCGCCATCGGCATGGTGTTCCAGGATTACGCGCTCTTTCCCGACAAGACCGTCGCCGACAACGTCGCCTATGGCCTTCGCGCCCGCGGTGAAAAGGGGCCGGGCGTCGAGCAGAAGGTGAAGGCCGCGCTGGAGCGCGTCGGCCTCGGCCATCTGCTGTCGCGCCATCCGGCAGCCCTGTCCGGCGGCCAGCGCCAGCGCGTGGCGCTCGCCCGCGCTCTCGTCATCAAGCCGGCCGTGCTCTTGATGGACGAACCGCTCTCCAATCTCGACGCGAAGCTGCGCGTGCAGATCCGCGAGACGATCATCGAATTGCAGCGCGAGGCCAACATCACCACCGTCTTCGTGACGCATGACCAGGAAGAGGCCCTTTCCATGTCCGACCTGATCGGCGTGATGAACAAGGGCAAGGTCGAGCAGCTCGGCACGTCGCAGGAGATCTATGCGACGCCGCGCACCGGCTATGTCGCCGATTTCGTCGGCGCGGCCAATCGCACCGAAGTCCCCGTCCGCCCGGTTTCGAGCGGCTTCGTTGAGGTCGAACTCGCCGGCCGTCGCCTCGTAGCGACCGACGCCCTGGACGGGCCGGCTGAGCGCGGCCTGCTCGTTCTGCGGCCGGAAGACCTGAAGATTTCCGCAGCCCCCGTTGGCGGCCGGCAATCGCTGCCCGCGACCGTTCGCGGCCGGCAATATCTGGGGTCGCGCACCAGCTACAGCGTCGAATGCGCCGGCGGCCTTCTGCTCAATGCCGAAATGCACGGCGCGGGACATGATGCCTTCCAGCCGGGCGCGTCCATCCATCTGGGCTTCGACCCCGTTGCCGCACGGGTGATCCGCTCATGAACCACTCGACTTTCCGCACGCCCTGGCCCTGGCTTTCGGCCCTCGCACTCGCCCTTCTCGGCGTCTTCGTGCTCTATCCGCTGCTCTATATCTTTACCGCGAGTTTCGTCGGCGAAGGCCGTTCGGGCTGGCTGCAGCTCATGGAGGACAGCAAGGGCCTTGCGGCAATCGGCAACACGCTGGTGCTTGCTACCGTCGTCACGCTGTTCTCCACGCTGATCGGCGTGCCGCTCGCCTATGTCTCGGCGCGCTACCGCTTCCGCGGCAAGCTGTTCATCACGCTGCTGCCGCTCATTACACTCGTCATTCCCGAAGTGGTGACGGCGCAGACCTGGCTGATGATCCTCGGCAACAACGGCGTCATCACCCGCTTCCTCAAGGGCTACGGCATTCTCATTCCGAGCTTCTACGGCTGGTTCGGTCTCATCACCTCGATGAGCTTCATCTATTACACCTATGTCTATATCGGCACGGTGGCCGCCATCGGAAAGTTCGACGCACAGCTGGAAGAGGCCGCCCAGAGCCTCGGCACCGCGCCGGCCCGCTCGCGCATGCATGTCATGCTGCCGGTCATCCGGCCGGCGATCCTCGCCTCGGCGCTGCTCGTCTTCACCATGGTCATCGGCAATTTCGCCATCTCCACCATTCTCGGCCACAATGTGCCACTGCTGTCGGTGGCGATCTACCAGGCGGCCGTCGCCGAGGGCGCAAGCAACCTCACCATGCAGAGCACGCTTGCCAGCGTCTCGGTGCTGATCGTCATGGCCGTGCTTTTCATCAACCGCCGCATCATCGCCAGGGGCCGCTATGAAGTCGTCCAGGGGAGGGGGGCCAAGCCGCAGCCGCTGAGGGGTGCGCAAGGCGTGCTCGTCAGCGGCGCGGCCGGCATCGTCGTCGCCATCTCGCTCCTGCCGCTCGTGACGATCGCCGTCGGCGCCTTCACGGTGTCGCGCGGCCCGGTCATGCGCTGGGGCGAATGGACGCTCGACAACATGGCGCGCGTCTTCATCACCGCGCCCGGCCCGCTCGTCAATTCCATCCTCTATGCCGGCATCGCCACGGTCATTTCGGTCGCTTTCTCGACGCTGGTCAGCTACCTCGTCGTCAAGAAGCCGAACCTGATGACGCCGCTGATCGACTATGTCTCGGCCATTCCGCTGGCGCTGTCGGGCACGGTGCTCGGCGTCGGCCTGCTCGCTTCCTTCAACGGCGGCTTCCTTGCGATGACCGGCACCTCGACGATCATCGTGCTCGCCTATGTCATCCGCCGCATGCCCTTCGGCATGCGCAACGGCCAGGCAATCCTGCACAATATCCCGAACTCGATCGAGGAGGCCTCGATCAGCCTCGGCTCGCCGCCGCTGCGCACCTTCCTGCGGGTCGTGCTGCCGATGATGCTGCCCGCCGTCGCCTCCGCCGCGATCCTCACCTGGACGACCACGGTCTCGGAGCTTTCGGCCTCGCTGCTCGTCTATTCCGGCGGCCGCGAGACCCTGCCGATCCAGATCTTCCGGCTGATCGATTCCGGCCTGATGGCCTATGCCTCGGCCTATGGCCTGGTGCTGGTCGCCGTCATCCTGCTGCCGGTGGTCATCGCCACCACCGTCTTCAAGGTCGATTTGTTCGCTTCAAAATGAACCCCGAAAACCAAAAGAGAGGAACTGCCATGAAGAAATTTGCCGCAACCGCGCTCGTTTTCGCCGGCCTTGCTGCCGGTGCTCAGGCGGCCGATCCGGTCATTTACACCACCAATCCGGTGCCCGCCGTCGAAGCGGTGCAGGCCGTCATCAAAGAGAAGGCTGGATTGACGACCGGTATCATCACCGGCGGCAGCGGCGTGCTGCTGCGCCGTATCGAGGCGGAAAAGGCGGCCCCGCAGGGCGACGTCTTCTGGTCGTCCTCGGCCAACACGATGGGCGCGTTCAAGGATGTGCTGGAACCCTATGCCTCGCCGGAACTTGCCGCCATGCCGGCGGACCTGCGCGTCGCCGACGACTATTTCCAGCCGGCCAATGTCCATGTCGTCACGCTGATGGTCAACACCGACCAGCTGGACGGCGCGGCCGCACCGACCGATTGGAAGGATCTCGCCGATCCCGTCTGGAAGGGCCGCATTATCCTGCCCGATCCGGCCAACAGTTCGACCGGCTACACGATCGTCTGGGGGCTTTCCAAGCTGCTTGACGCGGAAACCTACAAGGCGCTCGTTGCCAACCTCGTCGTCTCCTCCTCGTCCTCCGCGGTGCCAAAGGGCGTTGCCATGGGCGAATATGCCGCCGGCATCACGTTCGAGACGAACAGCTACAGCTATGTCGATGGCGGCCAGACGGAAATCAGCATCGTCTATCCGTCGTCCGGCACCTTCACGACGCCGGAATACTCCGCCCTCGTCAAGGGCGCACCGGCCGGCGAGGAAGCCAAGAAGGCGATCGATGCGCTGCTGTCCAAGGAATCGCAGATCGAGCTCCTGAAGGTCGCCTTCCGTCGCCCGAGCCGTACCGACATCAAAGTTTCCGACTACGTGAAACTGCCGGAACTGTCCTCGATCAAGGTCTTCAAGATCGACGAGGAGGAAGCCGCAAAGAGCCGTGACGCCTTTCTTGCCGAATGGGCCAGCCTGCCGAAGGCCGGTTCGAGCGAGTAACGAGCCTCCCGCGCGGGGAGACCGGTAGAGGTCCGCGCTTCAAAGCACCGGCTCCCAGCGATTGGGCGGCGTGCGGGCAATTCTCCTGCCCGCACGCCGTTTTAATATAGCCCTTGGCGTTTCACTGGGCACTGTCGGCCCAGAAGCACCGGCCACCGCCATCACTTCGCGGCGGCGAAAGCCTGCGTGATTGTCGCGAGAACGCGTTCAAGCGACTGGACGCCGCCCGCCGCGATGTAAAAATCCGGCGCGGGGAGATAGACGACCTGGCCCTTCTTCCATGCCGTCGTTTCAGCGACGAGCTCGTTGTCGAGTGTCACCCTGGCTGCCTGCTCGTTCGAACCGACGGCGGCCGCACGGTCGAGAACCAGCAGCCAATCGGGATTGGCCTGGCGGATGAATTCGAAGGAGACGGCTTCGCCATGCGTCGCCGTCTCGATCTCGTTGACGGCCGCCGGCAGGTCGAGCGCGGCATGCACCCAGCCGAAGCGCGAACCAGGCCCATAGGTCGAGACCTTCGGGCCGTTGGACATGACGATCAGCGCCTTGCCCTTGCCGGCAACTGCGGCTTTTGCGGCGGCGAGCCTGGCGTCGAGTTCATCGGCGACGGCCTTGGCCTCTACCTGTTTGCCGAAGAGGTCGCCGTAGGCGGCGAGGCGCTGTTTGGCCTGCTCGAAGAGGTCGTCGCCGTCAATCGTCATGTCGATGGTGGGGGCGACTTTCGCGGTCACGTCGGCCTTGGAGGCCGAGCGGCTGCCGACGATGATGAGGTCGGGGGCCAGCGCGCTCAGCGCTTCGAGGTCCGGCTCGAAGAGCGTGCCGACCGGCGCCGCTCCTGCCTTCACCGGTTCCAACTCGGGAACGTAGAGTTTGTCCGGCAGGCCGGCGAGGGGGATGCCGAGGCGGGTCAGCGTATCGATTGCGGCAACGTCAAAGACGGCCACCGTCTTGGGCACGTTATCGACCGCGACCGGCCCCCGCGCCGTTAGAACATCCATGGCGCTCGCCGGAAAGGTGGAAAGGACGATGGCAGCGACGACGGCGATGCGAGGGATATATTTCATGAATTTACCTGTTGTTTGAGAGGTGGCATGGCGGCCTTGTCCTGCCGCTGCCAGTCGAGAGCGTCGAAGGTCTCGCGAAAGGCAAAGCGCGCGAGATGCGATTCGATGATCGACTGGGTCTCGACAAGGCCAGCCTCATCGCCGGAGGTCACCAGCATGCGCAGGCCCCTTGCATCCGCGTCGAGGCTCGCCGTACCGCTGGCGAACTGACATTCACCGTGGGTGTCCGTATAGGAAACCGTGATCTTGTGGGCGAAATGCTTGCAGAGCTGCACCAGATACTTCGATCCGTTCGTGGTCTCGAGATGGGCGGCGGATTGCGGCATGGTCTTTCCTTTCAGCTTGAGAACGTCTGGCGTGTGAAGTACGGCAAAGCGCCGGCCGTTAGGGCGGGCTCCCGCCAAAAAGCGCGATCAACCCATCCGGCAGGACGCCCTGCCAGACGAGATAGTCGTGTCCGCCGGCATAATCGCGGTAGGTGACGGGAATGCCCTTGGCCCGCAGCACGTCACGCAGATGCCGGCTCGTATCGAGGATGCCGGCCGTACCGTTGGCACCGGTCTCGAACAGGCCGGCGGCGAGGAAGAATCGCAGCGGTAGCACGCCGCCTTCGGCAACCAGTCCCGCCACATACTCTTTCTGGTCTTCAGGCGTGCCGGGCGGGCTCCACCAGAAGGATCCGGACATGGACAGCACATTGCCGAAAACCTCCGGATGACGCATGGCGACCGTCGCGGAAGCGAGACCGCCATAGCTCGATCCCGCAAGCACCGTGCGGGCCGCCGAAACGGTGATTCCGGTTTCCTTGACGACGAGCGGATGAAGCTCCGTCGCCATGAAATCGGCGAAGGCGGGATTGGCCGGCAGTTCGCGTGCCCGCGCCGCCCGGTCGGGATTGGCGACGAAGACCGCGACGACAGGCGGCACCGCACCGGCTGTGATCATGTTGTCGAGCATGCGCGGCACCGGCACCCGTTCCAGATACTGGTCGGCATCGAAGACGAAGAGCAGGATCGTGTCCGTGCGCGCCGGGTCGAAGCCGGGCGGACGGTAGATCGTGATGTCGCGGCGATTGCCGAGAGCGGCACTTTCGATGGAGAGCGTTTCCAGCATGCCGGCGGGATTGCCCTTTTCCGCTATCCACCGCTGCGGCGGCGCGCCCGCGAGTTCAAGCACGCTGTCCTGACTGTAGGCGTCACGCGCCTCGGCCGGCCATGGGTGGCGGTTGAGCGGATCGGCTTTGGCCGTCGCAAGGATGGCGATGCGCCGGTCGCGCGCCGTACCCGGCACATCGGGCACGTCGAAGGCAAGCTGGTAGGAAAGCCGCGTGCCATTGGGAACGTCGAAGCTCTTGAACCAGATGTCGGAGCCGGCAAGCTGTTGCAGTTCCTCGTGATCACCGCTCGGCGCGCCGAAGAGGCGGATGTTTCGCTGCGCGCCCCGGCCGAGGAAGGTGACGATCTTGCGGCCGTCCTCGCCGTCTTCGACAAGTGGCGTGCCCTGCGCCTCGACCTTCGCCCAGAAATCATCCGTCGGGTTGCCGGCGGCGATGGCGCGGGCGACATCGGCTATCGTGGGACTGAGATAGGTCGGCGTCGGCGGCAGCTGATCTGCGTGTGCTACCAGACGATCGAGGGCCAGCGCATAGGTTCCCGGCTCCCGTCCCGTCACGACGAGCCGGTCGCCCGGCGCCTCGACCACGAACTGGAATTCGGCCATGCCGCTGATACCATCGGCAAGCCGGCGCAGATGCCGGCCGGAGGCATCCACGAGATCGAGATCGAAGCGGCCCGTGGCAACGCGCAGCTGACCCTTGACATAGGCGCCCTCGGCCGCACCAGGGTCGAAGGCCTGTTTCACCCCGGCCGCTTCGGCTGTGCTTTCCACGGCCTTTCCTACGGCAAGCGCCAGGACCTGCGGCGTCTCCGCCGCAGGTGCCGGTGTCATCGACAGGATCATGGCCACAAGACCCAGCCCGATTGTGCGCAGCCCTACCATTGCTTCTTCAGCGTCGCGACGATGCTGCGGCCTTCGCCGTAGAAGCAGGCATAGGCATTGGCGCAGGAGGAAACATAGCGCTCGTCGCCGATGTTCTTGACGTTCACCTGGAGGGAAAGCCCCTTCAGGTCGGTGCTTGTCGCGCCGAAGTCATAGGAGGCCATCGCGTCGAACAGGGTGACGGCGCCGACCTTGAACGTATTCGTGCCGTTGCCCCAGCTCGAGCCCATATAGCGCACGCCCGCGCCGACCGTCAGGCCCTCAAGCGCGCCGGTATCCACCGTATAGGTCGCCCAGAGCGCGGCCTGATGCGCCGGCACGCGCGACGGCGTCTTGCCGACGATGCTGCTGTCGACAGAGGTCTTCACGACGCTATCGATGTAGCTGTAGCCGGCGATGAGGGAGAGATTGTTGGTCACCTCGGCCCGTGCCGACAGCTCGATGCCGCGGTTGTGGATCTCGCCGATCTGCGAATAGACCGTCTTGCCGGCAACCGGGTCCCAGGCGCCATCGACCACATCGTTCTGCGTCAGGTCATAGTAGGCGGCCGTCAGCAGCAGGCCCGTTCCTTCCGGCGCATATTTCACGCCCACCTCGAACTGGTCCGCCGTCGTCGGCTTGAAGGCTGGATCGCCCGCCGGTGGCGCATAAAGGGCCGGTTCGAAGGACGTCGCATAGCTGACATAGGGCGCAACGCCGTTGTCGAAGGTGTAGAGGGCGCCGGTGCGCCAGGTGAACGCACCGTCGTCATAGGACTGGCTGGTGCCGGCGAGGAGGTCGTCGATCTCCGTCTCCGCACGATCGTAGCGGATGCCGGCGAGCAGGTTCAGATTGCCGATCTCCACCTGATCCTGAAGGTAGACGCCGGCCTGGCGGGCGGTCGTCCCGGTCAGGTCGGTGGTTGCAAGCACGATCGCGTCGTAGTCGATGGTGCCGTACTGCGGATCGGTGAGATCGAGCGTCGGAGCGGACGCCGAGCCCCACTGGTAATCGCGCTTGCGATACTGGTAATCGACGCCGGCAAGCAGAGTGTGTTCCGCCGGTCCCGTCGAGAACTTCGCCTCAAGCTGGTTGTCGATGGTGAACTGGCTCCAGTCGTCGGTGCCGCCGCGGGCACTGCGGTTGAGGATCGTGTTGTCGCCGGTCACCGGATCGGCGGAAAGCCAGCCATAAACGAGGGTGTGGTGCAGCCAGTCGGTGCGGTGGTAGCGCGCATTCTGGCGGAAGGTCAGGTTGTCGTTGATCTCGTGCTTGAACTCATAGCCGATCCAAGCCTGCTGGCGCTCGGCGCGTTCGAAATCCGGATCGGAGACGAAGAGGTCGGGCGAAATGAAGCCGAAACCGGGGATCGGTTCGACGGTGCCGGCCGCATCGAGGAAGTTGCGAAAACCGGCATCCGGCTCGTTCTGGTAACCGCCGAGCACCGTCAGTGAGGTTCCCTCATCCGGCGACCAGGTGATGGACGGCGCGACGGCGAAGGAGCTCTGCTTGGCATAGTCTTCCTGCAGGTCGCGCTTCAGGCCGGTGGCGACGATACGGTAGCCGAAGGCGTCGCCGAAGCGGTCGCTGACATCGAAGCCGCCGGAGAGATAGCCGTCCGTGCCGATGGAGATTTCGGCCTCGCGTAACGGTTCGTCCGTCGGCTTCTTGCTGACCATATTGACGATGCCGCCCGGATTGGCCTGGCCGTAGAGCACGGAGGCGGGGCCGGAGATCAACTCGACGCGTTCCAGCAAGTAAGGATCGATCTTCGCATAGGAGAGATCGCCGCCGAGGAAGAGCCCGTCGAGATATTTTGGAACATAATAGAAACCGCGCACGAACATTTCGTCGCGCAGATTGGAGGCGCCGCGATATTCGGTGACGACGCCCGGCGTGTAACGCAAGGATTCGGCGACGGACAGCGCGTTCTGGTTCTGGATCTGCTCTTTCGGAACGACGGCGATCGTCTGCGGGGTCTTGGCGACGGGCGTGTCCGTCTTGGTGCCGGTCAGGCTCTGCTTGGCGATATAGCCGTCAACGGGGCCGTCGCCTTTTTCACCCGTGCCGCCCTCGACCACGACGGCCTCCAGCGCGGTGCTGCCCGCAGCCGCGCTTTGATCCTGCGCCGCAGCCGCATTCAGCGTCAAAACGCTGGCCGCGGCCAAAAGCATGATACGACGTCGCCCCATGGACGGCGAAAGAGTGCCCCACATATCCCAAACCCACATGCCGAAGGCCGGCTCTGCGGCCGGCGATTAAACTTGATTAACGCAGTCAACTATGCCAGTAGCTGGGTTCACCTGTCGACGGCAAAGACTTTCGCTGAGGCGTCAGAAAACTTTGCACAGGCGGCAGCGGGCATTCCACGCGGGTAAGGCGATGCAAGAGGGCGGCGTCTTGAACATCAGGATCAAACCGGAGATTCCCCAGCACCTGTTCGTCGGCGCGATGGACGGGCCGGCGAGCTGCACCCCTGACGACAATCTCTACGATGTCTGGCCGAAGTTTCTCATCATGGTTCTCTTGCAGGGCCAGCAGCATTTCGTGATGGACGACAAGCATTTCCGCATCGATGCAGGCGATGCTGAAAATCCGGAACCGGTCGTGTTCATGCTGAACGTGGCCCGCGAGTGCAAGCTGCGGTTCGTCAACGAGACCGCGACGCCGCTGCGCAAGGTGATGATTTCAGCGCCGCTGCCGTGGATCGACCGCCTGATCCGCTCGCAGCCCACCAGCATGCCGAAGCTGCGCGCCTTCTTCTCGCGCCATCTCGCGACCTTCAGCTTCGCGCCCAACCGGCACCTTTCGCAGGTCGCCGAGCACATCCTGAAGCCTCCGGGCGCCATGGCGGGCGAGCTTCTGACGCTCTACCGCAACTCCCACGCCTTCGACATCATGTGCCAGGCCTGCTCGGTTCTCGTCGAAGACGACGCGACGGCCCATCAGCCGACGGCGCTTAGCCGGCGCCAGGGCGAGAAGGTGCGCGACTACATCCTTGCCCATGTCGGCGAGGACCTGACGCTCGACCGCATCGCCCGCGAAGTCGGCATCAGCACCTCCTCGATCCAACGCCATTTCAAAGAGCATTTCGGCACCAACGTCTCGGATTTCATCCGTCTCGAAAGGCTGGAGATGGCGCGGACCGCCCTGGAGCGGGACGGCATACCGATCTCTCAGGCTGCCTATCTCGCGGGCTACCGCAACCCCTCGAGCTTCACGACGGCCTTCAAGAAGGCCTATGGCGTTTCGCCGAAACATCGGCGGGCTTGAGAGCTGCTGCGTGCTCCAATCTCAAGGCCATTGTCTTGTGAAACTGCGCGTTAGAGCGCAGGGAACAAGACCACCGCCGACGGCGCGGCCATCCGAGACGATCAGCGCGAAGCCGCGCATGATCTGCATGGTGGCGGGCGCAGGTATAGGCCGGTCAACAGGAAACCCTGCTATTTTCCGCAAGGTGTTTTGCCTTTTCAGAAAAGGTCGCGTCGTCGATCCTCAGTGCCCACGCACCGATTCCTTGATTTGATTGATAAATGACGGACCAGCGAGAAGCTTTAAGCAGCCAACAAGGCCAAGCTCAGCAATCGAAGAGGACATGACATATGGCATGCCCTTGACAGTCTCCGACAATTGCATGCACTAGTCGTGAACGTGCAGGTTCAAGCCTCACGGGAAAGCCCCGCTCAACTCATGTTGATGACGATCCGGAGTTCGCACCTCCTGGAACAGGGTCCTAGCGAAACTGGCCGGAAAGCCAGTTCAACTATGGAGCTGATGGGGCATGAGGATTTTTACTCTCATCCATGACAGGTTTCGTTTCTGGTGTGCATTGAGCACTCCGGCGGCGCGGCTTTCGCGCGACGTCTATCGTCGCCTGTTCGACATCACCCCAGCATCAGCGCGGCCGGCTCGGCGTGCGCGTCTCTGCTGCGGCTGCCTTACCCGGCAACGGCTTCATCTTCAGGCCTGAGCTCAAGCTGCGGCATGGCCTTTGCCCCGATGGCCATGCCGAATTGCCTGATCGAAACGGGGCTCCATTCAAAACGAAATGCTCGCAAAGGTAGGGAGGAATTTACCTTGGCAAATGCAGAAGAGGAAAGTGCAGTCAACGCGCGCCCGGAGGATCAAAAACTCGGCATCGGCGCTAATATCGCCTATGGGCTTCAACACGTTCTGACGATGTACGGCGGTATCGTCGCCGTGCCCCTCATCGTCGGCCAAGCAGCCGGCCTCAGCTCGGCCGACGTCGGCTTGCTGGTGACGGCTTCGCTTTTTGCCGGCGGTCTGGCCACCATATTGCAGACTTTGGGATTGCCCTTCTTCGGCAGTCGTCTGCCGCTCGTGCAGGGCGTATCGTTCTCGGGTGTCGCGACAATGGTCGCAATTTCCGGCAATGGGGGAATTCCCTCCATCCTGGGCGCCGTCATCGTCGCCTCGCTGATCGGGCTTCTGATCACCCCCGTTTTCTCGCGGGTCATCCGGTTCTTCCCGCCCCTCGTCACCGGGATAGTCATCACCACGATCGGATTGACGCTGATGCCTGTCGCAGCATTCTGGGCGATGGGCGGCAACAGCCGTTCGCCCGATTTCGGCAGCACAGCGAATATCCAGCTGGCCGCCGTAACACTCGCCATCGTCCTTCTGCTGAGCAAGCTTGGAAGCGCATCGATCTCGCGTCTCTCGATCCTGCTGGCGCTGATCATCGGGACAGGCATTGCCTATGCCTTCGGCATGACGGATTTTTCGCAGGTGGCGAACGGGCCGTTCTTCGCCCTGCCGACGATCTTCCATTTCGGTTATCCCGTCTTCGAGATCGCCGCCATCATCTCGATGCTGATCGTCATCATCGTCACGCTCGTGGAGACATCGGCCGATATTCTCGCCGTCGGCGAGATCGTCGAAACGAAGGTCGACTCCCGCCGCCTCGGCGACGGTCTGCGTGCCGATATGCTGTCGAGCATCCTTGCGCCGATCTTCGGCTCGTTCACCCAAAGCGCCTTCGCGCAGAATGTCGGCCTCGTCGCCGTCACGGGTATCAAGAGCCGTTATGTGGTGGCGACCGGTGGGCTTTTCCTCGTCATCCTCGGACTTCTGCCGGTTATGGGGCGCGTCGTTGCGGCCGTACCGAGCTCCGTTCTCGGCGGCGCGGGCATCGTGCTTTTCGGCACCGTGGCGGCCAGCGGCATCCGCACGCTCTCCAAGGTCGATTACCAGAACAACATGAACCTGGTCATCGTCGCCACATCGATCGGCTTCGGCATGATCCCGATCGCGTCACCCGGCTTCTACGAACACTTCCCGGCCTGGGTCGCGACGATCTTCCATTCCGGGATCAGTTCGTCGGCGCTGATGGCGATCGCCCTTAATCTCCTGTTCAATCATGTCAAAACCGGCAATTCCGACCAGCAATCGGTCTTCGTCGCGGGGACGGAGCGAAGCATTCGCTACCAGGACATAGCCCGGCTTCATGATGGCGACTACTTCCTCAACGGCAAGCTCTTCGACTCCAAGGGCGTCGAGGTGCCGATGATCTCTGAAGCCGCCCATTGATCCACCCTACGGTCCGGTTGCAACACGACTGTTTATCCGGACCGCTATTTCCTCAAAATATAAAGGAGAAAAAATGTCGGAAGAATACGAAACCAGGCGTCTGCTCGATGCGCTTTTCAGCACGATGGAGGAAGGGGTCATTCCCACAACGCAAGCCGGCGTTGCCGCGGGCAACAAGGTTTTCGGCGCCGCTCTGCTGCGCAAATCGGACCTTTCCACTGTTCTCGTCGAAACCAACAACGAGACGGAAAATCCGCTGTGGCACGGAGAGGTTCACACCTTGAAGCGGTTTTATGAAATGCCGCAATGCGACCGGCCGGACTCGAAGGATCTCATCTTCCTGTCGACCCATGAGCCATGCTCAATGTGCCTTTCGGCGATCACCTGGGCCGGCTTCGACAATTTCTTCTACTTCTTCAGCCACGAGGATTCCCGTGATGCCTTCGCCATCCCGCACGATCTGAAGATTCTGAAAGAGGTCTTCACACTGGAACCCGGCGGCTACAACCGGACAAACGCCTTCTGGAAGGGGCAGTCGATCCATGCGTTGATCGATCGCTTGCCGGAAACCCAGCGTTCCGAACTGCGGGAACGGGCAAGCGCCATCAGTCGCCAGTATGATGATCTCTCGGCCGTTTATCAGGCGGGCAAGGACGGCAACGCTATCCCGCTTAACTGAGCTTCTTTTCTTCCCGCAGAGCGTCGTGTTGCAGGCGGTTCCATCCTCCTCTCAGGAAACGCCTGCCGGAACAGCGGCACTCCTCCTCCCAGTCGCTGTTCGGTTCTTTCGAAAAGCCTGCCGCACCTCATCCGCGGCAGGCTTTTTCTTTTCGTCACGCAACGCCGGCCCGTTGATGTGGCAGATACCGCTCTCGATGCGGGCGGCGACGGCCATGGCCCGTCGGATGTCGTGACTGTAGACGGAGGCCGGCAGGCCGTATTCCGTGTCGTTGGCGACCGCCACCGCCTCGTCCTTCACGCGGATCACCGGCTTGACAGGGCCGAAGCTCTCCTCGTCATAGAGGCGCATGCCGGGCTTCACGCCGTCGAGCACCGCCGCATCGATATCGGCATCGTCGAGCACGATCATTGGCGCCTTGCCGCCGAGTTACAGCAGGGCCGGTTTCAGGTGGCTGCTGGACAGTTCGCCGACAATGCGGCCTACCTTGGTCGAGCCGGTGAAATTAACGCGCCTGACTTCCGGCGCGGCAATTAATGCCTCGATCACGGCTGCGGCATCCTGGGGCGCATTGGTGATGACGTTGACGACGCCATCGGGGAAGCCGGCTTCGACGAAGACCTTGCCGATGGTGACATGCATGTCGAGGCAAACACCGGCCGGCTGACGGATGCTCATGGCAAGTGTGCCAGGCTTGTCGGAGGGAATGATCTCACCCTGGATCTGGATGATCATGCTGGCGGCCTCGCGCAGCGTGTTGCCCGACAACATGGTGTTTAAGCCGGCCCAGGGCACGGTGCCGCCGGTCTCCGTGATCATCAGTTCCGCAAATTCGCCAGCCTTAGCGGCCGGCAGGTCCGCTGCCCTGTTCAGGAAGGCGCGGCGTTCGCCGGAACCGTTCGACCTCAAGCTCATGGCGACGCCATGCGTGAACGTGCGCTGTATATTCCTGGCCATGGGTCTCGAAGCTGTCGCAGCGCGCTGCTCCGTCCCTGGATGATGAAGCGGCACTGACCGCCGCCGCGCTCGCACTCCCGTATGGCCGATACGGCTATCGCCGCATCTCGGCGATACTGCACCGAGCTGGCAGGATATGAGCCTCAAGCGGGTCGAGGTCGTCTGGTGGGTTTAGGGGATGAAGGGGCCGCACAACCCGAGCACGGTCGGTTGTGGTCGAACGAGAGTTCATGCATCCGGACGCAGACGGAATACCCCTTCTATTGCGCAAGACCACCATACGTTTGAAGGTTCGCGCGGCCGGTGGTCTCGGAGTTCACGTCGTCTTCGTCGGCAAGCGCGTTGACGGCGATGAGAATACGGTCCTGGGCGGATGTCATTGCAGGTATTGAAGGGACGGATGCGATGCCAATGGGGCAGCCTGGCCGCTGCCCCATTCATTCAAGTCTCAGCCGAGAACGGCTTTCACGGCACCGGCTGTTGCCTTGACGACGATATCGGCCTCCTCGCGGGTGAGGCATAGCGGCGGGGCGAAGCCGAGGATATCGCCCTGCGGCATGGCGCGGCCGATGACGCCGCGTTCGAGAAGGGCGGCGGAGACCTGCGGGCCGATTTTTTTGCCCGGATCGAAGAAAGCGCGGTCGTCCCGGTCTTCGACGAACTCGATCGCCGCCATCAGGCCATCGCCTCGTACCTCGCCGACATGTTTGTGATCGCCGACGGCCTTGGCGAGTTCGCTGCGGAAATAGGCGCCGGTGGAACCGGCATTCTCGACGAGACCGAGTTCGTCGATGAGTTCGAGATTGGCGACGCCCGCGGCGGCGCAGATTGGATGTGACGAATAGGTCCAGCCATGGCCGATCGCGCCAAGCTCATCGGAACCCTTGACAAGCACATCCCAGACCTTGTCGGAGACGATGGTGCCGGAGAGCGGCGCGTAGGCCGAGGTGAGGCCCTTGGCGATGGTGATGAGCGCCGGCTTCATGCCGTAGTGGTCCGAACCGAACATTGTGCCGAGGCGGCCGAAGCCGGTCACGACCTCGTCGGCGACGAGCAGGATGTCGTACTTGTCGAGCACCGCTTGAATCTTCTGCCAATAGCCCTTCGGCGGCGGCACGATGCCGCCGGTGCCAAGGATCGGCTCGCCGATGAAGGCGGCGACGGTTTCCGGTCCTTCGGCGAGGATCATTTCCTCCAGCTTGTCCGCGCAGTATTGCGAGAACTGCTCCTCATCCATCGAGCGATCCGGGCGGCGGAAGAAGTAGGGGGCTTCCGTATGCAGGATCGGCGCGCGCGGCAGGTCGAATGCATTGTGAAAGAGGGCGAGGCCGGTCAGCGATCCTGTCATGACGCCCGAGCCGTGATAGCCGCGCCAGCGCGAGATGATCTTCTTCTTCTCGGGACGGCCGAGGATGTTGTTGTAGTACCAGATCAGCTTGATGTTGGTCTCGTTGGCATCCGAGCCCGACAGGCCGAAATAGACACGGCTCATGCCCTCGGGCGCGCGATCGATGATCATCTTTGAGAGCGTGATAGAGGCTTCCGTGCCGTGGCCGACATAGGCGTGGTAATAGGCGAGGTTCTTCGCCTGGTTGGCGATCGCGTCCGCAATCTTCTGGCGACCGTAGCCGACATTGACACAATAGAGGCCGGCGAAGGCATCCAGGCTCGTCTTGCCGGTCGTATCCGTGATGTAAACCCCTTCGCCGCCGCCGATGACGCGGGTCGGCGTCTCGCCGCGGGCATGCATGCCCATATGGGTCGAGGGATGGAAGAAGTGGTCGCGGTCCCAGGCGGTGAGTTCGTTGTTTCCGTCGAGCATGGTTTTTCCTTTCGTATAGTGCTGGCGCCGGGGTCAGGCAGCCGTGTCGATGCAGAGATATTTGAGTTCGGTGAAGGCCTCCATGCCATGGCGCGAGCCCTCGCGACCGAGGCCGGATTGTTTCCAGCCGCCGAAGGGGATCGGCCCGCCGGTGATCTTCACGCGGTTGACCGCCACCATGCCGTATTCCAGCGCGCGGGCAAGGCGCATCTGGCGCGCGCCGTTTTCGGTGACGACATAGGCGACGAGACCGTATTCCGTGTCGTTGGCGCGGGCGACCACTTCCGCCTCGCTGTCGAAAGCCGTGACGGCGGCGACGGGGCCGAAGGTTTCCTTGCGCATGATGAGAGCGTCGTCGGGCACATCCGTCAGAAGCGTCGGCTCGTAGAACAGGGAGCCTGCCTTGTGGCGCTTGCCGCCGGTCAAGAGTTTGGCGCCGTGCTTCAGCGCATCGGCCACCTGTTCCTCCACCTTTGCGATAGCGCGTTCGTGCATCAGAGGGCCGATCTCGACGCCCGCCTCAAGCCCGCCGCCGACCTTCAGCGCTTCGATGCGCGTCTTGAACGCCTTCGTGAAAGCAGCGAGCACGGGGCGCTCGACATAGATGCGGTTGGCGGCGAGGCAATCCTGGCCTGACGTGGCGAATTTGGCATTGACCGCGATGTCGGCCGCCTTGTCGATATCGGCATCGGCGAAGACGATCAGCGGGGCATGGCCGCCGAGTTCCATCACCAGCCGTTTCATGGTCGGCGCGCATTGGCCGGCGATGAGTTTGCCGATCTCCGTCGAACCGGTGAAGCTGAGCGCGCGAACGCGGGGATCGGCATTCATGCGGCCGACGGTGGTTGCGGCATCGCCGGTCACGACGTTGAAGACACCGGCGGGAAGGCCGGCGCGCTCGCCGAGTTCGGCCAGCGCCAAAGCCGAAAGCGGCGTTTCGCTGGAGGGATGGGCGACCAAGGTGCAGCCGGCGGCAAGGGCAGCCGCTGCCTTGCGGGTGATCATGGCAGAGGGGAAATTCCACGGTGTGACGATCCCGACCACGCCGAGCGCCTCGCGGCGCACGATCATCTCCGCGCCGGGCAGGTGGCTCGTCACGCTCTCGGCGTTGAGGCGTTTTCCCTCCTCGGCATACCATTCGATGAACGAAGCGGCATAGTCGATCTCGCCTCGCGATTCCGCGAGCGGCTTGCCCTGTTCCAGCGTCATCAGCAGCGCAAGGTCCTCGCGCGCTTCTAGGATCAGGCCATGCCATTTGCCAAGGATGGTGGATCGCTGCTGCGGTAGCAGGTCCCGCCAGGCGGGGAAGGCCTGCGCGGCAGCCGAAACGGCTTCCGCCGTCTGCTCGGCGTCGAGAGATGCGACCCAGGCGAGCGTCGCGCCCGACGCGGGATCCGTCACGGCAAAACTGTTGCCGTCACGGCCGGCCACCCAGCGGCCGCCGACATAGGACAGTTCGCGCAGCAGGTGCGGGTCGGCGAGGCGGGCGAGTGCGTCGTGAAAGGTGGTCCGGGCGAATTGGGCGGTCATGGCGGCCTCCTCTGGCTGATTGAGAGGAGTCTGCCAGAGGCCGGGCGGCAGATTGTCTATTGCCGGGGCGGCAGGCAGAGACTTTGGCCAAATCCGAGGCCGGCCATAGACAATCTCTCTACGGCAGCCTCATTCGGAGGCCGGCAGAAGAGTTGCCAGCGGCAGAACGGTCTCCTCCTTCACCGTCTTGGTGACGATGTAGGTGAAGTAGCGGTCGATGCCGAGTTCGCGGTCGAGCAGGCTGTCGACCAGGCGCTGGTAGGCGTCGATATCCGCCGCCATGATCTTCAGGATGTAATCGACCCCGCCGCCGACCGACCAGCAGGCAACGATCTCCGGCGTCGAGGCCACCGCGCGCTCGAACCGGTCGAAATCGGCCTGGCGATGGTTTGCCAGCGTCACCTCCATCATGACGCTCGCGACCGGTGCGACGCGCCGCACCGCCACCCGCGCATGATAGCCGGAAACGATACCCGCCTTCTCCAGCTTGCGCAGCCTGAGCCAGCAGGGCGTCGGCGACAGCCCCGCCTTTTCCGCCAGCGCCAGTTTGGTGATGCGCCCGTTCTCCTGGATCGCCTCCAGGATGCGCAGGTCGATGGCGTCGAGTTTCATGCGGTCGCCCTCCGGGCGGAGATCATGTCAAAGCTTGGAAAAAGACAATGGAAAGGCATTTTGGCGTTGTCAATTGAACTGAATTTGAGCACTGTTGAAATCATGACAAATTGGCGTCCCGATCTATCTCAATTGCGCCGGCCGGCCTACCTGTCCCTCGCCGAGCAGATCGCCCGCGCCATCCAGGAAGGACAGCTGCCGAACGGTACACGCCTTCTGCCACATCGCAAGCTCGCCGACGACCTGAAACTCTCCGTGCAGACCGTCAGCCGCGCCTATGACGAGCTGATCCGCCGCGGCCTCATTTCGGGGGAGGTCGGCCGCGGCTCCTTCGTGCAGACGCAGCCGAAAGAGCCGGAGCCACCCTATCTGCCGGAGCGGTTGGGCGAGCTGGTGGACCTTTCGATCCTCAAACCCGTCTGCGAGCAGCTTCATCTCGAGCGCATGCGCGAGGCCTTCGGTTGGCTGGCGGAGAATCTGCCGTCGAGTTCGGCGCTGTCCTTCCGCCCCAATATGGTGTTCCCGCGCCATCGCGCCGTTGCCGCCGAATGGTTGGCCCGCTGCGGCCTCGATATCTCGCCGCTCAACATTAGCCTCACCAATGGCGCGACCTCGGGCATGACGGTCGCTCTGATGAGCGTGGCCCCGCCCGGCTCCACCGTCGCGACGGAGGCAATCAGCCACCACACGCTGGTGCCGCTTTCCACCTATCTCGGCCTGCATCTCGAAGGCTTGCCGATCGATCGCGACGGCATGATCCCAGAGGCGCTCGACGAAGCCTGCCGCAAAGGCGTTATTCGCGCGGTTTTCCTGCAACCTTCCGTGATCAACCCGACGGCCACACTGATGAGCGGCGAGCGCCGGCAGGCTTTGGCGGACGTCGCGCGGCGTCACGATATCGCGATCATCGAGAACGACATTCTCGGCCCGCTCGTCGAGCGCAAGCCGCCGCCGATCGCGGCCTTCGCGCCGGAGCGCACGCTCTACATCACCAGTTTCACCAAGATCACGGTGCCGGGCCTGCGCATCGGCTATCTCGCGGCACCCGACCGCTATGTCGCCGCCGTCGCCAACCGGCACCTCGTCTCGAACTGGATGGCGACGCCGTCGATTGCCGAGATCGCCACCCGCTGGGTCAGCGACGGCACGGCCATGGAATTGGTCAACTGGCAGCGACGGGCGCTTGGCGTTCGCCATGCCATTGCGGAGGAGGCCTTCGCGGGGTTGCCCTATCATGCCCATCCGCAGAGCCTGCATGTCTGGCTGCCGCTGCCGGAAGGGCACACCGAGGAAGGCTTCGTTTCGCAGGCCCGCCTGCGCGGCGTCGCCATCGCGCCGGGCTCGTCCTTCCGCACGGCGGACCAAGGCTGGCATCCGGCCGTGCGCATCTCGCTCGGCTCCACGACCGAGCAGGAACTTCGTACCGGCCTCGGCATTCTCGCTTCGTTAGCCAGCGGAAACCCGGAGGCGTTGCTGCTCGCGATTTAGGGCAAATTGCCCGCCAAATGCGCATGGAAACAATAATTGTCATGAGATTATTATTCGGATTGACATGATTTTGATCGCCGCGCATCGTTAGGCCATCACTTGTCCCGCCAGGGAGAGACAGGCATGGCCCCACCCATCATCCGCATCGACAACATCACCAAGCGCTACGGTCCCCTGACCGTGCTCGACGGTTTGTCGATGGAGGTGCTGCCGGGCGAAAAGCTCGCCCTTATCGGCCCGTCCGGCTCCGGCAAGACGACGATCCTGCGCATCCTCATGACGCTGGAAACAATCAGCGGCGGCCATATCGAGGTCGAGGGGGACCAGCTCTATCATATGCCGAAGAACGGCAGCCTCGTGCCGGCCGACGACCGCCACCTGCACCGGATGCGCGAGAAGGTCGGCATGGTCTTCCAGCACTTCAATCTCTTCCCGCACAAATGCGTTCTCGACAATGTAACGCTCGCGCCGATGCTGACCAAGGGCGTGGCGCGTGCGGAGGCTGAGAAGCGGGCGATGGAGCTTCTCGACATGGTGGGCCTCGCCGACAAAGCGAAGAGCATGCCCGCCCAATTGTCCGGCGGACAGAAGCAGCGTGTCGCCATCGCCCGCGCCCTCGCACTTTCGCCGAAGATCATGCTGTTCGACGAGGTGACCTCGGCGCTCGACCCGGAACTGGTCGAGGAGGTGCTGAACGTCATGCGCAAGCTCGCCGCCGAGACCGACATGACCATGCTGCTGGTCACGCACGAGATGGGTTTCGCCCACGACTTCGCCGATCGGGTCCTGTTCTTCGATCGCGGCAAGATCGTCGAGGAAGGCAAGCCGGACGAGATTTTCCGCAATCCCAGGCAGGAACGCACACAGACCTTCCTGCGCAAGATCATCGCGGCAGGGCACCGCGTCTGAGGTGCTCCAGGCACTTCAAGAGAATGGCCCCAAACAACAACCACAGAGGAGTTCGCACGATGAAGATCAGACATTTCATGAGCATGGCTGCCGGTGCCGGCGCGCTGATGGCAATCGCCGCCGCAACCCCGGCGTCCGCCGATGACGCCAAGCTGGAGGAACTGAAGGGGCAGGGCTTCGCCCGCGTCGCCATCGCCAACGAGCCGCCGTTCACGGCGGTCGCTGCCGACGGCAAGGTTTCGGGCGCGGCACCCGATGTCGCCCGCGAAGTCTTCAAGCGCCTTGGCGTCGCCGATATCGTCGCGTCGATTTCGGAATACGGCGCGATGATCCCCGGCCTTCAGGCCGGCCGCCACGACGTCATCACGGCTGGCCTTTTCATGAAGCCGGAGCGCTGCGCGGCCGTCGCCTATTCCGAACCGATCCTCTGCGACGCGGAAGCCTTTGCACTCAAGAAGGGCAACCCGCTCAAGCTGAAGAGCTACAAGGACATCGCCGACAATCCGGACGCCAAGATCGGCGCGCCGGGCGGCGGCACGGAAGAGAAACTGGCGCTCGAAGCCGGTGTGCCGCGTGACCGCGTCATCGTCGTGCCGGATGGCCAGAGTGGTCTGAAGATGCTGCAGGATGGCCGCATCGATGCCTATTCTCTCCCTGTCCTCTCCATCAACGATCTCGTCGCCAAGGCGAATGATCCAGAGATCGAGGTCGTGGCCCCGGTTGAAGGAGCGCCTGTCTATTGCGATGGTGCGGCCTTCAAGAAGGGCGATGAGGCCCTGCGCGATGCCTTCGACGTCGAACTCGCCAAGCTGAAGGAAAGTGGTGAGTTCGCCAAGATCATAGAGCCCTACGGTTTCTCGGCCGCAGCCGCGATGTCGACGACGCGCGACAAGCTCTGCGCGGCGAAGTGAGCGCGATCTCCATCTCGTCCTCTCCCTTGTCAAAGGGAGAGGGCTGCTTGATCCACACTTGAACGGGAAGACGATGACTGACTGGTCCGGCTATATAGGGCTGATCCTGCAAGGCGCGCTCGTAACGCTTCAGCTTACCGTGATGGGCTCGGTGCTTGCCGTGATCATGGCGTTTCTTGCCGGCCTTGGCCGCGTCAGTCGCTTCTTGGCGGTGCGTGCGCTTGCCACCACCTATATCGAATTCTTCCGCGGCACCTCGATCTTCGTGCAGCTCTTCTGGGTCTATTTCGTGCTGCCCTTTGCCGGCGTCACGCTGTCGCCGCTTCAGGCCGGTGTGCTGGCGCTGGGGCTCAATGTCGGCGCTTATGGCGCGGAAGTGGTGCGCGGCGCCGTCAAGGCGATAGGCCGCGAGCAGCGCGAGGCGTGCATCGCGCTTAACCTGACGCGTGGCCAGGCGATGCGCCATGTCATCCTGCCGCAGGCTTTGCCGCTCATGCTGCCGACCTTCGGCAACAATGCGATCGAGCTCCTGAAGGGCACCGCCGTCGTGTCGCTGATCTCGCTGACCGACATGACCTTCCAGGCACAGGTGGTGCGCGCCCAGACCGGCAGCACGCTGATCCCCTTCACGGTCATCCTCGTGCTCTACTTCCTGATGGCGCTGGCCATCTCCACCGGCATGCGCTGGCTGGAACGCCGCGTCACCCGTGGCCTCGACGGCGTGAGGACCTGACGATGGAATGGGACTGGAATTTCGTCTGGCAGATCCTGCCGACCCTCCTCGAGGGGCTGAAGATCACTCTTCTGGCGACCGTGCTCGGTGCTGCCGTCGCCGCCGTCGTCGGCCTTCTCTTCGCCATCCTGCGCATGACCGCGCCGAAGCCGATCGCGCGGGCCACGAGTTTCGTCGTGGAGTTCATCCGCGGCACGCCGTTGCTCGTGCAACTCTATTTCATCTTCTACGTGCTGCCGGATATCGGCATCCGCCTGCCGGCGCTCTTGGCCGGTGTCATCGGGCTCGGCGTGCACTACGGCACCTATGCGGCGGAAGTCTATCGCGCGGGCATCGAGAATGTGTCGCGCGGACAGTGGGAGGCGGCCAAGGCGACGAACCTTTCCGGCCGCCAGACCTGGATCCATGTGATCCTGCCACAGGCCATCCCACCGATGATCCCGGCGCTCGCCAACTATCTCATCGCCATGTTTAAAGAGACGCCCTTGCTCTCGGCCATCACGGTGCTGGAGCTGATGAACCAGGCCAAGAGCGTCGCCAACAGCAGCTACCGCTACATCGAGCCGATGACCATGGTGGGTGTCTTCTTCCTGATCATGAGCCTGATCTCCGTCGTCTTCCTGCGCTGGCTGGAAGAACGCTATGCCCGCCTAGAGGAACGCTGATGCAGACCCTCGATCTCACCCTCGCCACACGGGCGCCAAAGCTCGACGACCGCCCGCTGGAAAAGCGCGTCGGCCTGATCATCCTGGCGACCGATCACACGACGGAGGTGGATTTCCAGCGTATGGTGGCAAGCGACAGGATCGGCGTCTATGCGACCCGTATTCCCTATGCCAATCCTGTGACGCCGGAAAACCTGCGCGCCATGCAGCCCTCGCTCACGGCGGGTGCGGCTCTCATCCTGCCGGACGAGCCGCTCGACGTCGTCATGTATTCCTGCACCTCGGCCTCGGTCGTCATAGGCGATGCGCAGGTGAAGGCCGCAGTGACGGCCGCCAAGCCGGCAGCCGCCGTCGTCACGCCCACCGCCGCCGCCGTATCCAGCCTCAAGGCCTTTGGCGCCCGGCGCATTTCCATACTCACGCCCTACACACTCGAAACCAGCCGGCCGATGGCCGACTATTTCCGCGCGCTCGGCTTCCACATCGCCCGCTTCACCTGCCTCGGCCTCTCCGACGACCGGGACATGGCGCGGATTGCGCCGGCAGACATCGTCGCCTTCGCGAAGGAGGCCATGGCACCCGATTCCGATGCGCTCTTCATCTCCTGCACGGCCGTTCGCGCGGCGGGCGTCGCGGCCGAGATCGAGGCCGCCATCGGCAAACCCGTCGTCACCAGCAACCTTGCCACCGCCTGGGCCTGCCTGCGCCTGTGCGGCGACGAAGCGCCACGGCCGGAATTCGGCCGGCTGATGACGCTCGCTTATCCGGGTGCTGCACCATGACGGATGCGCGCCTTCCGGTAACAGTGGCGGATATCGAGCAGGCGGCCCGCCGCATCGAGGGTCGCATCCTGCGCACGCCGTTCGTTCTCTCCTCAGTCTTGTCCGAGCGCCTGGGCGTGCCGGTCGGCCTGAAACTCGAACACCATCAGACGACCGGCAGCTTCAAGCTGCGCGGCGCGACCAATGCAGTGCTCTCCCTTTCGCCGGAAGAGCGGGCGCGCGGCGTCGTGGCGGCGTCGACGGGCAATCATGGCCGCGCGCTCGCCCATGCGGCCAAGGCCGAAGGCTCGGTCGCGACGATCTGCATGTCCCGGCTCGTGCCGGAGAACAAGGTTTCGGAAATTCGCCGGCTCGGCGCCGATGTCCGCATCGTCGGCCGGTCGCAGGACGAGGCGCAGGTGGAGGTGGACCGGTTGGTCGCCGAAGACGGCCTCGTCATGGTGCCGCCCTTCAACAACCCGGCGGTCGTTGCCGGGCAGGGCACGCTCGGGCTGGAAATCGTCGAGGCCATGCCTGATGTCGCGACCGTGCTCGTGCCGCTTTCCGGCGGCGGGCTGGCGGCGGGCGTCGCAGCGGCAGTCAAGGGCCGTTCGCCGAAGACGCGCGTCATCGGCCTCACCATGGAACGCGGCGCGGCGATGAAGGCGAGCCTCGATGCGGGCCGGCCGGTGCAGGTCGAAGAGGTGGCGAGCCTGGCGGATTCGCTCGGCGGCGGCATCGGGCTCGACAATGCCGTGACCTTCCCCATGTGCCGCGCTCTGCTCGACGATGTGATCCTGCTTTCCGAAGCCGAGATCGCAGCCGGCATGCGGCACGCCTATGCTGAGGAGCGCGAGGTGATCGAGGGGGCAGGCGCGGTCGGCATCGCGGCGCTGCTGGCCCGCCGGCTCGGCCGGCTGGAAGGCCCGGTGGCCGTTATTCTGTCCGGCCGCAATGTGGATATGGGCCTGCACCAGTGGGTCATGAATGGCGAGGACGCGGCATGACGAAGATGAAGATCCTGACCGAAGCGGAACTCCGGCGCATCGTGCCGCTCGATCTCGAAGCCATCGCCTGCGTCGAGGACGCCTTTCACGCGCTCGCCACCAAGGCCGTCGTCATGCCGCCGATCCTGCGGCTCGACATGCCGGAGCAGCGCGCGGAGGTGGACGTGAAGACCGCCTACGTTCCGGGCCTCGATGGTTTTGCCATCAAGATCAGCCCCGGCTTTTTCAACAACCCGGCCATCGGCCTGCCGAGTACGAACGGGCTTATGGTGCTGTTCTCGACAAAGACCGGACTCGTGCAGGCGGTACTGCTCGACAACGGTTATCTGACGGATGTGCGCACGGCAGCTGCCGGTGCCGTCGCGGCGCGTTATCTTTCGCGCCCGGACGCTGGCGTGGCCGCCATCTTCGGCGCGGGCATGCAGGCGAAGCTGCAACTGGAAGCGCTGAGCCTCGTGCGCCCGATCCGCGAGGCCCGCATCTGGGCGCGCGACGCGGCGAAGGCCGAGGCAGTTGCCGCGGAGCTGACGCTGAAGCTCGGCTTTCCTGTCCATGCGAAGACGGATGGACGCGCGGCGGTCGATGGGGCCGACATCGTGGTCACCACGACGCCGTCGGAAACGCCGGTGCTCCGGGCCGAATGGCTCCAGCCCGGCCAGCACGTCACGGCCATGGGCTCGGATGCCGAGCACAAGAACGAGATCGAGCCGGCGGTCATCACCGGCGCCGGGCTCTATGTCGCCGACAGCCTGAAGCAAACCCGCCGTCTCGGCGAGCTGCATCACGCCATCGAAGCCGGCCTCGTAACCGAGGGAATGGGCTTCCCCGAACTCGGCGAGATCGTCGCCGGGCGCAAACCGGGCCGCAGCGGCCCCGAGCAGATCACCGTGGCGGATCTCACCGGCACGGGCATCCAGGACACGGCCATCGCGACCCTTGCCGCCGCCCGCGCGGCAGCGGCAGGCGCCGGCACGACCTTCGAGAGTTGAGACCGGCTTTTCGCCGGGTATAGAGGAAAAACCGATGAAACAAGCGAACCTGAAGTTCTCACTTCCGGAATATGAAGCGCGTCTTCAAAAAACACGGAAGGCAATGGAAGCCAAGGGCATCGACGTGCTGATCTGCAGCGATCCGTCGAACATGAACTGGCTGACGGGCTATGATGGCTGGTCCTTCTATGTGCACCAATGTGTCGTGGTGCCGCCGACGGGCGAGCCGATCTGGTATGGCCGCGGGCAGGATGCCAACGGCGCGAAATTCACCGCCTATGTGAAGCACGAGAACATCATCGGCTATCCCGACCACTACGTGCAGTCCACCGAACGCCACCCGATGGATTATCTCGCAGCCAAGCTCACGGAGCGCGGTCTCGATAAGCTGACCATCGGCGTCGAGATGGACAATTACTGGTTCTCGGCCGCCGCCTTCGCATCGCTCACGAAACATCTGCCGAACGCCCGCTTCGTCGATGCCACCGCGCTCGTCAACTGGCAGCGCGCGGTGAAGAGCCCGACCGAGATCACCTATATGCGCAATGCCGCCCGCATCGTCGAAAAGATGCATGAGCGCATCTTCGACAAGATCGAGGTCGGCATGCGCAAATGCGATCTCGTGGCGGAAATCTACGATGCCGGCACGCGCGGCGTCGATGGTATCGGCGGCGACTATCCGGCGATCGTGCCGCTTCTGCCCTCGGGCGTCGAAGCCTCTGCGCCGCATCTCACTTGGGACGACCGGCCGATGAAATCCGGCGAGGGCACGTTCTTCGAGATCGCCGGTTGCTACAATCGCTACCATGTTCCGCTGTCGCGCACCGTCTTCCTCGGCAAGCCGACGCAGGCCTTCATCGATGCGGAGAAGGCGACGCTGGAGGGCATGGAGGCGGGCCTTGCGGTCGCAAAACCCGGCAATACCTGTGAGGACATCGCCAACGCCTTCTTCGCGGTCCTCAAGAAATACGGAATCGTCAAGGACAACCGCACGGGCTACGGCATCGGCGTCTCCTATCCGCCGGACTGGGGCGAGCGCACGATGAGCCTGCGCCCCGGCGACAGGAGCGAGTTGAAGCCCGGCATGACCTTCCATTTCATGACGGGCCTTTGGCTGGAGGACATGGGTTTCGAGACGACGGAAAGCATCCTGATCACCGAGACCGGCGTCGAATGCCTCGCCAATGTACCGCGCAAGCTTCTCGTGAAGGATTGAGCCATGGCGGACCGTAACCTTCGTCCGTCGCCGATCAGCGCCACGGTCGATTTTTCGGCCGAGGGCGTCCAGCACGGCTTCCTGCGCCTGCCCTACAGCCGGGATGATTCCGCCTGGGGTTCAGTGATGATTCCGCTGACGGTGGTGAAAAACGGGGAGGGGCCGACGGCCCTTCTCACCGGCGGCAACCACGGCGACGAATATGAGGGGCCGATCGCGCTCTTCGATCTCGCCCGCCGGCTGAAAGCGGAGGATGTCTCCGGCCGCGTCATCATCGTGCCGGCGATGAATTATCCGGCCTTCCTTGCCGGTACGCGCACCTCGCCGATCGACAGGGGCAACATGAACCGAAGCTTTCCGGGCGCGCCCGACGGCACGGTGACCCCGAAGATCGCCGATTATTTCCAGCGCACGCTGCTGCCGCTTGCCGATATCGTGCTCGATTTCCATTCGGGCGGAAAGACGCTGGATTTCCTGCCCTTCTGCGCCGCCCATATCCTGCCTGACAAGGCGCAGGAGGCGAAGGCCTTCGATCTCGTTAAGGCCTTCGGTGCGCCGTGGTCGATGAAGATGCTGGAGATCGATGCCGTCGGCATGTACGACACGGCGGCGGAGGAGATGGGAAAAATCTTCATAACCACCGAGCTCGGCGGGGGCGGAACTGCGACGACCAAGAGCGCCGGCATCGCCAAGGCGGGTGTCGCCAACGTGCTGAAGGCCGCGGGCATTCTGAAGGGAGCGGTCGCGGCGGCGCGGACCACCTGGCTCGACATGCCTGATGGCAACTGCTTCTCGTTTGCCGAGGATGGCGGGCTGATCGAGCCGCTTTTTGATCTCGGTGACCAGGTACGGAACGGTGATGTGATGGCCCGCATCTATCCCGTCGCCCGCACCGGCGCGGAGCCGCTGGAGATCAGAGCAAAGATGGATGGCGTCCTTGCGGCCCGCCATTTCCCCGGTCTCGTCAAGCCCGGCGACTGTGTCGGCGTGCTTGCAGCCGTTGTGACGGCATGAGCCTCTTGCGCGGTTCCCTCCAACGCCAAGGATAGCGTGATGGCGAGCCGCAGCATTAAGCTGAGGCCCGCTATTCGCCGGGAACGTTATCTACCACCCCGCAAATCGCGCGAGCTTTTCATTCGAAACGTTTGGCAAATCCGATAGGGCTTGATCCAGACGGCCGAGCGCATCCTGGATTTCGTCCTCCGTTACGGTCAACGGCGGGGTCATTTCGAGGACGTTGCCGTTCATGCCGACATAATAAAGCACGACGCCGAGTTCGTAGGCGCGGTAGATCAGCTTTGCGGTCTCCGCACGGGCCGGCGCGCGGGTTTGGCGGGCGAGCACGAGTTCGACGCCGCAGGCAAGGCCCCGGCCGCGAATGTCGCCGATCAGGGTGTGGCGTTCGGCAAGCCTCGCCAGACCGTCGCGCAGCAATTTTCCCTTACGCTCCGCGCCTGCGGCAAGGTCTTCGCGGTCGATCGTTTCGAGGACGGCAAGGCCTGCGGCGGCGCAGACCGGATTGCCATGCAGGGTCTGCATGGCAAATGCGCTGGCGCAATCGAGGATATCGGCCGGCGCAATGACGGCCGAGAGCGGCAAGCCGCCGCCGAGGCCTTTGCCGAGCACCAGGATATCGGGCACGAAGCCCTCGTGGTCGAAGCAATGCAGGCGGCCGCTGCGGGCAAGGCCCACCTTCACCTCGTCGCAGACGACGAGAATGCCATGGGCGCGGCAGATATCCGCAAACTTGCGCAAAAAACCATCGGGAGGAACGATCAAGCCGCCATCTGACTGGATCGGCTCGATAAAGGCCGCACCGATCGAGCCGGCCGGAACCGAGGCCAGCTTCTCCTTGAGAAGCGTGAGGATGGCATTGCCCGTCGGATCGCCCTCATGGGGGCGGTAGGGATCGGGGTAGGGCAGAAGGATCAGCCCATCCGCCTTGGCTGCGCCGGCCTGAACGCTGTGGCCGGAAAATGCCATCGAGCCGACGGTGCAGCCATGATAGGCGCCGACAAAGGCGATGACGCCGGTGCGGCCGGTTGCCTTCACGATCGCCCGATAGGCGGCTTCGTTTGCATCGGAGCCGGAATGGCCGAACCAGATCTTATGCCCGCCGCGGCCGGGAAAACGCGCCAGAAGCCTTTCGGCAAGCGCCACGGCCGGTGCGTTCGAGGCGGAAAGGATGCTTGCGCCGGCAGGGTTGGCGATGGCGGTGGAGACGGCCTCGACGATGGCGGGATGGCCGTAGCCGAGGCTCGCCGCGCCCCAGGCGCCGGAGAGGTCGATGAGTTCGCGGCCATTCTCCTCCACAAGCCGCGCACCCTTGCCGCCGCTGATGGCAAGCGGGAAGAAGCGCAGCTTCTGCAGGGTGCCGATGGCCGCTTCATCCCTGTCGTAGAGACTGTCCTCCATCAGCCTTGCTCCTGCAATGCCGCCTTGAAACAGCGGGTGAGCCTGTCACCCCATTCGCCGACGCCGGAAAGCGTGTCGATCAGATCATGCCGCACCTCGATGAGGGCACCCGGCAGGCCGCGAGCGTCTGCATGGACGGGCACCGTATAGTCCTCATCCCGATGGATGATGTAAGGCTCGTTGTCGCCGATAATGAGGCCGGATTCCGCCTGGAGTTCCCGGACTAGCATTTGGCCGAAGCCGGTTGCCTGTCCATAGAGGATACCGGCATGCCATGGGCGTTGCTTGCCGAAATAAACAGGCGTGAAGGAATGGATCCCAACGACGATCGGGCGCTTGCCCTGTTGCTGCAACAGGTCTAGCCGTCTCGCGACGGCCTCGGCATAGGGCGTGAACAACGTGTCGATGCGCTGCGCCTTCTCAGCTTCCGTCAGGCCGATATTGCCGGGGATCTTGGTCGTTTCGCTGATTTCGGGCATGGCCGAGGGGACGCCGAGGGGACGGTTGCAGTCGATGACGAGCCGCGAATAGTTCGTCATGAACAGCGGCGCATCGAGCATGCGGCTGAGATGCTGGGAGAGCGCGTTGACGCCGATATCCCAGGCGATGTGGCGCCGGCGCTCCGTCTCCGGCAGACCGAGGTCGCCCAGCGCCTTCGGGATACGGTTGGACGCATGTTCACAAAGCAGCAGGTAGGGTGAGGTCCCATCGGGATTGATCACGCTATAGGGCGGCGGCTCGTCGATGGCGAGCAGCGGCAGGGCCGGATCGTGCCGCCACCGGTTCTCGGGATGGGGAATGACATTGCTTGAGGTCATGATCTGCCCAATCAATAGACGGTGGCGTAGCGGGCGCAGAGGTTTTCGGGCGAAAGCCCCTCGACGATCTCGATCTCCTTGCGCTTCATGGCGAAATAGCAGTCAAGGAAATCCTTCGAGAACCAGCCGGTCACCACGTCATCGGCGGCAAGCGTATCCAGCGCTTCGGAAAGGCTGGAAGGCAGGCGGCGGACGCCGAGCCTTGCCTGTTCCTCGGCTGAGAATTCCGACGGGTCGGTGTTGATCAGCGGCGGCTGCTCCAGCCCGGCGCGAATACCCTCGAGGCCGGCACGCAGCACGACGGCCAGCGACAGGTGCGGGCTCGCGCAGGCATCGGCGGCGCGGTATTCCATGTTGAACTGTCTTGCCGGGTTGCTGCCGGGCAGGTCGAGCGTCGGGCAGATGCGCAGCGTCGCCTCGCGGTTCTTTTCACCCAGGCAGGTATAGGCGGCACTCCAATGGTGCGGCACGAGGCGCATGTATGAAAGCACCGAGGGCGCGGTGAAGGCGACGAGCGCCGGCAGGTGCTTGATGACACCGGCCGCGAAGGATCCGGCAACCTTGGAAAGCCGGCCGGGGCGCGACGCGTCGAAGGTGAAGGGATTGCCGTCGAGGTCGGTGAAGCTGACATGCAGGTGCACGCCGTTGCCGACGCCATCGGGGTCGGTTTTCGGCGCGAAGCTGGCGGTCCAGCCGAAGAGGGCGGCGACCTCGCGCGTGACGGCGCGGATCGTCGCGCCGCGATCGGCGGCGACGAGTGCGGGGGCGGGGCGGCATGTGACTTCGAACTGGTCCTTGCCGTATTCCGGCAGGAACATTTCCGGCTCGGCCCCGGCTTCCTTCAGCGCGGTCATCAGCAGGGATCCGAAGGGTTCGGCGCGGCGCTGGGCGCGCAGGCCGAAGGCCGGTGCTGCGGGCCAATCGGCACCGAGGATCTGGAATTCCTGTTCGACCGCGCTGATGACCTTGAGACCGGCTTCCTTCTCGAAGTCTGCCAGCGTCGCCTTGAGGAAGCTGCGCACGCAGCAATCCCACGGCTCGCCCTTCAGGTCGGTGATATCGGAATGGTAGAAGTGCAGCGCCGTCTCGTCCGGCAGGCAGGTGACGCGGGCTTTACTTGCGGGATCGGCCATCAGGCGCAGATCGCCGGCCGAGCCCCAGGGGTTCGGGTCGGCGATGAGATCGAACGGCGTCAAGGCGAGGTTCGCCGGCACCCAGCCGACGCCCTTGCGCAGATAGTCCTCGACCTCGGCGGCCGCGAAGCTGCGGCCGCGGGTAATGCCGGCAATATCAGTCGTGACAAAGGTCGCGAGTTCCATCAGGTCGGCGAAGGCTTTGCCGTTGCTGCTCTCGTTCATGGTGATCCCCTTGTGAAACGATCAGGCGCGGTCGAGCGCGGCAAGGCGGCCGATGACGGTCTGCGTGTCGGTGATCCAGCAATAGCCGGAATAGGCGCGCAACGCCGCCTCGTGGCGTTCCTGGCTGTAGGTGGCGCAGGCATCGTCCACGACCGTTACCAGATAACCGCGATCGGCGGCGTCGCGCACGGCCATATCGACACATTGATCTGTGATGACGCCGGCAATGATCAGGTAGCGCGTGTTGAGGTTGCGCAGGACGTAGTCGATGTTCGTCGAATTGAAAACGCCCGACGAGGTCTTCGGCAGAACGATCTCGTTTTCGACAGGCGCCAAAGCAGGGATCACCTGGCCTTCAGGCGAACCCTTGGGAACATGCATGTCGGACAGTTTATGATCGAGCGAGCGGTCGCGGCCATCAAGCGTCAGGCTTTCGATGATGGTGTGCAGCACGTTGCAGCCGGCCTTGCGGCCCGCTTCGAGAATGCGCACCTGGTTCGGAATGACCTTTTCGCGGAGCCGGCGGTGATAATAGCTGTCGGCATCCTGCGGATGGGTCGGGTCGAGGTTCGGCTCGCACCAGATACGTTGCATATCGACATAGAGCAGGGCGGTCATGCCGCTTTCGTAGGCACTGTCGCGGCGCACCAGGTCCTTGCCGTATTGGACTTCAATCGCAGTCATATCTTCCCTCCAATGATGTGTCCGTTTGCCCTTCAGGCAAAGTCTATCTGCTGCTCTCGACCGGGTTCGGGTAGGCGTCCTCGGTGATGCCGTAGCTGCGGCGCAGCTCTTCCATACGTTCCATGCGTCCGCGCGACTGGCTGGCAATGCGGGCGGTGAGGCCGGCGATCAGCGCTTCGGTCTGGGCGATGGCGGGTACCATAGTGTCGTAGGGCGAGACCGTATCGACCGACGTCATCAACGTAACGGAAGCGCATTCGGCGATCGGGGAGACCCAACGGTCGGTAAAGAGCACGATGCGCGCGCCTTGTTTTGCAGCCCGCTTTGCGAAGCGGATCGTGTCGATCTGGTAGCGTCTGTAGTCATAGACGAAGAGCACGTCGCGCTTGCCGAGATCGACCAGCTGGTCGACTTGATCGGCCTGAGACCCGTTGATCCATCGTGTTTCGCCCCGCAACTGCTTCATGTGCGACCAGAGAAGACCGGCGAGAAAACCGCTGAAACGTCCGCCGAGACAATGCACCCGCATGTTCAGGTCGGCAGCTGCGT
The DNA here is from genome assembly GCF_057798995.1 of Shinella sp. 20P9.1.1. Taxonomy (NCBI): domain Bacteria; kingdom Pseudomonadati; phylum Pseudomonadota; class Alphaproteobacteria; order Hyphomicrobiales; family Rhizobiaceae; genus Shinella; species Shinella sp. 20P9.1.1. The sequence continues at coordinate 728,784 of NZ_JBYOLC010000001.1, forward strand.
CAATGGCAGCCTCGAAGTCGTCGGATGGCAGCATCTGCATCGACGATTCCAGCGCATGAATGCTGGCGCGCATAAAATACTGGTAGAAATTCTCCTGCTCCAGCGAGGGCTTGCGCGTGTCGAGCATGGAGAGCGGCGAGCTCATCCGCTCCTGCACCTCACCAAGAAGAGCGGCCTGGAATTCCGGATAGCCCTCGTAGCCGAGCTTGTTGGCAAAACGCACGACGGTCGGGTTGCTGACGCCGGCGGCGCTGGCGAGATGCGCAACCGTATTGAGGCCGGCTGCCGGATAGTTCGACAGCAGCTGCCGCACGATCTTGAGCTCAGCGCGGGTGAAGGCGATTTCCCCGTCCGTCAGGCGGTCTCGAATGGCCATTCCTTGCCTCCCCCTCTGATCGGCGTTCGCAGCACGATTTTAATTTTGTTACATTCTTGCTAGCAGACAATAAAAAATGAAACAAGATTGACATATATGTTTTCTCGATTAACGTTTGTTGCGGGAACAGGCTCGACGAACGAAGCCGCAAATCGGGAGAATGCTGATGGTGCGCATAAGGCGCGGGACCGTCGTCGGGATCGTCGCGACGGTGCTTCCCCTGGTGATCGCAGCCCTGGTGGCGAAAGGCCTCTTTCCGGGCGCTGGGGAGCGGCTGGTGACGCTGTTCCTGATCAATGTGGTCGCCGTCATCGGCATCGGCGTCTATAGCGGCAATTCAGGCATCATCTCCTTCGGTAATGTCGGCTTCATGGCCGTCGGCGCCTATGCGTCCGGCCTCCTGACCATCAATCCGATCGTGCAGAAGACGGCGTTGCCGCATCTGCCGGACTGGCTGATGGGTTGGGGCATGCCGTTCCTGCCGGCACTTCTCGTCGCCCTCGTCGTCGTCGCGCTGGTGGCGGTCGCCATCGGCATTCCGGTCGCCCGGCTCGGCGGCTCCTCCGCCTCGATCTGCACGCTCGGCTTCCTCGTCATCGTGCATGTCGTGATGGTCGCCTCCAGCGACTTTACCCGCGGCAGTCAGACCTTCTTCGGCATTCCGCGCGCAGTGAACGTCTGGGTCGCGCTTCCCTTCGCCATTCTCGCGGTCGCCATCGCCCGTATCTATCGCGACAGTGCCGCCGGCATGAAACTGCGTGCCTCGCGGGAGGATGAGATCGCCTCGACTGCCGTCGGCGTGAATGTGCGGCTGCACCGCTTCCTCGCCTGGGTTCTCGGCGCGATTCTGTCGGGTGCCGCGGGTGTGCTGTTTGCTCATTTCATCGGCGCCTTCTCGCCGAAGGACTTCTATTTCAACTTCACCTTCATGCTGCTCGCCATGCTGATCCTCGGCGGCATCACCACCGTTTCCGGCGCGGTCGTCGGTTCTGCTGTCATCATGCTGATCGTGGAAATGCTGCGCAAACTCGAGGGCGGCGTCGATCTCGGCTTCCTGTCGCTGCCCACGGTGTTCGGCCTCACCGATATCGGCATCGGCCTTGCCATCCTGCTCGTCATGTACCGCCTTCAGGATGGCCTGCTCGGGGTGCGTGAAATCGACGAGCAGGTACCGTTCCTCAAGCGCCTTGCCGCCGGGGGTGTAAAGCCGGTGGTCGAGCAGCCGGTGCAAGCGATGCCCAGGGAAGCAGGCACTTTGCGTATCGAAAATGTCGGCAAGCGCTTCTCCGGGCTGGTCGCACTGGAAAAGGCCGATTTCGAAATCCGTCCTGGTCTCGTCACCGGCCTGATCGGCCCGAACGGCGCCGGCAAGTCCACGCTCATCAACAGTGTCTCCGGCGTCGTGCCGCCGTCGACCGGCCGGGTGATGATCGACGGGACCGACGTCGCCTCGCTCCCGGTCCATCGTGTGCCGGTCACTGGCCTGGCCCGCACCTTCCAGAACATCCGCCTGTTCAAGAACCTCACGGTCCTCGAGAACGTGACGGTCGCCGCAAGCGCCGTAGCGGGCGAACGCGATCCGGTTGATCTGGCACGGGAAGCGTTGGCCGAAGTCGGCCTTGTCGATGTTGCGGGCCAGCTCGCCGGCACACTGTCCTACGGCGCGCAACGGCGGCTGGAAATCGCCCGTGCGCTGGCGCTGAAGCCCCGCTACCTCCTGCTCGACGAGCCCGCCGCCGGCATGAACCCGGCCGAGACGCAGGAATTGATGACCGTGCTCGATCGCATCCGCACGAAGCACCGCCTGGGTCTCCTCGTCGTCGAACACGACCTGAAGCTCATCATGCGGCTCTGCGACGTTGTCGTGGTGCTCAACAAGGGCCAGCAGATCGCCATCGGAACGCCGGCGGAAATCCAGGCCAATCCCGCCGTCATCGAAGCCTATATCGGCCGCCGCCGTTCGGCCGCGCAGCAGACCGCAGCAAAAATCGACACCGTCGTGCCGGACCTTGATCCGCATACCGCCGGCAAGCCCGCATAACCACCAGAGGAGAATAAGAATGAAAACGACATTGAAGGCATTGTTTTTGTCCACCGCGCTTGGCGCCCTCGCTTTCCCGGCGCTTGCCGAAGATCTCGTCGTCGGGATCGCGACTGCGCAGACCGGCGCCCTCGCTTACGTCGACCAGCCTTCGCTGAAAGGTCTTCAAATGGCGGTCGACGAAATCAACGCGGCGGGCGGTATCGCAGGCAAATTCCCGATCAAGATGATTGCCAAGGATACCCGCTCGGATGCGGCCCAGACGGCGCTTGTCGCGCAGGAACTGGTCGATGAAGGTATCAAGATCCTCATCACGCCGTGCGATGCCGACCCGTCGATCGCCGCCGGCCAGATTACCCAGGCCGCGCAGATCCCGGCCTTCTCCTTCTGCGCCACGACGCCGACCATGCCACTGGCTGTCGGTGACTACATGTTCGGCAACTACCCGGCAGACAATGTCCAGGCCGCGGTGCTGGCGAACTATGCCAAGGAGAAGGGCTTCAAGACCGCTTATGTCGTGAAGTCGCCGGACACCGCCTACACGCTGAAGCTCCCGGAATATTTCGCCACCAGCTTCAAGGGCAAGGGTGGCGAGGTGATCGGTGAGGGTACCTACAGCATGGGCCAACAGGACTTCAGCGCCGAAGTCACCAAGATCAAGGCGCTGAACCCGGCGCCCGACGTCATCATGACCGCCGCCTACGAGCCCGACTTCCCGGCCTTCATCCGCCAGCTGCGCGGCGCGGGTGTCGCCACGCCGATCCTCGGCAGCGACGGTATCGATTCCCCGACGACCTTCGGTCTCGGCCCGCTGGTCGACGGGGTGGTCTTCACCACGGCCGGTTTCGCGACGGAGGGCAGCCCGCTCGCCGCCTTCAACGAGAAGTACAAGGCAAAGTTCGGTCAGGAGCCGGACACCGTCTACATCGCCAACGGCTACGACCTCGGCAAGGTGATCGAGGCCGCCGTCACCAAGGCCGATAGCGTCGATTCGATCGCTATCCGCGAGGCCATCGCATCGCTCGACGGGGTCGAGGGCGTGACCGGCAAGATCAGCTATGTCGGCACGCAGGGCATGCCGATGCGCTCCGTCTCGCTGGTGCGCATCGAGGGCGGCAACCGCTCGCTGGTCAGCCAGGGCGTCCCGGCGGCCGAAGACGTTCCGGCGCCGTGATTTTTCAAGCGATGCCCTCCGGCTCCGGCCGGAGGGCGGTTTTCCTGCTGTTGGCCGGGGCGGATGAGCCGCGGCGAGGATCTGCCCGATGACGCGTGACATTTCCGACGAGACCCCCTTGCTCGAGGTCAGCGGCCTCAAGGTCGCCTATGGACCGGTCGAGGCGCTGAAGGGCGTCGATCTCAAGGTCCGCAAGGGAGAGATCGTCACGCTGCTTGGCGCCAATGGTGCAGGCAAGAGCTCGACGCTCAATGCGCTCGTCGGCCTCGCCGCCAAGAAAGCCGGCCGCGTGACCTTCGCCGGCAAGGACATTTCCGCCTTGCCGCCCGAGATGATCGTGCGCATGGGGATGACGCTGACGCCGGAAGGGCGCCGCATCTTCCCGACCCTCACAGTCGACGAACACCTTCTCCTCGGCGGGGCCATGCACAAGGGCAGGGGGCAGATCGATGTGGTGCGCGAGGATATGCTGTCGCGCTTTCCGATCCTCAAGGAGCGCCTGCATCAGAAGGCCGGATCGCTCTCCGGCGGCGAGCAGCAGATGCTGGCAATCGCCCGTTCCATGATGTCCTCGCCCGATCTCCTGCTGCTCGACGAACCCTCGCTCGGTCTTGCCCCGCAGATCGTCGACCAGATTTTCGAGCTGATCGCCGGCCTGCGTCAGCGCGGACTGACGATCCTGCTCGTTGAGCAGAACGTCTCGCTGTCACTGGAGATCGCCGACGCCGGCTATGTCATGGCGAACGGCCGCATCGTGCTCTCGGGTCCGGCGGCCGATCTGCGCAATTCCACAGAAATCCAGGGCGCCTATCTCGGCGCGTGACCGGCAAGAAGGAAAACCATCCATGGACATGTTCCTGCAGCAGCTGGTCAATGCGCTCAGCCTCGGCGGTACCTATGCGCTGCTTGCGCTCGGCCTCGCCGTGGTCTTCTCGATCATGAGCCTCATCAATTTCGCGCATGGCGAGTTGATGACGGCTGCCGGATACGGCCTGTGTTTTGCGCTCCTCTTTGGCCTGCCGTTCGGCCTTGCCGTCGTCTTCGCCCTGATCGTCGCGATCGTGCTGGTGCTCCTGATGGAACGCATCGCCTTCCGCCCGGTGCGCGGAGCAAGCGGTACGACGCTGCTGCTGACGAGTTTCGCCGTCAGCGCCATCCTGCGCGTGCTGTTTCAGAACTTCATTTCCGCCCGCCCGAAGCCGGTACCGATGCCGATGAGCCTGTCCGGTACGATCGAGATCGGTGGCCTGCATATCGGCGTCATCCAGGCGATTTCCATTCTCGTCACGGTTATCATGCTGGTCGGCCTCAACCTCTTCCTGCGCACCACGGTGCTGGGCCGTGCCATGCGGGCGGCATCGGAGGATTTCGCCATCGTCCGCCTGATGGGCATCCGCGCCAATGCCGTCGTCGCCACAGCCTTTGCGATTTCCGGCCTCATGGCGGGCGTCGCCGGCATTCTCTGGGTGGCCCAGCGCGGCAGCGTCGATCCGCTGATGGGGTTCCTGCCGGTGCTCAAAGCCTTCATCGCGGCGATCATCGGCGGCCTCGGCAGCCTTTCGGGCGCCGTTGCCGGCGGCTTCCTGCTCGGCTTCATCGAAGTCTTCCTGCAAGCCTATTTGCCGGAGAGCCTGCTCAGTTATCGCGACGCCTTCACCATTCTCCTTGTCATCGCCGTCCTGCTCTTCGCGCCGCAGGGGCTGCTGGCCCGCAAGACGGTCGTGAAACTCTGAAGACCTGCATCTAAACGCAGTTCCGCCCGGTCTGCCTGTCGGCAAACCGGGCGGTCGCATGTCGTCGGCGATGTCAGGCGGCGTTGAGCTTCTTCTCGCAGCGCAGCAGCATGCCGTAGAGGTCGCGCGGCTCGTCGGGATCGGCAAGGAGGTCGAGTTCGATGAACATGCCATGCTCGGCAATCTTGTCGCGTACGTAGCGGAGCGCGGAAAAATCCTCGATGGCGAAGCCGACGCTGTCGAAGAGCGTGATCTGGTCGGCGCTCTTGCGGCCTTCCGTCTGACCGGTCATGACCTGCCAGAGCTCGATGACGGGGTGCTCGGCCGGCAGCTGCTGGATCTCACCCTCGATGCGCGTCTGCGGCGGATATTCGACGAAGATGTCCGAGCGCAGCAGGATATCCTTGCTCAGTTCGGTCTTGCCGGGGCAGTCGCCTCCAACCGCGTTGATGTGCGCGCCGGGGCCGACATGATTGTCCGACAGGATCGTCGCATACTGCTTGTCGGCGGTCACGGTGGTGATGATATCTGCCCCCTCGACGGCCTCCTCCACGGAAGTGCATTCCGTGATGGTGAAGCCAAGACCTGCGAGGTTCTGCGCGCATTTGCGGGTTGCGGACGCGTCGACGTCATAGAGGCGCAGCTTGTCCACGCCGAGCAGAGACTTGAAGGCGCGGGCCTGGAATTCGCTCTGTGCGCCATTGCCGATGATGGCCATGGTGCGGGCGTTCGGCCGTGCCAGGTATTTTGCAGCGACAGCCGAGGTTGCCGCCGTGCGCAGCGCCGTCAGGATCGTCATTTCCGTCAGCAGCATCGGATAACCGTTGCCGACATCCGACAGCACGCCGAAAGCCGTCACGGTCTGCCGGCCGTCGCGCGTGTTCTTCGGGTGGCCGTTGACATATTTGAAGCCGTAGAGCGTCCCGTCGCTCGTCGGCATCAGTTCGATGACGCCTTCCTCGGAGTGCGACGCGACGCGCGGGGTCTTGTCGAAGACCGGCCAGCGGCGGAAGTCCTCTTCGATGGTCGCGGCCAGCTCCGTCAGGAACCGGTCGATGCCGACCTTCAGCACCAGCTTCATCATATGGTCGACGCTGACGAACGGCACGACGTTCAATTTCGGTTCAGTGTTCATTTTCCCTCCAGCCAAGAACAGCTATTCAGCCCGCGAGCGTCGGGCGATCCATCACCCGCTTGCCCATCAGGCTGGCAACGAGATCGACGAGCAGCTTGGCGGTCTTGCCGCGCTCGTCGAGGAACGGATTGAGCTCGACGATATCGAGGCTCGTCACGAGGTTGCTGTCATGGAGCAACTCCATGATCAGATGCGCCTCGCGGAACGTCGCGCCGCCCGGCACCGTCGTGCCGACGGCCGGTGCGATTTCCGGCTCGAGAAAATCGACGTCGAAGCTGACGTGCAGCAGGCCGTTTGCGGCCCGGACCCGTTCGATGAAGGTGCGCACCAGCACGCCCACGCCATGTTCGTCGATCACGCGCATGTCATGCACGGTAATGCCGGTCTTGCGGATAGCCGCCTGCTCGGCGGCATCGACCGAGCGAATGCCGATCATACAGACATTTTCCGTCGGCACGGCATGCGCCAGAGCGGGGAAGTAGCCGTCGAAACCGGTTTGGCCGGTATAATAGGAAACCGGCGTGCCATGCAGATTGCCGCTGACGGTCGTTTCCAGGCTGTGGAAATCGGTATGGGCGTCGAGCCAGAGCACGAAGAGCGGCCGGCCAAGCTCTGCGGCGCGGCGCGCGAGGCCCGGAACCGTGCCGGCGGAAATCGCGTGGTCGCCGCCAAGGAAGATCGGCATGCCGGTCCCGCTATGCTCGTAGGCCGCGGCCGAAAGTGCCTCGACCCAGGCGACCGTTTCGCCAAGGTGATGCACGGCCTTATTGGGATGGGGCATGTCGTCGAAGGGGCGGGGGGTGAGGTTGCCGGTGTCCTTGACCGTGTGGCCGAGTTCCTCAAGCGCCGCGCGCAGGCCTGCAATGCGAAGGGCGCTCGGCCCCATCTCGCAGCCAAGCTGTCCCGCGCCGATTTGCAGGGGGGCGCCGATAAACGTGCAATCCATATGCTACTCCCGTGTTGCCGGGGCAAATCTTAGATGTGTTGAATGGCAGCTTGAATATTGCATTTTGGCATATCGGAATGCCAAACATCGCAAGATGGAAACTAATGGAACCAAATTGACATGGATGATCTCGACCGACAGATCGTAACGCTTCTGCGCGGCAATGGACGTCGCAGCGTATCGGATCTTGCGATTGAAATCGGTACGTCACGCGCAACGGTCCGCGCGCGCATTGAAAGAATGGAGCAGGATGGAACCATCCTCGGCTACACCGTGATGCTGCGCGCCGATGCTCTCGAAGATGTCGTGCGTGGGGTGATGATGATCGAGATCGAGGGTCACGTGACCGATCGCGTAATCCGCACATTGGGCGGCTTTCCGGAGATTTCGCAAATCCATACCACCAACGGCCGCTGGGATCTGCTGGTGGAACTCAGCGCCTCAAGTCTGACCGAGTTCGATGCCGTCCTGCGAAAGATCCGCCTGGTTCCTGGGATCACCGGAAGCGAGACAAGCATCCTCCTCTCAACGCCACGTTCGACGAAGGCAAAGCTCTGAGCCCACGATAGCGAGGCTTCAAGCGGGCTTGCGCCATGGGTGTATAGATCAGCCCGAACGGGGGGCACGTTGACGTTGCAGGTCACCGATGCTGCCGTCACACCAAGCCCGCGAGCTTTTCCATATCCGTAGAGCGCCCGGTCCGGCCGCGACGACCGGCGCACCCTTGGTGAGGTTCTTACTCTGCGTCGGGAAGGGGTGGTGCAATCCACTGGCCTCCTTCACGAGGCAATAGCCCGCCAGGTAATCCCGAGCATGCATGTAGGGTTCGTAAGTAACCGACGAGCCGACCCGCCGCCACATAGCCGAGCATCAGCGCGCCGGAACCATTGCGAATAAAATTGCCGCCCTCCGCCAAGAGCCGCCCGACGATGCCGGCAACGAAATCCGGTGTGGCATAGGAATTGGTGCCGATGCCCGTCAGCGCGTTTCGGATCGTGCGCGACGGATCGACCATCAGCGTCTTGCCGTTCAATTTCGCGCCCTTACCGGCGGCGGCGTAGATTTCGTTGTGGCAGGGCGCGCCGATGACACCGGCGATGGGTTCGCCAACATGCCGCACGGCGATCGAGACGCACCAGTTCGGCGTGCCGTTGACGAAGGGTGCCGCACCATCGATGGGATCGACGACCCAGGGATAGTATAGCCGGATGTGCCGGCCGTATGGCCGAACTCCTCGCCGAGAAAGCCATCCTCCGAGAAAAGCGCTGCGACACGCTTACCGATCAGCTTTCCACATTGCGGTCGGCAATCGAGACGACATCCTGGATATCGCGCTTTGTTTCGATGATCAGCTCGTACCGTCGGTTGAAATAGTCGAACGCCATCGCACCGGCCTTGTGCACAATGGCGCGTGCCAATGCAAAGCGGGTGTCGAGGGCACTTTCGGGTGAGGTAGAATGTGCAAGGATCATGGGTTGCGTCTCGATGATTTCCTAGCCCGACCCGCCGGACCCCTATGCTCCAGAGCGCCGATGCGGATCGTCGCCTGCTGCCCGCCTATGCTCAACCTAGCAGGCGATGACATTTGCCTCGCCTATGAAATCGGCGATGAAGGCGGAAGCCGGGGCCTCGTAGAGGTCGCGTGGCGCACCGGACTGGGCGACCTGCCATCCTTCATGACGATGATACGGTCGGAGACGACGAGCGCCTCGTCCTGATCATGCGTGACATAGACGGCGGTGAAGCCGAGGCGGTGCTGCAATTCGCGAATGTCCGTGCGTACCTTTCGAAGCAGGCGGGCGTCGAGTTTCGACAGGGGCTCGTCGAGCAGCAGCACCTGCGGCTCCAGAACCAGCGCGCGGGCGACGGCGACGCGCTGCTGCTGGCCACCGGACAGTTCAGCCGGCAGGTGATGACCCATGCCGGCGAGACCGACAAGCGCCAGCCCTTCATTCGCCTTCTCGATCACCTCTTTTCTGGAGAGCCCCGAGGATTCGAGGCCATAGGCGACTTTGTCGCGCGCATTCATATGAGGGAACAGTGCGTAGGATTGGAAGACCATCGAGACATCGCGCTCATTGGCCGGAAGCATGGTGACGTCGTTGCCGCCGATGAGGATTTTTCCAGCACTCGGATTTTCGAGGCCGGCGAGCATTCCGAGGGTCGCGTCTTTCCGCAGCCGACGGACCGAGCAAGTTGACGAGCGTACCCGGTTCGATGGTAAGCGAAAGACCGGGAATGGCGGTAAAGGCACCGAACGACTTACGCATGTTCTCACCACCGATCGTCAGCTTTCCCCAGCCGCCCGGCAGGCGGTAGGCGGTGAAGAGCTTTGCGGTGTGCCGCGGCAAGCCGACATTGAGGTCGAAACCGTCGGGAATATGCGGGCTTACGCAGGCGTAGCTCGCCGGCACCTGCCAATCCGGCAGGATCTCGCCCGACAGGTCGGATTCGATGCCCCGGATGCGCGCGCCATCGGCGGCGACTAGGCGTTGTCGCCATTGGATGCCAATTTGTCGCCGTCGAGGAAGGGGTAGTTATCCTGCTTGCTCTGAAGCAGAGAAACGCCGGCAATATCGCGACCGCCGAAGACTGCCGGTCGATTATCGAGAATTTCATCGCCACGGAGGGGCATATCCACGTGCTCTGCAACAATCCCGGCATTAACCGCCGCGGCAATCTCCTGTCGCTGACGCCGATGCCGGAGGACTGGCGGCTAAGTTTCGCAGTCAATCTCGATGCGATGTTCCATCTCTGCCAGGCGGCGTTGCCGCATATGGATTGCGGCTGGCGGCGGTCCCATCGTCAATACGGCCTCACAATGGGGTCTCCGCCCGGCGCTGAACCATATCGCCTACAACGTCACAAAGGCGGCCGTGGCGAGCTTCACGCAGAACTTCGCTCGCGACTATGCGCCGGACAAGATCCGTGTAAAGGCCATCTGCCCCGGCGAAATCCACACGCCCATGCTGGAGGCCGGGGTGAAGCACTTCGGTCGCAGCATTGCCGATCTCGACAACTTGTTCGCTTCGGCCGTATCGGCAAGCCCGAGGAGGTCGCCGCTCTTGTCGCCTTTCTCGCATCCGACGAAGCCGCATGTACGGATCACTGGTGGAGGTCACGGGTGCACAGGCGGTCGCGTAATGGAGCTATCGGGGCCTATCACGCTGTGTTTAAGGATCGGCCTGCGAACCTGGGGGTGACGCCGCTTCTTCGATGAGCCAGTTGATGAAGGAGCTGACCTCGGTGGTTTCTCGTTTCGCATCGGGGCAGATGCAATAGTAGTTGTGAAGGGCCGGCACACTCAGGTGCAGCGGCTGCACCAGCCGGCCTTCGTCGAGATCGCGCGCGGACACGACCTCGTCGCTCAGCGCCACGCCAAAGCCATCTCTGGCGGCCTGGAGCACAATGCCGAAGTCGTCGAAATGTACGTCGGACTCACCCGCGTAGGGAATGCCTGCTTCAGCCTGCCAACGCCGCCACTGCGAGCCGTCATCCTCATGCAGAAGCCTGTGATAGGCGAGGTCTGAAGGCTGACGGATGGCGTTCGGCCCGCGCAGGAGCTGTGGGCTGCAAACCGGCGTCATGTGGATGCCATGCAGCAGGCGCCACCAGAAGCCCGGCCATGGCGGCATGCCGTAGACGATCGCGACATCCGTCTTGCGCCAGTCGACGCCGTGAAAATGGCTGGAGGTAAGGACCTTCAACTGAAAATTCGGGCTTTCCGCCATGAAGGTGAAAAGCCGGGTCGCGAGCCAGGCGACGCCGTGCACCTGCGGGATGGAGATGGTGAGCGCCTGCTTTGCCGCGCCATGTTTATGCGCCGAGAGTTGGCGCACACCGGTCTGGATCGCGTCCATCGCACTTGCCACCGAGCGCTGGAGCTGGCTTCCGCTCGGGGTCAGCGCCAGTTGCCGGCCGCGCTTTTGAAAGAGGTCGACGCCAAGCGATACCTGGAGTGCGCGGATCTGCTGACTGACGGCGCCTGGCGTCACATGCAGCTCCGCTGCCGCCGCACCGACATTGCCGAGTCGCGCGACGCTTTCGAAGACGCGAAATGCATGAAGGGGTGGCAGCGCCATCGGTTTCTTTCCTCAGTTGATGTTTACCGGATCAGGCATTCTGGTCCCGCCCCGGCCGCAACTGCTCGACGATACGATCGGCCAAGGCGCGCAGGACGGGGTCGTTCGCGCGATCGACCGGACAGACGATGTAATATTCCCGCGCCGCATTGATCGTGGTGGAAAACGGCTGGATGAGCCGCCCCTCACTCAGATAGTTTCGCGTCAGCACATCCGAGACCAGCGCCACGCCGCGGCCCTGAACGGCGGAGGCGATCGCCTGGGCCACCGAAGTCACCCGGACACGCGTATTGCCCTCAAGGGCAATACGCGCCGCGACGGACCATTTTGCCCATTCGCCACCATCGTCCTCATGCAGCAGTGCGACGGAACTCAGCTTCCTGTCGCGATTGCGCAGGTCGAGCCGCGGAAACAAGGTCGGCGAACACACGGCACAGAGCCGGACCTCACTGAGCGAGCGCCAGTATTTTCCGGTAAACGGCGGGTTGTCATAGACGATCGCCATGTCGTTGTCCGCCCAATCCACGTCCGTGGCGGTGATCGCCTCATTGATGGTGAGGTTAGAAATGCCATGCGACTGGGCGAAATCGACGATGGTCGCCGTCAGCCAGGCGATCCCGAGAGCGGTCGGTACGGAAACCGACAGTGATGCGGGCTGGTCGCCGGAGGTTAGTTTCCGCGATGCCCGCGTCGCCGTATCGAGCTGACCAAGGGATATGGCGACGGTCTGCGAGAAATCCCTGCCCGCCTGGGTGAGGGCGACATTCCGGCCTGACTTCCGAAACAGGGCGATGCCCGTCGCGTCGCTCAGCTTTTTGAGTTGCAACGAAATCGCGCTCGGACTGAGGTTCAACTCTTCCGCCGCCTGCCGCACGCCGCCGAGGCGCGCAGTCGCTTCGAAAGCGGGCAGATATTGCAGGTAGGGCGGGAGGCGGCTCATCCGGATATCCAACTGATCGTTTAGTATTATAGAACGATATCGGTGATTTTAAATTGATTTTTTCAAACTGTTGAGGGTGCTATCTCATCGACAAAGAGGAGCTTGTTCATGATTTCGGCAAAACCATTCCACTACCCCTATGATGGCAATCTCGATGCCCGCAAAACGGCGCTTATCGTTATCGACCTGCAGGAGGACTTCCTTTCCACGACAGGTTATTTCGCTAAGCAGGGTTATGATCCCGCACCGCTTCGCGCGATCCTTCCCGCGGTAAACCAGCTCATCGCGGCCTGCCGCGAGGCGGGCATCCTGATCATTCACACGCGGCAGGGCTACCGCGAAGACCTCGCGGATATGACCCCTTACGAAAAATGGCGCCGGCAACGCTCGGGCCTTGAAGGAACGACCGCGCTGCTGCGCTCCAGCCCCGGTTTCCAGATCGTTCCAGAACTCGATGTGCGCCCGCAGGACATCATCGTCGACAAGACCTGCAACAGCGCCTTCACCTACACCGATTTCGAGCATGTTTTACGCGCGCAGGGCATCACGCATCTGTTGTTTTCCGGCTGCACCACCGACGTCTGCGTTCATACGACGCTGCGGGAAGCCTGCGACCGCAATTTCCAGTGCCTGACGATCTCGGACGCCTGCGCCAGCGGCGATCAATATGCCCATGAGGCTGCCTTGCACATGGTCACCGTCGAAAACGGCATTTTCGGCGCGCTTACGGATACTGCGGCGGTGATTGCAGGTCTGAAAAAGCTGGGAAGTTCAAAGGCATGAGCGAGACGCAGAAATACGTTTCACTGATGCGCCTGACGCAAAAGGGGCTTGCCGAACTGACCGATAGCGCGAAGCGCCGGAAGGTCAGCGAGGATCGCGTCGCAGCGCTCGGCGGGCGGTCGATCGCCTTCTACGCCCTGCTCGGAACCTATGATTTCATGCAGGTTTTCGAAATGCCGAGTAATGAAGCGATGATGCAATACGTGCTAACGGCGCGCCGCGATGGCCATGTCGAGCCGCTCATCCTTCCGGCCTTTGATACTGAGACATACGGCCAGATCCTGAACGCGGTCGGATAGCCAGATTGTTTAGTTTTCCTGCGTCTTTGCGGCGAAAACATTTAGCTTGTCTGCGAAAGACCTTCGTATACGACTTCACAAATTCAAGAAGCCAAACAAGGGAACACGACCATGATGAAAATAACACTGGGAACGAAAACCTCTCTTCTGGCAGGCACCGTGCTTGCCGTCATGCTCGGTGAAGGCACGGCTTTTTCCTCCGACCAGAAGCCAGATTTCGTATCGGGCGGCGTCTTGAAAGTCTGCACCAGCGGCGAATTCCCGCCGATGGAATACTATGAAAATCCGGGTGACAAGGATCTCGTGGGCTTCGAGATCGACGTCATGGACGCGATCGCCAAGCGTTGGGGTGCGAAGGCAGAATATGTCGTCGGCGACTTCAAGGGGCTGCTTCCGTCGCTCGATTCCAAGCGCTGCGATCTTGTTGCGAGCGGCATCATGATCACGCCGGCCCGCCTCGAAAAGTATGACGGCATCCCGTATTTCGGCTCCCACGTCGTGCTGGTCACTGCGGCGAGTGACACGGAGACGAAAGTCCCAGGCGATGTCAGCGGCAAGGTCATGGCGATCGAAGCCGGCACCACCTATGAGAAGACGGTCGCCGATCTCAATGCCGAGCTGGAAGCTGCCGGCAAGGCACCGATCCAGGCGCAGACCTACCCGTCCGCGTCCGGCGTCATCGAGCAGATCCTGGTCGGCCGCGCGACCGCGACGATCACGCAGGACACGACCGCAGCCTATCGCATGCTTCAGGTGCCGGGCCGGCTGGCCATCCCCTATACCTACGAAGAAAGCGAAAACTACGGCATTTACCTGCGCAAAAGCGATGGCGACCGGCAGATGCTGAAGGACGCGATCGAGGCGTTGCAGGCAAGCGGCGAGATGAAGGCATTCCTCCAAAAGTGGAATCTGCCGGAGACCTCGACCGACGTTTCCCACGACGTAAACTGACGATAGGCGGTTTCCGTTGTTCCAGCTCGATCTCTTCCTGCAGGCGATCTTCAGTGCCCCCCTTTTCAAGGGGGCACTTCTGACGATCGGCCTCTCCCTCTGCGTCATGGCCGTGTCCCTCGTGCTCGGCATGGGGCTTGGCTCCATGGCTGGCTCACCGCGCCGCTCCGCCCGATGGCTGGCGACGCTCTATGTCTGGCTGTTTCGCGGCTCACCCGCACTCCTGGTGCTGTTGTTCGTGTGGAATGGCTTGCCGCAGATCTCCGAAATCTTCCGGGCCGGCTGGTTCACGCCGTTCTTCGCGGCCTTTCTGGCGCTTTCGCTGATCCAGATCGCCTATCTGGCGGAAATCCTGCGCAGTGCCTTTGCCGCCGTGGGACATGGGCAGCGGGAGGGCGCGGCAGCGCTCGGCATGCACCGCTGGCAGATCTTTCTGGTCATCACCATGCCGCAAGCGCTCAGGATCGCGGTTCCCGCGCTGATGAACGAATTCATCTCGCTGTTGAAGACAACATCGCTTGCCACCGTGATCTCCCTCAAGGAGCTGATGACCGTCTCGCAATTTGCGATCGCCACCAGCTTCCGGTTCCTCGAATGGTATGGTGCGGCGCTCGTCTACTATCTCGTCATCGTCTCGGTGCTGACGCTCGCCCAGAACCGCATCGAACATGTGCTTTCGCGCGGCTATCGCTGATCGCCGCAAACCCACGGGTTGGATATGAACACGCAAACCGCAATTCAGGTTGCTGGCGTCAGCAAATGGTACGGCGCCTTCCAGGTCCTCAAGGGCATCGATCTGACCGTGAACAAGGGCGAGCGCATCGTCATCTGCGGTCCGTCGGGCTCGGGCAAATCGACACTGATCCGCTGCATGAACCGTCTGGAGGTGCACCAGGAAGGTTCAATTATCGTCAACGGTGTCGAGCTCACCAGCCAGCTCAAGCGCATCGATCGCGTGCGAAGCGACGTGGGCATGGTGTTTCAGCACTTCAACCTTTTTCCGCATCTGACGGTTCTGGAAAACTGCACGGTCGCCCAGCGCTGGGTGCGCAAGCTGCCGAAGAAACAGGCGGTCGAGATCGCCATGAGATATCTCGAACGCGTGCATATTCCGGAAAAGGCCGACAAGTATCCGGGTCAGCTTTCCGGCGGCCAGCAGCAGCGCGTCGCCATCGCACGTGCGCTTTGCATGAACCCCAGCATCATGCTGTTCGACGAGCCGACCTCGGCGCTTGATCCCGAAATGGTCAAGGAGGTGCTGGACACGATGATCTCGCTCGCCGCCGATGGCATGACGATGGTCTGCGTCACCCACGAGATGAATTTCGCACGCGAGGTCGCAAGTGAAGTGGTCTTCATGGATGGCGGCCAGATCATCGAGCGCAACAAGCCCGGTATCCTGTTTTCTGCCCCGACGCACGAGCGCACGAAGCGCTTCCTCGGCAAGCTGCTGCATTGAGAGAGACCATCTTGACCAACACGAATTGGTTTTCAAAGGACGTGATCTCGGACCGGCTCACCCGGATCTGCGAGCCGCATGTCCATAAATTTTTCCAGGCCAACATGTTCCACGTTGTTGGCAAGGATGCCGACCTCGTCATCGATTTCGGCATGGGTCTCGACGATCTCAGGAGCGCGTTGAACATACGCTCAGGCAAGCCCGTGTTTGCGGTGGCGACCCATGTTCACGTCGATCATGTCGGCTCGTTCCACGAATTCGAGACCCGGCTGGGCCACGCGGCCGAGGCTGAAGCCTTTAAGCTGATGCCGGATGCGGACACACTCGCCGACTATTTTCGCACGCAGTCGGGTGCCCTGACTGCGCCGACGCCCTCTGGCGTGACCCCGGAAACCTACAAAATCGCACCAGCACCGCTCACGACGATCCTCGCGGAAAATGATGTCATCGACATCGGCGACGCCTGTTACACGGTCCTGCATCTTCCCGGACATTCTCCCGGTTCCATCGGACTGCTCGATCAGAGGACGGGGGAGTTCTTCAGTGGGGACGCCATATATCAGGGAGGGCTTGTGGATGATTTGCCGGGATGCAACATCGAGGCCTACAAAGTCACCATGACGCGCTTGTCGACGCTTGAAGTCGATGTGGTTCACGGCGGTCATGGGGAGAAATTCGGGAACGCCCGACTGCACGAGATCGCCAAATCCTATTTGATTTCAAGGAACCGTTAAAAGGGCAGGCTACGGGTGCGATGCATCGGCCGTGATCTTTGGCGTGCCGACGCGCACGAAATCCATCTTGATATGAGGTTTCGCGATCATCGATGGTGGCCCATGCATGCTCGTTCGGCTGGCTGGTATTAAAGGACGAGATTTTCGGTCACGGCCGGCTTGGCCGCTCAATCCCCCGTCCCGAATTTCCGCAGCAAGCCCGCCAATGTCGAAAACACAACGATCACGGCGCCATAGCCAAGTGTTGTTGCCGTCAGGCCGAAGGCGCCGACGCATATGCCGGCCAATAGCGTGGGCAGACCGAAGGCGAGATAGCTCAATGTAAACAGTGCGGCAAAGAGTTCTCCGCGCTCGTCCGGGCGAACCACTGGAACGATCGAACGCAGCACGCCATAAAAGCAGGTTCCAAAACCTGTTCCTGCGATCGTAAGTGCAGCAAGATAGGCGGGCAGCGATGACCAGGCGATTGCGGCAAGCGTCAGCGCGGTGCCGATGGCAAGTGCGGATGTTCCGTAAAGCGTGACCTGTCGCGAGGACCGGCTCCGCGCAATATAGCAGGCGACGGCGCCGGCTGCACAGAGCAGGACGATCACGCCGGCCTGGGTTACATGATCCTCCGCGCCGAAGACATGCCGGACGATCGGTGCCCCGAGCGATAGGTACAGACCACCCGTCGCCCAGCCGGCGATAACTGCCGGTGCGCTGCGCCAAAAAGCTTTGGCAGCCGTTGCCGGCACGCCGATCCGTGGACGAAGCGAGGCCCACACACCATAATGTCGCGGTGCGGTTTCAGGGATGAGCCAGATCACGACGGCAAACAGCGCATAGGCGGCGACCAGCGTGCCGAATACATCCGCTTCCGCTCTATTCGTCACGTCCATCAAGATGCCCGCCAAGAGTGCACCAACGGCAAGCCCGCCCAGAGGAATAACGGAATTCCATACCGAGGCACTTCCCGGCTTGTTCTTTGGCTCGAGATCCACCACTGTCGCCGACAGTGCAGAGAGGAGCAATCCGGCCGCGATGCCTTGCAGTGCACGCGCGACGATCAATCCCGCTACGTCGCCGGCCTGCCAAAAGAGCAGCAGGCTCAGTGCCATCAGGGCAAACCCTCCCGAAATCACCGGTCGCCGACCAACGTGGTCCGACAGCGATCCCGTGACGAGCAGCGACATCAGCAGTGCTACCGTATAAACGGCAAAGATCCCGGTCAGCGTCGCGGCCGAAAAGCCGATCTCCTGCTGAAGCGCGGGATAGAAAGGCGAGGGCGCGCTGGCGCCGGCCATCATGACGGCCATGCCGGCAAGCGTGATGCGGAGGCCGGCAGAATTGCGGAGCGGTACGGCGAACGTCATATCGGTCACGATACACCTGATTGTTCGAATAATTTCGAACCGATCTCTACTATCATTTTTGTAACGGTTCAATTAAAATCGAACCATGGCATCTGAGATCATGGAACTCCCCCATCCTGCCCGGTCGGATATGCAACTGACCGAAGTGCTTTTTGCGCTGAGCGACCCAGAGCGCCTCGCGATCGTCCGCCAGCTCGCCGGCGGCCCGATGGAAATGGCGCAATGCCATCTCTCCGATCCCTCAATGCCGAAATCGACGAAGTCGCACCTGATGAAGGTGCTCCGCGAGGCGGGTGTCATCCGCAACGAGGCCTTGGGGCGCGGTCGCCGCCTCAGCCTCCGGCAAGACGATCTGGAGGCGCGTTTTCCTGGATTGCTCGGCTCGGTGCTGTCTGCCAGCACCGAGGTCTAAGGCGTTTTTCGTTCGCGGCACGCCATGCGTTTCGAGATCGAAAGTATTATGGCCCAAATGCTTAACGGCTCCCGGATTGGAGAATGTCAGCTTTTACCTCCCGGCGTTTTGCATCGGCCGTCGGCACAATTGCCGTCATCTGAAGTTTGGCGGCTGCCGATGTGCTCAGGAACCGGAGCGGGCAAGGGCATGGCCAGCCGCGCCCCAATCGCAAGATCGTCCTCGACGCCTAACGCGCGACGGAGCAGCATACCATCTCGGCCGATCAGCACGGAGGATGGTGTGTCGCGCATCGCGAACCGCCGCATAGTCACGGGAATACCCGATGTCTCGTCGGCCCTTATCGACTGCGATGGTTGTGGTAATGCGGTATTCGTACAGGAAGGCCTTGAGGTTTACCGGCGCCATGGCCGCATGAATGTTCGAAGACAGTGTGAAGGCCGATGATCTGCAGGTCTGTGTGGCCAAAAACATGCTCGATGCGCCTGATTTGCGGAATGGCCTCCGACACCCATCCGGGGCATGGCAACTGAAAGCTGTGAAGGAAGACCGGCCGGCCGCGCAATCCGGCAAGCGTCAATGGTTTCGGCGTGTTGAACGACTCGCTCACGGCCATTTCCGGCGCAAGCGGCCTGTCTCCCGCCATCGTGGTTGTTGCGTTTTCCGGATCATCGGGAGCAATCCTGTCAATGTCCTTTTCCTCTGTTAGCCTAGAGGGGAGAATATGCTGGTTCGTCGGTGGCAGTCGGCGAACCAGCGCGAATCGACACTTCGCCTTGTCGAACTTGCCCGGCAGGCTGAGATTGCCGGATGCGACCTTGAAGACATTGCTGACGCAAAGAAGCGGAGCATGCAGATTGCCGTTGACCTTCAGACCGACCGTCACGCCGTCGAAGGAGGCGCCCTTGATGCCGCCGATCAGCGAAAGCGGGATTTCGACATCGACCGTGTCATCTTTCAAGGTCGTCGAATAATCAGGACTGTCGATCAGAAGCGGAACGCCCGGCCAAGTCTTGGGGACCTTCGGCGTGGCGCCCTTGGGAGTGTCGACCACTTTCAGACCGCCAGGGCAGGCTTCGTCTTCTGCGAGCACAACCCAGTGCGGATGCCATTTGTGCCAGTTCCGGCCGCTGTTAGCCGCATCGTCGAAATCGGGATGGAGGATCACAGCGAGCGCGACGATGCCCTGTTTCTGGTAGAAGTCGACATTGCTGCTGTCGAGGCTGGTCGGCCAGACATAGGCATAGACGCTGGAGCCTTCGAATTCACACGTAGCATCGGGCTGTGCTTGCCTGCTTCGCCGGGAACGCGTGCTGAAGGTCGCGGTGCCGCCCTTTTTGATGATCTTCGTCTCGATGATGTCGAGTGAAGCCTGAGCGGCCTGGCTCGGTTCGGCCTTCACCGAATGGGCGCTCGCTGTCGTATTGCACAGCAAGGCGGTTCCGGCGGCGAAGCGCGCGCGGTCAATATGGATCTGAGCATGTGATTTCCTTTCTGGTCTTTGCCTAGAGGGTTGGATATCCCATCTGGAAAGCTTCCCAGGCGCCAGCCCGGAAAGCGGGATCGGCTTGTTCATGGTCGCGGCAATCGACGCGGAACTCCTGCCGGTAGAAAGACGCATCCACGAAATGACAATGATAGGGGCGCCCTTTGCCTCTATGGACGAAGGGGTCGAAATATCGACAGGTGACGCACATCCGCTGAACCGGGACGGCGTTCTTCTCCTGAAGATGGCGGATCATCTTGACGAGGGTCACCAGTAATTGCTGCTGCTCTGCTTATGCAAGCGACGCCACCGCCTGGCCGGTGAGATCGCTTGGTGCACCCGCTCCGAATGCGGCAAGGCCATTGTCGTAAAGATGAACACGGACCGAGCGTCCGTCGGTCCCGTCCGCTTTTCCACATGCCCCTTCTTTTCCAGGGCATTGATGGAATCCGTGGCGGATGGTTGCGACACGCCGAGATAGGCCTCGATATCTTTGACACCTAGCCCGTCCTTGCGGCCCTCAAGGAGAGCGAGGATTGAAAGTTGTGTCGGGTTCAAGCCGAGCTCGTTAGCATTGGCCCATTCATCGGCGCGCAAGATTACTGCGACCCGGGATATTCCTTCCAGGATACGATGGTCGATGGAGTTCGGCTGATTCGGCTTTCCCGTAAAGCGATATACGTAGGATTCCTATGTATATGTGAGATTTGATTCATCGACACTTGATGAGTATTGGCTTTGCGCAATCTGCAGAGAAACTAGGGCGGGCCATGCTGTTTCGCCATAGCTGGCGGCACCGTCAGAGAGAGATTGACGGTAAGGTGGCTCAAGGTATGACCGGACCGTTTTTATGATCTTTCCAAAAAGGCGAGGACTGCGTCTAGAGCCGGCATCGCTGGCCCGGCACCCTTGCCTGTTACCGCTATGGCGCCATAGGCATTCGCAAGACGGCAGCAATCCGGGCCGGAAAGCCCGGTGACGCGGCCGTGGATATGGCCGGCGGCGAAGGCATCGCCAGCACCGATTGTATCGACCACCTGGACCGCAAACCACGGGGCGCTGTCCATTCCACCAGCTTGATAGAGCAGGGAAGCGGTGCCGGACCCCTTGATGGCGACGCGCTTGACGCCGCCTTCCAGCAGCATGGCGACAAGTGTTTTCTGTGCCGTGTCCTGAGGCTGCGCGAGGAGGTGAGGGAGGTCGCTGCCGTCGAGTAAGATGGTGTCGATCTTTGGCATCAGGGATTTCACCTGTTCGGCTATACCTGACACCACGCCACCGGGAATGTCGAGGGTCACGGGGATGTCGGCATCGACGGCGAGGTCGATGGCGGTGAGGGCGGCTTCGGCCTGGCGCGGCTGGAGCAGGGCGTAGCCGGAAAGGTGGAACAGGGCCGCGCCCGCGAAGGCTGCCGGGTCGACATCGGCAGCTGACAGGCACGCATTGGCGCCGCGATAGGCGAACATCGTGCGTTCGCCGGCAGGGCTGACGGTGATGACGTTGATCTGGGTCGGTTCCCGATCGTCGCGGCCGATCCAGCGGGTGGAGATGCCGGTGGCGGCAAGCTCCGACAATGCCTCGCGGCCCCAGGAATCGATCCCGACCCGGCCGATCAGCCGGCAGTCGTGCCCCGCCTTGGCGAGCGCGATGGCCGTGTTCGTCGCAGAGCCCCCGATCATCGCCGTCTGGCCGGTGGCGATTGCCTCGCCACCCTCGCCGGGATAGGCGGGGATGGCGAGCACGAGATCGATGTTGATATCGCCGAGAAGGACAATGACGGCCATATGCTCCGCCTCAGAGATCGACGTGCATGAGGGCGATGGCCCGGTCAACGTCGGCGATGATGTCGTTGATATGCTCGATACCGACCGAGAAGCGCACGAGGCCGTCGACGACGCCCATCGCCTCGCGTTCCTGGCTCGGAATGTCGAGGAAGGCCATGGTGGCGGGCACCTGCGTGGTGGTGCGAAGGCCCCCGAGGCTGGCGGCGAAGCAGCAGAGCTGCAGGCGCTTGAGCAGGCGCACGCCGCAGGCCTCGTCATCGACCTGGAAGGACAGCATGGCGCCGCCACCGATGAGCTGTTCGGAAGCCGAGGCGTAGTTCGGGTGCGAGGGCAGGCCGGGATAGAAGACGCGCTTCACGGCCGGGTGGGCTTCAAGGTGCTTGGCGAGCGCCAGTGCATTGGCGCACTGCTTTTCGAGGCGCAACGCCAGCGTCTGCGCACCGCGCAGCAGGAGCCAGGCATTGAAGGGCGAGAGCGGCGCGCCGAGCTTGTTCAGCGTGTTCCAGCGCACGTCCTCCAGCCAATCCTTCGGCAGGAGATCGGATTTCAGCGTGATGACGCCGCCGACCGCGTCGTTGTGGCCGCCGATGAATTTGGTTGCGCTTTCCACTACGACGTCGACGCCGAAATCATGCGGGCGGCAGACGGCGGGGGAGGCGAAGGTGTTGTCGCAGATGACGACGATACCGCGCGCATGGGCGATCTCGACGAGTTTCTTCAGCGGCGGCACCTTCATCGTCGGATTGGCGATGGCCTCTACGTAGAGGACCTTCGTTTCGGGCGTGAAGGCGTTTTCGACGGCGCGCACGTCGGTGCAATCGACGAGGCTGACCTTGAGGCCGAAGTCCTGGGCGCGGTGATCGAAGAACTCATGGGTCGAGGAATAGGTGGTGAGGTCGGCGACGATATGATCGCCGGCCTTCATGATGCCGAAGAGGGCATGCGAGATGGCGGCCATGCCGGAAGCGGTGGCAAGGCAGCCGGTGCCGCCCGTGAGCTGAGCGATATGCTCCTCGAGCTTGTATTCCGTCGGGTTGCCGCAGCGCGAGTAGATGTTCACCTCCTTGCGCGCGCCGGCGACGATCTGGTCGTAGATGTCGCCGCCGTACTGGAAGTTCGCCGACATGTAGATCGGGTAGCTGATCGACTGGGAATGCTCTTCCGGCTCGTAGAAGACGGCGCGGCTGGCGAATTCGAGGGCTTTGGAAGGGGTGTCGGACATGGGCATTTCTCCTGGAAAGATCATTCCTTCACAGCGCCGCCGATGAGCGCGGCCGTGATCTGGCGTTCGAAAAAGACGAAGAGGATGAGGGGCGCGATGGCCGCCATCAGGATCGCCGCGAGCATGACCGGATAGTTGGTCACATGCTCGCCGACGAAATCGGTGAGGCCGACCGGCAACGTCTTGCGGGCGGGATTGTTGATGAAGACGACGGGGAAGAGGAAGTCGTTCCACACCCAGATCATGTTGACGATGCCGACGGTGAACATGGCGGGCCGGGCGATCGGCAAGGCGATTGTGCGGAAGATCATCCATTCGGAAGCGCCGTCGACGCGGCCGGCATCGAAGAGTTCGCGCGGCAGCGTGTTGAAGAAGGCTTGCATGATGAAAATCGAGACGGGCACGTTGAAGGCGGCGGTCGGCAGGATGACGCCGAGATGGGTATCGAGAAGGCCGGCGGTGCGCAGCATCACGACGAGCGGCACCAGCGCGACATAGGCGGGAATGGCCATCGCCGCCGTCAGCGACAGTTCCACCGCCGGCATCCAGCGCGGACGATAGACGGCGAGCGCATAGCCGGCAAGCGTCGAGACCAGCACCGTGATGATGGTCGCGCCAGCCATGATGATCAGCGAATTGACAGCGTAGCCGCCGAGCGCCCCGCCGCTCCAGGCGCCGACATAGGCGTCGAAATTCAGGCTCGTCGGGAAGGACCAGACGGACCGCATGAATTCCTTGTTGGTCTTGAAGGTGCTGTAGATCATCCAGACGAAGGGGAAGATCACCATCAGCACATGCAGCGTGAGGAGGGCGAGCACGACCGTGCTCGTGCGGTTCCAGCGGCGGACGGCGTTCATGCATCCCCCTTGCGGCGCAGGAACCGGAAGACGACCCAGGCGGCGAGCGCCGTCAGCACCATCTGAACGAAGCCGATGGTGGCGGCGTAACCCATCTGGAAGCTGCCGAAGCCCATCTTGTACAGATAGGTAGAGACGACCTCGCTGGCGTGGCTCGGTCCGCCATTGGTCAGCACGAAGACCAGCGAGAAGGTTTTCAGCGAGCCGATGATCGCGAGCAGCGAATTGGCGCGTACGGCATCCCACACCATCGGCACGGTGATGGAGAAGAATTTTCTGATATCGCCGGCCCCGTCAAGTTCGGCGGCCTCATAGACGCTTTCCGGTACGCTGCGCACGGCGGCGGTGAAGAGCAGCACGTAGAGGCCGAGATAGGTGAAACTCATCACCACGACGACGGCGAGGAAGGCGGTTTCGGATTCGCCCAGCCAGCCGCGCTTGAGGCTGTCGAGGCCGACAGCCTTCAGCGCCGCGTTCACCAGCCCGAAATAGGGATTGTACATGAAGCGCCAGAGCAGGCCGATGCAGATCTCGCTGACCATGACAGGCACGAGATAGAAGAACAGGAAGATGCGGCTGAAGGCCGGCACGATGCGCACCAGGCAATAGGCGATGGCGAGCGCGAGGAAGACCTGGAAGACGATGGCGGAGAGGGCGACCAGCAGATTGCGGCCGAGCGATGCCCAGAAGACGGGATCGGCGGCAAGCCTGAGAAAATTGCCGGCGCCGACGAAGATCGGGGCCGATGCGCCGTCCCATTCGAACATCGACAGCCAGCCGGCATAGACCACCGGATAGGCGACAAAGGCGAAGACGAAGATCAGGGCCGGCGCCAGGAAGAGCAGCGTCGCCCGATTGTGTCTTTTCGCTAGGCCGATGTCCGTGCTCATGATCCCGCCGGCGTCTGGAGATGTGCGCAGCCGCCGGAAGTCCGGCGGCTGCAACCTTGGGAGGCTATTTGTTTTCCTTCAGCGCGCCTTCGAGGCGCTTGGCGGCGTCGGCTGGCGTCACGGACCCATCCAGCGCGCCCTGGAGCGCAGTGTAATAGGTGTTGGTCGCAGCCGGGGGCATGGCCGTGTCATAGAAGGAATCGAGGTGGCCGGCGGCATTCATCAGGTCGTTGCTGATGCCGTAGAGAACGGGGCCGGCGGCCGCTTCCGTCGTGGCGCCCTTCACGGTTACCATCGTCTTGCGTAGCTCGACATACTTGGTCATCACCTCGGGCGAGGAGAGGAACTTCAGGAGCGTGACCGCATCGGCCTTGTTCTCGGCCTTTTCCGAAATGCCGAAGGAAGCGGCAACGCCCGCCAGCACGTCGGTCTGGTCGCCTGCGCCGCCTTCAACGGTCGGGAAGGCAAAGGTGCCGAGCTCGAAGCCTTCGGGCGCATCGGTCGAAGCGCCGATCTGCCAGGTGCCGTTGAGCAGGATCGCGGCCTGGCCGTTCAGGAAGAGCATGTTGGCTTCCTGGTCGCTCATGCCATTGAAGCCGGTCGGGAAATAGTCGTTCTTGGCGATCTCGGCGACTTTTTCGAAGGCTTTTTCGCCTTCCGGGCCGAGCGTGGCATTGGCATCGCCATTGACGAAGGAAGCGATGACGCCGGAACCCTTGAGGCGCATTTCCATGTACTGGAACCAGAAGGTGGCCGGCCAGGAATCCTTGTTGCCGAGCGCGAAGGGCACGATGCCGTCGGCCTTGATCTTCTCGGCGAGCGCCATCAGCTCGTCATAGGTCTTGGGAACCGTCCAGCCCTTTTCGGCAAACAGTGCCTTGTCGTACCAGAAGACGACGGAGTCGACGTCGACAGGCACGGCATAGGTGTGGCCGTCCTTGCTCGTCTGGGCGATGGCGCTTTCCAGGAAGCTTTCGCGCCAGCCATCCTTGGCGAGGTCCTGGTCAAGCGCGTACATCTGGCCACCCTTGACGAAGGCGTTCAGGAAGCCGCCGGGCAGGGTGTAGAAGACATCGGGCGGATTGCCGGAGGCCATCGCCGTGTTCAGCTTGGTCTTGTAGGCCGATTGTTCGGCGGCGACGACATCGAGCGTGATGTCGGGATGCTTCTTGGCGAAGGCATCCAGCGCGAAGTTGATGAAATCGACCTTGTCCTGCTGTCCGGCATAGGCGTGCCAGAAAGTAAGCTCGCCGGCCGTTGCCGGGAATGCTGTAAGCGCTAAGGATGCGCCTGCAATGAGAAGACGTTTCAGCTTCACGATTTCCTCCCCGAAAAGCTCATGCAGCCCTCCGGCTGCGTCTATGCAGTGATGCCACATCAAAAATGGCATGTCTATAGTGACACCACAACATGGCCATGCTAGCTTCATTTGCGAAAGCGTTCGCCAGCGAGAGAACCGTTCATGAATGTCGATCCGCGCGTTCCCGCAAGCCCGGCCAGCAGCCGGTTGCGCAGCGTCCTGCCGAAGCTGTCGGATTCGGAACGGCGCGTTGCGCTTTGGGTTCTCGACAATGTCGAGGCGACGATCCGCAACTCCATGTCGGCCATCGCCCAGGCGACCGACGTCAGCGACACCACGGTTTTGCGCATGTGTCGCACGGCCGGGTTCGAGGGGTTCACCGACCTCAAGCTCGCATTGGCGCAGGAGCCGCGCGGCGGACGTACCGAGACGGCGAGCGAGCCGGAAACGAGTGACCTCCTGGCCGCAAACCGCCTCTTCCGCGCCGTGGCGCAGGCGATCAGCGATACGCAGGGCGTGCTGAACGACGGCACCTTCGCCAGGGCGCTCGATCTGATCGCGGGTGCCCGCCACATCCTCGTCGGCGGCGTCGGCGGGTCCGGCATCGTCGCACAGGCCTTCTACCAGCGCTGCATCCGTCTTGGGTTGCGCTGCGACGCGCCGGTCGATTCTCAGCTTCAGATCATGCATTCGGCGCTGACCGGAGCGGATGATCTCGTTGTGGTCATCTCCTATTCGGGCATCACCAGTGACCCTGTCTTGGTGCTGCAGGAAGCCAGATCCCGCGGCGCGGCGACGCTGTGTATCACCGGCAACAGCGCCTCGCCGCTGGCGCGGCTAGCCGATGTCGTGCTCGTCAGCGTCTCCCACGAGCAGGGCAGCGAGCCGATGGCCGCACAGATCGCGCAGATGGCCCTTATAGACGCGCTTTATTCAGCGCTCGTAGCGCGCAATGCCGAACGCGCGCAACTCACCGAAGAGCGGATGGTCAACGCCATCCTTCCGAAATCCATCTAGTATTCAGACACAGGTAGTGCCGTGAAAGTCCAGATTTACACTATGCAGACCGTTTCCGAAGCCCTCGCCGCTGCTGCGGCCGGCGTCGATTATCTCGGTCTCACCCCGTCCAAGCGCGGTCTGCCGGGGGAGATCGACTTTGCGACGGCCCGCGAGATTGCCGATGCCCTCAAGGGCAAGGCACAGCGGGTTGCGCTTTCAGTCGAAAGCGATCTCGGCGCCATCGCCGACATGGTGGCGGCCGTCCAGCCGGACGTGCTGCACCTTTGCGGCAATATCTCGCTGGTAACGCCCGAGCAGGTAAAAGTGCTGCGGGAAAAACTCCTGCCGCTTTATCCTCAGCTGCGCATCTTGCAGGCCATTCCGATGACGGGGCCGGAGGCGCTCGACCATGCCGCAGCCTTCGAGCCCTATTCGGACCTCTTCATCCTCGATTCCGTCGCTGCCCATATCGGCGGCATCGGCGCGGCGGGCGTCACGCATGACTGGTCGCTGAGCCGCGAGATCGTCAAGCGCAGCAAGCTGCCGGTCATCCTTGCCGGCGGTCTCGGCCCGGACAACGTCGCGGCCGCAATCGCCGCCGTGCAGCCCTGGGCGGTGGATTCGCTGACGCACACCAACAAGCCGCTGCCGGAAGGCGGCTTCCGCAAGGATATCGACAAGATCGCCGCCTTCGTGAAGGCGGCAAGGGCGGCTTGAGCGCGGCGGGAGGTCCGTAAAGGTCGCCTCCGCGACCTTTACCCGGACCTTTCCGTTCAGCCTCAGGCTGTATTTGTCCGCATCGGCATGGCGGTGCCGGTGCGGACAACCGAACTGGCGAGTTCGGCTCTGCCTATGACGAAATCTACACTTTGGCTAGCGCTCGTTGAGCAACGCGGCAAAGTGAAAAGCGAGCGGACTCGCAAATTCAAGCACAGATACAAGCCCTGACGACCTTCCAGAATGGATTAGAGTTCGGCCCATTGAGAAATTGCCTATGAAGAAGCAGCGATTTACGGAAGAGCAGATCATTGCAGTGTTGAAGGAACAGGAGGCCTGAGCGAAAGCGACTGATCTTTGCCGTAGGCACGGGATTTCCGAAACGACCTTTTGCAACTGGAAAGCCAAATACGGCGGCAGGGAGGTGTCTGAGAGCCACCCCTTCGGCTTTAGCTTTGAGACTTTGCGATGACGGATTATTCCGCAGCATCAACTTGGGAAAGCGCCGTCTCGCGCCGCGCAATTACCGCCGGTTCGTTCACGAAATCCTTCCGACGACCAGGGGCCGCGAGTCCGTTTGACGTAACCGTTCTTGTCGCTGTTGGTCTTCACGTTCGGTGACGGCAACGGCTCCTGCCGCTCCTTGATATATGCCAGAACATCGCCGAGCCGCTTGTTCTCGGTGATCGCCGCATGCGTCACCCGCTGGTCCTTGTCAAAGACCCGGTAGGGCAGGAAATGACCTTTCCAGCGGACATCCAATCGACCATCCGCATAGGCATAGGTCTCGACCTAGCGCCCGACCAGTCCACGCGTCACCTCGTTCTCCTCGAGCATGATCCGCTGGCGCTCGAACGAAAACGTCAACTGGGCACCGATGTAACGCTGCTCACGTTTGCACAGGACGTCGCACAGCCGATCGGGGGCAAGATTCAACGGCTGGTGCAAGTCGTCAGGTCGGGCAGGGGTAATGGCAAACTGGCGGTTATGGCGCTCCATGAACTGAGGCAGGAAAGCGTTACCGTCGTCCATGCCGCAGACGCCCTTCAGACGCAGATCCCTCATCAAACGGTCCTGTAGTGTCCGGTTCATCCGTT